>JBAXHD010000001.1:0-212075 GCA_037139095.1 Actinomycetota bacterium
CACGGGGGATATCACATGGGAAACATTCGATACGGCGGCCGCTCGGTTGACCAACTGCGCAACCGCGAGCTTGAGACCACCTCGGTAGATACGTGGGCCACAACGCTTACGGCGGTGTACGAAACCGATCCCGAAGCCATCGCAGCAGTACTGCCGCAGCCGCTTACACCAAGCGCCGAGCCGCTGGTGCGGGTCACCTTTGCCTCGGTCGATATCGGCCACGGTCGCGCGCCATTTGGTGCCGGCACGTTCTCCGTAGAAGCAATGCACAACGGACTCGTTGGCGGATACCCGTTGGTGATGCCGATGACCACCGAGCAAGCCGTGGTGGGTGGGCGCGAGACATTTGGTGAGCCGAAGAAGCTTGCCGACGTCACGCTCACGCGAGTGGGCGACGATGTGCGCGGCTGGTTCGCTCGCATGGGCGTCACCTTCGTCGAGATCAACGGACGCGTGGTTGGCGAAGAGCCCATTACCCCCGATCGTCGGCGCACCGATTTCTATTTCAAGTTTCTGCTCGACCCCGCAGGCAAGGGCTTCGACAGCGATCCGGCGCTGGTGTATTGCCACCGCGACGAGAAGACCCGCAATGTCTGGAAGGTCGATGGCGAATTGATTCTGCGCGAATCGAAATTCGATCCGGTAGCCGACCTTCCGGTGCGCAAGCTGCGCTTCATGGAGTTCGCCGAGCGCTCAAGCAAGCAGCATGGCGAAATCATCACCACGGTGCCGGGCGAATGGGTTCGCCCATTTGTGCACCAGCGCTACGACGACCTCTCGGTCATCGGAGCGGCCGACTGATGCGCACACTCGAGGGTCGCGTCGCAGTGGTCACCGGCGGCGCCGGTGGTTTGGGCCGAGCAATGGGCGAGCGGTTCGTTCGCGCCGGTATGAAAGTGGTGTTGGCCGATGTGCAGGCCGAGCCCTTGGCCCGCACAGTGGCCGAGTGTCGCGAAGCGGGCATGGACATCATCGGCGTACCCACCGACGTGACCAACTACGCGTCGGTCGAGGCCTTGCGCGATGCCACGCTGTCGGCGTTCGGTGCAGTGCACGTTGTGTGTAACAACGCAGGCATCGGCGCTGGCGCCGAGGGCCGCATGTGGGAGCACGAACTCAACGACTGGAAGTGGGCAATCGGTGTCAACTTGATGGGCGTGGTGCACGGCATCAATGCGTTTGTTCCGGTGATGCTCGAGCAAGACGACGAAGGCCACATCGTGAACACTTCGTCGGGCAATGGCGGTGTGTCGCCCCTGCCCAGCACGCCACAATATGCAGCCACTAAAGCAGCAGTGGTCACTATCACAGAGTGTCTGTACGGTCAGCTTCAAGAAGTGGAATCGAAGCTCAGTGCATCGGTGCTGTTTCCTGGACCACACATCCTGCGCACTGGTTTGTTTGAGTCGTGGCGAAGCCGCACCGACGAATTCGCCAAAGAGCGACCGCGCAAGACCCCGTACACAACGGTCGAGGGGCTCGAGGCGCAGATGAAGGCCGCTGGTGTCAACATCGCCTACACCCCGGTCGAAGAAGTGGCCGAGCTTGTTGTGGCCGGCTTGTTGGCCAACGAGTTTTGGATGCACCCGCGCAGCGAACGCGGCGACAACCAATTACTGGCTCGCACCGACTCAATCTTGAACCGCACCAATCCCACGTATCTCCGCGCTGTACCCGGCTGACCCCGCTCTCCTGAAAGAACACGTCATGACAACTGATCCCAATAATCCGTACATCATCGTCTCGGCAGACAGCCACGCAGGGTTGCCCACCGAGGACTACCGCGCCTATCTGTCGTCGAAAGTGCATCCGCAGTTCGACGAGTTCCTCAGCGAGCGCGCCGCAGTGCTCGAGGCCAGCACGCGGCTTGGCGTGCGCAATGAGGACTACGCCAAGAAGTGGTTCGAAGAACACGAGGAAGCCCTTCGCAGCGGTTGGGACGCCGACCGTCGCGACCTTGAACTCGACGGCGATGGCGTTGCTGGCGAAGTGGTGTTCCCCGATGCCGACGCTGTCGAGAGCCGCACATGCGTGCCGTTTGGCGCAGGCCTCGGATTGTCGGGCGACATGGATCCGGTGTTGGGATTGGCAGGCGCGCAGGCGCACAACCGTTGGCTCGCCGACCTCTGCTCGCATAGTCCCGAGCGCCGGCGTGGCGTGGCGCTGGTGCCCATCACCGCGCCGATGCATGAGGTGCTCGCCGAGATTCGACGCATCAAGGCCGATGGCCTCGGCGCGGTGATGATCCCCGCGATGTGGATGAACCAGACGCCGTATCACGATCGCAGCTACGACCCAGTGTGGGCGTTGTGCGAGGAGATGAACCTGCCCATCGTGACCCACTCGGGCCCGGCGGCACGACACGAATATGGCGATCATCTCGGCATCTATGTCACCGAGGTCACTTGGTGGCCAGCACGACCAATGTGGTTCATGCTCTGGTCGGGTGTGTTCGAGCGTTTCCCCAACCTGAAGTTCGGTGTTACCGAAGCAGGCTGCTGGTGGCTGCCCGCGTTGATGTGGTTCTGGGACCGCTTGTTCCTTGGCCAGAAGGGCACCGAGAAGCTCGGAGCCGATCCGTTCCGCGGTGCCGTCTCGATGCCGCCGTCTGACTACATCGATCGCAACGTCTTCATCGGAGCATCAAACACCAAGCGTCGCGAGCTCGGCATGCGTTACGAAATCGGTGTCGACAACATCATGTGGGGCAACGACTTTCCCCACCCCGAAGGCACGTGGCCAAACACCCCGGCGTGGCTCAAGAAGACCTTTCACGACATGCCCATCGAAGAGACTCGGCGCATGGTGGGTCTCGCCGCTGCCGACGTGTACTCGTTCGACCTCGCCAAGTTGGCACCGCACGCCGAGCGCATCGGGCCAACGCCACGAGACTTCGGCCAGATCACAGACGAGGACCCCACGGGCGACCGCTTGGTGCAGCGCTGGGCTTCAGCTAAAGCCGTCGGACGCCATTGGCTCACTGATCACGATTTCCCGTTGCTCGATTTGTGACCCGTGTTGATGTGTTGTTAATTCCCGATTGATTGAGTCAGGAATTGAGCGGTAGGCTCTCCGGCGTCGTCGAGCCGCTTCCTGGTGCTCGGGCAACATGTCAAAGGGAGTCGTCATGAGCAATCCAAACTGGGGTTTCGAGACCCGCCAAATTCACATCGGTGGCGAGCCGGATCCAACCACGGGTGCCCGTGCGGTTCCGATTTATCAGACCACGAGCTATCAGTTCCGCGATTCGGCGCACGCCAAGAACCTCTTCGCGCTCGCCGAGATCGGCAACATCTACACCCGCATCATGAACCCCACGCAGCTCGCTCTCGAGTCGCGTATCAACTCGCTTGAGGGTGGTTGCATGACCGCGGTCGGACTTCCCGGCGCGCTGGTTGTGGCATCGGGCCAGTCGGCCGAGACACTCGCAATCCTCACCTTGGTCGAAGCTGGCGGACACATCGTTGCGTCGCCATCGCTGTACGGCGGCACCTACAACTTGCTGCATCACACGCTCCCCAAGATGGGTATCCACGTCACGTTCGTTGATGACCCACACGATCTCGAGCAGTGGCGCAGCGCTATCCAGCCCAACACCAAGCTGTTCTTCGGCGAAGTCTTGGCGAACCCGAAGAACGATGTTTTCGACATCGAAGGCGTCAGCAAGGTTGCCCACGACAACGGCATTCCGTTGATGGTGGACAACACCGTCGCCACGCCATACCTCATCCGCCCGTTCGAGTGGGGCGCCGACATCATCGTGCACAGCCTCACCAAGTTCATCGGTGGCCACGGCACATCAATTGGCGGTGCAATCATCGATGGCGGCACGTTCGATTACGCCGCAAGCGGTCGCTTCCCCAACATGACCGAGCCAGACCCGAGCTATCATGGCCTGCCGTACTTCCCGGCGTTGGGTCATGGTGCGTTCATCATCAAGGCTCGCGTGCAGATTTTGCGCGACCTTGGTGCAGCCATCTCGCCATTCAACGCATTCATGATTCTGCAGGGCCTCGAGACATTGAGCCTGCGCATGGAGCGTCACTTCCAGAACACCGACAAGGTTGCCAAGTTCTTGGTTGCTCACCCTCAGGTGCTCAGCGTGAACTACGCCGGTCTCGAGACCAGTGCATGGCACGAGCGTGCCAAGAAGTACGGCGGCGGCAAGGGCTACGGCTCGGTTATTGCGTTCGAGATCAAGGGCGGCGTTGAAGCTGGCCAGAAGTTTGTCGAAGGCGTAGAACTGCACAGCCACGTGGCCAACATCGGCGATGTGCGCAGCTTGGTGATTCACCCGGCCAGCACCACGCACAGCCAACTCAACGACACCGAGCAGGTTCAGTCTGGCGTGACGCCAGGTCTGATCCGTTTGAGCGTTGGCCTCGAGTCGATCGACGACATTCTCGCCGACCTCGCTTTGGGCTTCGCCGCTGCTGCTGGCTGAGCCACGCAGTAACTGAAAAACTACGGTTCGTCGGGGAACTCGAGGTCATTCAAAAAGGCCTCGAGTTCTGCCGCGAGATCTTCGCCAGTGGGCAACAGCGCCTCGGCGCGTTGGTCGAATTGGCGCTCGAGCATGCGCACGTAGCTCACCGCCTGGGCATCTTCGGCAACGGCTTCGTCGTGAAGCGATTGCCACCGTTCGATCTCGGCGGCGAGCTCGTCGTGATCGGTGGGCACACCGAGTACATGCTCGAGGTGGTGCAGCAGCGCTGCCGACGACTTGGGATGCTGAGCGTTGCCGAGATAGTGCGGCACGCCCACACGCAACGAGATGGCGGGCAGGTCGAGCGTCTCAAGCCGCTGTTGCAGCACGCCAACTACGCCCGTGATGCCTTGGTACTGCGGGCGGCTCAGACCCAAGCGACGAACGAGTTCGCCGTTGGTAGAACTGCCTACAACTACGGGAACACGAGTGTGCGGAACGGCATCGGCATTTGCGCCGATGGTGACAACAAGTTCGCAGTCGAGCCGTAGCGCGAGGGCCGAGATGCAATCGCAGTAGGTGCTCCAGCGCACGTGGGGCTCAACGCCCGAGAGCACGATGAGATCGTGCGAGCCTCCCGGAAAACGAGCGAGGCGAAACTCGTTGACGGGCCAGCGAATCTGGCGCTCTTCGTTCTCGTCGAACCAGACCTCGGGACGCTCTTGGGTGAAGTCGTAGAACGGATCTGGATCGATAGTGGCAACCACCGGGGCGACGCGATCGCGCAGCAGCCACTCGAGCGCACCGGTAGCCGTTGCCGAAGCATCGAACCAGCCCGTGAGGGCCACGATCATGATGGGTCGGTTCAGCGGCGCGAGGCCTTCTGTGTGAGTGCTGAGCACCTCGTCGACTCGCATGGCGTCAGTCTTGCAGCGCGGCAGCGACGAAGTCGATGCATGCGGTGAGGGCCATTACATCGGCTGGGTCGACGGCTGGGAACATACCCACGCGCAACTGGTTGCGGCCAAGCTTGCGGTAGCTGTCGGTGTCGACGATGCCGTTTGCGCGTAAGGCTGCGCACACATCGTTGGCGTCGACGCCGGTGAGATCGATGGTGCCAACAACCTCGGAGCGCTTGGCCGGATCGGTAACAAATGGGCTTGCCCAGTCGCGTTGGTTGGCCCAGTTGTACAGCGCCTGCGACGACTGAACGCTGCGCTGGTTCGCCCAAGCGAGACCGCCGTTGCTGAGCATCCACTGCAACTGATCGTTGAGCATCACCAAGGTGGCGAGGGCCGGCGTGTTGTAGGTCTGGTTCAGCACGCTGTTGTCGAGCGCAATGTTGAGATCGAGCGATGCAGGCACCCAGCGCTTAGTGGCGCTGACCGAACGAATGCGCTCGAGCGCGGCGGACGAACAAGCCGCGAGCCACAGGCCGCCGTCGCTGGCGAATGACTTTTGCGGAGCGAAGTAATACACATCGACTTCGGTCGGATTCCACAACAGGCCGCCCGCAGCCGAGGTGGCATCAACAACAACCAGAGAGTCGCTGGCCGCACCTGCGGGACGCACGAGTGGCATCATCACGCCCGTTGAGGTCTCGTTGTGGGTGAGGGCATAGATGTCGGCGCCGTCGATTGCGGTGAGCGTGGGGTGGTCGCCCGGATCGGTGCGCACCACGGTTGGGGCGCCCAGATGAGGGGCGGCGGCTGCAGCTTCGGCAAACTTCGATGAGAACTCTCCGAACACGGCGTGGGCGCTGTGTTCGCGGATGAGACCAAATGTGGCGATGTCCCAGAACACGGTGGAGCCGCCGTTGCCGAGCACGATTTCCCATCCGTCGGGAAGGCCGAACAATTCGCAGAGGCCCGTGCGCACGGAACCCACCAGGTTCTTCACTGGAGCCTGGCGGTGGCTCGTGCCCAAAATGTTGGTGGCGGCTGCCGATAAGGCATCGATCTGGGCCGGGCGCACCTTCGAGGGGCCGCAACCGAATCGGCCATCAACTGGGCGCAGGCTGGCGGGAATTGAAATTGAGCGTGGGTCCGTCGCTGTCACTGTGCAAGCATGTCAGCTATGAGTTCGTCTTCCTCCATGGGTTTTGTAACACCTCGCCGCGCGTCGCAGCGGCTGGCCTCGATTGCCGAGTCGGCCACGCTTGCCGTTGATGCCAAGGCCAAGGCGCTCAAGGCAACAGGCGAGAACGTCATTGGGTTCGGCGCGGGCGAGCCCGACTTCCCAACGCCAGAGCACATTGTTGAAGCAGCAGTGGCTGCATGTCGCGACGTAAAGAACCATCGCTACACACCAGCGGCTGGTCTGCCCGAATTACGCGAGGCCATCGCGGTGAAGACCCTGCGCGACAGCGGCTTTGAGACCACGGCCAACCAAGTGTTGGTTACCTGCGGCGGCAAGCATGCAGTGTTCACCGCGTTCGCAGCATTGTGCGACCCAGGCGACGAAGTGATTTTGCCAGCCCCGTACTGGACCACCTATCCCGAAGCTGTCACCCTCGCTGGCGGTGTTCCGGTGGTTATCGAAACCACCGAGGAGACCGGATTTCGGGTCACCGTAGAACAACTCGACGCTGCGCTCACGAGCCGCACCAAGGTGTTGCTGTTCGTGTCGCCCGACAACCCCAGCGGCGCTGTGTATCCGCCCGAAGAGGTTGAGGCCATTGGTCGCTGGGCTGTCGAGAAGGGTGTGTGGATCATTACCGACGAGATCTATGAGCACCTCACCTATGGCGAGCACCGCTTTGTCTCGATGCCCACGTTGGTGCCCGAGGTTGCGAACCAATGCATCATCGTCAACGGCGTTGCCAAGACGTATGCGATGACCGGTTGGCGCGTTGGCTGGATGATTGGGCCGAACGACGTGATGAAGGCTGCGATCAACTTTCAGTCGCACGCAACATCAAACGTGAGCAACGTTGCGCAGCGCGCCGCGTTGGCGGCCGTGAGCGGCGACCTCTCTGCGGTACACATGATGCGCGAAGCGTTTGAGCGCCGCGGCAAGATCATGCACGGCATGCTCAACGACATCCCCGGCGTTACGTGCATCGAGCCACAGGGTGCCTTCTACTGCTTCGCCAACATGAGCGGTTTGCTTGGTCGTTCGCTCAGCGGTCATACCTCAAGCAGCACGCTCGAGCTCTCTGAGATTGTGCTCAGCCAGTCGAAGGTGGCGTTCGTTCCAGGCGAGGCGTTTGGTGCTCCGGGCTACGCGCGGTTCTCGTTTGCGCTCGGCGACGAAGATCTCATCGAGGGCATCCGCCGCATCGGCGAGTTCGTCGCCGGCTAACCCACGTTCGCTCAGCAAGCGTGAGCGCACGGCAACCGTGCGCTGAGGCTTGCTGGACAAAATCGGCGGGGCGATCTCAGTAGTCGATGCCGCGTTTGGCGGCGATGCCGCTGGTGTAGGCGTGCTTGACTTCGCGCATTTCGGTGACGGTGTCGGCGATGTCGATGAGGGCTTGCGCGGCGTCGCGGCCGGTGACGACGACGCTGACGTGTGCGGGGCGATCGCGCAACACTCGAATGACCTCGTCGCTGTCGATCCAGCTCCACGTCATGAGGTAGGTGAGTTCGTCGAGAATCACGAGATCGTGCTTGCCCGCTTCGATGAGATCTCGTGCGATATCCCAACCGCGTTGGGCAACCTCTTTGTCGTGGCCGAGATTTTCTGAATCCCAGGTGAAGCCCTCGCCGAGCGACTGCCAGTGAACGCCAAGCTGACGGCCAATGGTCTCTTCGCCCACCTTCCACTCGCCGCTCTTTACGAACTGCAGCACGGCGACATTCCAGCCGCGAGCAACGCCGCGCACCATCACGCCGAATGCTGCTGAACTCTTGCCCTTGCCGTTACCGGTGTTCACCAGCAACAGCGATTTTGCGCTGCGCAGACCGTCGGGTCGCGGGTCTTCGGTGAGTGGATCGTCGGGCGAGTTGTCGGAGGGGGCGTGTGTACTCATGGAAGCGCGAAGTCTAGACACCACCTGATATGTTCGGTTCGTCCGGTCCGCCGGGTGATACAGAATCCAGCGAAGTCGGTGTAAACCCGACGCTGTCCCGCAACGGTGATGCTGTTCACAAATTGTGAACAGACGAGTCCGGTCGCCTGGCCTGTATGCGCAACCGAAACCCTCGAGGCAAGGGTGGTTCGCTTGAAGGGCAACCTTCCTTCGGATCCGTCTTTGTCCTCCAAATCCTTGGAGGATTTTTTTATGTCACGTATCAACCATTCCCGCTTCAGACCGGCGGTAGCGCTGCTGAGCTTGTCGCTTGTGGTGCTTGCCGGTTGCGGCAGCGATGCACCGAATGCGGCCACCGCCGGTTCGGTAGCGCCCGATCGGGTAGCGGCGTCGTCTACTACTGAAGCCGCGTCAGCCAGTACCGAGGTTGCCTACTCGGCCGCCGACGCCAACGGCACCGTCACCTTGACCAGCAAGCCGGTGAAGATCATCTCGCTGTCCCCTACGCATACCGAGATGTTGTTTGCCATCGGGGCAGGCAGCCAAGTGATTGCAGTCGACGACCAGTCAAACTTTCCGGCCGAAGCGTCAGCCGTGAAGAGTGATTTGTCGGGATTCACCCCAAACATTGAGGCGATCGCCGGATACAAACCCGACCTTGTGGTCATCAGCGCCGACATGTCGAAGCTCGCCGAGCAGCTGAGCCAGATCGGCATTCCGGTTTGGCTCGGCGTTTCGGCAGCGTCTCTCGACGATGTCTACGCCCAGATCAACCAACTCGGCGCGCTGACGGGCAACAGTGGCGCCGCTTCGGCGCTCGTAACGAAGATGACCGCCGACGTCGCCTCGATCGTCGCCGACGTGCCCAAACTGACTCAGCCGCTTACCTACTACCACGAGCTCGACCCCACGTATTACTCGGCCACGTCGAACACGTTTGTCGGCCACCTGTACTCAATGGCGGGCCTGCGCAACATCGCCGACACCGCCGAAGCTGGCAACGACTATCCGCAGCTGAGCGCCGAGTTCATTGTTTCGCAGAATCCTGACATCGTCTTTCTTGCGGACACCAAGTGCTGCCAGCAAGACGCAGCCACTGTTGCCGCACGCGACGGTTGGTCACAGGTCAATGCAGTGAAGCACGGCAACGTAGTGGCGATGGACGACGACATCGCATCGCGATGGGGGCCTCGTGTTGTTGATTACTTGCGTGCCGTCGTCAACGCTGTGAAGGCGGCCGCTGCAGGTTCGGCAGGCTGATCGAATGGCCCTGGCAACCACCAGCCTCGCCACCGACTCTCGTCGCGTGTCCGGTCGAAACTGGTGGTTGCCCGCGTCCGTTGTATTGCTCATCGGAGCCTTTGCGCTCGGTGCGTGCATCGGGCCAGCCGGTCGAATCTCAAGTGCGAACTGGCACTTGATCTGGAGCGTGCGCATGCCGCGTGTAGCGCTCGCCGCGTTGGTCGGCGCAATGTTGTCCATAGCTGGCGCCAGCTATCAGGGTGCCTTTCGGAACCCGTTGGCAGATCCGTACTTGCTTGGTGTTGCTTCGGGTGCCGGGCTTGGGGCCACCATTGTGTTCGTGATTGGCCGAGCCAACACAAACGGCTGGCTCATCGATCCACTGCCGCTAGCCGCTTTCATCGGCGGGCTCATCGCGGTGATGTTCACCTACATGGTGGGTGCAGCGTTTGGGGCCTCGAACTCATCGCGCTCGTCGATCACGTTGGTACTTGCGGGCGTGGCAGTCACCTCACTGGCCACAGCAATACAAACCTTTGTGCTCTATCAAAACAACGATGTCATCCGCGAGGTCTACAGCTGGATTTTGGGTCGGCTCAACACGGCTACATGGCAAGACGTTCGACTCGTTACGCCGTACATCGTGATCAGTTCAATCGTGTTGTTGCTGCACCGGCGCCAGCTCGATCTGCTGCGTGTAGGCGATGACGAAGCAGCGTCGCTCGGTATGCAGGTTGGCCGGGTTCGTTTGATTGTGGTGATAGCCGCCACGCTCGGCACGGCGGCTGCCGTGTCGGTCAGCGGTCTCATCGGGTTCGTGGGCATTGTGGTGCCCCACGCAGTGCGCATGATGGCGGGCGCTAGCTACAAGCGCCTGTTGCCGCTCACCGTTGTGCTCGGTGCCACCTTCTTGATCCTCACCGACATTCCCGGCCGCGTGCTCACTCACGGCGCCGAAACACCCATTGGCGTAGTCACGGCGTTCTTTGGTGCGCCGTTTTTCATTGTGGTCTTGATGAATAAGAGGTTGTCGCAATGAGTTCAGTTGCTCTGTCTCGACTCAGCGTTCGTTACGGCAAGCGCACGGTGGTGCACGAGTACACAGAGACCATCAAGCCGGGCGATTGGCTGTGCCTCATTGGGCCCAACGGCGCCGGTAAGTCGTCGATCCTTCGCGCTGTGGCGGGACTCGCGGCCCACACGGGTGAGATCAATGTTGATGGTTCGCCGCTTCGGCTTCGCACCCCGCGCCGTCGTGCCGAACTGGTTGCCTACGTGCCGCAGTCGCCGGTATTGCCCGACGAGATGCTTGCGTTCGAATACGTCTTGCTTGGGCGCAATCCCTACGTGAGCTACTTCGGCGGCGAATCAGCGCACGATCGCGAGATGGTGCACAACGTGTTGCGCCGACTCGATCTCGATCAGTTCGCAGACCGCGAGCTCGGCTCACTGAGTGGTGGCGAACAGCAACGGTTGGTCATCGCTCGAGCCTTGGCGCAAGAGGCTCCAATTCTGTTGCTCGACGAACCCACGAGCGCGCTCGACATTGGGCATCAGCAGCAGGCGCTCGAACTTGTCGACCGTCTGCGACGCGAGAACGGTCTCACGGTGATTTCTGCAATGCACGATCTCACGCTTGCCGGCTTGTATGCCGATCGATTGGCGCTACTGCACGAGGGCCATCTTGTGGTTGCAGGCACAGCCGCGCAGGTGCTTCGCGCCGAAACGCTCGCCGAGTTTTACGGCGTGAGCGTCACCGTGCACCACGAGCCCGACGGCACCGTTGTCGTGGTGCCACGCCGAGTCAGCTGACCCCGACAGCTACTGTGATCCCTTGTGGATCTACGCGAACTTGATCGTGACGTTGCCGGATGCGCGAACTCGCATCAGCGTTTGCTGCAGTCGCTCGATTCGCTCACCGATGATCAGGCTCGCCAGCCCTCAAACCTGCCCGAGTGGTCGGTCGGCCATGTGCTCACCCACATCGCACGCAACGCCGACAGTCACGTGCGTATGTTGCAGGCCGCCGAACACGGCGAAGTGGGTCGGCAATATCCCGATGGCGTTCGCAGCCGCAATGCCGACATCGAGGCTGGCGCAGGGCGGTCGGCTCACGAACTCGTGGACGATGTGCGTTCGAGCATCTACCAACTCGAGGCAACGTGGGTCACGACAACTGCTCAGGGTTGGCAGGGACGTGGAGCCTCGCTGGTTGGCGACGTTGCAATGCTCGACATCGTCTTTCGTCGTTGGCGCGAAGTCGAAATTCATCGTGCCGATCTGGGTCTTGGCTATGGCTTCGCCGATTGGCCCGCCGATTATGTGCGCATCGATCTCGCGCGTATGACGTCGCAATGGGCGAGCCGCAAACCAATGGGTCTCACCAACCTGCCAGCGGCTGCATTGGCCTTGCCGCCGCCGCAGCGACTTGCCTGGCTGTGGGGTCGGCTCGATGTTGTCGGACTAGAGCCAGCAGGCATCTCATGATGCACAATCAATGAAACGAAAATGGGGAACGATGCGAACCAACCTGATCTCACGCGCAGCCTGCGCCCTGGCAATTGCATTCATCGGGGTCGGCGCCGTCGGTGCTGGCCGAGCGTTGGCGCATGCGTCGCTCGAAGCCAGCATTCCAGCAGCGTCGTCGGTGCTCGAAACGGCTCCGCCACTGATTGTGCTCAACTTCGACGAAGACATCGAAGTTCCGCTGACCTCGATTCAGTTGTTCGACCAGACCGGCAAGATCGTTCCGCTGGGTTCACCCACTGCTGGCGGTGACACCACCATCGTGCAGTCAACGGTGCCAACCATTGGCAATGGCTTGTACGCCGTTGTGTGGCGCGTCACCTCAAGCGATGGCCATGTTGTCGATGGCGCCTTCAGCTTTCAAGTAGGCACGGCCACAGGCGGCGATTCGGCGAAACTGCTCGACACGGTGTTGCACGGTTCGCATGCGGCCCCGGTTGTCGGCCGCACCAACGGCGTGGCGCGTTTCAGCGCGTTTTTAGGAGCAGCGATTCTGCTCGGTGGCTTGTTCATGGTGATGATGGCCGGCGGCGAAGTGCTGCATGGTTGGGCCACCCGCCGCCTGCTCTGGCTCGGCTGGGCCTTGCTCACGATTGGCTCAATGGCCAACTTTGGTTTGCTCGGAGCGATCTCGAAAGCGGGCAGCCTCGGCGACATGTTCGACACCTCGCTCTGGAGCAATGTGGCGGGCACCCGCACCGGCGGACTGTTGGTGGCACGACTCGTGCTGATGTTGCTGTTCATTCCCGTCGTGATGTTTGTCAACCGCAAGCAGGCGAGGTGGTGGCCTGTTGCGGTGCCGTTGCTGGGCTTGCTCACGGTGTTCACGTTTAGCGCAGGGGGCCACCCCAGCGTTGCGGATCAGCCCGCGTTGTGGATCGGTGTCGACGCCGTGCACATGGCATTCGTTGTGCTGTGGCTCGGCAGCTTGGTGATGATGGCCGTAGGCGGTGGCGCGTGGACGCGCGACGATCAATTCGCCGGTGCAGTCAGAGGCTTCTCGCGTGTCGCCACCATCGGTATTCCGCTCATCATCGCCACTGGGTTTGCGCAAACCTGGCGGCTTGGCGCCAGCCTGTCTACCCTCACCGACACCACGTGGGGTCGTCTGCTGCTCGCCAAGGTTGCCATCGCAGTATTGATGGTCACGATCGGCGCCGCGTCGCGTTGGCTGCTCTCGCATGAGGGCCCAGGCAGCCTGCGCCGGTTGGTGCTCATCGAGGCCGTTTGCGGCATCGCAGTGCTCGGTCTCGCTGCTGGTCTCGTGACCCAGCCTCCAACCCTTGCCGCGCCCGCAAAGGTCTTTACCGCTTCGCTGACCGAGAGCGGGTTGATCGCCGATGTGTCGCTGGCGCCGGGTCGTGTTGGTCTCAACGACGTGCATCTCGTGGTCACGCCTTCTGGAGGCAGCTTGACGCCGGTGGTCAGCATCAAGGCCACGATGAGCCTTCCTGCGCAACAAATCGTCGACACCGAGGTCACCCTCACCGCCGAGGGCACGAACCACTACAGCGGCAAGGTCACCCTGCCGTTTGCGGGCGACTGGGTGCTCAAGGTCACCGTCGAGCCAGTAGCTGGGCAATCAGTGGTGCTCAGCAGCGGCGTCTCTATCCCGTAGTGAGTTCGGCGGCATCGCGCTCGGTTTCGTGATTGCTCGCCAGCGTTTGCTTCAGCCCGAACAGCACTGCAGCTGCCGAACCGAGCTGCGCGGAGTCGAGCCACGTCTCGAAATCGGATGAGTAGCGCGCCCCGGGTGTTGCTGTGTGTGGGTCGGGTAGCGGTGGCGCAGGTGTGTTCGCAGCGATGCGACCGCTACGAGTCATCTCGTCGAAGGTGAGACAGACAACGGTTGCCGCGGCCACGGTGGTCTGCCAATCGAGCGCATACAGCGTGTCGTGGTCTTCGGCTTTTGCGGACTTCGGGGCGATGCCATGTTGCACGAGCAATTTGCGCAACCCCGTGAGCGCAACCCCGGTGCCCACTGTTGTAAATGCGCCACCGGGCAGTTGCGCAGCGGCGACGCTGATGAGAGCGAACCCTACGTTCCACAACTCTCTCGCCTCGGCGGTGTGCGCAATGCTGCGTTGGCGAACCAATGTGTCCACGAGGCCAAGGATCGCGGCGAGATCTTCGATGGCGCGTCGTCCATTGTTGCCACCCGTCGCGATGGTGGCGCCGAGGCCCGCAGCGATCTCGGTGCGCCGCTGGGCGAGTCGAGCAAACGCATCGCCGTCGTCGATGACTGCCATCAGCAACCGGGCACCCTCGCCATTGGCGAAGTGCCAATCGTTGCGGTGGGTTGTGGTGAGCTGCAAGAGCCACGGAGCAATGAGATCGACGGCGAACACACTGTTGTCGCGACTTCCCTGCCCGTAGAAACCAGAGTTGCTCGCCTCGGAACCCAGCAGGTAACGGACAAGCGGAGGAACCACGTCTGCGGCGTGTTGTGTCGTGATGTTCTTGGGTCGGGTGCCTTCGAGTATCAGTCGCTCGGCAAGCTCGCGGCTGTGCGCCGAATCGAGCGCTACGGCTGGGTCCTTGGCAATCAGCAACATAAAAGCTGTGGGCGCTCCGGGCGTGTCGAGCATCGTGTGCATCAACAGGTCTGCCGTGCCGGGACCAGCGCGCTGAACGTCGGCCCAACCGCCCACGCGATAGCGACGAATGAGATTGACGCTGACCGCTGCGAGTTCACCGGCCGGCAGATGTAGATGTTGCACCAACATCGCTGCCGCGTAGGGGTGCATCGTGTTGAGCACCGTTGCGGTGTCGTTGGACATGAGTGTGCCGAGGTGGGTGAACACCGCATCGATACTTGCGAGGCGTGACCGATCGTCGTCGCTCAGCGAGCCTTCAATGGTGAGTGCGGACTGCAACGTAATGCGATCATCGCCGAACTGATTGCAGAGGTGGGTCCAAGCGTCGGCGGTCATGTTGGTAACCAGCGCAGAAACCAACTCGGGGCGTTGGGCGATCTCGGCAAGGTTGGTTGCAAGCCATGCAATCTCGGCGTTCTTCGTGAGTGATTGCAGATGTGTCTGCGAGAGCATCCAGCCCAAAGCTTGGGCATCTTCAATGGTCATCGATGGTGGGCGAGAGCTGAATGGGTCGGTCACAACGGACCAACCCTGAGTCTGTTGCAGGTTGGCGAGGCGGGTGACGACGATGTCGTTGGTCGGAAGATGCGCGGGAATATACGTGGTGTTTGCCTGACATGACAGCAGGGCACTCAGGGGTGGCAGGCAGCGATCGGCGATGGCTCCGTGTGCTCGGCGCACCAGGTGCAGCGTGGCAGTGGCGTCAGGATCAGAGATGTGTAGGTCATTGAGTTCGGCTAACGCGCGGTGCATTGCGCTGCGAAGGTTGAGCAGTCGCTCGTTGTCGAAACCTAAGAAGCCGGTCATACGTTGAACGAGCGAAGTTCAAGCTGGCGTGCGGCCACACGCGAGGCATCGGCTGCTTGGAGCAACAACGTGCGGGCGGTGATCAACTCATTGATGCACCGTTGTGCTGTTGGACCGATCCACGTATCGGTGCCTGCCCGTCGATACAAAACGGTGGCATCAAGTTGTTCGATGCGGTGCGCGAGTCGGCGCAGGTTGAGCGCACGTTGCTGAAGTTCGGCGGCAGAGAGAGCTGAAGCGGTCATGTGATTTCCTTGCAGCGTTGAGTGCTTTGGCACTGGGAGCGCGGAAATCGTTGGCGGGCCGGCGTGGCCGAGCGCGGCCGCTGCCGCAGTTGGTCGCTAGAGCGCTTGGTTGTTGAGCGAGCGGACCACAACGTGGTGGGGGAGCTTTGTGGCATCTTCGAGGAAGCCATCGCCCACGACAACACAGTGATGGCGCGCGTAGAAATTCAGCGCCACATCGCGCGCCCGGGCCCAAAGCAGATCGAAGCCTGCCTCGGCGAAGCGCTCCGCGCCAGCCTCGATGAGCAGGCCGCCGAGCCCGGTGCCTTGTGCATGCTTTGCGGTGGCCATGCCGCGCAGCTGCACCCCGCGACGCGGGGCCATTGGCTCATAGTTGAGCGGCACCCACGACGAGGTCGCGATGAGCTCGCCGTTGTCGTCGAAGATTCCGAGGTGAACCACGCCGGGCAAGTCGTCCTCGGGAAACGAGACGTTCTTGTTCTCCATGTGGTCTCGCAGGACCGCTTGGCGAAGCGCGTAGGTGTCGGATGTGGTGATTTCGGCGATGCGCATCTGTGGTCTGCTGTCGAAGAGAACGCGGTGGTCAGTACTGAAGGCGAACGGCGGCGCCGCCTGCTCGTGATGAGGCATACATGGCCTCAACAATGCGATGCGCGTCGACAGCGGTGTCGAACGTGGGCCACGACGGCAAGCCGGCAGTAGCGGCGCGGATGAACTCGCCGTCGGGGTTCAGGCTGCCGTCGGTGAGCGGTGCCGCAGCGACCTCAAGCGCGTCGCCGTGTAGCGAATGCTCGGCGCCGTTGGTGTCGGTCCAGCGCACGGGCCCGAACCAGTCGTCGCCCTCGATCACGATGAAGCGGCGTTCGCAGAAGATCTCGACGCGTCGTTGGCTGGGGCGAGCAAGGTTGTCGTGCCACACGGTGGCAAGCGTGCCGGTGGCGCCGTTATCGAAAGCGATGGTGGCGGTCACCGCGTCTTCGATTCCGTCGATGCCGTGAAAGTTTGCTTCGTTAGCGCTGACTCGGCTGATGTCGCCAACTAAGTACCGCAACATGTCGACGTCGTGGATGCTGTGCTCGAGCAACGTGCCCGACCCAGCGAGAGCCTTGTCGCCGCGCCATGTGCTGGCGTAATGGCCCTGCGTTGGAATGAACTGATCGTCGCGGAACACCACGGCCATCACCCGGCCAGCGGCGGCATCGTTGACGAGTTGGCGGGCCCACAAATAAGCGGGGGAGCGACGCAAGACAAGCCCAACTTGGTTGGTGACACCGGCGGCGTTGACGATGCTAGCCATCTGCTCGGCCGACTCAAGCGAGATCGCCAGTGGCTTCTCGCAAAAGATGTGCAGCCCGCGCTCGGCGGCCATGGCGACAAGCCGCGGGTGCTCGCTGGTCCATGTGCACACATAGACAGCGTCGCAACTGTCGAGCACTTCGGTCTCGCTCGCGCACAGAGTGTGGCCTGACGCAGCGGCAAACGCAGCGGCGCGTTCGGTATCGGGGTCGTATACGCCCGCACGGACAACACCGCAAGCGGCTTCGGCCCCGCTTTGGCGAAGACTCTTGCTGTGGTAGGTGGCGATGAGCCCAGCGCCGAGGAAACCGACTCGCATATGTGGCGACGTTAGCCGCGGTACGCCAAGATGAGGTCATGCGAATTCTCCTCACCAACGACGACGGCATCGATTCAGTTGGGCTGCACGTGTTGGCCCGAGCAATGCGCAAACACGGCGAGGTTGTGGTGGCTGCGCCCGACCGTGAGTTCTCGGGTGCTGGTGCAGCGCTCGGTGCGCTGCACCTCATCCAACCCGAGGTTCACCGCTGCACGATCGAAGGCATCGACGAGGCATGGTCGGTCACCGGGCCTCCGGCGTTGTGTGTGATGTTCTCGCGCCTCGGTGCGTTCGGAGCGCCATTTGATCTGGTCGTGTCGGGCATCAACCCAGGCGCCAATGTGGGTCGTTCGGTGTACCACTCGGGCACCATCGGCGCAGCGCTCACGGCGCGCAACGGCGGCATCTCAGGCGTTGCAGTCAGCCAAGCTGTCGCCGGTTTTGGCGTCGAAGGTCAGGGCTGGGACGAAATGCTCATCGGCCAGAAGTGGCACTCCGCTGCGGCCGTTGCCGATGCGTTCGTCGAGGGCCTCGTGGCTCACATGCCGTCTGAGCCAGTGGTGGTGAACATCAACGTCCCCAACGTAGAGGTCGAACAGATCAAGGGTTGGCGACATGGCCGTATCGGCATGGAACCGCCGCGCAAGATGTCGGGCGCAACGCTCGAGCCCAAAGCTGGGTATGACGGCACGTTCAACGTGCGCATGACTTGGGGCGACGCCATCGCTCTACCTGCCGACAGCGACGGTGGCATTGTCGAAGCCGACGAAGTGTCGATCTCGTATCTCACGCGACTTGAAGACGGCCGCCGCGACGATCTCGTGGGCGCCGAGCAAACAATGCAGCGCTTACTGCGAGCCTGACTCTGATTAGCTCAGCAACTCGTAATCGTTGAGGTTCACGGTTCGGGTCTGCTCCCAGAACTCGAGCAACGTAAACGGCCAGTTTTGGGCCACGCGTCCGGAATCGTTCTTGTACCAGCTGTGCACATCGGCAACACCCCACGACATGCGCTGGTTGCCATCGTCGATGCGAGCGTTGTAGGCGTCGTGCACGGCCTGCTTGCAGTCGAGCGCGCGGGCATTGTGTGCGAGCAGTTCTCGTATGGCTTCGAGTACGTAGTTCACCTCGCACTCGGAGAAATAGATGATGCTGCCGTTGATCACGATGTTGGTGTTTGGTCCGTAGAGCAAGAACAGGTTCGGAAACTTGGGCACAGTGACGCCCATGTAGGCACGGGCTTCGCCGTTCCATTCGTCGTGAAGATCGACGCCGTTGCGTCCGTGAATCTTCAACGGAGTGAGGAACTTCGAGGCGTGGAAACCCGTGCCGTAGATGATGACATCGACCTCGTGATGCACACCATCGGCAGTAACGACTCCGGTGGCAGTGATCTGCGTGATGTCGTCGGTGATGAGGTTTACGTTGTCGCGCTGCATTGTTGGTATCCATGTACCGCTGTCGAGCAGCATGCGTTTCGCGGCCACCGGATATTGGGGCACCACTTTGCTGAGCAGTTCGGGCTGATCGGGTAGTTGCATTTGCAAATACATCGTGAGCAACTCGCGCGTGAGGTCGCTCATCGCTGATACAGAGCGCTTGTCGCCGGCCCACTCGGGGTCTACCTGGGCGATGATGAGACGACCATCGCCGATGCGCCAGAACAACCAGAAGCGATACCACTGCATGTAAAAGGGAACGTGACTGAGCAACCAGTTGAGACCAGCGGGCACAGGGTCGTGATAGGTGGGTACGGGCAGCAGCCAATTTGGGGTGCGCTGAAACACGCTCAGGTGGCCCACTTCTTTGGCGATGATCGGAACGAACTGCATTGCGCTGGCGCCCGTGCCAATGACCGCTACGCGCTTGCCGGCGAGGTCGACAGAGTGATCCCAGCGGGCCGAGTGAAAGCTTGGCCCGGCGAAGGTGTCGCGGCCAGCAATGTCGGGCCACTTGGGCTGGTTGAGTTGACCAACTGCGCTGATGACCGCGTTGGCGCCAAGCATTTCGTCGCCCTTCGCCGAGCGCACATGAAGCGACCAAGAAGATGCGGCGTCGTCGAAATCGGCCGACACCACTTCGGTATCGAACTGGATGTGCTCGTACAGGCCGAACTCTTTGGCGAAGTTGCGGAAGTAATCGAGCAATACGTGCTGTGGCGAGAAGAACAGCGGCCAATCGTCTTTCTGGGCGAACGAGTAGCTGTACAGATGGTTCGGGGTGTCTACGCGGCAACCGGGGTAGGTGTTGTCCCACCAGGTGCCACCCACATCGCTGTTCTTCTCGAGGATGACGAACCCGACACCGGCTTGCTGCAGGCGGTGTGCGGCAAGCAAGCCAGACATTCCGGCACCGATGATGGCGACCGTGAACTCGGTGTTGGGAGCGACACTGCTGGCGTGCCACTGCGGGGCGCGCAGATCGTGACCGTCGATGCTGAGTTCTTCGCGTAGCAAGGGGATGTACGCGTCGGTTGTCTCGCCACTGGTGGCGTATGACATCAGCGTGCGGAGTTCATCGTTCGATGGCGCGGGTGCGGGTACGCACCCTGTGTCGCGAAACTTGATCAGCGCCTCGAGCGCGAGTTGGCGGGCTTCGTCGAGTTGGTCAGGCGTGAGCCCGGCCTGCGGCTCGTTAGAAAGCATGGGAAGGTGCGCCAAGCTTGGCCGGAGCAGTGACATGTCGCCGAGCACGTGTGCCAGCGCTGGAAGCAGCGACGGAATGTCGGCGTCGAGCAATGCGGTGCGAATGAACTCGTCGCTCTCGGTGATGGGCGTGATCTGACTCGTGGCTGACAACGCTGCCTCCTCTGTATTGCCTGTGCTTACCGTAGGTCTCCGGCTTCGGTGACCGGCAGTCGAGATGTGAGATCAGCGAAAGCCACCACCCGTGAGGCAAGCACCGCGGCTTCGTCGCGGTCGTGCGTGACGACGAGCGCAGTCGTTGCTGTGGCGCGCAAGAGTTGATGCAGGTCACGCGCCAACTGGTCGTGCAGCTCGCAATCGAGTCCGGTGAGAGGTTCGTCGAGCAACACGACGCGCGGCGATGGGGCAAGCGTGCGGGCGAGAGCGACGCGCTTTGCTTCGCCGCCCGACAGGTCGGTGACTCGGCGACGCTGGAAGCCGGGCATGCCAATGAGGTCGAGTAACTCGCTGACCCGCGCTGTGCGTCGCTGCGAGTCCCAACCACGCATACGAAGTCCGAACTCAATGTTCTGCGCCACCGTGCGATGTGGAAACAGTTGCTCGTTTTGGAACACCATGCCGATGTCGCGCTGATGCGTGGGCACGGTGGTGATATCTACGTTGTCGAGCAAGATGCAACCCTCATCTGGGTGCAGCAGTCCAGCGATCACCTTCAGCAACGTGCTCTTGCCCGTGCCCGATGGGCCAAGCAGCGCCACGATCTCGCCGTGAGCCACGGTAAGCGAGGCCTGGGCGAACAGCATGCGCTGCGCAAAGCGCACAGTGAGTTCGCGAACCTCAAGCATGACGATCAGTCCCGTTGATCGTTGCCTCGATAGCGGCCACGATCACAAAGGTGAGAGCCGCGAGCACAGCGGCAAGCACGTAGCCCTGCGCATGAAGCAGGGACGCCGGACTGTTGAGAAGCCGTTCGATTGCGATGGGCAGAGTCTCGCGCCCTTGGCGGGTGAGGAAACTCGTTGCGCCAAATTCGCCAAGTGAGATGGCCATTGCGAAGCCCGCAGCAGTGGCCAGTGGGCGAGCGATGAGTCGAACTTCTACCTCACGCCATGCTCGTAGCGGCGAGGCTCCCAACGTTGATGCCGCATCGCGCAACCCAGTGTCGATCGAGCGCAATACGGGTAACACCACGCGCACAACGAACGGCGTTGCCACTAACGCATGACCGAGCGGAATCATCAGTGGCGATGCCCGCCAGTCGAGGCGACCTGAATCGAAAGCGATCAGCAGACCAAAGCCGATCGTGACAGCGCTTGTTCCGAGCGGAAGCATCAGCGCAACATCGAGCAAGCGGCCGCGCCGACCGAGTGTTGCAATAACCAGTGACGCCGTTGCGCCAATCACCAAACTGATCGCGGTTGCAATCACGGCAAACCGTAACGACGTAGCGAGTGATGCCAAGGGGTCAACGTGAGCGCCCGTGGTCGGACGAACCGGTTGACCTGTTGATGAGCCGAACACCCCCCGCCATGCAGCGAGCGAATGTCCGCCGGTGGTTCGCAGGCTTCGCTCGATCAATGCCATCAGTGGTGCGGCGATCGAAACGACAATGGCTGCAGCAGTGATTGCGACAAAGGAACGCTGGCGAGTAGTTCGCGCGCGCTGGCGCTGAGCCAAGGGCTGTAGCCGCAGACCGCGACGGTGGCGCGACTGAATATGAGCGAACCACGCAACTGCAGCGCCGAGCAGCACGAGTTGCGCAACCGAAAGCACGGCGGCCACGCTGACATCGCCAAGTCTCGTAGCGCGTTGCCAGATCTCGACTTCGAGCGTGGTGTGCGCGGGCCCGCCGAGTAGCCGCACAACACCAAACGACGTGAACGTAAACAGAAACACGATGCTCGCTGATGCGTAGATAGCGGGGGCCAAGAGCGGCAATGTGATTTCGCGCATCGCGCGTAGGGGCGAAGCGCCAAGTGTTCGTGCTGCGCTCGTGAGATCGGCGGGCAGTTGCTGCCACAAGCCCCCTACGCCACGGACGACCACTGCAATGTTGAAGAACACATGCGCGAGCACGATGGCCGTCACGCTCTGGTCAAGCGAGTCGGGCAGCAGCGCCAAGAACGCGGCACCCACCACCACAGTTGGCAGCACAAAGGGCACCGTGACCAGTGCCGTGATCAGTCGTCGGCCGGTGAACTCGTAGCGCGCCAAGAGATATGCGGGGCCGAGCCCAATAACAACCGTGAGTGCCGTGCTGAGCAACGCCTGCCACGCGGTGAACCACACGACGTGGCGAATAGCAGAGTCGTGCAGCGCAGCATTCATTGCATCACGTGTCAGCGTGTGGCTCAACAACGAGACAACCGGCCAAAGATAGAACAGAGCGAAGAACAACGAAGCGGGCGCGGCGAGTGCAACGAGCAGCAGGCGGGGCAACCGGTTCGAGGAACTCATTTCACCTCACCACAAGGTTGGTCCATGTGGTGATCCAGTCCTTCGACTTTTTTTCGATGTCGCCGGGCGACACGACCAACGGAGCTACGGGACGCACCGCGAATTCTTTGAACTCGGCAGGCAGCGCAGCGTCGGTTCGTGCCGGGTAGACAAACAGGGTCAGCGGTAGCAGTTCTTGAAATGATTTCGAGACGAGGTAGTCGATCAGCTTGCCGGCAGCGGTTGGGTATTTCGTGCCGCGCAGCACGCCTGCAAACTCAACCTGATGAAAGCAGGTTGAGTCCACAACGCCTGTCGTTGCGTGGTCGGGACGAGGGTTGGCAAAGATCACTTCGGCTGGCGGGCTCGTGCCATAGCTCACCACCAAAGGCCGGTCACCTTTGCCGGTAGAGCCAGAGAACTGTTCGTAATACGCCAAGTCCCAACTGTCTACGACCTTCACGCCGTTACCGCGCAATGAGGTCCAGTACTGCTGCCATGCGTTATCGCCAGAGTGGGCGACGGTAGCCAACATGAACGCAAGGCCAGTGGACGACGCGGCCGGGTTCTCGACGACCAACAGATCTTTGTACTCGGGCTTGATCAAGTCGTCGAGTGTTGCAGGCGGATCGAGATGTTTCTGCGCGAACCACGCGATGTCGTAGTTCACGCACACGTCGCCTTCGTCAACCGGCGTCACAAGGTTGCCTGTGACCAATGCCGCGGCCGCTGGCTGCAGCGCTGTGAGCTGAGACGACGTGTAGGGCGAGAACACCGTGGCCTGCTCGGCTCGCGCCAACAGCGTGTTGTCGACGCCCCACATCACGTCGCCTTCGGGGTTGCCAGCTGTGAGCACAGCTTTGGACAACATCGTGCCGGCGTCGCCCGCCGTGACGATCTTGACGGCAATGCCAGTGCTCTTGGTAAAGGCATCGAACGATTCAGGTTTGAGACTGAACGAGTCGTAGGCAACGAGAGTGAGCGACGACGGCGCTACCTCGGCTGCTTGCTTCGGGTCGCTGCCACATGAAGATGCTGCGAGGGCGAGCGCGATCGCGATGGCTGTGAACCGATTCATATTTGACCTCCGAAATGAAGTGGGAATATCACGGTGAGAACACCGGTGCGCACGCCAACCCGAAGCTCATTGGTTGTGGCGCGATTGCTGACACCAAGGCTCGAACCTGGTTGCAACACGGCATCGTGCAATGGCCAAAGTCCGCCTTCAATGTCGATGCCAGAGCAGTTTCCGTGCAGCGCGAGTAGCGAAAATGTTGCGTCGAGTTCGGCGGCGAACCTGAGTGTTCGAGGCCCGTGCAACACGCTCATCATCGTGGTGTCCCAACGTGCCGCCGCGGTTGCGAACGCCGCCATTGATGGATGGCCGAGCGCAGTGATCGCTGCAATTGAGTGATCGATTCGGTCGCCGCCGCCGCCGAGTAGCACTACGTCGGTTGCTCCGCATGCGAGAGCCGCGGCCAGAGCAAGTTCGGTGTCGGTGTTGTCTTTGTCGGGTGAGTGCCGCTGGATTTCGATTCCCTCGGCGGCGGCCCAGATCAATGTTTCGGGCTTTACCGAGTCGAAGTCGCCCACAACCAAATGTGGTCGAAGCCCAGCGGCGAGCGCATGGTCGAGGCCCGAGTCGGCGGCGATGATGTAGGCGTCTGTCGGAAGGCCAACAAGCGCTGCGGGCGACAATGCAGAGCCGCCGACGATGACCAAAGCAGTTCGAGAAGGCGGCACGTGAGTTCCCTTCGCTGGCATTACCCAGAGCAGGTTGAAGGGTCGGCGCTGGCGTGCACCCTCTCAGCCCGCCGAACCTGCGAGCTCCCCGTGTGTTGACCCCTCACGCTAGCGCCATACTGCCCATCCGCTATGGTCAAAGACATGCCAAGCGACTTTGCAATGAAGACCATGAATGCCGTTCACCGCACCCTTCTGAAGGTCAGCTTTGGCAAGGTGGGCTGGACTGCCGGCAACATGCCAGTACTCGAACTCACCACAATCGGCCGCAAGAGTGGCCAGCCGCGTTCGGTGATGCTCACGTCACCACTACAAGAGGGCGACAGCATTGTGATCGTCGCGTCTCGCGGTGGAGACCCCACACATCCGGCGTGGTTCGTGAACCTTCGCGACAATCCGCAGGTTCAGGTGGCCTACAAGGGTGCGCCGAAGAAGGCGATGGTCGCCACCGTTGCTTCGCCCGAAGAGCGTGCACGTATGTGGCCCATCGTGACCGCTTCCTACAAGAACTACGCGGGCTACCAGACCAAGACCGACCGCGAGATACCTCTCGTGGTGCTCTCTCCCGCGAGCTAGTTCCGCAGAGTCACGGCGTACGTCGCAGCGCGTTGCTCGCCTCGCTCTGTTCGGCTTGTCGCGCAATGGCGCGCAGCATGCCCGGGAAGATGAATCGATGGAACGGATGCACAGCCCACCAGTACGCGTAGCCCAGAAATCCGCGTGGTTCGTAGAACGCTGTTTGTTCAACGCGTGATCCGTTGGTGTCATCCACTACTTCGAACTGCAGCCATGCGCGTCCGGGCAACTTCATCTCGGCGCGCAGCCGAAGCAGATGAGGAGTTTCGAGCGCCTCTACTCGCCAGAAATCGAGCGGCTCACCAAGATGCAACTCGCGTGGATGGCGCCGGCCGCGACGCATGCCGACGCCACCAACCATTCGGTCCATCACGCCACGAAGTTGCCACAGGAAGTTGCCCGCCGGCCATCCGGCATCGCCACCGAGCGAGCAGATCGCATCGAAGACCGTGGGCGCCGTTGCATTGACAGACCGCCGGTAGTGATCGGCGAGCATGCCTTCGTGCACCTTGAGTTCGCCACCAACGGGGAGTTGGTCGCTGAAGCTCGACAGGCTCGATGCCCATGTCGTGATCACGTCGTCGTCGGCAACTCGCTGCAGGGCGCGTGTCACGGCGAGGTCGTAATCCGCTGGCCGCACAGAGAAATCGTCGAGCGCGCGTGGGGTCAGCACCACGGTGTCGGTCTGCAGGCTCTCAATGAGTGGGTGCACGATGCGGTACGGCACCGGTGTCAACAGGTCGACGAATTGGGCGCTGAACTCGGGGTGAGGAACCTTCAGTGAGACGATCCAGCGACGCAGCCCGCGCGCCTTTCCGTAGCGCAGCATCATCTCGCGATACGTGAGCACATCGGGTCCGCCGACCTCGTACACGCCGTTAGCGGTTGGGTGCTCGAGTGCTTCAAGGAGGTAGTCGAGCACATCGCGAATGCCGATTGGTTGGCATCGAGAGTTGACCCATTGTGGCGTGACCATCACGGGCAATCGTTCGGTCAGGTGCCGGATGATTTCGAAGCTCGCCGATCCGGAGCCGATGATCACTGCGGCGCGAAACTCAACGACCGGAACCCCACCGGCCGCCAGGGCTTGACCAACCTCGTGGCGTGAAACCAGATGATCACTCTCAACTTCGTTGGGGTCGCCAAGACCGCCGAGGTAGATGATTCGTTTGACTCCAGCGTCGGCTGCAGCTTGGCCAAAGTTCGTAGCCATTGCGCGATCAACTTCGCGGAATGCTGCGCCTGATGCCATCGAGTGCACGAGGTAGTAGGCGACATCGATATCGCGTAGGGCGGCGGGCAGCACCGACGGATCTGCGAGGTCGCCCTCAAGCACCTCGACCGACGCCCAGTTGCGGGCCGTAAGCCGATCGGATTGGCGGGCGATGCAACGCACAGTGACACCGCGCTGCGTGAGGATTGGAACAAGCCGTCCGCCGATGTATCCGGTGGCGCCAGTAACGAGTGTTCGCACGTTGCCTCCTGTGACTCTTGAGTCAAGGTTACGCCTGTGCGTAAACCGCCAATTTACGTTGGCTCACTGCGATACAGGTCGGGTTCGATGTAGATGAGTCCCACTGTTGGGACGCGTGATCGAACAGCCAACTCGACGCCATCGACTGCCACGGCGAGTTCGGCCATCGAGAGGTTGCGAGCGAA
Source organism: Actinomycetota bacterium (assembly GCA_037139095.1). Taxonomy (GTDB): domain Bacteria; phylum Actinomycetota; class Acidimicrobiia; order Acidimicrobiales; family Ilumatobacteraceae; genus WLMZ01. The sequence continues at coordinate 26,491 of JBAXHD010000001.1, forward strand.
CTCAACCTTGACTGCGATGAGCAGTTCTTCGGGACCGAGATGCAGCGTTCGAATATGAATCAGCCGATTCACCAAGGGTGCCGAGGTGATTGCATCGACAACCGCGCTTTGGTCAGCCGTGCTTGCCGACTCGCCGATGAGCAACGCCTTCATGCGTACCGCCAGGATCACGGCAATGACAACGAGCAGAACGCCGATGGAGATTGAGCCCAACGCGTCCCAGCGGGCGTTGTCGGTGATCTTGGTCATCACCACACCGAACAACGCGAGCAGCAAGCCGATCTCGGCGCCTACATCTTCGAGCAGCACCACCGGCAGTTCTGGTTGCTTTGCAGTGCGAACGAAGCGCCAGTACGACATATCGGCCGGCTTGAGTTGCTTGGCTCCGGCCATCGCTGTGGCGAGCGAGTAACTCTCGAGCACAACAGCGGCGAGCAGAATTGCGATTGCGATGCCGATGCTCTCGGCGGCGTGCGGGTGAATCAGTTTCTGGATGCCCTCGTACAACGCGAACACGCCGCCGCCGGTGAACAGCACCAACGACACCACGAAGGCCCAGAAGTAACGCTCGGTGCCGAATCCAAATTGGTGGTGCTGGGTTGGTGCTCGGCGGGCGCGCTTGCCGCCCAGCATGAGCAGCGCCTGATTGCCGGTGTCGGCAAGCGAGTGGCCTGCTTCGGCGAGGAGTCCCGCTGAGCCGGTGATGAGGAAGCCAACGAACTTTGCAACAGCAATGCCTAGGTTGGCGCAGAATGCTGCGGTGATTGCTTTCTTGCTGCCGTCTTGCACGGCTCAAGGTTGCCATACTTGTACGACGAGAGCCGCAATAGCGACGAATGAACGAGGAGTGACATGGGTCAGCTTGATGGTCGTGTGGCATTGGTGACTGGCGGAGGTCGTGGCATCGGCCGCGGTATCTCCGAGTTGTTGGCAGCGCATGGTGCAACGGTCGCCGTGAACTACCGGCGTGACGCCGAGGCGGCAGCCGAAACCGTTGCGGGCATTGTCGCCGCGGGCGGTTCTGCCGCAGCGTTTCAAGCCTCTATCGACGACGCCGAGGCAGATCGTGCGATGGTCGAGGCCGTCGTTGCCGAGTTCGGTTACGTCGACCTGTTGGTGTGCAACGCGGGTATTGCGTCTCGTGGTCAAGCGGTCGCCGACACCGACCCTGCCGAGATGCAACGGGTTGTTGCTACTCACGCCTTTGGCGCCCACCACCTCTCGCGTCTTGTGTTGCCATCGATGCGTCAGCGTGACCGTGGCGACATTGTCATGGTGTCCTCGGTGGCCACCTCGCACATGGGCCCAAACGGTGCGCCGTACAACATGGGTAAAGCTGCGCTTGAAGCGCTGGCACTCACGTTGGCCAAAGAAGAGCGGCGCAACGGAGTGCACGTGAACATCGTTGCGCCGGGCTTGGTCGAGACCGACATGGGTGTGCGCCTAGCTCGGGCCATGACCGGCGACCGAGACATGCACGATCTACGCGGACTCGATGCCAGCTCGGCATTCGGTCGGGTCTGCCAGCCAAGCGATGTCGCCAATGTGGTGCTTTGGCTGTGCAGCGAGGGCGCTGGCTACGTCACGGGTCAACGTATTGAGTGTGACGGTGGCGGTCCTGGTTGAGCCGGTCCGACCACTGAGCCGGTAGCGTTTTTGAGGTGAGCCCACTTTCAGTGCAAGTCGAAAACGATCAGATCATTTCGGTGACCTCCGCAGCGCATACGCAGATCATCCAGATGCGCGACGACGAACCTGAGACCGATCGGCTCGGGCTTCGGCTTGAGATCATCAGCGATCCAGGCGCCGAGTTTCGTTACGACCTGTCATTCGAAATCACCACCAAGGCTGCATTCACCGACGAGGTACGCACTCACGATGGCCTCAAGGTCATCATCCCTGCCAAAGACATCGAGCAACTCAAGGGCGCCACGCTTGATTTCACTGATTCGCAGGGCCTTGTTATTCGCAATCCCAACAAGCCGTTGGTTCCTTCGATCGAGGGTCTTGTCCGCGACGACGCACTGTCAGCCGAGATCGAAGCCATCATCAGCGCCGAAGTTAATCCGGCACTCGCCGCACACGGTGGGTTTGTCACCTTTGTCGGCCACGACGAAGCTGGCACAGCGTTCCTCACGATGGGCGGCGGTTGTCACGGCTGCTCAATGAGCCGCATGACCATGCTCGACGGTGTGCAGACAATGATTGTCGAACAAATCGAAGGCATCGATCAGGTCAAAGACATGACCGATCACACCAGCGGCGAGAACCCGTACTACCACTGATCATCAGCGTGGCTGACTCGCGGGCCGGGCTGTCGGTGCGGGTTAGCTCCAGCGCACTTTCACGTTCTCGCGAAATGCGTCGAGCACTGAGCTGTCGCCGTTGACCACCAGCGTCTCGAGGCCGCGGCGGTTCCACAGCGCTTCGTAGATATCGGCGCTTGTGCCGCTCACGGTGCAGTCGGCGTCGCCCGCAGTTCGCACGGTTACTGGCGTTTGATCGCTGATCGTCACGCGCCATGCCGAGGTCACGTCGGTTGGGGCCACCTGCAACACCACAGTGTTGGGGCTGTGCAGGGGAGTGCGCTTGCGCGGCACGAAACCGGTAAGCATCTCGTCGATTCCGTCGGCGGCGAGCGCAACCGGAATCGGTGAGCTTGGTCCTCCCGCGAGTTCGGCGTCGATGCGGTGAATGACTGCTTCGAGCGACTGTCGACGCGCCCAGAACAGCAACGGTGATGATGCGCCCTCGAGAAAGCGGAAGCATTCGACATCGGGGTCGGCATTGCGCAAGGTGTTGGTAAGCAGGGCTACGCCAGCCACGAACCAGCTCATCAGCCCTTCATCGTGAGGAAGCGTGCCCAGAAAATCGCCAACGCCATCGGCCGGGTTGGTGACCCGATTACGCACGATGGCTGCCGTCCAACGCTGCACCTCGCCAAGGTGCAACACGAGTTCACGCATCGACCACTCGGGGCATGTCGGCAATGACGCATCGAACCCGGCGGCAGTAGCTGCGACGGCCAACATCTCACTGTTTGTTTCCAGCGCTGCAAGGTAGTCGTCAAGGTTCATGGTGGCTCCTTAGTGGTGCGGTTGGTAGCCACAGTAGAACCAAACGCTCCACCTCGCCCGACCCGCTTGCATGGGCGCGATCTTGGACAGCAGCTGTCCCAAATCGCGCCCATGAGGAACTCGTGAATGGCGACGTGGCATAAGCTGCGCCAATGGCCGACCGATTGGGATTGTTGTATGCATCGGCACGAGCACGAATCACAGCTATGACGGCCGGTCTCTCCGACGATGCGGCCGCTCAGACGTGTCCAGCCACACCGGAGTGGACCGTGCACGACGTGGTGGCCCACGTGCGTGGCATCACCGAAGATGTGCGCACGGGAAATCTCGAAGGGGTGACCACCGACCCGTGGACTGCCGCGCAGGTTGCGCGTCACCAGAAAACGAGTCTCAGCGATCTGCTTGCCGGATGGGCTCAAGACGCACCACTGCTTGAATCGGTGCTGTCGTCTGGTGACCCGGACGTACCGATCCGGGCAGTGTTCGATCTCTACGCGCACGAGGCCGATCTACGCGGAGCGCTTGGGCTCGAGCCCTCGCTTCCCGACGACTTTGGTCGGTGGGCAATACCGATCATGGCGGGCGGACTCGTTGCCACCGTGCAAACCACCGATCTTCCAGCGGTTCGGGTGCTCACCACCGAAGGTGACGAGATTGGTCCGTCAGATGCGCCGGTCACTTTGCGGGCGAGCCGTTTCGAGTTGTTCAGATCATTGCTCGGACGTCGAAGCGCTGCACAGGTGGCTGCGTACAACTGGGGAGATGTCGATCCGACTCCCTACCTCAAACACTTCTTCGTGTTTGGTCCGCGCGACACAGACCTCGTTGACTAGCGAGCCGCTGCGGCCTGCTGCGGACCACGCACGAGCCGACCTGGCAACGCGCCGGTGAACTGGTCGCTGTCTACGGTTTGCACGCCGGCCACAAACGTGGCGCGGTAACCACGAGCCTTCTGAACGAGTCGTCGACCCTGCGCCGGTAGGTCGAAGGCCATGCTCGGCATTTCGAATGCCAACGCGTTGTAGTCAATGAGGTTGAGGTCGGCGCGCATGCCGGGCGCCACAAGGCCGCGATCGTTCAGGCCGTATAACGCTGCGGTTTGCATCGTTTGGCGGTGCACTACATGCTCGAGCCGAAGCAGCGGCCCTCGCGAGCGATCGCGGGTCCAGTGAGTGAGCATGAACGTTGGCGTGCCGCCGTCGCAGATAGCACCGCAATGTGCGCCCGCATCACTGAGCCCCATGCGAGTGCGGTGATGTTGGGTTGCCTCGTAGGTCATCGACAGATCGCCATAGCTGTAGTTGAAGAACGGCGCGTAGATCATGCCGTTGCCATCGAGGCTGGTGAGCTGATCGAGCAACAGTTGCATCGGCGGCACACCGCGCGTCTGGGCATGAGCGAGCACCGAAGCGTGGGCATCGGGTTCGTAATCGATGTTGGCGCCATCTACCGGATAGATGCGATCGAGCTTGTTCAGCACAGCGGCGCGAAACAGTCCACCGTCGTCGGGCACTTCGTTGATGATGCGATGCCGACGCGCTGGCTCGCTCAGCGCCACGAGCCGCTCGGGCATTGGCAAGTGTGCAATCTCGGAGTATGCGGGGTGAAACAGCAACGGGTGCACGCTGCCGTGCAGGCAATAGAGAATGCCGATTGAACGGCCAGCAATTTGCGCATACAGCGGCACGTTGTCGGCCGCTGCAGTGTCGAGCAGCCCGAGCACTTCGCGCCACACCTCGGGCGCTGAGTCGGGTTGATTGAGGTTGACGCACACCGGTTGGCCGGTGAGTTCGGCCAACTGGCGCATCCACGGCCATTCGTCGATGGGCAGTCGTGCGTGCTCCGGAGCAAACTGAAAAACGCCATGCCCTACTCGGCGAATGGCGTCGCCGATACGGAGCAGTTCGTGAGCGGCTGCGTTGGTGCCCGGCACAAGCTCGCCACTCTTACTGCGATGCAGCGGTGTGCGGCTGGTGCTGAAACCGAGCGCGCCCGCGCGAAGCGCTTCTTCGACGAGCGCCGCCATGTGGGTGATGTCGGCAGCGGTGGCTGGCTCGTTAGCGGCGCCGCGTTCGCCCATCACGTAGGCGCGTAGCGCTCCGTGAGCGATCTGTGCGCCCACATCGATGGCGTGCGGCCTGCGCTCGATTGCATCGAGGTACTCGGGGAACGTGCTCCACTCCCACGAGATGCCCTCGGTCATCGCCGAGCCGGGTATGTCTTCGACGCCCTCCATCAACTCGATGAGCCATTCGTGGCGGTCGGCGTGTGCCGGAGCGAAGCCAACGCCGCAGTTGCCCATCACGATGGTGGTCACGCCGTGCCACGACGACGGCGTGAGCCATGGGTCCCAACTGACCTGTGCGTCGTAATGGGTGTGGACATCGACCCAACCCGGGGTGAGTAACAAGCCGTCGGCGTCGATGGTGCGCCTCGCGTGACTTGTAGACGCGGTGCCGGCTTGGTCGACGGCGGTAATGAGGTGGCCAGTGACGCTGATGTCGGCCATTCGCGCATCGGCACCAGACCCATCGACAAGTCGTGCGTTGCGAATGACCAGATCGGTCATGGCGTTGGACCGATGCGACGGATCACGTCGGCGTGCATCAGCCCGTTCGAGCTCACCGCAGAGTTTGACTCGAAGGTGCGCACACCGAGCCGATCGGTAAACGTGCCGCCCGCCTGTTCGACCACCACCTGCACCGCGGCAAGGTCGTATGGCTGAACGCCGATGGCATCGACCGCCACTTCCATCGACCCTTCGGCCACCAACATGTGTTGCCAAAAGTCGCCGAACCCGCGAGCACGGTATGCGGACTGTTGTAGCTCAACAAGCTTTAAGGTCAGGCCGATCTTGTCCCAGCCGGAGCTATAGGTGACGCACACTTGAGAGTCGGCAAGGTTCGAGAGAGTGGAGACGCGAATAGTTTTGCCATTGACCGTGGCGCCCAACCCCATGGCGCCGGTCCACCGACGTTGCATCGCCGGAGCAGACACCACGCCGACCACGGGTCCGTGATCGGCGTGAGTGAGCGCAATCAGCGTGGCCCAAACCGGGATGCCGCGCACGAAGTTGCTGGTGCCATCGATGGGATCGACAATCCAGCGCCACGGCGATGTGGGATCGCCAGAAACGCCTGCCTCTTCGCCAACAAACCCGTGAGTGGGAAACGCTTCGGCAACCGCTGCGCGCAGCAGGGCTTCGGTCTGACGATCGGCCTCGGTGACTTCGCTGCGGTCGGTTTTGCGGTCGACCGTGAAGGCGCGCTCTTCGTAGAAGGGCAGCGTCAGCGCATCGGCCAGGTCGGCGAGGTGAAGCGCAAACTCGAGCTCGGTGGCGAGGTTCACGTGGCCAGGTCTGTTCTTGCCCGAATGGTTGCAGCGACGCCGGCAGCGTCAAGGCCAAGGGTGGCAAGGATGCGCTCGGCCTTGGCATGAGGAATGAACTTGGTGGGAATACCCAAGACCTCGACCGGCACGGAGGCGTCGATTGCGTGCACCTGATCGGCAATCGTCATGCCGATGCCTCCGTCGCGGATTCCGTCTTCGATGGTCACAACGAACTGGTGCTGTGCGGCTTCGAGAATCATTGCGGGGTCGAGTGGTGCACAGCAGCGCACGTCGAACACCGTGACCTTGCGTCCTTCGCCCGCCAAATCTTCGGCGGCCTTTTCGGCGGCGGCCACCATCTTGCCGATGGCCAGAATGCACACGCTTCCGTCACCCTTACGGATGCGTCGCGCGAGCAAGCCGTTTCCTACTTCGTGCTCGCTCACCTGCCGCGCCGAACCGCGCGGGTAGCGGATGGTCACCGGGCCATCGTTGGCGAATGAGATTGCGTCGTGCAGCATCACACCGAGTTCTTGTGCACTTGATGGCGCAAGCACACGCATGCCCGGAACCTTGGCGAGCAGCGCCATGTCGTAGACGCCGTGGTGGCTTGGGCCGTCGTCGCCGGTGATGCCCGCGCGATCGAGACAGAAGATGACAGGCAGTCGGTGCAGGGCTACGTCGTAGACCACTTGATCCCAAGCACGATTCAAAAATGTGGAGTACAACGCAACTACTGGGCGCAGACCGCCCATCGCCATGCCCGCAGCGCCGGTTACAGCGTGCTGCTCGGCGATGCCGACGTCGAAGAAACGATCGGGGAAGCGTTGTTCGAATGGAAGCAGGCCGGTGGGTCCGGGCATAGCCGCGGTGATGGCCACGATGCGAAGATCGGCCTCGGCCTCTTTCACGATGGCGTCTGCGAACGCTTGCGTGTAGCCAGACGGAAGTGCCTTGGGTGGGCCAACGGCGGCGTCGAATACGGGCGTGTCGTGAAGGTGCTTTTCGTCGTCATCTTCTGCCGGTGAATAGCCACGGCCCTTTTGGGTGACGACATGCACGCAGATCGGACCTTCGGCTGAGAGTTCGATTGCATTCGCAAATGCGTGCTCGAGTTCTTCAATGTTGTGTCCGTCGACGGGACCGACGTAGCGAACGCCAAGGGCTTCGAAGAACGATGGCGGCTGCAAGAACTCGCGCACCGCGGCCTTGAACGCCTCCATGCCCTTTTCGGCTTGCGGGCCAACAACGGGCAACTCGCGCAGGAAGTGTTCGATCTTGCGTTGGCGACGCACGTACACCGGATTGAGCCGGATGCTGGTGAGGGTGTGGCTGAGGCGGTCGGCGATTCGTTCTGGCAGCGTGTGCGGCTCGGCGTGATCAGCGTCGGGAAGCGGCGTCGACAACGACATTGTTGATGCTGTGAGGTTTGAAATCGTTGGCGCGTAGCTGCGGCCATTGTCGTTGAGCACAACGATGACTCTGCGTTGGCTGTGGCCGAGGTTGTTCAGCGCTTCGTACGCCATGCCTCCGGTCATCGAACCATCGCCGATGACGGCAACAACGTGGCGTCGGTCGCCGCTGGTACCTGCATCTCGCGCCGCGGCGAGCCCATAGGCATACGACAGCACGGTGCTGGCATGGCTGTTTTCGATGAAGTCGTGCTGGCTCTCTTCGCGGCTCGGATATCCCGACAGCCCGTTGGCCTGGCGCAGCTGATCGAATCGGCCTTGCCTGCCCGTGAGGATCTTGTGGATGTAGGCCTGATGGCCGGTGTCCCACAACACGGCATCGCGTGGCGACTCGAAGACACGGTGCAACGCAAGGGTGAGTTCGACAGCGCCAAGATTTGAACCGAGATGGCCACCGGTTTCGGCTACGGCCTGAACCACGAAGTCGCGAATCTCACCGGCGAGCTCATCGAGATCGGGGTATGAAAGGTTTCGAAGATCTGCTGGTTCGTGGATGGACTCAAGAGCCATGGCGGGTCAAACGCTACCCCTTGATTGTCGGTGGCGTGAACTCGCTGTGGTTGGTTGATGAACTGGGCTACGGCTTGCAGGGGGCGAGCAGCGAGATCTGGTCGATGACATCGATCACGCAGTAGCCCTTCTTCACAAAGGCAGCCACCGGACTCGTGGCCATTGGGTACCGGTCGCCGCCGCGAACCCGCTTGATAGCAGCGTCGATGATGAGCGCTGGATGGTTGGCAGCGAGATCGCTGAGCAGCGTTTCGGCCGCTGACGGCATCGAGAGCAGATATGCGGGAACACCTGGTCGCTTGGGTGTGATACCGGTGATAAACCCGACGTGCGGATAGCGCGTGGCCGGGTCGCGTTGGCTGAGCCAATAGATCTCGGGTGCCTGGCCCCACACGAACACCTTGTCGCCCGGCTTGGTTCGTTCGGCGACTGCTCGAGCGACATGGTCGACATTTGGTAGGTCGTGGAATGAGTTGGCGGTGAGCAACGTGAACATGCTGAATGCAGAGGCGCCCGCAATCCACACGGTGGCGAAACGCGGCCATGGGCGGCGCATGACAGCGAAGCTCGTCAATGCCGGCGCAGCCATCAGTACCAATGCCGGCAGCAGTTGGTTGAAGTAGTGCAGCACGAATCGGAAACCGATTGAGGCGGCAATCACACTGGAGATCACCCACACCGTGAGGTCGAGCGGTAGGCGCCGTTTGCCCCAAGCGACCGCTGCAAGCACGAGGAGCCCACCCGTGAGTGCAACGATCGACCCGATCTGCTCGAGTGCGATGATGGCCACCGTCGAGAGCCTGGTGCCGCCGAGATAGTTGTCGCCGTTGCCGGCGAACCACGCCAGAGCGTTGTGCAGCCCGAACGGTGCGAGCCCAAGCAGAATCGTTGCCGCGCATACGGTGCCCGAGAGAGCGAGGCGAACGAAGCGACGGGACCAAGGTGCAGAAATGCTGAGACACTGCGCCGTAAGCGGCAGGGCTCCGAGCAGCATTGGCTGCTTGAACAGCGTGGCGACGCCAAGGGCTGCACCGGCGAGCAGAACGCGGCCGCGGGCGCCGAGAACGAACGCAGCGACCATCGGCAATATCGCGAGCAGCTCGAATCCGACGGCACTCGAGTCTTCTGCGGGTAGCGCGGCAAACGCCACCACGAACAACAGCGCAACCGCGAGCGGCAGGACCTGGGTCCAACGGCGGCGCGCCTCGAGCGCGATGATCCATGCCGCAACCACGATGGCGCAAAGCGCGACCCAGCGAGCAGCCGTAAGACTCCACATGCCAAAGAGGGGTTCGAGCAGTCGGTACACCAGAAATGCACCGGGTGGTTTGCGGTCGACGGCTCCCGTGTAGAGCCGTGCGCCATGGCGCATCATGCGCGCCACGGTTGCCATGGTGGCCTCGTCGCTATTGAGCGCAGCCTTGCGAATCAGCGAGGGCAGGTGCAACGCGACTGCGACGACAGCGGTGATTGCGATGTCGCGTGAGAGAGCTCGTCGAGAGACGTGCTCGGTCTCGGGCTCAGTGGCCAACGACGACATCGCTACTCGAACGTGGCTCCGCGTTTGCCGCGGCAGCCCGATTTCTTTGCACACGCTCGACAAGATGGGCAACGAGTGAGCCCACCACGACGATGGCGATACCGCCAGCAGCATCGATAATGAAATGGTTTGCGGTGGCAACAATTGCGATCAGGGTGAGCACGGGATAAGCCAACCCAATAAGCCGTGAGATACGACGGCGGCTGAATCGCCACAGAACCAACATGCACCACAGGCTCCAGCCGATGTGCAGGCTGGGCATCGCGGCGTATTGGTTCGAGATGTCGTCCATGCCTTGCGAGTCAAAGGACCACAAGCCGTCGCCGTCGCGAAGCGTGTCGACAAACCCATAATTCGGCAGGTGTCGATCGACGGCCAACTGCCCACCGCCATAACGCGACTGGGATGGTGGGGTGTTCACAAGCCTGGGAGGCATCAACGGGAACAAGGCGAACCCAAAGAGCGCCACAACTGTCGTTGCCACCAGTGTTGTGCGCCACCGTGCGAACACGTGATGCCGACGAACGAAGAGCCAGATCAGCACCCCGAGGGTGACCACGAAGTGGGCGGTGCCGTAGAAAATGTTGAAGAAGGCGATGAATGGAGTTCCGAGGAACCAGCGCTGGATCGTTGGTTCATGGAAGAGACCAAGAGTCTTTTCGAGGTGGATAACTCGCACTGCGTTGTTGAACGCATGCAGCGGCGCATCGTCGCCGTGGAGGTGGGCCGAACCGAACCGATTGCGCACGAGTCCGTACACCACATAGACAACTGCGAGCACGATTGCTTCACGTAACCAAGGCAGTCGGGCGCGCGTCTGTGGTTGAGCGACTTCGGCTTGCACAGACACGAGTGTCTACTCTAGGCGCTCAGCATCGTGCCCGTAACTTTGAGGTGGCGCGGCGGTCTACTCGGTGCAATTGAGGGCAGTCCATAACGCTTCGGGAACTCCGCCATCGGCGCACACGCCGGCAGTTCCGAGGTTGGCCGTTTTCCAGCCCTGGGCCGTTCGCTTCGCCACTGCGAAGTAACCATCTGACAGCGTTGGGTCGTCGGCCTTTCCGACCCACGATGCCCAGTCGCCCTCGCAACGCAGATCAATATCGGTGATCCCAGCTGGGGCAGGGCCGGTCTGCGAGTGAATGGCCTCAAAGGTGCAGGGCGCGGTCGATGGGTCAGCTGCGCTTGGCGCCGAGTTCGTGGGATTGGTGCTGCCAAGTTGGTCCGTTGGAGGAATGGTGCCGAGGCCTCCCACTCCCGTTGGTAACTGAGCCGACGAATCGGGGGTAACGAGTGTCCCAGTGGGTGCGATCGATTGAAGTGGAGCAACGACCTTGCTGTCGCTGCTGCACGCTGCGCCAGCGACCAGCGCAAGGGCAACCAGAAACCCAGTTCGAATGGCCTTGCTCACGTGTCTCCCTCGATTGTCGGGCGGTGACCAATCCCAACCGGGCGGACCTTACCGTTCGTCAGCAGGCGGTGAGGGTCATTCCCGTAGGCTGGGCGGGTGATTGAACACGAAGTACTTGAGCGCGTATTGGCAACTGCTCTGCGTAAGGGCGGCGACTTTGCCGAGGTGTACGCCGAGGATAAGTCGTCTACATCGGCTGGGCTCGACGACGGGCGAGTCGAGCAGGTTTCTAGTGGCCGCGATCGCGGTGCTGGCATCCGTGTGGTTGTCGGCGAAACCACCGGCTTTGCGTATACGGCCGACCTGTCCGAGGCTGGCCTGCGCGCCGCCGCCGAGGCCGCGAGCGCAGTGGCCTCGCAGGGCGGCGCTGGCACTCGTGTCGTATCGCTTACACGCTCGCCAGCACACGTGGTGAATCGCATCGAGATCTATCCCGACACGGTTGGCAAGGCTGCCAAGGTGTCGTTGTTGCAACGGGTCGACGAAGCCGCTCGCTCGATGGGCGGGGCTATCGGCCAAGTGTCGGCCGGCTACGCCGATAGTCGCAAGCGCATCATCGTTGCCAACAGCGACGGCTTGTTGGCCGAAGATGAACAGGTTCGTCACATCCTGCGCATCAGCGTGGTGGCCAATGGTGATGCCGGTATGCAAACCGGTTTCGAGTCGCTCGGCCACACCGTTGGCTTCGAACTGTTCGATCAGCACGATGTCGAAGAACTTGCTCGCACTGCGGCGCGCCAGGCAATCACCAAGCTGCGCGCCCGCCCTGCGCCCAGCGGTGCGATTCCTGTTGTCATCAAAGCTGGCAGCGGTGGCGTGTTGTTTCACGAAGCGTGCGGGCATGGCCTCGAAGCAGACCTTGTCAGTAAGGGTGCCAGCGTGTACCGCGGCAAGGTGGGCGAACTCGTTGCCTCGCCATTAGTCACCTTGGTCGACGACGGCACCATGGCCGGCGAGTGGGGTGCCATCGGCATCGACGACGAAGGCCATCCGAGCCAGCACAACGTGCTCATCCAAGATGGAGTGCTCACCGACTACATGTGGGATCACCTTCGGGCCCGCAAAGAAGGTCACGCCCACTCGGGCAACGGTCGCCGGCAGAGTTACATGCATCTGCCCATGGTGCGCATGACCAATACCTATGTACTCAATGGCACCGAGAACGCCGAAGACATCATCCGCGATACGCCCTATGGCGTGTACGTAGCCAAACTTGGCGGCGGCAGCGTCAACACCGCTTCTGGCGATTTCGTATTCGGCATGACCGAGGCATATCTCATCGAAAACGGTGAGCTCACCGATCCGCTTCGCGAGGGCAACCTCATTGGCAATGGCCCACAGGTGCTTCGCGACATCGATGCGTTGGCCAACGACTTCGCAATGGGCAACCCAGGCACGTGTGGCAAAGATGGCCAAGGCGTGCCGGTTGGCGATGGGCAGCCGACGTTGCGCGTGAAGTCGATGACCATTGGCGGCACGGCAGCATGAGTTCCGGTTCTTCACAGCTGCAAGACATCGCCGACCGAGTGATCGCGCAGGCCGCCCGCGGCGAGCAGGTTGAGGCCTATGTAGCTCGCGGTGTCGAGACCGATATCCGCATTTACGAAGGCGAGGTCGAGCACTTCGTCAGCGCACAGAGCGAGGGCATCGGAATTCGCGTCATCAAAGACGGCCGCACGGGTTTTGCGTATGCAGGCACGCTCGATGAGTCAGCTATTGCGTCGGTGTTGGCGCAGGCCCGCGACAACGTGGCCTTCGGCACCCCCGACGAATGGGCTGGATTAGCCGAACCCGATGGTGTTGCCGTAGTTCCTCAAGAACTGTGGAACGAAGCATTGGCTGCGTATCCCACGGCCGACAAGATCGCGCTTGCCAAAGAACTCGAGCGGCTCACCGCAGCATCCGATCCGCGAGTGCGCGTCGATGATGCCAACTACAGCGATGGTGCTGGCGAGACAGCGGTTGCAACTACCACGGGCATCAGAGTCAACGGCCGCGAGAACGCCTGTTACGTATCGGTGAGCACGCTCGCCGATGACGGCGACGAGACCCAAACCGGTTTCGGATTTAGCGTCGGTCGTTCGCCGCACGAGTTCGATCTTGCCAAGGCAGCACGTGAAGCCGCCGATCGCGCCACCCGCTTGCTTGGTGCTATCAAGCCGCCTTCAAAGCGCGTCACGGTCGTTCTCGATCCATATGTAACGGCACAGTTCCTCGGCGTTATCAGCAGCGCGCTCAATGGCGAGAACGTCATCAAAGGTCGCAGCCTGTTTGCAAACCGTGTTGGCGAATCCGTTGCTTCGCCGCTGTTCACGCTCATCGATGACCCCACCAATTCCAAGGCCTATACGGCTACCGACATCGATGGCGAAGGCTTGGCAGCTCGCCGCAACTCGCTCATCGAGGCCGGAGTGTTGCAGGGCTTTGTGCACTCGTCATACAGCGCTCGCCGCGCTGGAACGGTGAGCACCGGCAACTCAGTTCGCGGTGGCTTCAAAGGCACGCCCGGCGTCGGTTGCCTAGCGATGCAGCTCAAGCCCGGCGCTCGTACACAGGCCGAGCTTGTGGCCGATGTTGAAGATGGTGTGCTCATCCAAATGGTGCAGGGATTGCACAGCGGTGTGAACCCCATCAGTGGCGATTTCTCTACCGGAGCCTCGGGCCTGCTGATCTCAAGGGGTCAGCTTGGTGCGCCGGTTCGCGAGTTCACGATTGCCTCTACGTTGCAGCGCATGCTGCACGACATCGTCGAAGTGGGTGGCGATGTCGATTGGTTGCCCTCGATGGCCGCCGGTGTCAGCTTGGTCATTGCCGATGTCACGATGAGCGGCGCATAAGTGCCAGCGCCAACAGCTGCAGCAATCGAGCGGCACCCACATCTCGCAGAGCCGCTGCGAGACGGATGGGTGCGCGTCGATCTGCACAGCCACACAATGTGGAGCGGAGACTCCACTACTACCCCCGACGAATTACTCGACGCGGTGGTTGCGAGCGGCATCGACGTGCTGTGCATCACCGACCACAACGCAATTCGAGGAGCCCTCGAAGTTGCGGCCAACTTGCCCTGTCGAGTCATCGTGGGCGAAGAACTCAAAACTCATGCGGGCGAAATCATTGGCCTGTTCCTCAACGAGCGGGTACCTATTGGCGTACAACCGCGCGAGGCAGCGCGGCTCATTCGCGACCAGGGTGGCTTGGTTTATATCCCGCACCCGTTCGATCCCATGCGCCGCAACCTCGACGAGGGCGCGATGCGCGATCTCGCTCATGACGGATTCATCGACGCCATCGAGGTTCTGAACGCGAAGACTTCGCTGAAGTCACTGAACGCGAAGGCAGCGGCCTTCGCCGAAGAGTTCGATCTCGCTGGTGGTGCCGGCAGCGATGCGCACGTGCCGCTCGCGCTCGGCGCTGCATATGTCGAGATGCCCGACTTCGATGGCCCCGCCGATTTCTTGGCAAAACTGCGCGTTGCGCAGGTGGTTGGTCATCACTGGGATCAACATCGGCCATGGTCGCCACGTGTGGTGCCCAGCACCAGTATCCACTAGACATACGCCGTGCCAATTCTTCACGCCATCGTGCTCGGCCTTGTGCAAGGCCTGTCCGAGTTCCTTCCGATCTCGTCGAGCGGCCACCTGCTGCTGGTGCCGTGGCTGTTCGGATGGCACGACTTCTCAAGTCTTTCTGTCGAGAAGGCTTTCGATGTCGCGCTTCATCTGGGCACCTTGGTTGCAGCATTGGTGTACTTCCGACGCGACGTAATCAGCTACGTGCGTGAGGGCGTGCGTCTCGTTGTGAAACGCGAGCGGCCCGCCAGCGCCGAGGGTCGTCTCGCATGGCTGCTGGTGTTGTCGGCTCTGCCCGGCGCAGCAGTTGGCGCCTTGTTCGAAAAGAGCATCGACGAGAAGCTTGGCAAGCCGGCGCTCATTGCCGTGAGCCTCATTGTGTTCGCACTCTTGTTGGCCTACATCGATCGCCGCGTGGGCGAGCGCAAGCTTGAGCAGTACTCGAAGCGCGATGCCATCATCGTGGGCGCCGCACAGGTGCTCGCCCTCAACCCGGGCACGTCGCGTTCAGGTATCACCATGACCGCTGGCAGGTTCTTGGGTTTCAACCGTGATACGGCCGCTCGCGTGAGCTTCTTGATGAGCCTGCCCATCACAGGTGGGGCTGTTGCCTATAAGGGTCTCAAATTGCTGAAAGATGGCATGCCGTCTGGTCTCGGTGTTGCCATGGCAGTTGGTGTGCTCACCAGTGCGATCGCCGGCTGGGTCGCCGTATGGGGCACGCTGAAATGGGTGCGCACACGCAGCTTTGCGCCGTTCGTGGTCTATCGCGTTGCCCTTGGTGTCACGGTGTTGATCGTGGTGGCTGCGGGTTGGCGCTCAGGGCAACTGTAGCGATGTGCTGATTTGCGGCATCGGCTACGGCCCCCGCCGCATCTGATGGCACGCCCACCACGACGCTGCCGTCAATGACGTCGACCACCAGTGCATCAGTGGCAATGATCTGGCCGCCGGCGAGCACTACTGCGCTGTCGCCCACTGAGAACATCGGGCTGTTATCGGACTCAACCACCAACGCCAGCCAATGGTCGGGCAATAGGGCTAGTGGTCCGTTGCTCTGCCCAATGTCGTGTCCAACCAACACCTCGCCGGTGGCAATGGCTTGGCGAGCCGTAGCTCCATCAGGCATCGCGCTGAGTGCGGCCGCTGGTTTCAAGGCGATGGGAATCTCGCGCGTTGTTGTCGCGCCATGAAGTGATTGGCCTGGTTCGAGATCACGAGTGGCAACCAACACGACCTCGGATCGACCCCATGATTCGCGTTGGTGCTGAGCGCTAGCAAGCGCCGAGTTGATCGTGATTGCAACCCAGATTGAGAACGTCCCAACGCATGCCCAATACGCAAATGGGTGGTGGGCAAACACAATTCGTACACGCGGAATCCAGCGCATAAAGCCTCCTCGGGCGCGACAACAGCAGCGGCGGGAGAAGACAGCGGGATGGTAGCGCCGTGAAGAGTGACGGCGGCAGGAGCTAACTGGCCGATGGGGCCGAAGCGCTGCTTGACGAAGAGCTTGCTGGTGCAGCAGCGGCGGGTGCCGGCGTGCTTGCAGCGCTAGAGCCTGAGTCGCTCGATGACGAGCTTGAGCTGCCCGAGTCGCTTGAGCTTGAGGCGGCGGTGCTTGAGCTCGATGATGAACTCGACCCTGAGCCGCCGCGGCTATCGGTCTTGTAGAACCCGCCGCCTTTGAAGGTGACGCCTACGGGAAGGAAGACCTTCTTCACCGCCATTTGCTTGCCGGTGGCCGGGTGCGTGGCCTCGGTGAGCGCGTCGTCGGTGAACGCCTGTTGCACTTCGATGGTCTCGCCAGTGTCGATGAATTTGTAGACGTAGGTTGGCATACCGGGTCTCCGAAACCTTTTGGCAGTCGACAGTAACGAGTGCCAGCGTACCGGCTTTGTAGGCTCACCCCCCATGCGAGTGACTACGGCCGTCATCCCAGCAGCCGGACTCGGTACCCGTTTCCTGCCAGCGACCAAAGCAGTTCCCAAAGAACTGTTGCCTATCATCGATGTGCCCGCCCTACAACTGATCATCGATGAGGCCATCGGCGCTGGCATCGAGCACATCGTCGTCGTGAACAGTCGGACGAAGCCGGCCATTGAGGCGTACTTCGCCGACGCCCCCGAGATCATTGAGAAACTGGTGGCCAGCGGCCGTCCCGAAATGGCTGAGCGCATGCGTGCGCTTGGCCGCGACGTGCGCATCAGCTTTGCCTATCAACATGCGGCGCTCGGTCTTGGCCATGCTGTTGGTTGCGCCCGAGATGTTGTGGGGCACGAACCGTTCGCAGTAATGCTGCCCGACGAACTGATGGGCAGCAGCGAGTTGCTCAGCGCAATGTGCGATGTGTGCGTCTCGTCGGGCGGCAGCGTTGTCGGTCTCAAACGCGTCCCCCGGGATGAAGTTGGCGCTTATGGAGTCATCGATCCCATCGGCGATATCGACGCCGGTGGCGTGGTGGCCGTTCGCGACCTGGTCGAAAAGCCTGCGGTTGCCGACGCGCCAAGCGACCTCATCATCATCGGCCGCTATGTGCTCACTCCCGATGTGTTCACCGCCATCGAGCACCTGAAGCCTGGTGCTGGTGGCGAGTTGCAGCTCACCGATGCGCTCCGGGTACAGGCCAGCGGCGGACCATTTCATGGTGTGCTGCGCGATGTGCGCCGTTACGACACGGGCAATCCGGTTGGCTGGCTCAGCGCCGTTGTAGAACTCGCGCTCGACCACCCGCAATACGGTCCGGCGTTTCGCGACGAACTGCGCCGGGTCATTGGCGAGTCGCGGCGCTAATCCACGCGCCGAAATCTCGATGGGTAGTCGATCACCAGACCGAACTCGTCGACTTCGAACTCAATCGATTCTCCGGTAGCCAACTGCTCAACGTGCCAACGGTGCGTGTCGAGTCGGCTGTACCGCTGAGTCACTGGCTGGATGTCGAGGGTCTCGACGTCGACAGCGGCCACAATGATCTCGGCCGCGTCGCCTACGTGTAGAGCGAGGCGGCGAATAGCGATGGTGTTGGTGAACGGGGTGCATGCCAACGCGATGTCGACGCAGCCATCGAGTTCGGGCCGGTGAGCGCCGTTCATTTCTCCCCAGCGACCGCCGCCGTCATTGCCGAGCCAAAGGTCGGGCTCGTCCATGTCGCGGAACAACAAGAACTGACGCACTTGCCACGTTGCCGACAGCCGCATTACGTATTGCACGTTGTCGCTCTGCACGATGCCCGACGCGGTCCACGCTTCGTTGTCCCAACTGAGCGTGAGATGTTCCTCGTGAGAGCTGGAGTGGGAGTCGGCGTTGGTGTTTGCGCTCGTTTCTGCAGGGTGCCATGCGGTCCAGCGGGCGCTGTGTCCATCGGCAGAGAAGGCGCGGTACGAAGTGGGGTGGTCACTCACCCCTGCAGTCTGGCGGCGCCGAAGCACTACCGTGCATGGCCATGGTCACGGGTCTGATTCCCATCGAAGATGCACGTCTCATCGTGCTGTCTCAGTGCACGGTGTTGAGCGTCGTTTCAGCAGACATTGCCGACGCCGTCGGCTGCGTGTTGGCGAGCGACGTTGTTGCCGGCGAAGACGTTCCTCCCTTCGCGAATAGCGCTGTCGACGGGTACGCCGTCATTGCCGCCGATCTGGTCAACGTGCCGTGCGAACTTCCTGTGGTGGATGAAATCGCAGCAGGTGCTGCCCCCGATCGCGTGCTGCATCGTGGCGAAGCGATTCGCATCATGACCGGTGCTCCGGTGCCGCAGGGCGCCGATGCCATCGTTATGGTCGAGAACACCGAGCGACTCAACGACGGCCAAGTGGTGCGCATCAACGCCACAGCCACTTCGGGCCAGGCCATCCGCGATGCAGGCGACGACATCAAAGATGGCACCACCGTCTTCGGCCCGGGCACTCTCATCCGCCCTGCGGTGGCGGGCGTTCTCGCCAGCGTCAACGCCCGCTTTGTCAACATCGTGCCTCGCGCTCGGGTTGCGGTGCTGTCCACCGGCGACGAACTCATCGACGATGGCAGTCCACTTGCGATGGGGCAGATTCGCGAGAGCAACAAGACGATGCTCCTGGCAATGGTGGCCGAGTCGGGCGCAGTAGCGGTCGATTTTGGGATTGTGCGCGATGACGAGCAGGCGCTTGAGGCCACGCTTCGACATGCGGCCGATACGTGCGACGCAGTGGTCACGAGCGGCGGCGTCAGCATGGGCGACTACGACGTCGTGAAGGCCGTGTTGTCGCGCATCGCCGACATGAGCTGGATGCAGATTGCGATCAAGCCGGCAAAGCCATTTGCATTCGGATTGCTCACGAACTCCACCGGCCGCGCTGTTCCGGTGTTCGGCCTGCCGGGCAACCCGGTTTCGTCGCTGGTGAGCTTCGAGCTGCTGGCCCGCCCGGCGCTGCGGTTGATGATGGGCCACGCCGAGCCCTTGCTTCGTACTCGTATCACGGCCATCGCCGACACAACATTGCGTCGCAACCCCGATGGCAAAGTGCATTACCAACGAGTGCACGGCCAGTTTGGCCCCGACGGCCGCTATCACGTGTCGGCCGGCGGTCCGCAAGGCAGCCACCAACTTGCAGCCACGGCTCTGGCGAACGCGCTGGCCGAGATTCCCGACGGCGAAAGCGTTGCCGCTGGCGACGAGGTCACCGTCTACGTGCTGGCTTTCTAACGGTCGCTTTGCGCGAGCCTTGGTCTAACCTGTGCCGATGGATCTCGTAGACCCGTTCGGGCGAACAATTCGTGATCTGCGCATCTCGGTCACCGATCGATGCAACTTTCGCTGTACCTATTGCATGCCCGAAGAGGGCATGAAATGGCTGCCTCGCAGTGAGGTGCTTACGTTCGAAGAGATCGAGCGCCTCGCCACCATCTTTGTCGAGCGTTTCGAGGTCGATGGCCTCCGCCTCACCGGCGGCGAGCCCACGGTTCGCGCTCACATGCCGGTGCTAGTCGCCAAGCTCGCTGCACTGCGGGTGCCGGCGACGTCGTCGTCGCCGCTCGCTGGTCACAAGC
Source organism: Actinomycetota bacterium (assembly GCA_037139095.1). GTDB lineage: Bacteria > Actinomycetota > Acidimicrobiia > Acidimicrobiales > Ilumatobacteraceae > WLMZ01. The sequence continues at coordinate 46,422 of JBAXHD010000001.1, forward strand.
CCGACTTGTCGCTCACCACAAATGGCGCCACGTTTCGTTTGCTGGCACACGAACTTCGCGAGGCCGGCCTCGACCGGGTGAATATCAGCCTCGATACGTTGCAGGCCGATCGCTTCTTGCTGATGACCCGTCGTGACGAACTCGTTCGGGTACTCGACGGCATCGAGGCCGCAAAAGAAGCTGGGTTCAATCCCGTGAAGATCAACGCTGTTGTCGAGCGCGGTGTTAACGACGACGAGATTGTTGCATTGGCAACATTTGGCCGCGAGCGCAATGTCGAGGTTCGGTTTATTGAGTTCATGCCGCTCGACGCGTCGGGTCATTGGATGAACGACAAGGTCGTGAGCCAAGACGAAATCGTGGCTGCGATCAACGCGGTCTACCCACTTGAGCAAGTTGCCGCACGTGGCGCGGCGCCCGCCGATCGTTGGCGCTACACCGATGGTGCCGGCATGATCGGCGTGATCCCCACGATCACCAAGCCGTTCTGCGGCGACTGCGATCGCGTGCGCATCACCGCCGAGGGTCAGTTCAGAACCTGCCTGTTTGCTACCACCGAGTTCGACTTGCTCAAGCTCATGCGCAGCGGTGCATCCGACGACGACCTCGCAGTCGAGATTCAGAGGGCGGTCGGCACTAAGTGGGCGGGTCATCAGATCAACCAAGTCAACTTCATTCGCCCGGCCCGATCGATGAGTCAAATCGGCGGATGAGCCCGTCGCCGCAGCCGCTGATGCGCCGTTGTCGCTCGGGGGCCGCACCAACTCACTACGCTCAGTATCCACATGTCTGATCTGCAGTTCACCCATCTCGATCCCCTTGGCCGCGCGCGAATGGTCGACGTCACTCCGAAAGAACCAACCCACCGCCGGGCCGTGGCGCGTTGCGTGGTGAAGATGCGTCCCGAGACAACTGCTGCCATCGCAAACCGCGAGGTCAACAAGGGTGATGTGCTTGCAGTGGCCCGCATCGCTGGCATTCAGGCGGCGAAACGAACCTCCGACATGATTCCGCTGTGTCACCCACTGCTCGTGGGGTCGGTGCACATCAACTTCGAGATCGGCGACGATCAGATTCTCATCGAAGCCCAGGTCGATACGGTCGATCGCACTGGCGTCGAGATGGAAGCCCTCCACGCCTGCTCTGTGGCTGCGCTCACGGTGTACGACATGTGTAAATCGGCCGACCGGGGCATGATCATTGGCGAGCTTGCCCTGTGGGAAAAGACTGGTGGCCGCTCGGGTGTGTTCCGACGCGAAGACGAAACGGCCAGCGATGTGACAGACATCGTTACGAATGTCTCGGAATCGTAAAGAAGTTACAAACCTGTTACCATGGTGCCAATGTCCATAACCTGTCGTAACTCACACGCGGCACAAACTTCTTATGACGACGCCAAACTCTCTCCGAACGGACGGTGAACAATGACCCAAATCGTCTTCCTCGCCGTCGCGGCCGCATGGGCTGCTGTCCTCCTTCCTCCGGTATTGCGCAGTCGCAACGAGAACCGCCCGGGATCTTCGGTGTCCGACTTCAACCGGCAGCTCTCGAGCCTGCAGCGATCAGTGCCCACACGGGGTATGGCGCCAATGCGATCCATGGCTCGTCCGCTCGCACAGTCGCCGCTCGCTCGGCCAGCAGCGTCGGGTCGTCCCGGTCAGGTGCACCGCCCGCATCCTCACACCGCAACGCATAGCCGCGAGCACCTCACCGCAGCCACCTTGCAGCGCCGCAGCCACCTCGATCCCATGGTGTCTGGCTCGGCTGGGCATCAGCACCGTCAGTCGTCGGTTGCTCGCACGCTCACGCCTCGCCAAGAAGTTCGTCAGCGCCGCACCAACGTTCTGTTTGGGCTTGTCGCTTCGTTCGCTCTCTCCACCTTCCTTGCTGCAACCACGCACGCGCAGACCATGGTGTACCTCGTGGCGATCACGTTCTTGTCGTTGTGCGCCTACTGCTACAAGCTGGTTCAGCTCAAGCAGTACGAGCAGCACAGCCAGTACTCAGACAACGCTTGGTTCCGCGCCGCGTAATTTGGTGGTCGGCCAAATCTGGCTTTCTGATTCACCACCGTCACCGCTAGGCTTTGCACGCATTCCACGGGGCTGTAGCTCAGTTGGCAGAGCGCTTCGTTCGCAATGAAGAGGTCAGGGGTTCAATTCCCCTCAGCTCCACCCGTAGGTAATTTAGGGCCGGTGTCTCCAAGAGGAGCGCCGGCTCTTTGCATGTGGACGTTTGGTGCAAGCGTGCACTTTGGGCCACTGATCTCGGGACATCGCAGCGATGCGCAGTAGAGTCGGCCGGATGTTGAATCGGCGTTTTGCTCTGGCGTGTCTGGCAATTTCAGCTTCGTTGTTGGCGGCATGCGCGAGCGCAAGCAGTAGTAGTTCGTCGGGTAGCAGCGTGCCCTCAATCAGCGAGCCAGACACTGCTGTTTCGCTGGCGACCGTTACCAGCGATACCCCCGCATCAACCGATGCACCTACGGTCGCCACGACAGCCAACCCGGTGCCTGTCACTGTGGCCGCGGCCCCAACACCCACAACAATCAAGAGGGCCGCCAAGCCAAAAGTGGTTGTCACTCCAGCCGGAGCTACCCGTCTGCATTACGAGGTTGGGCCGATCGACATTCAGCCCGGCCAGAACACCATCGAGTACACCAGCTCGATTCCGAAGCCAAAGGTCGACGGATGGATCGTGCGCCTCGCACCCAACCTGCGTTTGGCCGATGGCAGCACTCCTGCTGTCGATGTGATCCATCTTCATCACGGAGTCTGGCTGAATACGTCGGCAGTCGACTCGACCTCAGCGTTGCCCGAGCGCTTTTTTGCTGCCGGCGAAGAGAAGACCGCAGTGGAGATCCCAGCCGGTTACGGGTATCCCTACAAGGCCTCCGATGGCTGGATGCTCAACTACATGATCCACAACCTGTGGCCCACCGCGACAAAGATCTGGATTCAGTACGACATCGACTTCATTGCCGCAGACAGTCCTGCAGCAGTCGGCCTTGTGCCGGTGCGACCCATCTGGACCGACGTGCAAAACGGCAGCGTCTACCCGGTGTTCGATGTGATCAAGGGCAGTGGCGATCCGCTGGCGCACACGTACACCTACCCCGACGACGCAAGCTCGCCGTATGGGTCTCGGGCGCCAAAGAACGAATGGGTTGTCGATCGCGATGGCTACATCGTGGCCACAGCAGGTCACCTTCACCCGGGTGGCTTGCATACCGACATGTGGCTCAGGCGCGCCGGAGCCACGCCGTTAGATGGCCACGCGAAGACCAATACAGCCAACACTGCACACCTGTTTGAATCGACGGCGCATTACTGGGAGCCTGCGGGCGCAGTGTCATGGGATGTCGCCATGACCGCGACACCTCCAAACTGGCGCGTTGCGGTGCGTAAGGGAGATGTGCTCTCGACCTCTGCTACCTACGACAGTTCGCGGGCCTCGTGGTACGAGTCGATGGGCATCATGGTTGCGTGGATGGCCGACACACTCGCGCCGTCAGACACGGCGGCAGACCCGTTTGCAACGGCCGTTGATGTGGCCGGCAGTCTCACCCATGGTCATCTCGCCGAGAACGATCATCACGGTGGTCCGTTCGATCCTGCGTTCAACTATGTCGACTCGTTGGCGCTCCCGTCTCAGCCCGCCGCTTCGCCAATCCCGATTAGCTCATACGTGTACTCGCAGGGCGACATGCTCAAGGGCGATCCGATTCCTACCGTGACAGCTGGTGGAACCATTACCTACCGCAACGACGATGCCTCGATTGGCAAGGGACAGTGGCACACGATCACAGCGTGCAAGGCGCCCTGCACCGGTGGCACCGGTATTGCCTACCCGGTTGCCGACGCCGACATCGCATTCGATTCGGGTCAGCTTGGCGTTGGCGGCGCACCAACTGCTGGTCGAATCAGTTGGACCACGCCGGCCACGTTGCCTGCAGGTACGTACACATACTTCTGTCGAATCCACCCGGCGATGCGAGGGGCATTCCGTATCGCTGCGACCCCGTAAGGTCGAGCCGACACCAATGAACCATTCGAATAACCAGGAGCATTCTCGTGACCATTCTTGACAAGATCGATCTGTCGCAAAGGATGGACCAAAAGCAGTACGCGATTCGGCTCGTCGAAGAGCAGCGCCGTCTTCTGCAGTTGCGGCTACACCTTGGCGGACAGATGGGCGACAACGGCCCCGGCCCCGGTTTGCTCGTGGTCTTTGAGGGCCCCGATGCGGCGGGCAAGGGTGGAGCCATTAAGTCCATCGTTGGGCATCTCGACCCTCGGCACTACAAGGTGCTCAATTGTGGCGTCCCCTCCGAAGTCGAAAAGCGCCACCATTTTCTGTGGCGCTTCTATCCCGATATTCCAGGGCTTGGCTCAATGTCGGTGTTCGATCGCAGCTGGTACGGCAGGGTTCTGGTCGAACGCATCGAGGGCTATGCATCTCACGAGGAATGGCGTCGCGGCTATCAGGCCATCGTCGACTTTGAGCGATCCTTGGTGCTCGAAGGTGTGATCTTGGTGAAGTTCTGGATGCACATCAGCGACGAAGAGCAACTGCGCCGGTTCAAGGCGCGCGAAGCAGATCCGCTCAAGCGCTGGAAACTCACGCCCGAAGACTGGCGCAATCGCGATCGCAATAACGACTACAAAGCTGCGGCCGAAGACCTCTTCAGCAAGACGAGCCACGAGCTTGGGCCGTGGGATGTCATCGCTGCCGAGCAAAAACGTTTCGGTCGTATCGCCGTGCTCGAAACGCTGAACAACAGAATCGAGCAGGGTCTGCGGCGAGCGGGCTATCCGGTGCCGCACATCGACGACCTGCTCGACGATCTCGACCTTTGAGTTCTCATCATGACCCCGACCGACTCGAGCGTCGCCGGGCGAGTGTGCCGGCCATTGAGTATCCGGCAGCGTTGCCGATCAGCGATCGGCGCGACGATCTGTTGGCAGCAATCCGCGACCATCAAGTGGTCATCGTGGCCGGCGAGACCGGTTCGGGCAAGAGCACGCAGCTACCGAAGCTCTGTCTCGAACTTGGTCGCGGAGTAGCGGGACTCATTGGCCACACCCAGCCGAGGCGAGTCGCCGCGCGAACGATTGCCGAACGGGTGGCCGACGAACTCGGCACCGAGCTCGGCGGGCTGGTTGGCTACACGGTTCGTTTCACCGATCGGGTGAGCGACGGCACGCTGATCAAGGTGATGACCGACGGAATCTTGCTCGCCGAGATTCAGCACGACCGCACGCTCTCGCGCTACGACACGCTGATCATCGACGAGGCCCACGAGCGCAGTCTCAACGTCGACTTCTTGCTCGGTTACATCAAGCAGCTCCTGCCGAGGCGGCCCGATCTCAAAGTGATCGTTACGTCGGCCACCATCGACACACAGAGATTTTCTGAGCACTTCAACAACGCTCCTGTCATCGAGGTGACAGGCCGAACCTTTCCGGTAGAGATGCGGTATCGGCCGTTCGGGGCCAATCTCGACGAAGACATTGATGACGATCGAGATCAGGTGCAAGCGGTCTGCGACGCGGTTGATGAATTGATCGAGCATGGCCCGGGCGACGTGCTGGTGTTTCTCAGTGGCGAGCGCGAGATTCACGACACGGCCGACGCGCTGCGCCGCCTCGATCGTCCGAACACCGAAGTGCTGCCGCTGTATGCGCGGTTGTCGGCAGCCGAGCAGCACCGCATCTTCGAGAACCACAGCGGACGTCGAATCGTGCTGTCTACCAACGTGGCCGAAACCTCGCTGACGGTTCCTGGGGTTCGTTTCGTGGTCGACGCTGGGTCCGCGCGAATCTCTCGATATAGCCATCGACTCAAGGTGCAGCGCTTGCCCATCGAGCCAATCTCGCAAGCCTCTGCCAACCAACGCGCGGGCCGGTGCGGACGAGTGGCCCCAGGGGTGTGCCTGCGGCTGTATACCCAAGACGATTTCGATCAGCGGCCCGAGTTCACCGAGCCAGAGATCTTGCGTACCAACCTCGCGTCGGTCATCTTGCAGATGACATCGCTCGGTCTGGGCGATGTCAGCAAGTTCGACTTCCTCGATCCGCCCGATAGCCGTGCGGTTCGCGATGGCGTCGCGCTTCTCGAAGAACTTGGGGCCATCGATCAGGATCAGCCCGCCGACCGCCGTCGCTTGACCCCGCTTGGGCGGCGTCTTGCGCGCCTGCCGCTGGACCCTCGCTTTGGTCGAATGGTGCTCGAAGCAGACCGGCACGGCTGTGTGCGCGAAGTCATCGTGATCGCCGCTGCCCTGACTATTCAAGATCCTCGCGAGCGCCCGGTAGTCAATCGCCAAGCCGCCGACGAAGCGCACAAGCGCTTTGCTGTCGACGACTCAGACTTTCTCGGCATCGTCGCGCTCTGGGATTACATCCGCGAGCAGCAACGAGCGCTTACCTCGAGCCAGTTCCGCCGACTCTGTCGCGCCGAGTATCTCAACTACCTGCGCGTGCGCGAGTGGCACGATCTCTACAGCCAACTGCGTCAGATCACCGCCACCATCGGCATTCGGGTGGGCACCGAACACAGTCATCCCGACCGTGTGCATCAGTCGGTGTTGGCCGGATTGTTATCGCACCTTGGCATGCGTGATCGTGAGACCCGCGAGTACAACGGCGCTCACGGCTCGAAGTTCGCGATTGTGCCCGGCTCGGCTCTGGCCAAAAAGCCGGCTCGATGGGTGATGGTGGCCGAGTTGGTCGATACGTCGCGTCTCTGGGGTCGCGTTGCGGCAAACATTCAGCCCGAGTGGGCCGAGCAGGCGGGCAAGCATTTGGTGAAACGCTTCTACGGCGAGCCCACCTGGGACCCTCGCCGCGGCGGCGCGGTAGCTCTTGAGCGGGTGACCCTGTATGGCTTGCCCATCGTGGCTGGCCGCCGAATCGGTTACGACCGGGTCGATCATGGTGCTGCGCGTTCGATGTTCATTCGCCACGCACTCGTCGAAGGCGACTGGACCACTCGACACAAGTTCGCTGCAGTGAACGCGGCCTTCATAGAGAAGCTTCGCGAGATGGGCGACCGAGTGCGCCGAGTCGACCTTGTAGACGACGAAGCGATGTTTGCGTTCTACGACAAACGTGTTGGTCCCGATGTGGTCTCTACTCGCCACTTCGATCGCTGGTGGAAAGACGCACGAGCTGCGCAGCCGACGATGCTCGATCTCACCTTCGAGGCGCTCGCCGAGGCTTCAGTCGCCGGACAATCGCGCAAGGTCATCGATGCGCATGCATACCCAAACTCGTGGCAGCAGGACGACCTCAGGCTGGCGGTGACATACCGATTTGATCCGGGCGATGCCAACGATGGCGTCACGGTGCACGTGCCCGTCAGCGTGCTCAACCGCATTCGTAACAACGGATTCGATTGGCAGGTGTCAGGCTTTCGCGACGACTTGGTGACTGCGTTGGTGTGGACTCTCCCCAAGGCACTTCGCCGCATGCTCACGCCGCTCGCCGACACGGCGCGGGTGGCGGCACAGAGGGTGATGCCCAACGAAGCCGGTTTGGCAGAGTCGCTTGCTGAGGTGCTCACCGAACTCGGTGGCGACAGGGTGTCGGCTTCTGATTTCGATATCGACCGAGTGCCGCCTCATCTGCGCGTCACGTTTTCTGTTGAGGCCGACGACGGTCGTCTGCTCGCGCTTGGCAAAGACCTCGACGCATTACGCAAACAACTGAGCGGGCGCGTTCGGCAGGCCATCGCTCAGACAGCCCCAGGCCTCGAACGCAGCGGCATTGTTCGTTGGGATTTCGGCACACTGCCTCACGTGGTCGAGACAGCGCGCGATGGTCACACGGTGCGCGGCTATCCGGCTCTACTTGATGACGGCGACTCGGTGTCTATCCGCATCTTTACAAACCAGGAGATTCAGCAGCGGGTCATGCGTGCGGGGCTTCGTCGGCTGTTGTTGCTCACGGTTCCGTTGTCGCGAAAGTCGATTGGTCGCGATATCTCGAATGAAGCATTGCTGGCCATTGGTCGTGCTGGTTCGGTGAAGCTTGGCGGTCTTGCCGACGACTGCATCACGGCGGCTGCCGATCGTGTCCTTGGCAACCACGGTGATCTGGTTTGGAATGAAGCAGCGTTCATTGCGCTGCAGAACGAGGGTCGCGCCGATCTCGCAGCCATTGCCACGGCAGCGATGAGCATGGTGGGGCAGATCTACGTTGCTGCGGCAACCGTCGACGCCGCACTCGGCAGGTTGGTTACCCCAGCGCTTGCCCCGGCCGTAACCGACATGCGCAACCAGTTGGCTCGGCTGCTTCGTCCTGGATTCGTTACCGGTTCGGGCACCGCCCGATTAGTTGACGTCGTGCGCTATATCCGAGCCATCGAGCGCCGCGCCGACAAGCTCACCAGCGACCCGGCTCGTGACCGCCAGCGCATGCTCGAGATCGTGGCTCTCGAACGTCGCTATGCACAATTCATCGGTCGACTCGAGCCGAGTCAGATCACCGCCGATGTCATCGACGTCGGGTGGATGATCGAGGAACTGCGAGTTGGCGAATTCGCGCAAACGCTCGGTACCAAACAGTCGGTGAGTGCCAAGCGCATCGGCCGAGTCATCGACCAACTCGAGGCGCTTCCGTGAGCGGCCATTAGGGCTCAGCCCCGTAAAGCGTCAGCGCACGGTCGGCGTGCGCTGACGCTTTACGAACGAGATGGTGACCGCCGCTACGGCGTGTCAGTGGTGTTCGCTCGGTGACTCGGGCATTGGCGGCACGCTGATGAGTTCGAACGTGGGGTTGATCATCGCCAGAATTCCGCCTTGCTGACTGGCAACACCCGATGCCGACAAGATCGTGCCGGTGCGGATTCCACCGATCGACCGACGTCCGAGAAACGCAATGGTGACGCTGCCTGTTTCGTCGGAGAGGGTGCATTCGAGAGTCGGCGCGTTACCCCACGGCTGCACGCGAATTGCGGTGACTCGACCTGCCACCGATGTGGGCTGGCGGAGTTCGATGTCGGCAATCTTTGTCCGGCCGAGCGGGAGGCCCGATACGTCGATGCTGTTGACCGAGCGTGGTTTTTGGGCGCGCCCCCGACCGTTGGTTGCGCCCCGCCCGTGTGAGTTTACTTCTCGCAGGCCCTCAGCGGCTAGGTCTGCCTCGAGCGCATTCGATATGTGGCTTCCGAGGTGATAGGGAACCACGGTGACATTGCAGTGGGGCAGCGTTGAGAGCGCCTGAGTGATACCTGTCGAGGAACGATCGTGCAGTAAACGATGCCAGACCTTGGTGTATTCACGACGAGGGATCAGCACGCTGAGCTCTGTTTCGTTGCCCTGTGTTAGGCGCGCCGCAAGTTCAAGAGCTGCTCGCGGGACGCGTCGATCTGGGCATTCGACGATGTCGAGGGGGAAGCGATTGAAGCCGAGCTTTTGCCAAGCATCGGTGAGGATGTCGGTCTTCCAAGGATCGAGGTCGAAGTGCACAGCGCGCAGTTCGTCGGGGAACAAGGTCTTCGCGTACTGCATCGCCCGCGCTGTCGCGACATCAAGCTTGTCGACGAGCACGACTACTTCGTGGCGACGCAACGCGGGCGTCTCGGCGGCGACCTTCGCGTCCTCATGGAGTTCGTGGTCTTCAGTCTCATACGCCTTGTTTAGACGAACGAGGCCGAACACCATGATTGGAACGAGGAGCAAGATCACCCACGCCCCTTCTTTAAACTTCACGCACGTAACGATGACGAGCACGATCAACGAGAGCATTGCTCCGATGCCATTGATCACCAGGCCAGACTTCCAGCCTTCTTCCTTCAGGCGGATGTGATGCTTGGCCATGCCCGCCTGCGAGAGGGTGAAGCTTGTGAACACTCCGATGGCGTACAACGGAATCAGTCGGCTCACTTCTCCGCCCGTGGCTAGGAGCGTGACGATCGCAGCGGCGGCGAGAAAGATGATGCCGTTCGAGAACACCAGCCGATGTCCGCGAATCATGAACTGGCGCGGCATGAAGTTGTCGCCAGCATGGAACGACGCCAACCGCGGGAAGTCGGCAAAGCTGGTGTTCGCGGCGAGAACAAGAATCAGCATGGTGCCGGTTTGCAGTAGATAGAACAGCGCACGACCGAGGGTGCTGGGGCCGTACACAAACCCGCCGACCTGCGAAATCACGGTCGGGGTTCCGCCGTGATAGGGCATCGCATGCGTGCGGGCAGCCAATATCGATAGGCCGAGAAACATAATGCCAAGGAGCGATCCCATGACCACGAGGGTCTTTCGTGCGTTCTTCCAAGCGGGCTCTCGAAATGCTGGAACTCCGTTGGAGATCGCTTCGACTCCGGTGACCGCGGCGCCTCCGGATCCGAAGGCCTTCAACACGATGAAGACGGTGGCCCCCATGAGCAATCCGCTTCCCGAATGGGTTCCCATTGGTTCCATACCGGGCAGGTTCGTGGGGCCCTTTGGCAGCGAGGAGAAGATGAGTTTGTAGCCGCCGACTCCGAGCAGAACGAGCATGTTGATGATGAAGAAATAGGTAGGAGCCGCAAAGAGCTTGCCTGACTCCTTTGTTCCGCGGAGGTTGCCGTAGGCAATGAGGGCAACGAAACCAAGCGCGATGAGGTGCTTGTACGGTGCGAGTGGAGTGATGGCCGAGGCAAGTGCGTCGCTGCCGGCCGCCACCGAAACTGCCACCGTCAGCACATAGTCAGTGAGAAGGGCTACGCCAGCGACCTGCGCAGGCATGAGTCCGAAGTTGTCGCGAGTAACGATGTAGGCGCCGCCGGCAGATGGGTAGGCCTTGATTGTCTGGCGATACGACAAGATCAAAAAGCCAAGCACGACGAGCAATGCGATGGTTACGGGCGTGACCAACGTGAAGGCGGCGAGGCCCACGTACGGGGCGAGCACGCGAAGGATCTCTTCGGTCGCGTACGCGCAGGACGACAGATTGTCCGACGCAAATACAGCGAGTGCGGTGGGGTTGCCCAAGCGTTCGTGTACGAGTTGCTCAGAATGAAGTGGCGGACCAAGCACCGCGTTCTTGAGTCGGTAGCTCAGTGGCTCCGGAATCTCGTTGCCGCGACTTCGTGGGTCATGGCTCGCGCTGCTCATGGTGGGCGTCGGCGAATCGGGAATTTCCTGTTCAGATAGCACCCTCCAAGTGAACCGAAGTGCGTTGAGCCGGGCCGTCAAGACAGCGCATAGAGTGCGCGGCGACGCGTCAAGATCGCGCTAAGAGGCCTTCAACAAGGCACACTGGGTGAATGCGTCGGGGAGTTCTCCGTATCTACCTAGGTGCCGCTCCTGGCGTCGGCAAGACATTTGCGATGCTCGACGAAGGTTGGCGTCGCTCACAGCGCGGGGCCGATGTTGTGGTTGGCTTTGTCGAAACCCATGGCCGCGCAAATACTGCTGCGCAGATTCGTGATCTCGAAGTCGTGCCTCGGCGGGTTCTTGCACTGGCTACGGGGCAACTCGAGGAGATGGATTTTGATGCCGTCGTCGCTCGAGCACCAAGCGTCGTACTCGTCGATGAGCTGGCCCACAGCAATGTCGCCGGAAGTCGTCATGCCAAGCGGTGGGAAGACGTGGGTGGGTTTCTTGATGCCGGGATCGATGTGATCTCCACGCTGAACCTTCAGAATTTTGAGTCACTCGCAGACGTGATCGTGAAGATCACTGGATACTCCGAACCCGAGCTGATACCTGACTCGGTTGTGCGGTCTGCCGATCAGATTGAGCTGGTCGACATGAGCCCCGAGGCACTTCGCCGCCGGCTCGCGCACGGAAATATCTACGCAGCGGACCAACTCGACGCGACTTTGGCAAACTTCTTTCGGCTCGGCAATCTTGGAGCACTTCGCGAACTTGCGTTGCTGTGGGTGGCCGATCGGGTCGAGGAGCGACTGCAGGGCTATCTCGATGAGCATGGCATTACAGAGTCTTGGGAAACTCGGGAGCGTGTTGTTGTTGCTCTCGCAGGCGCTGGTGGCACGCACCTCTTGCGCCGCGCTGCGCGAATTGCTGGCCGCCTGCAAGCAGATCTGATCGGCGTGCATGTTGCTTCAGGAGATGCTTCTGTAGGTAGCAACCTTGAAGAGCAGCGGAATCTTCTCGGCCAGTTGGGTGGGCAATACCGCGAAGTAGTCAGCGACGACGTTGCGGCTGCGCTGGCAAGCTTTGCGAAGAGCGAGAAGGCCACTCAGTTGGTGCTTGGCGCAGGCCGGCGATCGCGCTTTGGCGTGCGCCGTCGTGGCTCGGTTGTGAGGTCGTTGCTCCGACACATTGACCAGATTGATGTGCACGTGATTGCTCAGCCAACACAGAAGTCAGCCTCGTGGACGCACCTGCCCCGAGTGAATCGATTGGCACCGCTTCCGCGTGGGCGACGATACGCGGCATGGCTGATGTGTGTTGCAGGTCTGCCGCTGATGACACTGGCACTGACCCTGATTCGGCAACACGTGAGCCTCGGTTCAGAGTTGCTTCTCAGCCTCGGCTTTGTTGTCTTGGTCGCTGCGGTTGGTGGCTTGCTCATTGGTCTCGTCGCGTCGATTCTCGCCTTCCTTTTGACCAACTGGTTCTTTGTTCCTCCCTTTCACACCCTGAGCGTGAGCGAGTCGAGCAACTTAGTGATGCTCAGCGTTTTCATTACGGTGGCGGTCATCGTGAGCGTGCTTGTCGACCGCGCCGCACTGCGTACTCGCGAGGCTTCGCGAGCCCGCGCCCAAGCCGGGGCGCTTGCGCGTACCACCGGAACGCTTGTGGGTTCTAGCGATCCGCTGCCCGATCTTGTCGATCAGCTTCGAGTCACGTTCGGCCTCGACGCAGTCGCGGTCCTCGAGCGCACCTCCAACGGCTGGTTGGTCAACTCTGCTGTTGGACAGCCAGTGCCGCGCCAACCCGACGATGGCGCCTCGCTCGCTCTTGACCCGAACGGCGATCGTTGGTTGGTTCTCGTTGGAGGAGCCGTCGACGTCGACGACCATTCGGTTCTTCGAGCGTTTGCCGATCAGTTGTCGTTGGCGCTCGAAGGCAGGCGCCTTCGCTCTGAGGCTGAATCTGCGGTCAGCCTTGCTCAAGCAAATGCGTTACGAACGGCTCTGTTGCAAGCGGTCTCGCACGATCTCCGTACGCCGTTGGCGTCGATCAAAGCGTCTGTGAGCGGACTTCTGCAGAGCGACGTCGCATTCTCGCCACAAGATCGAATGAGCCTGTTGCGCAATATCGACGGCGCCTCAGATCGTCTCGATCGGCTTGTCGTGAACCTCCTCGACATGAGTCGCCTGCAGGCTGGCGCCGTCGAAAGTGCGAACCGTGCTGTTGCGTTGGAAGACGTTGTGGCGGCCGCAGTAGCGAACACGGCCCATCTCGGCGGTCGAATCGTTGTCGATGTTCCAGACACCCTGCCGTTAGTGATGGCCGACCCGGCGCTGCTCGAACGTGCGCTCGCGAACATTGTGTCGAATGCGTTGGCGTGGTCACCGATCGATGCAACAGTTCGAATTCAAGCCGGGCTTGTTCGACACATGGTGAACCTACGAATCATCGATGTTGGTCCTGGAATTCCTGTGAGCGAACGTCAGCGTGTCTTCGAGCCGTTTCAGCGTCTGGGCGATCGATCAAACGATGCCGGAGTTGGTCTCGGGCTTGCGATCGCGCGGGGCTTCATCGATTCGATGGGTGCAACATTAGAAATCGATGAGACTCCTGGTGGAGGAGTCACCATGTGTATCGCGCTGCCCGCCGTTCTTGAGGAGTCTCCCGACATCGCCTTCGAGATTGCCCCGGAGTTGGCTGCTGAGTTGCAACCCAACGTTGAGGTTCTCCCATGACCGCTGCACCTCTGGCCCGAATTCTTGTCGTCGATGATGAACCTCAGATTCGAAGCGCTCTCGATGTGAACCTGCGCGCTCGTGGATACGCAGTCGATCTCGCCGAGACCGGCGAGCAAGGCCTCCTGCTCGCAGCAACCCATCACCCCGACCTAGTGCTTCTCGACCTTGGGCTGCCGGGGATCGACGGCATCGAAGTGGTGCAGGGTTTGCGCGGTTGGACAACCGTGCCGATCATCATTCTTTCTGTGCGAAGCGCCGAGTCCGACAAGGTGGCGGCGCTTGATGCCGGTGCAGATGACTACGTGTCGAAACCGTTCGGCATGAACGAGTTGCTCGCGAGGTTGCGAGCAACATTGCGCCGCCATCAACCGGAGCCCGAAGTGCCCGTGGTGCGCACGGATGCCTTCGTCGTCGACCTCGTTGCCAAACGGGTGGTCTGCGCCGAACGCGAGGTGCGCCTCACGCCGATTGAGTGGGCGATCCTTGAACATCTTGTTCGCAATCCCGGGCGGTTGGTCACGCAGCGCCAGTTGCTGGCTCAGGTTTGGGGACCTCAGTACACGGTCGAGACAAACTATTTGCGGGTTCACCTCGCAGCGATTCGCAAGAAGCTTGAGCCCACGCCAAGCCAACCCCGCTACTTTGTCACCGAACCGGGAATCGGTTATCGCTTCGAGCCGTGATTGGTTGCGTGAGCTGACGCTTTACGCGCGAAATGGTGACCGCCCAAGGTTCGGCGCGAGGGGTCCTCTCAACTCGCTTACGCTCAGGTCGTGAACCGTCGCGTCGCCGCTGTAGCGATCGGAGTTGGCGTGGCCCTCAGCGTGGTCGCCTTCTACGAGGTGCGCCGCTATTTTTTCACGAGCGCTTCGAATACCACACTGACAGCCGAAGAGATTCGGCAGAACTACCTTGATCATTTGCCGAGTTCAACGGTGAGTCTGCACTCGACCACCGTGGCTCCAAGCAGCAGCCAACACGACTCGGTTCCCCTCGCTGCTACTACGGCACCGCTACCCGTTTCGATCCTGCCAAAGCCGGGTGTGTATCGGTACGACACCATCGGCACCGACTCGGTCGATGCGCTCAACGGTCAGCATCACGACTATCCCGCCGTCACGACCATGACAGTTGTGCCCTTTGGCTGCGGCGTTATGCAGCGTTGGGACGTGTTGAAAGAGCGATGGGCCGAGTCGCAGCGGTGCGTATCAGGCCGCTCAATCTCGCAGCCGACGTTTACGACGTACGACGAGTTTTTTGGCCAAGCTCAAACTGATGCGTATCAGTGCGCTGGTGACCCACGGCCCGTAGACGCCTCAGCCGGAACTTCGTTCGCGTTCGACTGCGTGAAATCTGATGCAACCGATTCGTACAGCGGTGTTGTCATCGGCACCGAACCAATGAGCATTGGAGGCGTGACCGTGCAGGCGTTGCACGTGCGAATTTCGATCGCGCACGAGACACCGCGCGACACGCAACTCACCGACAGATGGTTTCAAGTGGGCACCGATTTGATGTTGGCGCAGCGCGTGTTGAACGACACCACCAATCCAAGTGTGCTGGGCAAGGTGAACTACCGCGAACGCGTTGAGATGCATCTCATCTCGCTCGAACCACAATCGTGACTACTGCAAAAGCGTTGCAGCGAAGGCGGCCGACTCGCGTTCGTGCACGGCGCCGTTGACCCGTTGGCGCTCGAGCACTTGCGCAAGTGTGTTCACCGATTGCGGGATCGTGTGCTCGGCAAAGAAGCTTTGAACATCGGCGATCACACTCGGATTTTTTAGTGTCTTCACTGGGTCGACCATTCGAACAATCGATGGGTTGGGAAAGGTGGCGTTTGCGTAGTCCCAGTGCCTACGCACGATGGTCCACGCCAGCTCGCCGTGCCAGCGGTTGGCAATGCATCGGGCAAGAACGTAGGGCGCGTTCTGTGAGCGCACCTCGCTGCTCAATGCGAAGTTGCACGCGCGCTCAACGAGTTCGGCACTGTCGAACTCGGCCAGCGCGTACAAGTTGCGGAGTTGCTCTTGGGGTGTGGCGGCAGTGCGGAAGCCATTGACGAAATTGTCGAAGTCGTCGGCATCGCCGATAGAGGCAACCACCACAGTCGACGCAGCGAGAAGTTCGGGATCGACGCTGGCGTGATCGGACGCCAACAACACGCGGCAGCGTTGACGAGCATCGGCATCGGCGCCATAGACCGCCAACATCGTGACCAACAGGCCGCGCAGCTTTGAGCGGAGGTCGTCTTCGTCGGCCATCGGCGTCCAGCTGAGATCATCGACTGCTGACGCCATCAATTGGCGCACACGAGCCTCGAACGGAGCGAGTGCGCTACCGTCGATGAGGCGATGCAAACGCCGAACTGAAGCCGCGATTGCCTGCCACACAGCCAACTCGCGCTCGGCCGTGAATCCTTCGAGGAACTCGAGCAGGCCGACAGCAGTGAGGCGTCCGGCCACGAGCGATGCGCTGGCGTCGTCGACCAGGTTGTATCGCTCGACCGTATTGAGCGAAGCCAACGTGTGACTATCGAGACGCGAGCGAAGGTTGTCGGCATACGAAACTCGGAAGAATCCGTGTCCGCCTGCATTGACCACGATGGCAGCGCTGGTGTCGTGTAGAGCGAGCCGCGCCTCGGCAGAGTCGAGCAACACCATGTGCGTTGTGTCGCCGACACGCACGGCAACCGGGGTCACAAACAAGGTTGGGTCGGTCGATTCGGGGCTGAAGCTAAAACGCTGCTGACGCAACACCAGATCGTTGCCGTCGAGTGACGCGCTCACCAACGGAAAGCCCGCCTGCCAGATCCAGCTGTCCATCAGCTGACGCACTGGTTCGTTGCCCCCGTCGGCGGTGGTGACCTGCTCGATGCTGTCCCAGAGGTCGCCCGTCTCGGTGCTGCCGTACGAGTGCGTGCGCAGGTATTGGTTCACGCCTTGCCGAAAGCGCTCTTCGCCGAGGTACTGCTGCAACATTCGCAGCAGTGCTCCACCCTTTTGATAGGTCAGCACGTCGAACATGCCGTCGCAGTCGGATGGTGCCCGCACTTCAAACTCGACCGTGCGGGTGCTGTCGAGCGAATCGACTTCGAACGCATCGGAACGCTCGAGGCTGAAGCTGGTCCAGCGTTTCCAATCGGGTCGGAACACCTCGACTGCCATGACTTCCATGAACGTCGCGAAGGCTTCGTTGAGCCAGATGCCGTTCCACCAACGCATCGTCACGAGATCACCGAACCACATGTGGGCAAGCTCGTGACTCACCACGTCGGCCACCAATTGCTGTTCGTTTTGCGTGCTCGTCTGTGGGTCGAGCAAGAGCAGCGACTCGCGGTAGGTGATGCACCCGAGGTTCTCCATCGCTCCAGCGGCAAAGTCGGGCAGGGCGATCATGTCCACCTTCTTGCCGGGATACGCGATGCCGTAATAGCTCTGGAACCATTCGAGGGCAACAGCCCCGATGTCGAGCGCCAGCGCCGTGAGGTGCGCTTTGCCAGGCACGTGAACAACGCGCAGGGGAGTGCCAGCAACATCTACCGCTTCGGTGGCCTCAAGTTGGCCCACGATGACGGCAACTAAATACGTGCTCATCGGAATGGTGTTGTCGAACGTGACGGCCCATCGGCCGTTTGGCGTAGCGATGCGAGAAATCTCGGGACCGTTTGAGATTGCCATCATCGTTGGGTCAACCACCAAAGTGATTCCGAAGGTGGCCTTGAACTCTGGTTCGTCGAAGCATGGAAACACGCGCCGACAATCAGTGGACTGCATCTGCGAGCACGCGATGACCTGCTGCGCGCCGTTGTCGTCGGTGTAGGTGCTGCGATAAAAACCGCGCAACTTGTCGTTGAGAATGCCGGTGAACTCAACATCGATCGTTGCGTTACCGGCCAAGAGATCAGCGGCGATAGTGAGGCGCTGCGTGTCTTCGTCGAGAGCGAACTCGGCTGGCTGTGAATTGACGAGAACGCTGAATACCTCGAGTTCGATGGCGTTGAGCACGATTCGTTCGACAGCCTCGGTGACGTTGACATCGATGCGCACGCTGCCAGCAAAGGACGCTTGATCAAGCTCTGGCTCGAGGGTGACGGCGTAGTGGCGGGGCAGAACGGTGAGCGGAAGGCGATATGGATCAAGGGTCACGGCAGCGAGGCTACTTGTAGCGGTAATGGGGTACTCGCAGCCGCTAGCGTCAAAGGCCGTGCCTAGCCCAGATCGAGTTCCCGCCCTCTACGACGTGGTTGGCATCGGCAACGCGCTCGTCGACGTCATCGCCCATGCCGACGATTCGTTCATTGGGCTCGAGTCCCTTGTAAAGGGATCGATGACCTTGATCGAAAGTGAACGAGCCGCCTCGCTCTATAAGGCCCTTGGCTCAGCTGTTGAGATGAGCGGTGGCTCCGCTGCTAACACCATGTGTGGCGTAGCCTCGTTCGGTGGCCGAGCCGCCTACATCGGCAAGGTAAGCAACGACGATCTTGGTCAAGTGTTCGGTCACGACCTTCGCGCCGTTGGAGTTGCTTTCCGGCCGGGCGCGCCCGCTGGCGACATGCCCACCGGAAGCTGCATCATCGTGGTCACTCCCGATGCGCAGCGAACAATGAACACCCACCTCGGTGTGTCGTCGCTGCTGTGTCCTCCAGACATCGATCTCGATACGGTTGCCGCCGGAGCGGTGCTCTACATGGAGGGCTATCTGTTCGACCGTCCCGAGGCCAAGGCCGCGTTCCGGCACGCCTCGCAGACAGCGCACGAGCACGGGCGCATGGTGTCGCTCACACTGAGCGATTCGTTTTGTGTCGACCGCCATCGCGATGACTTCCGTGCGCTTGTCAGCGACGAGGTCGACATCTTGTTCGGCAACGAAGACGAGCTTCTGTCGCTCTACGAGGTCTCGTCATTCGACGACGCCGTGGCCGCCGTGCGCGCTGACTGTGCAATGGCCGCCATCACGCGTGGTGCCGTCGGATCAGTGATCATCACGCGCGACGAAATCGTGGTCATCAATGCCGAGCCGGTTGATCAGGTGCTCGATACCACGGGTGCCGGTGACCTGTTTGCTTCTGGGTTTCTCTACGGCCTCACCAAGGGACTCGATCTTGCCGAGTGCGGCCGGCTTGGCTCAATCGCAGCCGCCGAAGTGATCTCTCACGTCGGTCCAAGGCCGTTGGTCGAGCTGCGTAATCTTCTGTAATGCTTGACCAACAGGTTCTTGCCCGGGCAATTGCCTGGCGCGATGCCGAACCCGACGCAGACATTCGCGAGGAACTCGACGAACTCATCGCCGGGCCAAGTGATGCACTGGCCGCCCGCTTCGCCGATCGGCTGCAGTTTGGCACCGCTGGGTTGCGTGGTCCGGTCGGTGCTGGTCCACTTCGCATGAACCGTCTCGTGGTGCGCCAGGCCGCCGCTGGGCTGGCCCGCTATGTGCGAGACACGTGGCCCGATGCCGCTGAGCGAGGCATCATCATCGGGTTCGATGCACGGCGCAAGAGCAACGACTTCGCGCTCGACACTGCACGCGTGGTTGCGGCTGCGGGGGTCCGCGCGTTGCTTCTGCCGACGCCACTACCAACGCCAGTGCTCGCATGGAACATCACCGAGCTCAATGCGATTGCCGGCGTAGTCGTCACTGCGAGCCACAACCCGGCCATCGATAACGGCTACAAGGTCTACCTGGGCGACGGCGCGCAGATCGTGTCGCCTCACGACACTGCCATTGCCGCGTGCATCGATCTGTTCGATCCATGCACAGTCGAGCTGGCGGCTCTCGATCATCTGTTGATCGAGCGTCTCGATGGTGCGCCAGAGGCTCGCTACCTCGAAGCGATTCCGAGCGTTCGATTTCGTCCCGACATCGATGGCGTCGGCATCGCGTATACGGCGATGCACGGCGTCGGAGGCGCCACCCTGTTGAGCGCGTTCGAGCAGGCTGGGTTGCCGTTGCCCTACGTGGTTACTGCGCAACAACAGCCCGACCCTGCATTTCCAACCGTCGCATTTCCGAATCCAGAAGAGCCCGGTGCGATGGACCTGCTGCTCGAGCGAGCGCGTGAGTCTCACGTAGCGCTGGCGCTTGCGAACGACCCCGACGCCGATCGGCTCGGCGCGGCAATCCCCACACCCGATGGCGGCTGGCGTCGTCTCACTGGCGACGAACTCGGTTGGCTGCTCGGCGACCACATCCTTCGGCACACGTCGGGCGATGACCGGCTTGTGGTCACCACCTTGGTGTCGTCGTCATTGCTTGGCCGCATGGCGGCTGCGGCTGGGGTGCACTTCCGCGAGACGTACACCGGTTTCAAATGGATCGCGCGTGCGGCGCTCGATCACCCCGAACTTCGTTTCGTGTTTGGCTACGAGCAGGCGCTTGGCTACCTGGTCGGTCCGCGACCAATGGACAAAGACGGCATCAGCGCGGCGGTGATGATGGCCGAGGTTGCTGCATTGGCGGCTCACGAAGGTGTCACGTTGCAACAACGTCTCGATGCCTTGGCCGATCAGTTCGGACGTCATGTCACTGCCGAGCGGTCGCTGCGTATCGCCCCGATACAGGCGGCACGCAATGTGGCCGCGTTGCGCGATCGGCCGCCAACCGAAGTGGCGGGGCGTCAGGTGACCAATGTCGAATGGTTCGGCGAAGCCGGCCTGTTGCGAATTTGGTTGCACGACATTCGGCTCCAGGTTCGCCCCAGCGGTACCGAACCAAAAGTGAAGCTCTACGGCGAAGCAATAGGCGCCGACCCAGATCTGTATCTGGCAGCGCTTGCTCAGTTGCTCTGACCAACAGCGCGTTGGTCACGCACCGAGGCGGTTAGGCGGCACCAAACTGGCGATCGCCAGCGTCGCCGAGGCCCGGCACGATGTAGGCGTTCTCGTTGAGACGCTCGTCGAGCGAAGCAGTGAAAATCTGGGCATCGATACCGGCGGCTTCTAGCGCTGCGATGCCTTCGGGAGCGGCGAGTGCGCACACAACGATGATTGGCGTGTTCGCTCCGCGATCGGTGAGCAGCGAGCACGCGAGCGCCAATGATCCGCCCGTGGCGAGCATGGGGTCGATGACGATGCAGGTGCGTCCCTTGAGTGACTCGGGAAGCTTGTTCACATACGGCTTGGGCTCAAAGGTTTCTTCGTCGCGTGAGATACCCACGAATCCGATGTCAGCCCCTGGCATCAAGTTTTGCGCTGCATGTAAGAAACCCAAGCCGGCTCGAAGGATGGGCACGATCACGGGCTGAGTCTTGAGAACACGGCCCATGGTGACCGTCACTGGTGTCTTGACCGACACGACCACTGTCTCAAGTGAAACCGTGGCCTCGGCGAGAAGCAGCGTGCCGATGCGCTCGAGCTCTTGGCGAAACAAGGTGTTTGGCGTTGTTTCGTCGCGAATGCGCGTGAGCGCAGCGGCGATGAGCGGATGGTCGACAACGGTTACTTTCACGGGCATTGGATCATCTTTGCATGGACGAGCCTGAACGCAATGATGCGTAGCCGGGCTTGATTTGTTCGTTGATGATTTTGAGGCGCTCGGGGAATGGAGCGAACGCGCTCTTGAGCGCATTGATCGTGACCCACTCGAAGTCGTCGAGCCCCCAGCCAAAAGCGTCGGCCAACTGGGTCATCTCTTTCGACATCGAGGTGTCGCTCATCAGACGGTTATCGGTGTTGAGCGTGACGCGAAAGCGAAGTCGACGCAGCATGCCAATGGGATGGTCGGCGATCGAGGCGCAGATGCCCGTGCCTACATTCGAGGTGGGGCACAGCTCGAGTGGGATACGGCGGTCGCGCACATATGTGGCGAGGCGCCCAAGGACTTCGTTGCCTTCGGGTCCGGTGATGTCGTCGACGATGCGAACGCCATGGCCAAGTCGCTCGGCTCCGCACCACTGAACGGCTTCCCAGATCGAGGGCAAACCGAACGCTTCGCCAGCATGGATAGTGGAGTGAAAGTTTTCGCGCTGCACGTACTGAAACGCGTCGAGGTGGCGGGTGGGCGGGTAGCCCGCTTCGGCTCCGGCAATGTCGAAACCCACCACGCCGTTATCGCGCCAGCGCACCGCTAGCTCGGCGATCTCTAGCGAGCGTGCAGCAGTTCGCATCGCGCAGCAGATGAGATAGATGGTGAGGTCGGTGCCAACAGATCCGCGGGTAAAACCATCGAGCACGGCGGCTACCACTTCGTCGAGCGTGAGGCCGGCCTCGGTATTCAGTTCTGGGGCGAAGCGAACTTCGGCGTACACAACGCCGTCGGCTGCGAGATCGACCGCACACTCGTAGGCCACGCGCTCGATGGCGTCGCGGTGTTGCATGACGCCGACGGTGTGAGCGAAGGTCTCGAGGTACAGCACGAGGTCGTTGCGTTTTGCGCCTCTGTTGAACCAAGACCCGAGTTCGACGACGTCGTGTGTTGGCAGTTTGCGATAGCCGTATTCGTCGGCGAGTTCGATGACCGTTGCGGCACGAAGCCCGCCATCAAGGTGATCGTGCAGCAGCGCTTTGGGTGCCCGCGCTATCAGTTCGTTGATCACGCTGCCGACCGATCGGAACGGTCGAGGCGTCGCAATGCAAAGTCGGATGTGCGTTGCAGCCAGTTCCATGCCGGGTAATCGGCTGACTGCGAAATGCAGTGCAGCGAATAGGCATGACGGCTTTGGGCGGATCGATTGACGTCGCTCCAGTGAGGCAACAAACCGTGCAGCACCACCAAGGTTCCGGCGGAGACCTCGAGCGGCACCAGTTCTGAGGGCTCGGGCAGAGGAGCGGGGTCAAGAACGTCGAAGATGACCCCATCGTCGTTGCTTGATCCGGCGCGCTTGAATTTCTTGCGCAGCGAGGTGACATGGCCGCCGGGCGCCGCCCACAGGCAACCGTTTTGCAAGGTGGCGTCTTCGATAGCGAACCAGAACCCGGTGACGGTCATCGGCTCGGTGTACAAAAAGGTGGCGTCCTGGTGACAGCTCACTTCGCCACCGATGTGCGGCTGCTTGAAGATGTACATGCTTTGCAACGCGAGGGCATCGGCTAACCCAATGTCTTTGGACACACCAGCGAGGTCGGGCGAGTAGCTGAACTTCTCGAACACCGGATCGAGGTCGTGCATCGCATGGCCGATCTTGTTGATCGACAGTGACTTGTCTTGACGCAAGCGTCCCTGGGTATCGAAAGCCTCTGCCTCGAAGAAGCACCACGTTCCGTTGGCCGATTCGAGAAACTCTGCGTTGTCCTGACGGTCTTGGTCGTTGGTGGTGAACACCGAGCGATGATCGCTTGGGGTGAACTCGTCGACCATTTCGACGGCGCGCTGACGAAGGTCGGCGCAGGCGTGGCTGTCGACAAAGTCGGGCACCACCAAAAATCCGTCGCGGTGGTAACTGCTGATCTGTGCATCGGAGAGAACACTTGGCATGACGCAACCGTAGTCTTTCTTTCCATGGACCTCACCGTGCCCGAGTCGCCCGCAGAACCAAACCAACTCACGGTGCTTGGTAGCACGGTGCGACACGCCATCGATCATGTCGAGACCTTTCCCGCTCCAGCCAACGTGACAGTGGTGCGTTTCACCACCGACGAGTTGGCCAGCGTGTGCCCGGTCACCCAGCAGCCTGATCTGTCGCATTTGGTCATCGAGTACTCGCCCGATCAGTCGTGCATCGAAAGCAAGAGCCTCAAGCTGTATCTCTGGAGCTTCCGTGACCGACCCGTTTTCGCCGAGGCACTCGCAGCCGAGATTGCTGGCGAGATCATGGCCACGGCGAAGCCTCATCAGGTGACGGCCACGATCACTCAACGACCCCGCGGCGGCATCGAAGTGCAAGCGGTGAGTCGGCTACAGCGCTCACTCTGACGCAATCGCGTGACTTCGGTCGCAGCACTGAGCCGCTAGCGAACCCGTATGGTCGTATGCCGGTCATACGGCTATCATTTCTTCGACTCGGACATCACCGATGTCGACACTCATACCAAAAGGGGAGAAATGCGGAAGAGCACACGTTTGCTTAGCGCGCTCACGATCACCACGGTTCTTGGCCTCGTCGCCACGGCCTGCGGAAGTGACAGCACCACCAAGCCAGCTACGGCTGACACCACCGGCGCCAGCGTGGTTGCCGACACCACACCAACGACAGGCGGCGGAACCTCCGGCGCCAAGATGTCCATCTTGTTCGACCTGAAGGGTCGCGGCGACAAGTCGTTCAACGACTCAGCAGCTGTGGGCCTTGACAAGGGCAAAGCCGAGTTTGGCTTCGACGTGACCGAAGAAGTCCGTCAGGGTTCCGACGAAGCACAGCTCTTGAAGAAGTCCGCCGACGGCGGCGCAAAGTTGATTCTCGGCGTTGGCTTTGCCTGGGGCGAAGCAATGGGTGCATCAGCAAAAGAGAACCCAACCATCAACTACGCAATCGTTGACTCAACTGTCGACGCGCCAAACGTTGCTGGCCTCGTGTTCAAGGCCAACGAGGGCTCGTTCCTCGTGGGTGCAGCCGCTGCTCTCAAGTCGAAGACCGGTTCCATCGGCTTCATCGGTGGCGTCGACATTCCGTTGATCCAGGACTTCTACGCTGGCTACGAAGCCGGCGCCAAGGCTGTGAACCCCAACATCAAGATCGATGCCAAGTACATCTCGCCAGCAGGCGACTTCAGCGGCTTCAACGACGATGCGAAGGCTCGCACCATCGCACTCAAGCAGTACGCAGATGGCGCCGACGTCATCTTCCATGCCGCTGGTTCAGCTGGCAACGGCTTGTTCGGTGCAGCAAAAGAAGTGAACGCTTCGGGCAACAAGGTCTGGGCCATCGGTGTTGACTCCGACCAGGCGCTGACCGTAGCGGCCGACCTCGCCCCGTTCATCTTGACCTCGATGATTAAGCACGTCGACGTCGCTGTGTACGAGACCATGAAGGCCGTTAACGACGGCACCTTCAAGGGTGGCGTTCGCGTGTTCAGCGTGAAGGACGGCGGCCTCGACTATGCAACCACTGGTGGCAATGTCGACGACATCAAGGCCAAGCTCGACGACTTCAAGGCCAAGATCGCCTCTGGCGAGATCACGGTTCCTTCAGTTTCCTGAGCAATCGGCTAAGTTCACGGCGTGACTGAAAACGCCGACAGAGGGGCCGTCGGCGATGCCGGCGGCCCTTTTGTTATTCCCCGAACGCCCGGTCCGCAGGCCGCCTCGTATGCCATCGAACTTCGCGACATCGTCAAACGATTTCCGGGGGTGGTGGCTAACGATGGTGTCAACGTTGCGGTGCGCCCCGGAACCATTCACGCGCTCATTGGCGAGAATGGTGCAGGCAAATCCACCGTGATGAAGATTCTCTACGGCACCCAGCGACCCGACGAAGGTCGCGTCGAAGTCAACGGCGTCGAGCAACACTTCAAATCTCCGAAAGATGCAATCGCCGCTGGCATCGGCATGGTGTTTCAGCACTTCATGTTGGCCGACAACCTCACGGTTCTCGAGAACGTGATCCTTGGTGCCGAACCGGGTAAGGGTGTCAAGATCGACATTCGCTCGGCCCGTGAACGTCTCACTCAACTAGCGGCCGCGAATGGGCTTGAGATTGACCCTGATGCGTTTGTGTCCGAGCTTGGGGTGGGCGAGCGCCAGCGGGTTGAGATTCTGAAGGTGCTGTTTCGCGGCGCTCGAATCATCATTCTCGATGAGCCCACGGCCGTGCTTGTTCCGCAAGAGGTCGACGAGTTGTTTGTCACGCTGCGCGATCTCGCCGGCACGGGTGTCACCATCGTGTTCATCTCGCACAAACTCGACGAAGTGCTTGCGATCGCCGATGACATCACCGTGATCCGCAAGGGCAAGACAGTCGCTACGGCTCTGCCCAGCGAGGTCACGGCTCGCGATTTGGCCGAGATGATGGTTGGTTCCGAGCTGCCGAGCGCCGCAACTCGCACGGCCACTGTTACCGACATCGCCACACTTGAGCTTGCCGGTGTCACGATGAACGCAACCGTACGCGGCTCTCGCCCGTTGCTCGACAACGTGAGCTTCACGGTGCACCAGGGCGAGATCGTGGGCATTGCTGGCATTGAGGGCAACGGCCAGACCGAATTGCTCAAGGCAATCATCGGTATCGATCCCATCGACAGCGGCTCGATTTCTATCGACGGCCACGATGTCGTCGGTGTATCTACCAGCGATCGTCGCGAGATGGGCGTTGGTTACATCCCCGAGGATCGCCAGCGGGAGGCCCTTTTGTTGCCGTCTCCGCTGTGGGAGAACGCGATCTTGGGCCATCAGCGCAGCAAGCGATTTGGCAAAGGGATGTGGATTGACCAAGCCGCTGCGCGCGCTTACACCGAGCAGATTGTCAGCTCCTTTGATGTGCGTACGCCCAGCGTCGACACCATCTCGTTGGCGCTGTCGGGCGGCAACCAGCAAAAGCTCATTGTGGGTCGCGAAATGCTCGCCGAACCGAAGGTCTTGGTGGCGGCTCACCCAACTCGCGGCATCGATGTCGGTGCGCAGGCAGCCGTGTGGGATGCAATCCGCGACGCCCGTGGTCAGGGTCTGGCGTTGTTGCTGGTTTCCGCCGACCTCGAAGAGTTGCTCGGACTTTCCGACACGGTGCTGGTCATGCTTCGCGGGCGAATCGTTGCCAAGCTCGACCCCGCGAAGGTGAGCAAAAGTGAACTCGGCGAATACATGACAGGGGCTCGTGAGGTGGCCGCATGAGCATCAACCGTAAGAAAGTGTTCTACGCCCTCGCTGCGCCGCTTGGTGCGTTTGTGTTGGCTATTGCAGTCGCCGGCTTGGCACTGTTGGTCAGCGGCAAAAATCCGTTCGTTGCGTTCAAGCAAATGGTCATCTACGGCGGCACGGTCGACTCGTTGATCAACAGCATCAACGAAGCGCTGCCGTTGTTTGTGTCGGGCGTGGCCGTCGCTATTGGCTTTCGTACGAACCTGTTCAACATCGGCGTTGAGGGCCAATATCGCTTGGCTGCAATTATTGCTGCGGTCGTTGGTGCCGAACTGCCCGGCCCCGGGTTCTTGCGCATCATCATGGCGATGACCGCAGCCGTCATCGTGGGCGCGATGTACGCCAGCATCGCTGGCTTGCTCAAGGCCTATCGAAATGTCAACGAGGTCATCGCCACCATCATGCTCAACGGGGTGATGACCGGTCTTGTGGCGGTGCTCTTGAAATGGGATCTGATCGCGACGATCAAAGACCAGCAGTTGCGCACGAGAAGGTTGCCCAAATCAGCGTGGTTTCCCAGCGTGACGTTCGGTGGAAGCGAGCTCTATCTTTGGGTCTTTGTGGCGATCGCGATCGGTATCGGCTACCACTACTTGATCAACCGTTCGCGCTTCGGATTCGAGCTGCGCGCCTCGGGCATTAACCCTGGCGCAGCACTTGCGGCTGGCGTGAATCCAAAGCGGATGATCGTGAAGACAATGGCGCTGTCCGGCGCTATCGCGGGGCTTGTCGGTATGCCGCTGCTGTTGCAGCGCCAGCACGAGTTCACTCAGCAATTCCAGCAGGGGCTTGGGTTTGCGGGCATTGCCGTGGCGCTTGTTGGCCGACAAAAAGCCGCAGGGATGGCCGCCGCAGCGTTGTTGTTTGCGTACCTCACTCGCGCATCTCAGGCGCTCACGAGTCCTCCAACCCGAGGCACCAAAGAGATCGGCACCATCTTGCAGGGCACGATGATGCTCGCCGCAGTGGTGGCCTACGAAGTGGTGCGGCGCAGAGCCGAAGCCAATGCAATTCATGAAGCGGCGCATCGCTCGGCCGCGCAGTTCGCTGAGGTTCCGGCATGACCACTACCTACGTAGACCTTGCCGATCCGAAGGCCAGTTGGTGGAGCTCAACGTCGCGTTCGCGACAGCTCGTGTTGATGTTCTTCGGAGCCTTCATCGTGTTGTCGTTGGCTCGTGCGATCTCAGGAGAAAACGACCTCACCTCTGAGTTCACCGTTACCAACACGATCGCGCTCACCTTGCCCATCTTGCTCGCCGGTCTCGGCGGGTTGCTCAGCGAGCGCGCTGGCATCGTGAACATCGGCCTCGAGGGCATGATGATCCTCGGCACGTGGGGCGCCGGTTTCTTTGGCTATCACTACGGCCCATGGGGCGCGCTCATTGGTGGCGCGCTAGCAGGTGCGGTTGGCGGGCTCGTGCACGCTGTTGCCACGGTTACGTTTGGTGTCGACCATGTCATCTCTGGCACGGCCATCAACTTGCTCGCGTTCGGTTGGGCCAGGTTCTTGTCAGCGTCGCTCTTCAAAGGCCGCGGTTCGGGTTCTGAGACCAACAGCCCCGGATTCGACACCTCGAAGGGTATGCCCACATTGCGCATGCCTGGCTTTTCGAACAGCGGGTGGCTGGCCCGACTCGAGTTCAAGCATTGGCCCGTCGTATCTGACATCGCCGGTGTGAGCCGCGGACTGCTCGGTACATGGCAGCTCTACGAGTTGGTCGCTGTCACAGCAGTGCCGCTCGTCGCATGGCTCGTTTGGAAGACCAAGTTCGGGTTGCGGCTGCGGTCGTCGGGCGAGAAGCCGTCGGCGGCCGATTCGCTTGGCGTCAACGTCGTTCTCGTGCGCTATCTCGCGGTGATGGCCTCGGGGGCGCTTGCCGGTATCGGTGGTGCGCTGTTGGTGTTGCGCAACAACGGCGCATATTCCGAAGGGCAAACCAACAGCCGTGGCTACCTTGGTCTCGCCGCTTTGATCTTCGGCAACTGGAAACCAGGTGGAGTCCTCGCCGGTGCAACGTTGTTTGGATTCCTCGACACGCTGCAGCTCACGGCGTCTACAGCCGTTCGCGGGCTCTACCTGTTGGGCGTTGTCGGATGCCTCATCGGATCGATCGTGTTCTTCCGCCGCAAGAACGCACGCGTCGGTCGGTCACTCGCCGCTGTAAGCGCTGCGCTCTTGTTGTTCTACGTGTCAGGCATCGACATGAACGACGACCTCGTGAAGACCTTGCCGTACGTGGGCACGCTGTTGGTTCTCGCAGTGTTCAGTCGTCGTCTGCGTCCGCCGGCCGCCTCGGGTCAGCCGTGGCGCAAGGGTCAGATCACGTAGGCCGCTTGACTACGCACCCACATTCGGGTCGTCGTCGCTCGCGACGCCGAATGCAGCGCATCTATATGCGTCGCCGCGTGGTGGCAGCGATTGTGATGCTTGCTGCGGCCGCTTCGTTGGTTGGGCTCGTGCGGTTGTTGGTTGGCGGTGGTTCGGAGCAGTCGAAAGTCGCGTCAGCGGCATCAGCGCACGACACAACATTGCTCAGCTCGCCCGATGCGGCTGGCATCACAGCGCCGCCTACGTTGCCCCCCGACACCACCGTTGTCGATGCTGGGCGCACTCCTACGCCGAGCGACCCTGCGCGTGTGTACATAGCTGGCGACAGCGATGCCGGCTCATTTGCGCCCTTCGTGTCGCGTCGATTGCATGCAACCGGGGTCGTGGCCACAACGGTCGATTACAAGGTCTCCTCTGGGTTGGCCCGTCCCGATTTCTTCGATTGGCCCGCCCGGCTCTCTGCGCGCATACCCAAGCTGAATCCCGACATCGTGATCGTTGCCTTTGGTGGCAACGACGCTCAGCCAATTCATGGTTTGAGCAAGCAGGTCGATACGCCCGAGTGGCGCGCCGAATACGGCAAGCGCGTTGGCGCTGTGATGGATCTTCTGGCCAATGACGGCCGCACGCTTATTTGGGTCGGTGTCCCCAACGACAACAGACCCGACATCACTGCTCGCCTCAAGGTGCAAGACGAGGTGGTGCGAACCCAAGTGGCGGCACACCCCGGTGTGGTCTTCATCGATTCGTGGAACATTTTCTCGGGCCTCGATGGCGGCTATGCCCAGTATGTGGTCGACCCGCGCGACGGCATCAGCAAGCAGGTTCGCAGCGACGTAGATGGCTTCCATCTCAACACCACTGGCGCCGAAATCTTGGCGTTTCATATCACTCAGGCCGTCGAGAAAGACCTCGTGAACCGAGGGGCCGAGCGAACGTCTGAAGTGTCTCGCGCTGGCTAGGCCATTTGGCACATTGTCGGCTCAGGGAACATTTTCCCTGTACTCGGTTGGGGTGCGCCGGTAGTGTCGAGAGTAGGGAAAGCTATGAGACATTGGGCGACAAGTTGGTCGCGAATGCCCAATGAGGAGCGAGCGCGAAACCGGCCCTTCAAGTGCACTGGCATCTGAGGTGGCGCAATGAAGCAAACAGTTCTCAAAATTACGACATGCGTGGCGGTAGCTCTGGCTACCTCAACGGTGGCCATGCAGCACGTGTCTGCCGCCCCAGAAGACAGCAGTGCAACCGCGGTTTGCCACAAGTTGCCGTCGTCATGGTCGGGCAACGTGAGCCTTGAACCCGGCGCTTCGTACTCCACGGGTGTCTCTGTCGAGCAGCAAGAAGGCATTCAGTCGGTGGTCGACTCGGTCGCCGTTTCTACCGGCGAAGGCTTGCCAACGGGCGTCTCTGTGCGTGTTGGCGGCGCCTCAGCCACCGCTGGCGCCATCGTGTTGGGTGGCGATGTTGCCGTTACCAACGGCGGAACCAGCACCGTCAGCCTGACCTCGGTTGATTTGGTGGTTTCGCATTGCCACCTCGTTGCTTCCACCGAGGCTGTATCGGTTGGCTCGTTCGGCCTCAGTGGTCGACCCAGTGCGTTGCTGCCTGCCACCGGCGCAAGCTCGGGTGAGCTTGCTCTGATTGCCTTCGGTTTGGTCAGCATTGGTGCTGGCCTCGTGGCCGTGGGTCGCCGCCGCCGTCGTCTGGCGTAGTACTTCGCCGCTGGCTACTGCCCGCGGCCTCGCGAGATGATTCCGTCGCGACGCTGAGCCACTTTTTCGGCGCTGAACATCGTTCGGGCCCACTCGGTGCCATCCCGGGCCTCGATCTCCCAGCCTGCTTGATCGTGGGTAATTTCGGCGTATGTACGCCTGATCTGACGAACGCCTGGCTGGTCATTGCCGATGATGTCACGAGCCAAGCTCCGTGCAGTGGGGAGAAGATCGGCGTGGGCCACTACGTGGTTCACGAGCCCGAGGTCGAACGCCTCTTGGGAACTCAGGAAGTTGCCCGTGAAGCTCATCTCGCGTGCCCGACGAACGCCTATGGCCTGAGGGAGCAGCACCGTGAGGCCCCAGCCCGGCATCACGCCCACACGGGCGTGTGTGTCACCAAACTTGGCGTGCTCGCTCGCAACAAGAAAATCGCAGTTGAGGGCCAGTTCGAACCCGCCGGTAACCGCGACCCCGTTGATTGCTCCGATCACTGGCTTGGTCATCGACGGAAAGGGTCCGCGCATGCCTTCGGCTGAGGCTTTGGGCAGTGTGGATTCGGCAGCGTTCGCCGATCCGCTGCGGCCGCCCAACTCTTTCAGATCGATACCGGCGCAGAAGGCCGGATCGGCACCGGTGAGGATGACGACATCGACATCGTCTCGGGCATCGGCTTCGCGCATCAGCAGGGGGAAGAGGCGCATTACATCGGCACTGAGCGCATTTCGGGCGGCAGGCCGGTTGAGCGTGACGGTGGCGATTCGATCGCTGACTTCGAGCAGAACAACATCGGTCATCCTCCGATGTTCGCAGGCCTCAGCGTGCCGCTACGAGTCGGTGTCGTCGGCTGGTAAGAAGTTGAGCTTGAGGTCGCCGAGTTTCACTAAGGTCGATGCAATCCATGTGCCCAATGTTCCGAAATGGTTGTCGAGCAACTTGCTCGCGCCGTCGGCCAGTGTCTCTTCGGCAAGTTCGTAGATGCCTTCGTAGGTGATCTCGATCGCAAATTCGGGAGCCTCAACGACCTCGCCGAAGTAGCCGATCTCAACGGTTGCTCCGGCGCGCTCGAGGCGCTCGTTCCCAATGAGTGGACTCGATTCGGGCATGATCGCTTGCACCGGCACAGGGTTAGGTTGCTCGGCGAGTCGTTGAACGCGAAACCCAATTTCTATTTCAATCGATGGTTGTTCGTCGATCATCTCGTCGACGTACCAGCGTCGGTACGCGGTTTGGCTCCAAGTTGGCCACTCGAAGGTGATGTGTGCAACGACTCGGGGCGGCTGGCCTTCGCCTGGCAGGCCATAACTGGTCTCCCACGTGATGTCGCCCAACAGAACGTCGATCTGGAAATGCTCCTCGAAGCTCTGACGTTCGAGGAAGGCTCCTTCGAACGCGTCACGCAATGCGCCAATGGCATCGGTGAAGACGTGATCAAGCATGTAACGCGACCCTAACGGTTTGTGCGCTCGTAGATGTGGGGAAGTCCGTTGTGCATAAACATTCGGTGCCGCGGACCGGGCAGCGACGCATCGCCGGTTTCGTATCCGGCATCGGATTCCCACAGCAACACCAACGCTCCTTCATGCTGCGCTGGAACGGTGACGAACCGTTCGATGCCGCGGCGGGCAAGGAGTTGATTGAGGCCCTCAAATGAACCGGCCTCGGCGAGGGTGACGAGAGTGACATGCGTGGGTGGCGCCATTGGTAGCGCCCGAGTGATCGCGTCGGTAGGGCTGATCCAGAGGGACTCGACGATCTCGTGGTTGTCGATGGCAACGTCGTCGCCAGACCATGGAGCGACGAAGAACCAAGTGGTGTAGCGCTTTGGCGCAATGGCTGGAGGTGTCCAATGCGACAGTGCGACGAGGCTGTTGGGATGAAGTCGCAACGCAACTTCTTCGTGGGCTTCGCGGATCGCTGCCGACACTGCTCGGCTCACTTCGTCGTGCCCTGAATCGTCGTCGTCGACACGTCCGCCCGGAAACACCCACATGTTCGCGAACGCCCCCACGTCGCTGCGCTTCAAGAACAGCACCTCAAACTGGCCACCGTTTTCGCGCGCAACGATGACCGTGGCTGCTGGCCGGGCAGGAGGAAGACTCTCGGTTGCATTCACACCGCAACCTTGGCACATGCGACAATCAGGGTATGAGTCTTGTTGAAGTCACCATCAGCGAACGCGTCGCGACCCTGACCCTGAACAATCCTGCCGAGCGCAACACGCTCACCGCACCCATGGTCGCCGAGATCATCGCTGCGATGGACGCCATCGAGGCCGACCCAGGTGTTGGCGCAATCGTGGTCACGGGCACGGCTCCGGCATTTTGTGCGGGCGCAAATCTTGGCAATCTCGCCGAGTCCACCGAGCAGAGCCTTGGCAGCATCTACGAAGGCTTCCTACGAATCGCCCGTAGCCCATTGCCTACCTTGGCTGCAGTCAACGGTGCTGCCGTCGGTGCCGGCATGAACCTCGCGCTTGGCTGCGACGTGCGCATCGCTGGGCGTCGCGCCAAGTTCGACACTCGGTTCTTGCAGATCGGTATCCACCCCGGCGGCGGCCACACGTGGATGCTGCGTCGCATCGTTGGCCCGCAAGCCGCCATGGCAGCAGTTGTGTTCGGAGAGGTCATGGATGGCGCTGAGGCTGAGCGCGTTGGACTCGTGCATCGTTGTGTCGACGACGACCAACTGCTTGTAGTCGCGCAAGCAATGGCCGAGCGCGCTGCGAGCGCGCCGCGAGAGCTGGCCATCATCGTGAAGCAGACAATTCACGACATGGCCGACATCGACAATCACCCAGCCGCCGTGAAGCGCGAACTCGATCCACAGGTGTGGAGCACTCGCCAACCATGGTTCGCCGAGCGCATCGCAGCCCTGCAGCAAAAAATCTCGTCAAGAAAGTAGCCCGATGCTTCACAGCGACCCCGGCTCGGGTGTACCTTTCGCTTAAGGGGAGTTTGTCAACCGTACGTCTCACAGGAGGTACTCGATGAGCCAGCGCCATCACATGCAGGAGTCGGTTCCACAGCCGAAAATGGACCTGCGTGCTCACGCCCACAACGAGCGGCATCGCATCAACAGCGTGCTGCAGTCCGTTGCCAATCAGGTCAGCGCAGGTTCCGAACCCGAGGACATTCACGAGCCCGGTAGGGCTTGGGTGCCCAGCCACCGCCACGATGCGGCCAAGGGTAAGGCCAGCGCCAGCAAGCAAGAACCGCGCCACTGGAAGATGAAGAGCTGGAAGCGGCGCTCAACAGTGCGTAAGGCCCGGGCCCTCGTGACCCGAGTGGTGGCCGAACAGGCTTAGTGCCTTAGAGCCAGGTGGCGATCATTTCGTCGCGACGGGCTTGCCATTCTTCAACGGTGATTGCGTAACGCATGTGGTCTTCCCACACGCCGTTGATCTCAAGAAAGCGACTTGCCACGCCTTCGTCGCGGAGTTGCAGCTTGTCCATAACGCGCCGACTATTGGTGTTACGCGGGATGATGCACACTTCAAGACGATGCAGTCGCAGTTCGTCGAACGCAAAGCGAATCACCGCGCACACACCTTCGGCGACGTACCCGTGACCAGCGCGTGCACGATCGATCCAGTAGCCGATAGTGGCGCATTGTTGCGCCCCGCGAACCACGGTGTTGAGATTGACCTCGCCGGCCACTGAGCTATCGACAAAAAGTCCGAACGCATAGGCGGCGCCCATTTGTCGGTCGCGATCGCGTGCCGAGCACCGGGTGCTAAATGCGTCTCTCTCGCGGGTTGGGTCGCCCTGATTCGCAAGCCGAGATGGCTCCCATGGTGTGAGCCAACTTTCGTTGCGTATGCGTACCTCGCTCCACGATGCGAAGTCGGGGCTGACCAATGGGCGAAGCATGACGCGTTGTCCGTATAAGCGGAGTCCGCTGTTGGCGGGCGCCGACGGGTGGGGGAAGGGGTGATACTCGCTGCTCATACCGGTGCACTGCCTGCGGAGATTGTGAGGGGCTGAGTGGTGATGGGGATCGACACCGTGTCGAGATGCAAGCTACGAAACACTGCGACCATCACGCAGCATCCGGCGACGATTGTTTGGGCGAGCTCGGTGGGTAGACCAGGATTGTGGCGGCGTTCAGCTGAGGTCTCGAGGGCCAAGGTGCGAAACACATCTTCGGCGGCGTCGCGACTGAGTTCGAAGTCGTCGGCTTCGATAACCCCGCCATGTTCGACAGCGGCGATGACCCGAGCCGTCTCGCCGGACACCACCACAGAGCGAGCATCGTCGAGCAGGGGCATGAGCCGACGGGCGTCGTCGAGATGGTCGATCACTTCGCCGATTGCATTGGTGAGGTCTTCGGGTAGAGCAGGGTCGGCGTCGAAGTGCCGGCGATGAAGCGATGCGATGCCTACCGGGGCGACGAACGAACCGACTTGGACACCATCTTCGAATACCGAGATGGTGACGTTGTCGTTGTCGACGAGCACTTCGCTGCTGATCATTTCTTGTACGCCTCAATGCGGTCGTGCACCCATTGGCCCACTGGGTCATTGCCGCCAGCGAGGAACCAGGCGTAGTGAGCGTGCAGACATTTCACGCCTTGGCGCGTACCACCTACGCCACCGCTTGGGCGGGGACCTACATAGTGCTCAGGGAGTGCAGCGTCGCGCTCGGCTTCGTGCTGCTGATGAGCGAGCGTTAGCGATGCTGGATCTACGGCTGCCTCGGCCTGACGAACGCCGCCTTCGGCTTCGATGCGGCCAATGGCCGCGACGATGGTTTTGTTGATGAGCCAGTAGCGGGTTGGCATCGGGGTGCCATCGTCGAGCAACGGTTCGTTGAGCAACACCACCGGATCGCCGATCGAGTCGCGCACCACTACTTCGAATTTCCCCTGCGGCTCGCGGCCAAGCAGTTCTCGAACTCGATCTCGATCGTTCATGGATTGAGCGGTGAGCATGGCGAAAGTCGGTACCGAACGTGCATTGGTGAGCTGAGGCGGCTCGACTAGTTCTTGCGGCGACGGAACACGAGCAGCAACAGCACCAAGCCGCCAAGCACGGGCAAGAGGCGCTTGAGGATTGCGCCGCCGCCCTGACGCAATGCATCGATGGGCTCGGCGGCTGGACCATTGATAATGCGAACGGTGGGCGCAGCTGGCTCGCTGGCGGCCGCTGTCGACGCGGCGTTGTCGTCGGCTGGCGCCTCGGTTGCGCCAGCAGCCGCAGGGGCCGCAGCGGCTGGTTGGGTGGCATCCTTTTCGAGCATGGCATCGAGGTTCTTTGAGAACTGCTGCATCAGCTTGCCGCTGATGTCGGCGAGGGCACCACGGCCGAACTGGGCGACCTTGCCGGTCATGTCGAGCTTGGTGTGCACGGTGCACTTGGCGCTCGTTGGAGTGATCTGCTGCAGCGATGCGGTGATGATGGCCGACGCGTTGCCGTTGCCCTTGGTGTCGCGGCCGTCGCCCTTCAGCACGGCCCGATAGTTGTCGTCGTCGCGCTCGAGAAAGTGCGCCTCACCTTTGAGGGCGGCACTGATTGGGCCGACCTTGACCTTGACAACGCCGCGGTATGAGTCGCCTTCAATTTCTTGCAACTGGGCGCCTGGCAGACACGGAGCGATGCGCTCGACGTCGGTGATGATGGCCCATGCTTCGTGGATTGGCCGGTTTACGGTGAATTCGTTGACGAGTTCCATTGCTGGAGTTCCTCCATCGTGTCGATGTCGGCCGAGTTGCCGGTGCAGGCAACCTCGCCGACGAGGTCCGGGCGTTGGCTTAACAGGCTACGGGCACCGTGGTCGCCTTCGGTCGCCAACAATGACCAAATCGACCGGTGGAGGCGCACGGGATTGCCGCGAGCGCCGTTGTAGGTAGCGACTGCAATTGGTGTTCGGGCCGTGGCCACGGCGCGCCACGCTTGGGCGGTGACGAACGGCTGATCGGCAAGTCCCACAACCACAGCGGTTGCTCCGAGTGATTCGGCGGCGGCGATGCCGCACTGCAGCGACGTGGCTTGGCCTTCGTCCCAATGGGGGTTATGTACGCGGTGCGCCCATTGCGGTAGGTCGAGTTCGACGCAGCCGGTCACAACAACAACGTTGGCAAACCCTGCTGCTTCGATTGCCTGCAGCGCCCACGTGTAGACGGCTCGCCCGCGCAGCGGTGCGACCAACTTATGTGACGAACCGATGAAGCGACTGCCCTTGCCTGCGGCAAGCAACACAGCGCATGTATCGCTCGGCGGAGCGGCCTCGTCAAGACGCTGAGCAGGGACGGTATTCATAGCCTCGCAAGCCTGCCAGCTTCAACGCCCGTGAGCCAGCTCAACGAGACGGTGACCGCAATATGACGAAAAGGTTACGGACGGGTTGATTATGTCAGTTTGATGTCGATAGTGTTGCGGCCGTAACGAAAGGCCGTCATCTACGACTCTTCACTACGCAAGCGTGGCGCTCTCGTGAGGCGCGACGTGACTTGGATGCAACAAGCGTTCATGCCACGACATCCGGCCGGTTCGGTCGGGTGCGCTAACGAAGCGAGATTGTAATGAAGTTCAGCAGTACGACTACAGGTCACCCAGTTTTGCGGCGCATCGGCTTTGCAGCCATCGCCCTCGCAACCACCTTCGGCAGCGTTGCCGCCACATGCACAGCAGCCAACGCGTCAAAGAACTCGAAGCCGGTTGTGCGCAGCGATGCGCTCGCCCCCATTGCCGCTCAGGCACTCTCCGACCTGCACGATGTGGCAGCCGAGAGTCTTTGGACCGTAGGCAGCGCCGTCACCTCTTCGGTCGTATCAACCTCGGCGAACGATCGATACGTCAGCGCTCGCGATTCGATCGCCACCGAGGTCGCGAATCGTCTCGGCATCGAGCCCGCACGGATGGTTGAAGCATGGGCCGGCGTCGACATCGAGCATCAGACAGCCTTGATGGCAGCGATGTCGCAACTCGGCGTTCGCTATCGGCGCAACACCAGTGCCCCTGGAGTTGGGTTCGATTGTTCTGGCTTCACTGCCTACGCGTGGAGTGTTGCTGGCGTCGAGATTGCTCACCAGTCGCGTTCGCAGGTTCGCAATGCGGCTGTGCGTACCATCGACTCCGCGCGGGCGGGCGACCTGGTGTACTACCCGGGTCACGTGATGCTTTACCTCGGGGTTGACACTGCCATCGTGCATGCACCTACCAGTGGCCGCACCGTAGAGGTCGGAATCCTCGGCAATCGCCGCGGACTTCGTTTCGGCGACCCAACTGGCTGAGTGTCTACCCGGCGGCGTGAATCGATCCCGACCCGTCACGTAACGAGGGCGTCCGGCGTCCGGTGCGCCGAGCAATGATTTCGGCGCAGATTGAGATAGCCGTTTCTTCCGGCGTGCGGGCACCGATGTCGAGTCCAATCGGCGACATCAAGCGATCGATGTCGTTGGGGTCGGTGAGGCCGGCTTCGGCGAGGCGCTCCATGCGCTTTGCATGAGTTGTGCGACTGCCCATCACGCCGATGTATCCAACGCGAGTAGTGAGTGCGCCCATCACCGCGGGCACATCGAACTTTGGGTCATGGGTGAGCACGCATACGGCATCACGTGGACCCAGCACAGCGCCCCGTTCGACAAATACGGGCATGGGCCATGAGACCAAGACCTCGTCGGCCATCGGGAATCGGCGACGCGTAGCGAAGACCTCGCGTGCATCGCATACGAGCACCCGATAGCCAAGCACCTTGGCAACCTTGGCCAACGCAGCGGTGAAGTCGACGGCGCCAAAGATCCACATTTGAGGCGGCGCTGCAAAGCTCTCGACAAACACGCTGACCGTGTCGGTATCGATGAGATCTTCGGGAGTTGTTTGCCCGTGGGGTCCGTAGTGGCGAACTCCGCTGCGTCCGGCCTCGAGTTCGGCAAGTGAGTCTCGGGTGACGATGCGATCGAGCTCGGGGTCGCCGAGCGTTCCGCGGGGAGCGTGGTCGGGACCAATCAGCAATTTTGCGCCAATGTTGGGGCCATCGATGATGGTGCACAAGGCGGTGGGCTGGTCGGCGCGGATGCGGTCACGCAATGCTTCGTAGAGAGACGGGGTGTCGGTCACAGCACTACCAGTTGAGCGGTTCGATGAAGAGATGGATGATGCCGCCGCAGGTGAGGCCCACGGCAAACGCTTCGTCGTCGCTGTAACCAAACGTGACCATGCGCGGCTGCATGTCGCCATGCAAGATCGCCAGTGCTTCGCCGACCACAGCGCCTTCGACGCAACCACCGCTGACTGAGCCAGCGACCTCGCCGTCTTCGTTGACTGCCATGGTGGCGCCAGGATCGCGTGGTCCGGAGCCCTCGATGTTCACCACCCGCGCTACCGCGATGCGTCGATCGTTGTGCCGCCAGCGCTCGATGTCATCGAGAATCTCACGCATGGTTGGCCCTTTCGGTAGTGCCCGAGATAACCCGAGCGAGTTCTTCCATGGCGGCCAGTGAGTGACCCTCCACGAAGTGATCAACATAGGGCAGAGCCGCAGCCATCCCTCGCGCAAGCGGCGCGTAGCCGGGTGTGACTTTGAGCGGGTTCACCCAGATCAGGCTGTGGGTGATGCGCTGCAGTCGTTGCATTTGTTCGGCCAAGAGCAGCGGTTCGCCACGATCCCAGCCATCGCTGAGCACAACCACAATCGCGCCGCGAGCCATGCCCCGCACGCCCCACTCGTCGTTGAAGAGGCGCATACATTCGCCGAGGCGCGTGCCGCCGCTCCAGTCGGTAACGCGATTGCTGGCCAGCATGAGTGCCTTATCGGGGTCACGGCTGCTGAGTTCTTTGGTGACACGTGTGAGCCGGGTGCCCAACGCAAATGCCTCGACGCGTTGGCGGCCTGCGACTGCGGCTTGCACGAAACGCAACAGTGCCCGAGCGTAGGGCTCCATTGAGCCGCTGACATCGAGTAACAGCACGAGGCGGCGCATGCGCTCGCCCGGCTCGCGGTAGTAACGCCGCACGGGCTCGCCGCCAGATCGAAGTGAAGCGCGCACCGTGCGACGAAGGTCGGGACGGTGACTCTGCTGTTTTGAGGCCGACAAGCGCAGCGATTGGCGAGGCGGGCCGACGAAACGCAGACGGCTCATCAGCTGTTGAGCCATCTGCAGTTCGTCGTTGCTGTACGCGCCAAAGTCCTTGCGGCGCAGCACTTCAACGGCGCTGAAGCGAAGGTGAATGGTGGGGTCGTCGTTGGCTTGGCCCGTGTGTGTTTGTTCGTCTTCGGGCGGGTCGCCGTCGTCCATCTCGATGGAGATGTGCTGCGGCTCGCTCTCGGCCTCTTCGGTTGAGTCGCCAGTGCGCGCTTCCCAAAACACTGCAAACGCTCGGTCGAACAACGGCAGATCTTCGGGTCGGCGCACCAACGTCGCCCGGCCGGCCCAGTAGACCGAATCGCGTTGGTCGATGCCTAATGCTCCGAGTGCTTCAGTGAAGGTGAGCACACAGCCAATGGGCACGCTGAGCCCGAGACCGCGCAGCAACCTGGCGAATGCGGTAGCCATACGCTGCGCGGCACCCTCGCTGGGTGCCGGACCGTTGTGCGCCACGGGAGGTGCGAACGCGGCCATTAGCCGGGCTGCGTGCCTCGCTCGAAGGCGTGCTTGACCATGTCGGCGATGCCGTGCAGTTGAACTCGCTCGACATCTTCGCGGTACTTCAACACGGCGCCAAGAGTGCTCTTCACTGACGACTCGGAGAGTTCGCTCACGCCGAGACGGCCAAGCGCTGTGGCCCAGTCGATGGTCTCGGCGACGCCCGGCGGCTTGAACAGGTTGAGGCCGCGCATGGTTTCGACTGCGGCGGCCACCTGGCGAGCGAGCATCTGGCTGACGGCAGGCACGCGGAGTCGAACGATTTGAACCTCGCGATCGAACCCGGGATGTTCGATCCAGTGATAGAGGCAGCGACGTTTGAGCGCGTCGTGCACGTCGCGCGTGCGGTTACTGGTGAGAATCACGATTGGCGCGCGCTCGGCGCGAAAGACGCCAAGCTCGGGCACGGTGATCTGAAAGTCGCTGAGCACTTCGAGCAGGTACGCCTCGAACTCGTCGTCGGCGCGATCGACTTCGTCGATAAGCAGCACAGGCGGTGGGCCAGCCACGGGGCTAATTGCCCGGAGCAAGGCGCGCTTGAGCAAGAAGCGCTCGTTGTAGAGCTGACCTTCGAGCGCTGCTGTGCCTGCACCGCGGGCCTCGCCGCTCGCCTCGGCAGCGCGGAGATGCAACAGCTGACGGCTGTAGTCCCAGTCGTAGACGGCCTGACTCGCATCGATGCCTTCGTAACACTGCAGTCGAATCAGTTCGCCGCCAGTCCAGCGGCTGAGCACCTTGGCCACCTCGGTCTTGCCGACGCCAGCTTCGCCCTCGAGGAGCAATGGGCGCCGTAGTGCAAGCGCGAGGAAGATTGCGGTGGTGAGTCCCTCGTCGGCGAGGTAGTCGTGCGAAGCCAACGCGGCTGACACATCGTTGACGGTGAGGTTTGGCGGCAGCATCGGGGCAAGGCTAATTGCCCGGGAGTACACGAACCCCACTCGGATCGGCGAAGATCATTGGGTGAGCGCAACGTGGCAGGCCTCAACGCAGAGTTGGACCATCGCGCTATGGAGCGCCAGTGCCGTTTCGGTGCACCTGATGGTCATTGATCGCAACGATCCATTCCGCGTTGTACGCGACGAGATATTGGTGCGCGAGGGTGATGTGTGGCGTGCAACCGTTGCGCTGGCCGACATCGGCGATGCCGATCTCTACGGCTTTCGCGTCGAAGGGCAGGGTCATCGCTTCGATTCGTCGAAGGTCTTGCTCGATCCTGAGGCGACCCAAGTGTGGTTTCCCCCCGAGCATGATCGTGACCTCGC
Source organism: Actinomycetota bacterium (assembly GCA_037139095.1). Lineage (GTDB taxonomy): Bacteria > Actinomycetota > Acidimicrobiia > Acidimicrobiales > Ilumatobacteraceae > WLMZ01. The sequence goes on from JBAXHD010000001.1 coordinate 87,860, forward strand.
CGCGCAACACGGTGCCGACTCGTTAGGCCGATCCCCGTTGGCGGTGTTGCGTCGCGAAGTGCCGCGTGCAGCGATGGCTCCTGGACCACGACACGCGTGGAGTGATCTTGTTGTGTGCGAGTTGCACGTGCGCGGCGCCACGCAATTGGCACAGCACGTGCCCCACGAACTGCGCGGCACGTTCGCTGGGTTACGACACCACGCTGCCTACCTAGCGTTATTGGGGGTGACCGCAATCGAGTTGCTGCCGGTGCACCAATGCGATCCGCTTGAGGGCAGTTATTGGGGATACATGCCGCTGGCATGGAGCGCGCTGCATCACGAATACGTTGCCGGCAACGACCCCGAAGGCGAATTCGTCGAGATGGTTCAGGCCTTCCACGATGTGGGCATTGAGGTCTTGCTCGATGTGGTCTACAACCACACCACCGAAGAGGATGAGTTCGGGCCCACGTATCACCTTCGTGGCATCGACGATGCCGCCTATTACGTGGTCGATTCGAGCGCGAGTTATTACGACGCCGCTGGCTGCGGAAATGTTGTGCGAGCCGCGAGTCCTGCTGCGTCGGCACTCATCATGGCTTCGTTGCGTCGCTACGCCGACCTTGGCGTCGACGGTTTTCGTTTCGACCTCGGCTCGTTGTTGGGTCGCGATCTCGACGGCATCGCCCAACAGCGCAGCCCGCTGATTGATGAGATCACCACGTTTGCTGCGATGCGCGGGTTGCGGCTGATTACCGAGCCATGGGATCTCGGCGCGTATCAACTGGGCGAGGGCTTTGCCGGCCAGACCTGGTCGCAGTGGAATGGTCAGTTTCGCGATGACGTGCGCTCGTACACCCGAGGTGAACAAGGCTTCGTTGGTCGCATCGCTCAGCGGTTGCAAGGCAGTCCCGATCTGTTCGGTACTGAGTGGCATCGAAGCATCAATTTCGTTACAGCACACGATGGCTTCACGCTCTACGACCTCGTGAGCTATGACCGCAAGCACAACGACGCCAACGGGCACGACAACACCGACGGCACCGACGACAATCGATCATGGAACTGCGGGCATGAAGGCGATGAAGTCAGTGCAATCTCTGCCGAGCACGTGGGTGCGTTGCGCTCTCAACAGATGCGCAATTTTCTGTGCTTGCTGATGTTGTCGCGCGGCGTTCCGATGCTGCTTGCGGGCGACGAGTTTGCTCAGACGCAGCACGGCAACAACAACGCGTACAACCAAGACAACGCAACGTCGTGGCTCGATTGGCAACGCGCTGCGCAGCACGGAGACATTGCCGACTTCGTTCGCGCACTCATCGCCTTGAGATCTCATGGCGGCGACAACGAAGTGACGTGTTTCGGAGTGAGCGGCGAACCCGATGTCTCGTACCAGTCGCACTCAATCGCGTGGCAGTGGGGATCGCTCTATGTGCTCAGTAACGCGTGGTGGGAACCACTGACCTTCGCAGTGCAGTCATCAGACACCTTTGAGGTTGCGTTGGCGAGCTGTATTGATCCGATCAGCATCATCGATGGTCGCGTCGAGGTGCCGCCGCGATGCACAGTGGTGCTGCTAGCTGTCGAACCCCAAGCCCGACCTGTCGAGCGTTCGTAGCCAGAGGTTGCGCTTGCCGGTGGCGTCTTCGCGGTTGAGTGACCAGCGCGTTGCTTGAATCCCTGCAAAGCGAAAGGGCTCGGGTGGAAACGGCAACGGTTTGTCTTTGACGAACGCTGTTTGCGTGGCCTTGCTGCGCTTGCCGTCGAGCAGATCGAGCATGACCTCGGCACCAAAGCGAGTAGATGCAACGCCGAGTCCGGTGTAGCCGAGCGCGTAGACAACTCGGCCGCCCATCGCTCCGCCGAAGAACACGCAAAAACGACTGCATGTGTCGATCACGCCACCCCACGCATGGCTGAACTTCACGCCCTCGAGTTGCGGGAACGTAGTGAAGAAATGCTTCGACAACTTGGCCCATGTTTCGGGTCGGCTCTCGAGTTCGGAGTTGATCTTGCCGCGCCAGTAATAGATCACGTCGTAGCCGCCCCACAGGATGCGGTTGTCCTCGGTGAGGCGGTAGTAGTGGAACTGGTTTGAGATGTCGCTGAGTCCTTGGCGATTGGTCCACCCAATGTCGGCTAACTGTGCAGGTGTGAGCGGCTCGGTAACCATGCAGTAGTCGTAGACCGGCACGATGTAGTGGCTGAGCCGTTTGAGCAATGGCTTGAACGCGTTTGTTGCAAGTGCAACTTTGCCTGCGCGTACTGCGCCCAACGGCGTGCGCACGATGACGCCCACGCCGTCCTTATCGATTGAGATTGCTTTGGTGTCTTCGTAGATGGTGACACCGAGCGACTCGGCTGCGGCCTTGAGTCCCCACACAAGGCGTGCCGGATCGACAATCGCCGCGCGGTCTTTGCGCCAGAGACCACCCGTGTAGGTGGGGGAGTTGACTTCGCGGCGCATGGCTGCACCGTCGAGCAGTTCGACCTTTTGACCCAGCGAGCGGAGCTGTTGGTAATCGTCGCGGAGTTCGTCGAAATACGACTCGCTGTGCGACGTAGTGGCGACATCAATGACACCAGTGCGCTCGTAGTCGCAGTCGATGTTGTAGCGCTTGATTGCGGCTTCGATCTCGTTGAGGTTCTGCAGGCCGAGGTCTTCGAGCACATCGAGTTCGTCGGGAAAGCGAGCCTGGCCATTGGCGATGCCATGAGTGAGGCTGCTCTCCATGAAACCGCCATTGCGCCCGCTGGCTGCCGAGCCAACCTCGTGCGCATCAATCAAAATCACATTGCGCGATGGATCTCGCTCTTTGGCGATGATCGCTGTCCAGAGGCCTGCGTAGCCTCCGCCAATGATGCACAGGTCGCAACTGACCGTGCGTACGAGCGTGACATTTGAGTCGGGTTCATCGACGTCTTCGTACCAATAGGGATACGGGTCAGCGTCGGCAATTGCGTCGAGATGGAACTCGTCGATCGCGTCGTCGTCCATGGTTACACCACCTTGTGGGCGACACCTTAGTAGCTCGGAGACTACGGTCGTCCATATGGATATGGGCATTGCGGGTAAACGAGCGGCTGTCGCCGGAGCGTCGTCAGGATTGGGTCTCGCCACCGCCAAGGCATTGGCTGCCGAGGGCGCGCACGTGGTCATTTGCGGGCGCGATGCAGAGCGCCTTGAGGCCGCGGCGCGGTCAGTGGGGCATGGCTGCATTCCCGTGGTGTGCGATGTGGGCTCGGCTGAGGGTGGGGCTGCGTTCGTAGACGCTGCGGCTCATGCACTCGGTGGGGTCGACATCTTGGTTGCCAATTCAGGCGGCCCACCGCCAGGAACATTCGCGTCTACCCCGGTCGACCTGTACCAAGTAGGTCTCGACCTGAGTCTGCTCAGCGTTGTGGGCATGTGTAAAGCAGCAATACCGGCGATGCAAGAGCGCAAGTGGGGCCGGGTCATTGCCATCACGTCAGTCGCAGTTCGGCAGCCCATCCCTACGTTGATCCTTTCGAACACAGCGCGGTCTGGTGTCACAGGATTCTTAAAGACAGTGGCTCGCGAGGTTGCTCACGATGGCGTCACGGTGAACACCGTGCAGCCGGGTATACATCTCACTGGTCGTGTGACGCAGCTCTACGGCGCCACCCCGGATGTGTCGACCATGGGCATTCCTGCTGGTGTTATGGGCGACCCCGACGACTTCGGTCATGTGGTCACGTTCTTGTGCAGCGACCACGCGAAGTTTGTCACCGGCGTGCAGATGCACGTTGATGGTGGCGCCTATGGTGGACTGCTGTGATTACCCACGTTGTTTCATTCCGTTGGAAACCAGAGACCACGGCCGAGCAGATCGTGCTCATCAAACAGGCCCTCGACACGCTGCCATCCGCTATTGCCGACATCGTGTCGTATCAGTGCGGCCCCGATGTTGGGGCTCACGGCCCTGCCAACTTCGATTTTGCAATCGTGGCGACATTCGAGAACATCGACGGATGGCGCGCCTACGACGCTCACCCCGAGCACGATCGAGTGAGGTCACAAACCGTGCGACCATGGATCGCCGAGCGCGCCGCAGTTCAGTTCCAGAGCTAATTGGTGGTTGTTCGCTCGGAACTGCGGGTTCATACTGAGGGCAGAGGCTGATCCTGCGATCGGCGGTCTGGAGGTTGTTGTGAGCAATGGCCTGGTTTCTCGAAGAGCACGACGATCATTGATGCCGTCGTTGGGGCTATTGGCGTTTGGTTGGGCTGTCGTTGGATGCGGTTCGACTTCCACGACAGTGAGTTCGATTGATGTAGCAACAACCGTTGCTGCATCTACCAACCCCACTACGCCCATCACCGCATCAACAACATCGAGTGTGCCGGTTCCGTCCACAACGCTGGCCCCGTTCGCGGGAGGGTCTACCGAGCCGGTGATGGTTCCTGCTTCGGGGTGCTGCGCAGCAGGCCCCACAGTGCTGATGCGCACTCAAACTATTGAGCACCGCGGCGATTACTACCGCATCGCGTTCGGGTTCTCGGCGCCGGTTACCAACTATCACGTGCGATACGTGCCGCTGCCGGTACGCCAAGATCCTTCAGATCAGGTGGTCGAACTGCAGGGCGACAACGCCATCCAGATCAGCATTGGTGCCACGGGTCTCGACCAGTCACAAAACCCTCCCGTACAGACCTATGCAGGTTCGCAGCGGATTGTGGTGGGCAACGGCTCTGTACGCGAACTCGTTCAGATTGGCGATTTTGAGGCCGTGATGAACTGGGTAGTTGGGGTGCAGGGCAAGCCTGAGTTTCGGGTGTCTGTTGTGCAGAACCCACCCCAACTGGTTATTGAGATTGCAGCGGCTTGATGATCTCAAGATCAAACGGGTCGAACTGATCGCCCAGCGTGGCTACGGCAGTGATCTTCTCGGCGGCGATGATTACTAGCGCCAGCGCAGTTTCGGGGGAGTGCGACTGGTCGACTTTGCGGGCAGCAGATTGATGTTGGCGGGCCACGTGCGCAGTCTCGACCGCAGCAAATGCGGCGCGTCGAGTTGTCTTGTCGAATCGAGCAAGGTCGGTTGAGAGGGCATACAAGCGGTCGGCGCCCGCCACGTAGCCCTGGAGCAACGTGGTGTACAGCACAGCCGACTGCGGGTGGTCGGCGTGGCTGGGATTGGCAATCGCGGTGATGAGTTCGCCGCTGAGCAATACCTTGCGCACGCTCATGCCGGGGTCGCCAGTGAGAGCGTGGCGATTGCGCGAGCGGCGCGAACGCGACGTTGACGGCGTTCGAACCAGCCCCAGAACAGGAACGAAGCGCCCACGATGGTCCAACCTGCGAGTGCATCGATGACATAGTGCTCGCCGAAGTACACGAGTGAAGCTGCCATGATGAGCGGGAAGGTGAGCACGAGCGCTTTGAGCCACTTGGGTTTGATGAGCGGCAGGAAGAACGCCGGCACAAAGAGAGCAAAGCTCGCGTGCAGCGACGGCATCGCCGCAATGGCGTTACCCCAATCGAGTGCCGTATTCCATTTGTTCACGAAGCCCTTGAGGCCCATGGAGCTGAAACCGCGCCCGGTATGGCGAGCGAGGTGCGGAAGGATCTTGTAGGGGTGCTTCGGGTCGGCTGCCATCCATGGCGGAACTGTGGGAAGCAACACAAACATGGTGCACGCCACGAACAACAAAGTGGCGAAGCGCTTCATGAACCGGGCCCATTCGCGGTGGCTGGTGACCCACAGCACGGCGAGGGCGATGACCGGAAAGATGAAGTGCGAGAAATATGTTGCAGATGCAACTTTGTCGTACCAGCGAATGCTGTGAGGCTCGTAGAAGTGGCGTTGCATCCACACATTTGGATCGGTGCCGAAGAACAGGAACCGGTCGATGTTGCGAGGGGCTTGCACCTGCAGCGGGAAGCCAGCACGGTCGGCGCCGCCTCGTGTTTGCTCGTAGGCCAACCACATCACGCAATAACAGAGCACGTCGAAGACCAGCCATGCCCACCGCCGCAGTGGGCGACCAAGATGGCCGATGACGATGAACAGACCCACGGAGATCGCCACAGAGATGCGGTCGATGATGAGTCCTTTGGCAACGAACCACCAGATGTAGCCAACGATGTAGAGGCCCATGCCGATGCGACGCACGAGCAGCCAGTGATCAGGCGGCACTACAGAAGCGACGCCGATGAGTTCGGGTGCTGGCACCGATTCGGTCGTGACCGCGTCGGGATCTGCGTTGGTCTCAGGCACGGCGGGTAACGCTATCTATTGCTGCGCAGCCCGACGCGTGCGCAGTGAGCCTTGGGCTCAGGACGACGCGTCGAGAGCGCGGCGTACCAGAACCTCGGCGAGGTGCGTGCGGTATTCGACGCTGGCGTTGTTGTCGGCCTGCGGGTCGGCGTCGGCAGAGGCAAGTTTGGCTGCATCGGCAACGCTTGCGCCCTGGGCGATAGCGGCAGACACGCTGGTGGCGAGCACAGGCGTGGAGCCCATGTTCACCAGAGCGACGCCCGACTCGCCGCCGCGGCGCCATGCGGCCACGCCAACGATGGCCCAGTCTTGGGCGCGACGGTTGAATTTCTGGAAGTTCCAGCCGGCACCGTTCATCTTGGGCACGCGGATCTCGGTGATGATCTCGTCGGCTGCCAATGCTGACTCAAGAAAGCCGAGGTAAAAGTCGGCGGCAGCGATTTCGCGCGTGCCGTGGGGACCCTGCACCACGTAGGTGGCGCCGAGGGCCAACGTGGTGGCAGGAAGATCTGATGCCGGATCGGCGTGAGCGATGCTGCCGCCGATGGTGCCGCGGTGGCGCACCTGCGCGTCGCCTACATGCGATGCCGCGTGGGCCAATAAGGGAACATGCTCGGCGAGCATGGCCGATGTCTCGACATCCATGTGGCGAGTGAGAGCACCGATGGCGATGTGGCTACCGGCATCGCGAATGTACGAGAGGTCGGTGATGCGGCCGATGTCGATGAGCATCGTTGGCTGAGCCAAACGGAGCTTCATCAACGGAAGCAACGAATGGCCGCCGGCCAAGAACTTGGCGTCGTCGCCGTATTCGCTGACGAGTGCAATTGCCTCGGCTGCCGAGCTGGCACGCTTGTAATCGAATGCTGCAGGAATCATCACTTGCTCCCAGAAACAGTTGCTGCGCTGGCGCAAGCAAGCACTGACTTGACGATGTTGTGGTAGCCGGTGCAGCGGCACAGGTTGCCCTCGAGGCCGAGACGAACTTGTTCTTCGGTTGGGTTGGGGTTTTCGTTCAGCAGGCTGATCGAGGCCATCACCATGCCGGGTGTGCAAAAGCCACACTGCAGACCGTGGTTCTCCATGAAGGCAGTCTGCATTGGGTGCATGACGCCATCGACTTCGAGGCTCTCGATAGTGGCAACGTGCTGACCGTCGGCCTGCACCGCCAGCACGGTGCAGCTCTTCACGGCTTCGCCGTTGAGGTGCAGGGTGCAGGCGCCGCATGATGACGTGTCGCAACCGACGTTGGTGCCGGTAAGTCCGAGCTGCTCGCGTACGTAGTGGACCAACAGGGTCCGCGGCTCTACGTCGCTTTCGTGAGTGGTGCCGTTCACTGTGACACTGATGTGCACGATGCAATCCCCTTTGGTGTGTGGGCGAGATCTTCTCAGAGCGATGAGCTCAGTAACTTGTGCCATTCTGCCTCATGGCAACGGGCCAGAGCGATACGACAGAAAAAGTTTGACGAAATCCCTGCCATTTGGCACGACCTGTTCGCTGAATTCGGACGTGGACGTTAGGCGTCGAGTTTATTGAGTCCGCGTCGAGCGAAAAGTACAGCGGCCGCCGAAAGGGCGACAATCGCAAGCAGGCCACCCCATGTGTCGTGCCAGGTGACCCCGGCGCCAACGGTGTGGCCGTTCACGGTGTGGTTCACAAAACCTTGGCGAGACATCCGCAAGATGTTGGTGATGGGGTTGAGGGTGGCCACGCCGTGCAGCCATCCGGTCATCACGCTCAGCGGAGCTTGAGCCGTGGACAGAAACATTGAGATGAACAACCCCAGCTGCATGATGGCCGCGCCTCGCATGTCCTGAAACAGGAACGCGAGTCCAAGGCCCCAGCCGGTGGCGACAGTGGCGATGCCCAATGACCCACCGAACAGCATGACCAAGCCCAGCAGCCCTCCGGTGAGCCGTGCACCGAGGGCGAACCCCACTGCGGTAACGACCGCAGTCACGATCAACGACCGAAACCACGCCGCGTACATCGGACCAAGAACGAGCGAGTTTCGTGGCGCTGGTGACATGCGTAAGCGATCGAAGAAACCAGTCTCGAGATCGCGAATAAGGCTGAACCCAAGACCGACGCCGGCGAAGGCCGAACCCATCAGCACGCCGAGTGGCATGAACCAGTTGATCGAGCGATCGGTGGGGAACCCAGGGACGTGAGTGATCGCGAAGAACGTGCCGCTGAAGGCCACGCATTGAAAGATGGGCATGAGCATTGCTGGAAAGAACGCTGACGGCAGCCGGGTGATGGTGCGTAGGCCGCGCATCATCAACCCCGAAGCGGCGCGCGACGTGGTGGCGCGGGTTGCGGGTGCGTTGGCAAAGGTGGAGGTCATGCCGCACGCAACCTTCGGCGTAGAGCGAGCAACGCAAGTGGTATCGACACACACCCGATGGCGATGGGGATGAGCAGAGATTTCAGCACTGCATCGAACGACCATCCGGTAATGACCAAGTCGCGCATGCCTTCATACAGATGCGACAGCGGGTTGTAGTTGGCGATGCTGCGGTAGACACCCTTCATTGTTTCGCGAGGGAAGAATGCCGATGAGAAGAACATGCTGACGAACAGCAGCGGGAAGATTCCTTGCACAGCCTCGGCGGATCCGGTGCGCAGCGCCATCGCCGCCATGAAGCCACCGATGCCGAGTCCGATGAGCCCGCCCGCCACCGTGATGACAGCGACACCTGCAGGGCCAGAGCGAATGTTGACGCCGAATGGAATCATCACGAGCGTGAAGAAGAGCGCCTCGACCGAGCCGAACAATGCGTTGCCGGCGAGACGACCAACGAGGATGCTGACACGACTAGTGGGCGATGCGAGCAACCGATCGAAGAACCCAGTCTCGATGTCGACAGCGAGGGCTGCGCCGCCGGTGACCGAGCCAAAGATGACTCCCTGCAACACGCTGGCAGCCAAGGTGAGCGCGAGGAACGAATCGACCTTGGGGAAGCCGGGAAGCTGCGTGGCGCGACTGAACGACGATGAACCGAGCGCAGCGAAGAACAACGGAAAGATCAACGAGGGGATAATCAGCGCGGGCTGACGCACGATGGCGATGATGCTGCGCTTCGACATCGCCATCGTCTGAGACCATGCGTGACCTGTTTCGGCCGAATGAGCGAACTCGGCCCGCGGTGCGATTGTGCCGACGCTCATGTGGGCTCGCCGCCTGAATCATTGGCGCCACGTTTGCGGCCGCGCTTGCCGGTGCCGCCCTCGGCGCCTTGCGCCTGAGGGAGGCCAGAAGCCGACGCTGCGCCTTCGAGGCGGTAGCCGGTGGCTTCGGCAAAGACGTCGTCGAGGCTTGGCTCATTGAGCTCAAGGTGTTGCACGTGCATGCCCGCTTCGTCGAGCGATCGAACGACCGCTGGCACTGCTTCGGCGCCGGCGCTGAGTCCCACGCCAAGGGAACCTTCGGCAGTGGGGCGGAGGTCACCAAACGACCGCAGCACTTCGCGAGCTCGATCGAGTTGGCCCGTTGGAACGGTGATGACCAAGGTGGGCGCGCCCACGTGAGCCTTGAGTTCGCGTGGCTCGCCCTGACGAACGATCTTGCCGTGGTCGATGATCGCAATGCGGTGAGCGAGTTGGTCGGCCTCTTCGAGGTATTGAGTGGTGAGCAGTACGGTGGTGCCCTCGGCGTTGAGGCGACGCACTTCTTCCCACAACGCGAGTCGGCTCATTGGGTCGAGGCCTGTAGTGGGTTCGTCGAGGAACAACACCGTAGGTTGGTGAATCAGCGACAGCGCTAGATCGAGACGACGGCGCATGCCGCCCGAGTAGGTGCCAACGCGCCGATCGGCGGCGCCAGTGAGTCCAACGCGTTCGAGCAGTTCGCGGCTGCGGTCGCGCACCTTTGCCTTTGGAATGCCGTAGAGCACGGCCTGCAACGCGAGTAGTTCGTGGCCGGTCATCAACGGGTCGATCGCTGCGTCTTGCAGCGCCACGCCGATGCGGCGGCGCACTTGATCGGCATCTTTCACGACATCGAATCCGGCAACGCGGGCAACGCCGGCGGTTGGCCGGAGCAGGGTGGTGAGCATTCGCACGGTGGTGCTCTTGCCGGCACCGTTGGGTCCAAGGAAGCCAAACACTTCGCCGGCGTTCACTTGCAGGTCGACCCCATCGACAGCTTTGACATCGCCAAAGTGACGCATCAAGCCTTCGGCGTAAATGGGATAGTCATTGATCGAGTTGGTTCCAGACATTGCTTCCATTGTGCCTCATACGGCTGTTGCATCTGAGAATTGGCTGCAGACGCAACGATGCCCGCCTGCCGAGGCGGCAGGCGGGCATCGTGACGATCACGAGTTGTGGTGAATTACTTCAACCACTGTGCGACTACGTCGGGGTTGGCGTCAACCCATGTCTTGGCTGCTTCAGCAGCGGTCTTGCCGTCGCTGTCGACCATTGCAGCAATTTCGTTTTGCTGGTCGGTGGTGAGCTGCATCTTTGAGAGGAACGCGAACGCCTTCGGGTTCTTGGCCTCGAGCTTGGATGACGCTGCCTTGTAGAGAATGTCTACTGGGTAGTCACAGGCGTACTTGCCATCGTTGGCGGTGGCCGAAGCAGTACATGCGGGGGTCACATCGGGGAGCTTGATCTCGCTGAGTTTCACCTTCGACTGCAACCAGTGCGGCTGCCAGAACTGCAGCAACAGCGGGGTGTTGTCTTTCACAGCCTGCTGGACGGCAGTGATCAAGGCCGCCTCAGAACCGGCCACCACGAACTTGAGTGGGAGGTTGAGGTTCTTGATGATCTGCTCGTCGTAGCTCACATAGCTGGGATCGCCCATCAAGAACTGACCGAGGTCGCCTGATTCGGCAGTTGCGAACAACTTGGCGTTGGCTGGGTTTTTAAAGCCTTCCCAAGTGGCGAGGTCTGGGTGATCGGTGAGCATCGAGGTGGGGATGTACCAACCAATCTTGGCCTTGGGGCCAAGCTTGCCGATTTCTACAACTGACTTCTTGCCGGTGACATAGGTGTCGAAGTCGGCGCCGTGGCCCGATGGCCACACTTCGAGAACGGCATCAAGCGAGCCGTCGTCGAGGCCCGGCCACGTTGCCTTCTCATCGATGTCGACGAGGGTGGTCTTAGTGCCGAGGTTTGCCTCAAGGACGATTTTGGCGATGTTGGCGTTTACGGCCGAACCCGTCCATGGGTTCACCGCCAAGCTGATGCCGGCGCCAGTCGCGGTAGTGGCCGACGTGTCGGTGGTAGCCGAGGTGCCCGATGGAGCGACGCTGCCGGTTGAGGCAGGTGCCTTGGTGTCGCTGCCGCATGCGGTTGCAACGACGACCAATGCTCCGAGGGCTAGCACGGCGGCTGATCGTGTGAATCGATTTCTCATATCTCCCCTTGTTTCAGATTGTTCGAATTGAGGTCTACCGTAGCTCAGCCGAGGAGCGCTTTCCCCAAGCCTGGGTGATGCGGTCGAGCACGATGGCCAGCAGCACAATGGCCAGACCGCCGGCCATGCCGCGCCCGGTCTCGCCTTTCCGTAACCCGTAGACAGTCTCGAGGCCCAAACCGCCGCCACCGATCAAGGCAGCGATGACCACCATGGACAGCACCATGATGATGGTTTGGTTCAACGCAAGCATGATCGATCGCAGCGCCAGCGGCAGTTGCACCTTGAGCAGTTCTTGTCGAGGAGTAGCCCCGAATGACAGCGCAGCTTCTCGTGGTGCATACGAAACCTGCCGTAAGCCGAGGCTGGTGAGACGAATGCCGGGCGGTATGGCGTAGATCACCGATGCAATCACGCCGGGTACACGACCGACGTTGAACAAGAAGATCACGGGAACCAGATAGACAAATGCGGGCATCACCTGAGCTGCATCGAGCAAGGGTCGCAGCAGTCGCTCGAGGCGATCGGAGCGGCCAGACCAAATGCCGATGGGCACGGCCAGCGCAACGCTGAGGAGCACCGCCACGAACACTTGGCTGAGTGTGTCCATCGCGAGATCCCACACGCGAAGCGAAGCGACTCCCACCAGACATGCCGCGCACAATGTGGCGAGTCTCCATCCGCCACTGAGCCAACCAATGGCAGCAAACACGACGATGATGACCCACCAGGCAGCAGCTTGAAAGAGATCTCGCATTGGCGTGAGCAGATGGATAACGAAGAAGTCACTGAATGATCCGGTGCCACCAACGATGGGAATGCCGTGGCGGAAATGGTCGTTGACCCACGAGGCCAGCGAGTTCACCGGTTTGACGACGTCGAGATTCAGTGAGTGAGGGAAGTCGTCGAGGCCAGCCACTTTGGCGACGATGGCAATGCCGATGATTGCTATCGCTGCGGCCGCACCGAGGTAGCGAGGATTGTCGAGCAGCTTTCGAATTGCAGTGTTGGTCGTGGCGCGTTTGCGTGATGGTCGCTCGCCGGTGGTGATGCGATCGATTGCCACGGCCGCAAAAACGATGGCGAGGCCGGGGGCGAAAGCCAAGCCCACGTTCACCTTGGCCAAACCGTCGGAGACGTCTTGGCCAAGTCCGCCGGTGCCGACGAGAGCGCTGATGACCACCACGCCGAAGGCCATCATGATGACTTGGTTGATACCGAGCAGGATGGCGCGCCGAGCCAATGGCAGCCGAACCTTGGTGAGTAGTTGGGGGCCGGTGCAACCGAACGACGTGCCCACTTCGGTGCTGCTGACGGCCACACCGCGAATGCCCAAACTGGTGAGGCGAACCGCGGGTGGGATGGCATAGATAACGGTGGCCATAACAGCGGGCGGAATGCCGATGCCGAACGCCACAACCAACGGCAGCAGATAACAAAACGCTGGCATTACTTGGGCAGTGTCGAGGATGGTGCGCATCACCCGATCGGCTCGTTGCGATAGACCCGCCCAAATGCCGAGCGGAATTCCGATGAGCAACGAGATGCCCACCGCTACCAACATCAGCGCGACGGTGATGAGCGTGTCGTCCCAGAACCCGAGTACTCCGCAGCCCGCCAATGCGAGCACTGCGGTGATGGCTGCTCGTCGGCCGCCGGTGCGCAGTCCGATGACGCCGGTGAGCGCAAGCATTCCGGGCCACCGCAGCGCGCGCAGCAGCGACAGAACCTTGTCGTTCGACCATGTGATGGCGTCGGCGATGGGATGGAAAACAAACCGGAAGGCCCAGTTGGTGCCGTTGTTGAGTTGGCTCCACTTGTAGACGCTGTCGAACCATGGCCGTACGTGTGCGTCGAGCCACGTTGGTGCAGTGTGCCCCAGGGTGAACCCGACAACAGCTAGTGCAGTGAGCGCCACGATCGCTGTAATCAACGGCGTCCGAGATTTGGGGTTGCCGTTCGCGGTGGGGTCGGGGCTCATGGTTGTACCCGATGCGCGGGCGGGCATCGTGGCGGTCATGGTCAGTGTCCTTGGGCGCCGTCGGGGTGAAGGTCTTCGCCCGCGATCACGGACAACACGGCGACGCGGTCTATGGATCCAACGGTGGCGCCGGCATCGTTGATCACTCGTACGGGTAGGTCACTATGTGCCACGAGAGGAACTACGTCGCGAACTTTGGTGGCGCTGTTGACAACGCCCGAATGATCGCCATCGCTCGGTGCCGACATCACTGAACCAACGGCGATCACATGAGACCGTGGCACATCGCGAACGAAGTTTCGTACGTAGTCATCGGCGGGCGAGCCGACTACTTCTTCGGGCGTGCCCACCTGCACGAACTTGCCGTCGCGCATGATGGCGATGCGGTCACCGAGCCGCAAGGCCTCGCTCAGATCGTGGGTGATGAAGACCATGGTCTTGTTGACCTCGCTGCGCAGGCGGATGACCTCGTCTTGCATGTCACGTCGGATGAGTGGGTCAAGGGCTGAGAACGGTTCGTCGAACAACAGAATCTCTGGATCTGTCGCCAACGCTCTGCCGAGTCCGACGCGCTGCTGCATACCGCCGCTGAGCTGATCGGGCTTGCGCTGACCGAGACCTCCGAGACCGACGAGCTCGAGTACTTCTTCGGCCTTGGTGCGTCGGGCCGCCTTGTCGACCTTTTGCACTTCAAGCCCAAACGCCACGTTGTCGATGAGGGTGCGATGGGGCAGCAGACCAAAGTGCTGAAACACCATGCTCACCTTGTTGCGCCGAAGTTGCAGCAGTTGCTCGCGGTCGGCGCCGGTGACATCGATGCCGCTGATGGTGACTGAGCCAGCCGTGGGTTCGATGAGTCGGGTGAGGCAGCGCACCAGTGTCGATTTGCCGCTGCCCGATAGCCCCATCACCACAAAAACTTCGCCCGGCGCGACCTCAAGATTGATGTCACGCATCGCCACAACACATCCGGTTTTAGCTTCGAGTTCGGCACGCGGCAGATCGGCATCGGGCGAGTTCACAATTCGTTCTGCTTTTGGACCGAACACCTTCCACAAGCCGTGGACTGAGATCGCCGACTCTGTCACCATCTGTTCCCCCCGATTCAGCGCGCCCCCGAACTGAGTCGCGTTTGGGCTGGTGAGACGAACCATAACAGTCGGACCTCGCAGCCATTCGCTAGAACGCGCCCCAGCGATACACTGGCGTGCCGCTTCCCGCGGCGTTCGTTGCGTAGCCGCCGGAGGGCCTGGGTTGTCCGAATCGTTGACCAAACTGTTCATCCATGGGCGCCATGTCGACGCCACTTCTGATGAGACATTTCCCACGCTGAACCCCGCCACAGGTGCAGTGATCTCTACTGTGCAGCAAGCATCTGTGGCCGATGTCGATCGGGCCGTGCAATCAGCCACCGATGGCTTCCACGAGTGGCGGGCGATGTCGGGCGCGCAACGCGGCCGCGTGCTCAACCGGGCGGTGCAGTTGCTTCGCCAACGTAACGACGAAATCGCTGCGCTTGAGGTGGCCGACACCGGCAAGCCCATCAGCGAAGCCATCGCAGTCGATGTCGCCTCTGGCGCCGATTGCATCGAATACTTCGCCGGTGCCGCTGCAACGCTTCATGGCGATCACTTCGATCTCGGAGCTTCATGGGCCTACACGCGCCGCGAGCCGCTCGGCGTATGTGTTGGCATTGGTGCATGGAATTATCCAGTGCAGATCGCTTGCTGGAAGTCGGCACCAGCGCTGGCCTGTGGCAACGCAATGGTGTTCAAGCCAGCCGAACTCACGCCACTCACGGCGATGGTTCTCGCCGAGATCTATAGCGAGGCCGGGCTCCCCGATGGAGTGTTCAATGTGGTGCAGGGCGACGCTCGCGTTGGCCGAGCGCTCACGGCTCATCCCGGCGTGGCCAAGGTGTCGCTTACCGGCGAGGTGGGCACCGGTCGCAACGTGATGGCCGATGCCTCGCGCACGCTGAAGCACGTGACGCTTGAGCTTGGTGGCAAGAGCCCGCTCATCGTGTTCGACGACGCCAACATCGACAACGCAGTATCT
The DNA here is from genome assembly GCA_037139095.1 of Actinomycetota bacterium. Classification (GTDB taxonomy): domain Bacteria; phylum Actinomycetota; class Acidimicrobiia; order Acidimicrobiales; family Ilumatobacteraceae; genus WLMZ01. Next base: position 103,491 of record JBAXHD010000001.1, read on the forward strand.
GCAGCGATGATGGCCAACTTCTACACCCAGGGTGAGGTCTGCTCGAACGGCACGCGTGTGTTCGTGCACCGGTCGATCATCGATGTCTTCCTCGAAAAGCTGGTGGCTCGCGTTCAGGCAATGAAGATTGGCGACCCTGCGGATCCGTCTGTTCATGTGGGTGCGTTGATTTCTGTCGACCATATGAACAAGGTGTTGGGCTATGTCTCGGCCGGTGTAGCCGAAGGCGCTCGGTTGCTGTGTGGAGGTTCCCGACCCACCGATGCGTCGTTGGCGGGTGGCAACTTCGTGGTGCCGGCAGTGTTTGCCGAGTGCACCGACACGATGAGCATCGTGCGCGAAGAGATATTCGGCCCGGTGATGTCGGTGCTCACTTTCGACGATGAGGCCGAGGTAGTTGGCCGCGCGAACGACACTGAGTTTGGCCTCGCAGCAGGCGTTTTCACGCGTGATATTCAGCGGGCGCATCGAGTGGTTGCGGCGCTCGAGGCCGGAACAATCTGGATCAACAACTACAACATCACACCCATCGAGGTTCCCTTTGGTGGGTATAAGCAAAGTGGCATTGGCCGCGAGAACAGCCTCGCAGCGATCAACCACTACACCCAGTTGAAGAGCGTGTACGTAGAGATGGGCGATGTCGATGCGCCCTACTGACAGCACCGTTGCCGTCGTCGCCCGTTGGCACAAACACAACACAAGGAGTCAGGCATGAGCAGCTCATACACGCAACTGAAGCAACGTCTCGACCGTGGCGAGATTCTGGTTCTCGATGGTGCAACAGGTACCGAACTGCAGCGCCGCGGTGCCCCAATGGACCCAGCCGCGTGGTGCGGTCCGGCCACGCTGCACAACGACGATCTGCTCACTGAGATTCATAGCGATTACATCCGTGCCGGATCAGATGTCATCACCGCCAATACGTTTGCGTCGTCGCGGCTCATGCTTGGTCCCGCTGGCTATGCCGACCGCGTCGGCGAGATCAATTTGCGAGCGGTAGAGGCTGCGCTTCGCGCCCGCGAGCAAACAGGTACCACCGATCGCGTCGCTGTCGCAGGGTCGTTGTCGCACATGGTTCCGGTTGCGGCGGGCAGTGCCACCGTGGATGCCGCCAAGGTGCCATCGAACGCTGAGGTGTCCGATGCGTTCTACGAATTAGCAAACATTCTTCGCGACGCAGGCGTCGATCACATCATGCTCGAGATGATGTATAACCCAGTGCGGGCCAAGCTCGCGCTCGAGGCCGCACTCAGCACTGGCTTGCCGGTGTGGTTCGGCATGAGCGCTCGGCGCGCTGCCGATGGGCGGGTCATTTCTTTCGACGCGCTTGAAGAAGTTGCAATTGCAACAATCGCCGGACTCATCCCGGCGCAGGGTGTTGATGCGGCAGGCTTCATGCACACAGGGGCTGAAATCATGAGTGAGGCGCTTACGGCGGCTCGCCCATTTTTTGCTGGTCCGCTGATGGCGTACCCCGACTCTGGATATTTCGAAATGCCCGACTGGCGCTTCGTCGACACCATCGAACCCAATCGTTTGCAAGAGTTCTTCAGCGATTGGATGCAGCAGGGTGTGCAACTCATTGGCGGTTGCTGTGGGTTAACCATTAGTCACGTAGAGGCCGCGGTTCGCGCTCGCGCCGGCCGCGCTTCATAGAACTCGGTAGGCGGCACCATGACTCGAAACCCCGCAGGGAAGACATACGACTACGTGATTGTTGGTGGCGGCTCAGCAGGCTGTGCGCTTGCCAACCGGCTCAGTGCCGACCCAACCAAGTCGGTGCTGGTGCTCGAAGCAGGCCGCCGCGACTACAAGTGGGATGTCTTCATCCACATGCCCGCAGCGCTTGCGTTTCCGATTGGTAGCAAGTTTTACGACTGGAAATACGAATCCGAGCCAGAGCCATTCATGAATGGTCGGCGTGTGTATCACGCTCGTGGCAAGGTGCTCGGTGGGTCCAGCAGCATCAACGGCATGATCTTCCAACGTGGCAACCCGCTCGACTACGAGCGATGGGCTGCCGACCCGGGAATGGGCTCGTGGGACTATGCGCACTGCCTTCCCTACTTCAAGCGCATGGAGTCATGCATGGCCGGGGGCGACGAGTTTCGCGGCTCTACCGGTCCGCTTGTTCTCGAGCGCGGCGCCGCTGACTCCACGTTGTTCGACGCGTTTTTCGAATCAGTGCAGCAGGCGGGCTATCCCATCACCAGCGATGTAAACGGTTACCAGCAAGAGGGCTTTGCCAAGTTCGATCGCAACATCAAGAGGGGCCGCCGGCTCAGTGCAGCTCGGGCCTATCTGTATCCGGTACTCAAGCGGCCCAACCTCGATCTGTTGTGCCGGGCAATGGTGAACCGCGTGTTGTTCGATGGCAAGCGAGCCACCGGTGTCGAGTTCACCAAGGGTCGCGGCAAGCCGCAACAGGTGATGGCGCGTGAGGTCATTCTGTGCGGCGGATCCATCAACACGCCGCAACTGTTGCAGCTCAGCGGAGTTGGAAATGGCGACGAACTTCAGGCGCTCAACATTCCTGTGGTGCATCACCTTCCGGGTGTGGGCGAACACCTGCAGGATCACCTCGAGGTGTACATCCAGCACTCGTGCTCGCAACCCGTTACTCAGCAGCCATCGCTGAAGATGTGGAAGCGTCCGTGGATTGGCTTTCTGTGGCTGTTCTTCCGTAGGGGTGCGGGTGCCACAAACCACTTCGAAGCTGGTGGCTTCGTGCGCAGCAACGACGACGTGAAGTATCCGAACCTGATGTTTCACTTCCTCCCCATCGCAATTCGTTACGACGGTTCGCTGCCGCCTGGTGGCGAGAAGATCGAACACGGGTATCAGGTGCACATCGGCCCGATGTATAGCGACTCGCGCGGTTCGGTGAAGATCACCTCACGCGATCCGCGCGTGAAGCCAGCGCTGCGGTTCAACTACTTGTCTACGGCACAAGATCGCCGCGAATGGGTCGAGGCGATTCATGTCACTCGTCGCATTCTTGGCGCCCAGGCCTTCGCCGCGTTCAGCAAGGGTGAGATCTCGCCGGGAGCCGAGGTGCAGACCGACGAACAGATCCTCGAGTGGGTCGCCAAAGACGCCGAGACAGCGCTGCATCCGTCGTGCACCTGTCGCATGGGCACCGACGACATGTCTGTTGTGGACCCACTCACCATGAAGGTTCACGGAGTCGAGGGCCTGCGCGTGTGCGATGCCTCGGCGATGCCCTATGTCACCAACGGCAACATCTATGCGCCGGTGATGATGATGGCCGAGAAAGCAGCAGACCTCATCGCAGGTAACGAGCCGCTGCCGGCCGAGCACGTCGACTTTTATCGACGCGACAACCAGGGTCACGCTCCGTCGTGAAGCCTCAGCGCACGAATGCCGTGCGCTGACGCTTACTCGAGGTCAGGTGCGGGACCGAGCGAGTAGCCACTCGCGAGCATCGGCTACGAGATAGATCGAACCGGTCACCACGATCTGGTCGAGGGAATCGGCCGTGTCGATGGCGAACTGCAGCGCGTCGCCGATGTTGTCGATGACGTGAACTGTGCATCCAAGTTCGGCAGCAGCGGTGGCAAGTTCGCTAGCCGGCCGAGCGCGTGCCGTCGGAGGAGTGCAGGTGATGACCGTGTCGAAGGTAGAGGCGCCGATCGCCGTGAGCATTGCGGATGGGTCTCGCCCGGCGAGGAGTCCGATGATCAACGTTCGCTTCCCATCGCAGGGCATGCTGTCGCGAATAGCGGCGCCCAGCGCCCGGGCAGCATCGGGGTTGTGGGCGCCGTCGAGAAGTACCTGTGGACGCAGCAGCACTGTTTCGAGTCGAGCAGGCATGCGCACATCGCTGAGAGCCGAACGTGCGGCACTCGGGTTGAGCGGTCGTTGAAGGAACGCTGATGCAGCGGCAACGGCAAGCGCGCAGTTTGAGGACTGATGCGATCCGTGAAGTGAAAGGTTGATGTCGTCGAGGGTCTGCAGCGGGGTGGTGACTGCAACGTGCCGACCCGTGGCGGCGGGCGTATCGGCCACGGCATTGATGTCGCGCCCGAGACGCCAGATATGCGCTGCGCCCTGTGCTTCGAAGAGATGCTCGAGGCGGCCATCGATGCGCCCAAGGATGAGGTGCGCGCCGGGCTTGACGATGCCGGCTTTTTCGGCGGCGATGCGCTGCTGCCAGTCGCCTTCGCCGTCGGTGTGGTCGAACCCAATGTTGGTCACAACCGCCACGCTGCCGTCGCCAACGTTGGTTGCGTCGAAGCGACCGAGCACGCCAACTTCGATGACGGCCACATCAACATGCTGCTGTGCGAACCATGTGTAGGCGGCTCCGGTGAGCACCTCGAAGGGCATCAGTCGTTCGCCCAGACGATCTTCGGCATCGGCTGCCGCGGTGAGCAGGGCTGCCAAGCTGTTGTCGTCGATGTCGATGTCGTTGATACGAAATCGTTCGTTGTATCGGGCGAGGTGGGGGCTCGAGTAGGTGCCAACCCGCAGGCCTTCGGCCATCAACAGTCGCGTGATCATCCGCGAGGTAGAACCCTTGCCGTTCGTGCCAGTGACATGAATGATCGGTAAGCCAACCTGCGGATTGTCCAGCAACTCGATGAACCGGCGCATGCGATCGAGCGACAGGTCTACTTTGCCGGTGCGACCCGAGCGCGCTGCCCATGTGCCGTAATCGATGTGTCCTTCGACGAAGGAAATGGCTGCGTCGATGTTCACGAAGCGAAACTAGTCAGCGAAGAAGTGAGCCGACGACTAGTCGCGCTTGAGGGTCTGCACGTGCTGGAATCCAAAGCGACCCTTGATGCACAGGTTGCCCGAACCCACAGCAGACTCGTGCGGCGACGTGACCTTCACGATGGTGTTGTCCTGGGTGTGCAGCGTGAGGCTGCAGCCAACGCCGCAATACGGGCAAATGGTGGTGGTCTGCTGCTGGGCGCTTTCGTCCCACGTGTCGGCCACGCGCATGTCGTGCTCGGTCTTGAACATCAGAGCGCCAGTGGGACACACCTCAACGCAGTTGCCGCAATACACGCAGGCAGAGTCGGGGAGTCCGACATCGAACTCGGTGCTGATGTGAGCATTGAACCCGCGGCCCGCAACAGAAATCGCAAACGAGTTTTGCCATTGTTCGCCGCACGCATCGACGCACTTGTAACACAGGATGCATCGCGAGTAGTCGCGAACGTAGAGATCGTTGTCGATCTTCACTGGTTGCTTCACGGTCTTCGATTCACCAAAGCGTGTGGGGTCGGCCTCGTACTGATCGTTCCAGCCGGCAACTTGCGGTGCCGCCGAGAGATCTACCGATGAGCCAAGTAACTCGAGCACCATCTTGCGTGAGTGCCGGGTGCGTTCGTTGTCGGTGTTGACGACCATGCCGGACTCGACCTTGCGTGAGCACGACGGCACAAGCACGCGGTTGCCTTCTACCTCGACCACACACACTCGACAGGCGTTCACTGGATCGAGGGTGTCGCCGTAGCACAACGTTGGTACGTCGGTGCCGTGCGCCTTGCAGGCATCGAGAATGGTTGCGCCTTCGCTGACCTTTACCTCTTCGCCGTCGATTTGGATGCTGACCGCGCGGCGAGGCAGGCCTACTGGAGTCTCATAGATCGAGGTCATGATGGGCCCTTCATTGCAGTGCCCCCAGGCGGTCGATTGCAGATTCGATTGCGCTCCACGCGGTTTGCCCGAGCCCGCAGATCGAGGCGTCGCGCATGGCCCGCCCGACATCGCGCAGGATGGTGAGGTCGGCTGCGTTCTGCGCCGCAGAGCGCGGCCCGAGGGTGATGCGAATCAATGCTTCCTCTTGGCGAACTGTGCCAACGCGGCATGGCACGCATTGGCCGCATGACTCGTCGCGGAAGAATGCTGCGATGCGACGCAGGAAGGTGGGGAGATCGACGGTGTCGTCGAGCACCATCACAACGCCCGAGCCAAGCGTGGTGTTGTGGGCGCGTGCGCCCTCGAGCGTGAGCGGGAAATCGATTTCGTCGGCGCGCACAAATGATCCGGCCGCACCGCCGAGCAGTACCGCCTTGAGCGAGCGATCGCTGGGTACGCCTCCAGCGAGATCGATGAGTTCGCGAAGCGTGGCACCAAAGGGCAGCTCGTAGACGCCTGCGTTGGCCACCGCGCCCGACACGCAGAACACCTTGGTTCCGGTAGAGCCTGCGGTGCCGATGGCTGCATATGCGGGGCCGCCGTTGAGCACGATGGGCAAGACGTTGACAAGGGTCTCGACGTTGTTGACCACAGTTGGTTTACCGAAGAGGCCAACCTCGACGGGGAACGGTGGCTTGCTTCGTGGCTCGCCGCGGTAGCCCTCGATCGAGTTGAAGATGGCGGTCTCTTCGCCGCAGATGTATGCGCCTGCGCCGCGAACGATGGTGATGTCGAACGCAAATCCGAGGCCCATCACGTTGGCGCCGAGATAGCCGCGATCGCGCGCTGCGTTGATGGCGTGCTGCAGATGTTCGAGGGCGCGAGGGTATTCGCCGCGCAGGTACACAAAGCCCTGCTCGCAACCTGTTGCAAATGCACAGATGGTCATTGCTTCGATAAGCGAGAAGGGATCGCCCTCGATGATGACTCGGTCTTTGAATGTGCCGGGTTCGCTTTCGTCGGCATTGCACACGAGGTAGTGGGTGCGCACAGGCTGAGCGGCAACGGCGGCCCACTTGCGGCCAGCCGGGAACGCTGCGCCGCCGCGCCCAACGAGATTCGAGTCAGTGACTTCGCGGATGACGCCGGTGGGGCCCATTGCAAACGCGGCGCGCAACGCTTCGTAGCCGCCGTGGGCGCGGTAGTCGTCGAGCGACGTGGGATCAACTACGCCCACTCGCTTGAGCAGCACCAGTTCGGCTGCGCCTTGGGGTGTGGCAGCTTGCGGCACTGCCGCAACAACTGGGGCCTCAGCGCCGAGTCCCTTTGGCCCCACGCGCAAGGCAACGGCAACATCGGTGGCGATAGCGGGCGCAACCACGGCTTCGTGAGCGGGGTCGCCAGCTTCGGTAACCAGTATCGCTGGACCTCGCTCGCACAGCCCCAGACACGGGCTCGGCTGCCATGCTCCGGGCACGCCGGTTTGGTTTGGGTTGCCGCATTCTGCCTGCACTGCATCGAGCAATGCGCCGGCACCGAGCACCTGACACGCGAGATCGGCGCACACGTGCACCACGCGGGCCGGACGTTCTTCCATGCTGAACATGGCGTAGAAACTTGCAACGCCATAGGCCTCGGCCGGCGGCACATCGAGTCTGCGGCTCAACTCACCCAGACCACCTGGACTCACCCAACCAACGCGATTCTGTAAGGCATGTAACGCCGCCAGAAGGTGCTGACGCTGCTCGGCAGCCAAATGGGCGCCTCCGCGTTCGCGCTGCCAGCCTTCGACGACATGCGATGCGCCAAGCACCTCATCAAGCGCTTGCACTTCGGCGAGCGTGGGCTCGTCTTTTGGAAAGCGGAGGTCCATGGCTATTCGCCAGCTACTGGCACAGGAGTGTTGATCTTCTCGACACGGATTGCGCTTGCTTTGAATTCGGCGGTACCCGACTTGGGGTCGTTGGCCTCGATGGTGAGTACGTTCACATCGATCTCGTCGGGGAAATGAAAGGTCATGAACGCAAGGCCCGGACGAAGGTGGCTGTCGTAACGAACGGGTGCCTCTATCGAGCCGCGGCGAGAAGTGATGCGAACGAATTCGTCGTTGTCGATGCCGATGCGCATTGCATCGTCGGGGTTCATGTCGAGCGTTTCGCCAACGCGAAGCGGTGAAGGAATGGCCCCGCTCTGTACGCCGGTGTTGTACGAATCGAGGCGACGACCAGTGGTGAGACGGATGGGGTACTCATCGGTGATGAGATCTACAGGACCTGCCCACGACACGGCGCTGAATGGTGCGAGGCGGCCGCGATCGGCGGGGTTCTCGGCCCAGAGGCGACCGTGCAGGTACGAAGGCTCGAGGGTGTCATTCGAGGGGCATGGCCACTGAATGCCACCGAGTGCTTCGAGTCGGGCGTACGACATACCTTGATGCATGGGCGACAACGTGCGCAACTCGTCCCAGATCGACTCAGAGGTTGGGTACTGCCATTCGGTGTGGCCCATGCGATGAGCCAACTCGATGATGATCGCTGCATCGTCGCGTGAACCGGCGGGCGCGTCGATGGCTTTACGCACTCGCTGCACGCGTCGTTCGCTGTTGGTGACAGTGCCTTCGGTTTCGCACCATGCGGCTGATGCGGGCAAGACAACATCGGCGAGTTCGGCGGTCTTGGTGAGAAAGATGTCTTGCACCACCATGTGCTCGAGGCCTTCGAGAATGTGAATCGCATGCGCGGAGTCGGCCTCGGATTGAGCCGGGTTCTCGCCGATTACATAGAGGGCGCGCATTTCTTTGCGCTCCATCGACTCGAACATCTGGGTGAGGTGCTTGCCATAGTGAGGCTGAATGGTGCAGTTCCATGCAGTGCCAAACTTGTGGCGAACATCGGCATCGAGAATGTCTTGGAAGCCAGACATTTTGTTGGGGATGGCGCCCATGTCGCCGCCGCCCTGCACGTTGTTCTGGCCGCGAAGCGGTTGGATGCCCGATCCGTATCGGCCTACGTGACCGCACAACAAGTTGAGGTTGATGAGTGCCAGCACGTTGTCGACACCGTTGTGGTGTTCGGTGATGCCAAGGGTCCAGCACATCTGCGCACGGTCGGCGCGGGCAAAGGCATGCGCGAGTTCGCGGATTGCGTCGGCGGGCACGCCGGTAACGGCTTCGGCGTGCTCGAGGGTCCATGGATCGACAGCGGCGCGATAGTCGTCGAACCCGGTGGTTGACCCTTCGACAAAGGCCCGGTTGTACAGCCCGGATGCGATGATCTCGCGGCCGATGGCGTGGGCAAGCGCGATGTCGGCGCCTACATGAAGTCCGAGCCAACGATCGGCCCAACGCGCTGTATCTGTGCGACGGGGATCGACGACGAAGAGTTTGGCGCCATTACGAATGCCACGCAGAACATGATGAAAGAAGATGGGGTGTGCAACGCGGGCGTTAGATCCCCAGAGCACAATCACATCGGTGTCTTCGACCTCACGGTACGAAGATGTGCCGCCACCGGCACCGAACACTGTGGCCAGACCGACCACGCTAGGAGCGTGTCAAGTTCGGTTACAGGAGTCGATGTTGTTCGTGCCGAGTACCTGACGCGTGAACTTCTGAGCGAGGAAGTTCATTTCGTTGGTGGCTTTCGAGCACGAGAAAACTCCGATGCCGTTCTCGCCGTAGGTGTCTACTGCGTGCCGAAAACCTGCCGCGGCGCGAGTGAGTGCTTCATCCCAGGTTGCTGGGCGGAGCACGCCGTTTTCGCGAACCAAGGGTTCGGTGATGCGAACGTAATCGGGGCGTGGGGTGCGTGTTGCTGCCATGTGTCACCTCCCTCGATTTGTCGTTGAGGCGGGAGGAATTGCGCCGAGCATGCGCGCAGCTTCGAGTGTGTTTTCGAGCAGGCAGGCGATGGTCATCGGACCGGTGCCGCCGGGCATCGGAGTGATTGCGCCAGCAACGGCCTGAACGCTGTCGAAGTCGACATCGCCAACGATGCCCGACTCGGTACGTGACACGCCGACATCGATCACGGTTGCGCCGGGCTTTACGTGTGCGGCTGTGATGAGGCGAGCCATGCCTGCAGCACCGACGATGATGTCGGCATCGCGGCAGACCTCGACGAGATCGGAGGTGCGCGAGTGGGCCAAGGTAACGGTGGCGTCGACGCCCTTGCGGGCGAATAACACAGCGAGTGGCAAGCCCACCAGCGACGAGCGGCCGATGACCACAGCCTTCTTGCCTACCGTTGGAATCTCGTAACGCTCGAGCAGGCGCATGACGCCCTTGGGTGTGCATGGCACATGGCCGGGACGACCGCGCATGAGGCGCCCCATGCTTGCCTCGGTGAGGCCATCGACATCTTTCTCGGCTGGCACAAGATCGAGCACAGCTTCGGTGTCGAGATGTGCGGGCAACGGCAACTGAACCAAGATCCCGTGAACCGATGGATCGGCGGCGAGAGCGCGCACTGCGTCTTCGACCTCGGCTTGGGTGGCGTCGCCAGCGAGCCCGACATGTGTTGACGTCATGCCCGCTTCGGCAGCCTTCTTATGCTTGGTGCGCACGTAGATCTGACTGGGTTTGTCGTCGCCCACGAGCACGGTTGCCAGACACACGGTTGGATAGCCGAGTCCCATGGCCTCGATTTCGCTGCGCAGGCGTGCCACCGTGTCGTCGCGAAGCGCGGCGCCGTCCATGATGATGGCTCCGCCCGGAGTGCGCTCATTCTGTGTAGTCATGGGGAAACTTTCAAACGTGTGAGGGTGGTATCTAACCGCTTTTTGATCCTAGAACCTAAGAGAGATTGCTAATGACGCCGTTCTCATCGATGTCGATGTGATGAGCAGCTGGGTCACCACCGAGGCCTGGCATCGTGCGCATGTCGCCGCAGATTGGGTACACGAATCCGGCACCAACCGATGCTCGCACTTCACGAACTGGCAATGTCCAGCCCGTAGGTGCACCCTTCAGCGATGCATCGGATGAGATCGACAGGTGGGTCTTGGCGATGCACACGGGCAGATGGCCGAAACCATTGCGCTCGTAGTTGGCCAACTGCTTGTTGGCAGTAGGTGAGTACGACACGCCGGCTGCGCCGTAGACCTTGGTAGCGACGGTTTCGATCTTGGTCTTGAGGCTGGCCTCAGAGGGGTAGAGGACCTGGAAGTTCGATGGTTCGTCGGCGGCTTCTGCAACTGCTTCGGCCAACTCGGTGGCACCGCGGCCGCCGTTGGCGAAGTGCGTGCAGATGGCGACTCGGGCACCCATCGACTCGGCGATTTCGATGATGGCGCGATGCTCGGAGTCGAAGTCGCCGGGGAAGGCGTTGATCGCAACCACCGGCGTCACGCCGTGGATGCGGATGTTCTCGATCTGCTTGCGCAGGTTGGCGCCGCCGATGTGAACTTCTTCGGGGTTCTCTTTGAGCAAGTTCTCAGGCAGCGCCTTGCCTGCCACGATCTTGTGGTTGCCCGAGTGTGCCTTGAGGGCACGTACCGTGGCCACAACCACAGCGGCGTCGGGCGCCAAGCCAGAGGCGCGGCACTTGATGTTGAAGAAACGCTCGGCGCCCATGTCGGCACCGAAGCCAGCTTCGGTGATGAGATAGTCGCCGCCGCGGATACCGATCTGGTCGGCGATAATGCTGCTGTTGCCGTGGGCGATGTTGCCGAATGGGCCAGCGTGCACGAGCACCGGAGTGCCTTCGAGTGTCTGCATCAAGTTGGGCTTGAGCGCATCGCGCATGATGGCGGCCATGGCGCCCGCACCCTGCAGGGCCTCGGCGGTAACTGGCTCACCCGATGGGGTGTAGCCAACAACGATTCGACCGAGGCGCTCGCGCATGTCTTTCAGCGACGTGCACAGAGCAAAGATGGCCATCACTTCAGAGGCTGCGGTGATGTCGAATCCGGTCTGGCGGGTGACGCCATCCTCGGATGAGCCGAGGCCGATGACAATGTTGCGCAGCGCCCGCTCGTTGATGTCGAGCACGCGGCGCCACGTGATGTTGTTGAGGTCGAGGTCGAGTTCATTGCCCTGATGCAAATGGTTGTCGAGCACAGCCGAGAGCATGTTGTGGGCCGAGGTCACGGCGTGGAAGTCGCCGGTGAGGTGCAAGTTGAGCAGCTCCATCGGGATGACCTGGCTGTAGCCGCCACCCGCAGCGCCACCCTTGATGCCGAACGTTGGGCCCATCGAAGGCTGGCGAATAGCAATGACGCTCTTCTTGCCGATGTGCTTGAAGGCCTGACCGAGGCCAACCGTGGTGGTGGTCTTGCCTTCGCCTAGTGGGGTAGGTGTGATGGCCGAAACCACTACGTATTTCGCTTTGGGGCGATCGGCGAGCTCTTGCACTGCCGACAGCTTGATCTTCGCCAAGCTGTCGCCGTAGGGCTCAATCAGATGTGGTCCGATGCCCATTTGTGCGGCGATGTCGAGCAGCGGCTGCAGCGGAGCAGCCTGAGCGATTTCGAGATCTGATGGAAACCCCATGGTGATTTGTTCCTTCGTAAGTGCCAAAAGTGGACGTTGAAAAAATTGAAGTGAGATTAGAGCGCGTGTGCGGCCACGCCAATCACCGCTTGACGCCATGCCGCGGTGTTGGCCACTTGATTGAACGTGAAAACGTGCAGCGCTGAGATGTTGAGTGCCTCGAACTCGCGCGCCAAAGGGCTCAGCATTTCCATCGGGTCGTACCCTCCGGGGGCTGCCAGCTTGCTGACTACTGCGCGATTCTTACGCAGGTAACGCAGCGATGCGCCGATACCGAGCTTTGCGCCCATCGTGAGCAGCTTGGTGGTGTCGATGACTCCGGGGATGCCCAGGTGAATCGGAAGGTGAAGTCCTTGCGAGCGGCTGTGGTGAATCCACTTCGAGACGGCCTTGGTGTCGAAGCACATCTGGGTGGACACCCAGCCGCCGACACCGGCTGTGTCGAGCAACTGCTGCTTCGCCGCAACGGCATCAGCAAGCTTGTTCAGCGGGATCGTGGCGTGACCCTCTGGGTATCCGCCGAAGCCGACGTTGGCCAGGTTTGCGTTCGAGTTGAGCAGCGCCTCGATCAACGCGCCGGCATCGACGTATGGGCCGTGCGGATCGGGAGCATCGCCGCCGATGATGAAGACATCGTGCACGCCGTGGGCGTTGAGCCACTGAGCGATCGTTGCCACTTGCTCGGGGCCTTCAACCATGCGTGCTGCGAGGTGAGGAATGACTGTGTGACCAAGGTCTTGTAGCTGAGCTGCCATATCAAGCGTGGCCTGAATGTCTTTGGCCGGAGAACAGGTGACCGACACGGTAGACGCCTCGGGCAATTCAGGAAATTGCAGGTGGGCCTTGGGTGTGGGGATGAGCTCAAGGTGCGCGTGGGTCACACGGTCAACGACGCTCGGGGCGATGGCTTGGTCATCGACGGTGCCGGAGCGCTGACGTGATCGAAAGATAGACATGGTCGCTACGGCTCCCGGTGCTCGCGGAGTAATTCCTTGGACAGTTGTGCTGATTACCACCATACAACATCAATCCGCATCGTGGAAGAGTCGCCCACGAAGAGTTTTCGCTGGAATTAGTCAAGCTTTGTAGCGCTGAGGCGCCGTGCCGCTGCGATAACCGCTGTTTCGATGGTCTTGCGGCTGGCCGCCGTGGCAAACCGATAGCTGGGGCCGTGGCAGTGAATGGCTGCAACCGGCTGGCCTTTGCCGTTAAAGACCGGCGCCGCCACTGACGTGAGCCCGATCTGGAACTCTTCGATGGTCCACGCGCAACCAGCATCGTGGATTGTCGCAAGCCGCTGGCGCAGCTTTTTTGCCGACACGGTGGTGTTCTCGGTGAACTTTTCGAGCGAGCCTGAAAGCAGTTTGTCGATGGTCTTGGGGCTTGAGTAAGCGAGCAGCACAAGCCCGGATGACACAACATGAAACGGAGTTCGCTTGCCGGTCCAGTCTTGGATCTGAATCACGTTCTCGGCGCTCACATGGTCGAGGTACAACACCTCGTTGCTTTCGAGCACCGACAACCCGGCTGTTTCGCCCACATGCTCAACAAGCTCAGCGAGAAATGGTCGGGCCCGCCCGATGAGCGTGGTGTCATTGCCCGCTGCGAGGCTGCTCACTGTCGGCCCGATGCGGTAGCTCACTCCATCGTCTTGACGCACGACAGCTTGCAACTGCTCAAGCGTGGAGAGCAATCGAGCCACTGTGCTGACGGGCAAACCCACCCGGCGAGCCACATCGGTGATGCCACCCTGCTCTGTGGCGACGGCGAGCAGCACCGAGAAGGCGCGCTCGATCGATTGAATACCTGAGGTACTGCTGGCCATATCGTCAACCTACTGCTAGGGGCGTAAACGCCCGATCGGGAGCCACCACGACGCGGTAGCTCATGAAGACGGCGAGCGCTGCGTGCGAGGCGAGCAGTGCCCAGAAGAAACCAACGGTGCCAAAGATCGACATGGCCGCCGCCGCAAGTAGCGGCCCGAAGACCGCCCCGATCGAGTACGTGCTGAGCAATGCGCGACTGGCCGCCAGCCGTTGATGGGGTGGAATCCAATCGTTGGTGTAGGCGTTACCTAGCGCATAGAGAGGAGCGCTGAAGCCCCCGAGCGCGAATGCGAGAACAAACGAGGCGGCGGAGCGAGGCGACAGGTTGGCCATCAGCACGCAGATCGCCGAGGTGATGACACACAGCGCCACCATCACGCCACGGCGGGAGATTCGGTCGCCGAGTGCCCCGATGGGGAATTGCAGCGTCACGGCGCCGGTGGTGGTAGCGCCAACGAACAGAGCCACTTGGCTCGAGGTGAGATCGGCGCGAGCTGCGTAGACCGCTGCCATCTGCAACAAGCAACCCTGGGTCGTACCCACGAGCACGAATCCGACAATGCCCGAGGGAACGATGCGTGCCATCTGTGCCAGCGACACAGTGTCGGCTGGGCGGTGACGCTGATCGCCGCCGATCGTGACCGTAAAGAGGGGGGCGAAGGCGACGGCCCCGATGGCTCCGGCGATTCCGAACGGAACCCACGACGATGGATTCACCACCGACAGAACAAGCTGACCGGCCGCCATGCCTGCGGCGGCCACTGCTACGTAGGTGCCCATCACCTTGCCACGGATTTCGTTGTGGGCGATGTCGTTGAGCCATGTCTCGACCACGAGGTAGCAGCCGGCGGTGCAGAAACCTGTAACGAACCGCAACACCAACCAGGCCACTGGGTTGACCAGCAAGCCATAGCCAAGTGATCCGACGGCCATCAACAGCGTGCAGAGCACGAACAATTTGCGGCGCGAGAGGTGCTCGTGCACCTTGGTCATTGCGGGGATTCCTGCGACGAAACCCGCGTAAAACATGGCCATCGCTAGGCCCATGACACCAGCGCTAATACGTGCAGTCTTTGATCTCACGCCCATCAACGAACTGAGAAGCCCCGATCCCATGAGGACAGTGCCTATGCTCAAGGCCAGACCTGCAACCGCATATCGAGTCCGAGCCATCGGGCGAAACCTTTCCCATGTCATAGCGTGCAGAGGCGTGCTTCGTGGCTGGGAATAACTGGTACGGCAGCACCACTCATTGACCCATCTCGCCAATCCACGATATAGTATCTTCCCGTATCGTGGATTGCGTGGAACTCGTAAGGGAGACCCAACATGGCTGACGACGACATCGTTCTTGAGAATCTGAGCGACGACGATCTCACTGCGCAGATGCACGACGACCTCTACGACGGCCTTGGTCCCGAGATCCGCGAAGGCACCAACATTTTGTTGGCTCGCGGCTGGAGCCCCGACCGTGTACTCAACGACGCACTCGTCGAAGGCATGCGCATTGTTGGTATCGACTTCCGCGATGGCATCTTGTTCGTTCCTGAGGTGCTGCTTGCTGCCAACGCAATGAAGGGCGGCATGGAGATCTTGCGGCCACTGCTCGCCGAGACCGGCGCAGAGTCTGTTGGCAAGGTTGTCATCGGCACCGTGAAGGGCGATATCCACGACATCGGCAAGAACTTGGTAGCGATGATGCTCGAGGGTGCCGGCTTCGAAGTGATCGACCTTGGCATCAATACCGATGCCGACGCATTCTTGGCGGCGCTCGACGAGCACAAGCCCGACATCTTGGGTATGTCTGCGCTGTTGACCACCACCATGCCGTACATGAAGGTTGTCATCGACACGCTGAAAGAAAAGGGTCGCCGCGACGACCAAATTGTGCTCGTAGGCGGTGCTCCGCTGAACGAAGAGTTCGCCACCGCAATCGGTGCCGATGCGTATTGTCGCGATGCCGCAGTTGCGGCCGAGACTGCTAAGTCGTTCGTACTCGCACGCCGCGCCGCAGCGCGCGCGTAGCTCGCAGAGACCGTTCGTCAATGGCGCACGAGGCACAGCGACCGCTGATCATTGCGTGTGCCGCGCTCACTGCCGATCTCCGCGCGGTGTTGTCGGCCAATGGTCTTGATCCGTTCATCGATGTGCAGTACTTGCCAGCCAACTTGCACAACGCCCCGCACAAGATCGTCAGTGAGCTTCGTCCGTTGGTCGAGCAAGCAGTTGCTCTTGATCGCGCCGTGTTCGTTGCATACGCCGACTGCGGCACCGGTGGTTTGCTTGACATGTTTTTGGCTGAGTACCCGGGCATCTCCCGCCTTCCCGGAGCCCATTGCTACGAGTTCTTCGCTGGCTCAACAATGTTTACCGAACTGCACGAAGCAGAGCTCGGCACGTTTTATCTCACCGATTTTCTGGCCAAGCATTTCGATGCCTTGGTCTGGAGCGGACTCGGTCTCGATCGTGCACCGCAACTGCTTGAGACCTACTTCGCTCACTACACGCGGCTGGTGTTGCTTGCGCAGACCAACGACAGCCACACGCGCGCAGCGGCCGAGCAGGCAGCGCAGCGTTTGGGGCTGGCCTTCGAACATCGCCACGTTGGGCGCAGCGGCCTTGCGCCGCTCACCGAGTGGTCAGTCACCATCAGAAAGGCAGCTGCCTAATGGCGCGTCGCGGTACCGGTAACGAACTCATCGTCATCACTTGGCGCGATATCCCCGCGCAGGTCAATGGTGGTTCCGGCGAGAACAAGCATCAGCAAATCCTTCCGCATCGCTTTCACCAAGCCATTGACCGTGCCGCGATGAAAGCTGGCAAGAAGACATCGGGTGAATATGTGGGTGAGTGGGGTCGCCGCAAGGTGGCGCTGCCTGCCGATTTCGATGGCGACTTTGCAGCTGCAGCGCGGGCCGAGGCCGAACGCATCGAAGCAGACTTTCCAACAGCCAGGCTCAAGCTCTGGGTCGAAACCGGCGGCTGGGATCCAGACCGCCCCGACCTCGAAATGCTCAACGCCGCCCCCTCAGATCAGGACACCGCATCATGACCGACACAGTTCTCAGCTCAGCGACTCGCGAAGTCATCATTGGCTTTGGTCGGCCATTCGTGATGATTGGCGAACGCATCAACCCAACGGGTCGCAAGTTGCTCGCCGCCGAAATGAAAGAGGGCAACTTCGATCGCGTGATCGCCGATGCCATTGCTCAGGTTGAGGCTGGCGCTCAGATGCTCGATGTGAACGCTGGGATTCCGCTGGCCGATGAGCCAGCAATTCTGGCCAAGGCAATTCAGTTGGTGCAGGCCGTCACCGACGTGCCGTTGTCGATCGACTCGTCGATTGTCGAAGCACTCGAGGCGGGCTTGTCGGTGTACCAGGGCAAGGCCTTGGTCAACTCGGTCACCGGCGAAGAAGCCAACCTCGAGCGGGTGCTGCCACTCATCAAGAAGTACGGCGCCGCGGTCGTTGCAATCTCGAACGATGAGACGGGCATCTCTGAAGATCCCAACGTGCGCTTCGAAGTGGCCCGCAAGATCGTGCGACACGCTGCCGATTACGGCATTCCAGCATCTGACATTGTGGTCGATCCGCTCGTGATGCCGATTGGTGCGATGGGCACTGCCGGCCAGCAGGTGTTTGCGTTGCTGCGTCGCCTGCGCGACGAACTCAAGGTGAACACCACATGTGGCGCCTCAAACATCAGCTTTGGTTTGCCGAACCGCAACACCATCGGTGGAACGTTCTTGGCAATGGCAATGAGCCACGGCATGACCTCGGCCATCATGAACCCGTTGCACCCTGAGGTGAAGCACGCGATTCAGGCAGCCGATGTGCTGTGCGGCCACGACCTCAACTGCGCCGAGTGGATTCGTCATCATCGCGATCCGGGCAACGTGCAGGCGGGCGAATCAACCGGTCGCCGCGGCGGCCGTCGCGCTCGCGTCGGCGACGAAACAGCGCCGGCCTGAGGTAGTTCGTGACCACAGTTGTCTTCACTCCATCGGGTCGACAAGGAGACGTCGAGCCTGGTTGCACCGTGCTCGATGCTGCGCGCCAACTCGGCGTCGACCTCGACTCGGTCTGTGGAGGCAGGGGTATCTGCGGCCGATGCCAAGTGGTGCCTGCGTTCGGCGAATTCGCTAAGCACGCGATCTCGAGCAGTGCGGACCACCTGTCGCCCGTTGGTACTACCGAGCAGTCGTACAAGGGTCGGCGAGCACTCGAACATGGTGGACGGCTGGGCTGCGCCGCTGTCATTACCGGAGACCTAGTTATCGATGTGCCCGCTGCCAGTCAGATGCATCGTCCAGTCATTCGTAAGTCGGTCGATCTCACGGGCCTCATCATCGATCCAATCGTTCGGCCGTATTACGTAGAGGTGTTGCCAAACGATCTTGGTGGCGATCGCAGCGACCTGCGCTTGCTCACCGATGCGCTCAGCGAGCAGTGGCTTCGCACCGGTCTCACCATTACGCCTGCCGCCTTGCGCCGACTGCAGCCAGCGCTCGCTGCTGCCAATCGCAAGATCACTGTGGCGGTTCATGACAATTCGGTCATCACCGGTGTCTGGCCAGGCTTTGTCGAAACGCTCTACGGCGTGGCCATCGATGTTGGATCCACAACAGTTGCCGGTCACTTGTGCGATTTAGCCACAGGCGAAGTGGTGGCATCGGCCGGGCTGATGAATCCTCAGATTCGTTTTGGCGAAGACCTGATGAGTCGCGTGTCGTACGTGATGATGCACCCGGGCGGTGATGCCGAACTCACGGCAGCAATTCGCGGTGCGCTCAACGATCTGATTGAGCAACTCTGCGAGATTGGATCGGTCACGCTCAACGATGTTTCCGATCTGGTGCTGGTGGGTAACCCAATCATGCATCACCTCATCTTGGGCATCGATCCCACGCCGCTTGGCGGCGCGCCGTTTCCACTGGCTACAGACCTTGCTGTCGATGGCCGCGCCAGCGACATCGGTATTGCGTGTCCGTTCTCGTCGTTGCACATTCTTCCGTGCATCGCCGGGCATGTTGGCGCCGACACGGCGGGCGCAGTGCTGGCCGTGGGCCCACATCGTGGAGACGAAGTTGTGCTGCTGGTCGATGTTGGCACCAACGCCGAGCTCGTGCTCGGCAATCGTCATGGCCTTGCTGCGGCGTCGAGCCCCACCGGTCCTGCGTTCGAGGGCGCCCAAATCTCGTGTGGGCAACGCGCCACTGCAGGCGCTATCGAACGAGTGCGAATAGATCGCGACACGCTTGAGCCGCGGCTCAAAGTGATTGGCTCAGACCTCTGGAGCGATGAGCCCGGCTTCGCCGAGTCGCTTCCCGAAGTGGGCATCACGGGCATCTGTGGCTCGGGCATCATCGAGGTACTCGCCGAGTTGTTTTTGGCCGGCATCATCGATTCCGACGGCACCATCAACGGCGCCGCCGCTGCACGAACCCCACGAGTGGTGGCCGATGGCCGCACGTTTATGTACGTGTTGCACCATGGCACGCCGCAGTTGTGCATCACTCAAAACGATGTGCGCGGCATCCAACTCGCCAAGGGTGCGCTGTATGCCGGCGCACGATTGCTGATGGATCGCGCCGGTCTCGAAACTGTCGACTCGGTCAAGCTTGCTGGCGCATTCGGCAGCCACATCGACCCGGTGTACGCGCTGGTCCTCGGACTCATCCCCGACTGCGATCCGGCATCGGTTGTGTCGGTCGGCAACGCTGCCGGATCGGGAGCGGTTCGTGCGCTGCTCTCGGCCCACGATCGTGCCGAGATCATCGATGTTGCGCGAACAATTACCAAGGTAGAGACCGCTCTCGAGCCGCGTTTCCAAGAGCACTTCGTGCAAGCGATGGGCTTCCCGCATTCAACTGACCCATACCTCCGTTTGGGTCAAGTGGTCACATTGCCCGCTCGCACCGAGCCAGCGGGCTCCACGCGTACACGCCGTCGCTCACGGCCTGAGTAACCCAACAGTTCTGAGGATGTCATGACTGATACAACGAATCCAGGGATGCAAGCAGCCGGTCGCTCGGGCGGGCGTGCGGGTGGAGGTCGCGCCAACCGTCAGGCGGCGCGCCTGGCCAGCCACGCCGATTCGATTCCGTTTCTCACGCGCACGCTCGCTCCATTCGAGGTGCTGAGCGACGAGAGCATCGCGATCATCGAAGAGAACGCCGACACGATCCTTGAGAAGCTTGGCGTGTGGGTTCGCGACTATCCATCAGCACTCAAGTTGTTCGCCGATGCCGGTGCCGATGTCGATGGCGAACGGGTGCGCTTCCCGCGCGGCATGTGTCGCAGCATCGTGCAAGCCACCGCTCCGCGTCAGTACACCCAACACGGCCGCAACCCTGATCGCAATGTTGAGATCGGCGGGATGAACACGGTGTTCGCCCCGAACTACGGCTCGCCGTTTGTTCGCGACCTCGACAATGGCCGCCGTTACGCAACGCTCGCCGACTTCCAGAACTTCGTGAAGTTGGCGTACTCATCGCCGTACATCCATCACTCGGGCGGCACGGTGTGCGAGCCCGTCGATATCCCTGTGAACAAGCGTCACCTCGACATGGTGTACTCGCACATCAAGTACAGCGACAAGCCCTTTATGGGTTCGGTCACTGCTGCAAGTCGCGCCCAAGACAGCGTCGATCTTGCTCGCATTGCGTTCGGCGGCGACTTGGCCGACCGCACCGTGATGACCAGCCTCATCAACGCGTCGTCGCCATTGGTGTGGGACGAGACAATGCTTGGGTCGGCCGAGGTGTATGCGCGAAACAATCAGGCGTGCATCTTCACGCCGTTCATCCTCGCCGGCGCCATGGCGCCCGTAACCACCGCTGGCGTGGCGGCGCAGAGCTTGGCCGAGGCACTCGTCGGCATGACCTTTGCTCAGCTGATTCGTCCTGGTGCGCCAGTGATACTTGGCTCATTTGCGTCATCGATGTCGATGCAGACCGGCGCCCCCACCTTCGGAACACCCGAGCCGTCGTTGGTGCTCTACGTGATGGCACATCTGGCTCGTCGACTCGGAGTGCCGTTTCGTTCGGGCGGCGGACTCACGGCCTCAAAGGTTGCCGATGCTCAAGCTGCGTACGAGTCGGCCAACACCATGCAGGCAACCATGCTCGGTGGCACCAACTTTGTGTTGCACGCCGCTGGCTGGCTCGAGGGCGGCCTGTCTATCGGCTACGAAAAGTTCGTGCTCGACTGCGATCAGCTCGGCATGGCGCACACATTCGCGAAGGGCGTCGACATGTCGCCCAATGGCCAAGCGGTCGACGCGATCGTCGACCACGAACCGGGCATGCACTTCCTCGGAACGGCGCACACATTGGCCAACTTCGAGACAGCGTTCTACCGTTCGAACACGGCCGACAACGCCAGTTACGAACAGTGGCTCGAGGAGGGCAGCCTCGACGCGAATGCCCGCGCCAATAAGATCTGGAAGAAGTCGCTGGCCGACTACGTTGGGCCAGCGCTCGACGACGCCATCGATGCTGAACTGCAGGAGTTTGTGGCTCGGCGAAAGAGCGAAATGCCCGACGAAGTCGGGTGAAGTCGTATTACAAGTGAATGACCACCCTGGTCTATAGTTCCCGCTATGCGGATTATTCCCGCACAACGGTCTGCGATGGCGTCCGCGTTGGACGACCCCATATGAGAGGAAATACCAAGTGAGCAGCGACTTCCCTACATCGGCGAAAGTTGTCGTAATCGGCGCTGGCATCGTCGGCAACTCGGTTGTTGGCCATCTAGCCGAACTTGGCTGGCGCGACATCGTCCAGATCGACAAAGGCCCGCTTCCGAACCCTGGTGGTTCTACGGGTCACGCCTCGAACTTCATCTTCCCGGTTGACCACAACCGCGAGATGGCGATGCTCAACCTCGATAGCCAGCGTCAGTACGCCGAGATGGGCGTCAACACCGAGTGCGGCGGTATTGAAATCGCCCGCACCCCTGAGCGGATGGAAGAGCTCCGTCGCCGCATGGTGTCGGCCAAGAACTGGGGCATCGAATCTCGCTTGGTCACCCCTGCCGAGATCAAAGAGATGGTGCCGTTCATCAATGAAGAGATCTTGCTCGGCGGCTTCTATACGCCTTCGGTGTCTGTGGTTGACAGCCTTCGCGCTGGCACCATCTTCCGAGAGCGTGCGCAGGCACTTGGCGCCCTGCAGACATTCGCCAACGTTGAGGTCGAAGACATGATCGTCGAAGACGGCGTCATCAAGGCTGTCGTTACCGACCGCGGCCGCATCGATGCCGAGTATGTCGTTGTGGCCTGTGGCGTATGGAGCCCTCGAATCGCAGCGATGGCTGGTGTGGAGATTCCTCTCACGCCGGCTGTGCACCAGATGATCGACGTGGGTCCAATCCCGATTCTCGAAGCCAGCAACACTGAGGTTGGTTTCCCAATCATCCGTGACATGGACACGTTCTGCTACGAGCGCCAGAGCGCAGGCTCGATGGAAGTTGGCTCATATGCCCACCGCCCCATCTTCATGACGGCCGACGAGATTCCTTCGATCAAGGAATCAAAGTTGTCACCAACCGAACTGCCCATCACGATGGACGACTTCGATCCTCAGCTCGAGCAGGCACTCGAACTCATGCCGGACATCTTGGCCACCGCCGAGATCAAGTACGCCATCAACGGATTGCTGTCACTCACTCCCGACGGCTTCCCGCTCATCGGCGAGATCCCCGGTGTCGCCAACCTGTGGTCGTGTGCCGCGATCTGGATTAAGGAAGGCCCTGGCGCTGCGCGCATGTTGGCCGAGTGGATGACTCATGGCCAGCCAGAGATCGATCCGCATCACAGCGACATCAGCCGCTTCTACCCCTATGCGCGAAACGATCATCATGTGCGGGCGCGATGTGCCGAACACTTCAACAAGACCTACGGCATTGTGCATCCGCGTGAGCAGTGGGCATCCGAGCGCAACATTCGCACGGCCCCGTACAAAGACCGCACCGACGCATTGGGTGCCTACTACTTCCAGGCCGGCGGCTGGGAGCGTCCACATTGGTACGAATCGAACCGGCCGCTCGTGGAGAAGTACGGCGTCGAAGATCGTCCACACGAATGGGACGCCCGTTGGTGGTCGCCCATCATCAATGCCGAGCACATCGCAATGAAAGAGAACGTGGGCATGGTCGACCTCGCTCCGTTCGTGGTCTACGACATCACTGGACCGGGCGCCATGGCGTACCTGCAGGGTCTCACCGTGAACAACGTTGATGTTGCAATTGGCAAGTCGGTCTACACCCCGATGCTCGATGTGAACGGTGGCTTCCGTAGCGACCTCACCATGATGCGCCTCGGCACCGATTTCTACCGCGTGATTACGGGTGCATTCGACGGCCCACGCGATGCCTTCTGGTTCCAGAAGCACCTTCCTGCCGACGGCTCGGTGCGTTTCGAGGACAAGACCTCGGCCTATGCCACCATCGGCTTGTGGGGTCCCAAGGCCCGCGAGGTCATGGCCAAACTCACCACCACTGATGTTTCGAACGAAGCCTTCCCATACGGCACCACGCAAGAGGTGTTGTTCGGTTCGTTGGCAGTGCGCTTGTTCCGCATCTCGTATGTGGGCGAGCTCGGCTGGGAAATCTACGTGCCGATGGAGAACGCCCGCGCTGTGTGGGATCTCATTGCTGCTGCTGGTCAAGAGTCAGGCATCGTGCCCGTTGGCGGAGGCGTGTATGGCACCACCGGTCGGCTCGAAAAGGGCTACCGCCTGATGGGTGCCGAGCTCGACGGCGAGTACACCCCTGTAGAAGCTGGCCTTGCCCGCCCGAAGGTGAAGTCGGCCGACTTCATCGGAAAGGCCGCATACCTTGCTGCACGCGACGCAGCTCCAGCAGCAGTGCTGTGCACGCTGACAGTCGAAGATCACGTGTCGCCACGCGATGGCATCAAGCGCTACATGACCGGCGGCGAGACCATCCTCACGCTCGACGGCAATCGCATTGTCGATGCCAAGGGCCGTATCTCTACGGTCACCACTGCGGGCTCAGGCCCGGCGCTCGGCAAGTTCTTGCTGATGGCCTACCTCACACCCGAGCTAGCGGTTGTGGGCACCGATCTGCTCGTGCATTACATGAACGAGCACTACCCCGTGAAGGTCGCCGTTGCCGGATCTACTCCAGTGTTCGACCCCACCGACGCGCGGATGAAGGCATAGCTCGTTCATGAGTGAGTTACGGATTCTTGTCTGCGTGAAGCGTGTGCCTGCGCCAGGTGCACGCATCACGCTGACTGCCGATCGACAGAGCATCGACTCGAAGAACCTTGGGTTCGCTACGAGTCCGCACGAGGAGTGCGCCGTTGAAGGTGCCATCCAATTGGTTGAAGCCCACGGCGGATCCGCCACCGTGCTCACGCTCGGGGCGCAAGAGGCCGATGAGCAACTGCGCTACGCCGTCTCTGTCGGAGTCAATGCGGCGGTGCATGTCGCTCATTCAGAGCTCACCGATGGCACCGACTTCGACGCGCAGGCCACGGCACGCGCGTTGGCCTCAGCGATCGCTTCGCTCGAGGCAGCCAATGGAGCATTCGACCTCATTTTGTTCG
This sequence comes from Actinomycetota bacterium, assembly GCA_037139095.1. Taxonomy (GTDB): domain Bacteria; phylum Actinomycetota; class Acidimicrobiia; order Acidimicrobiales; family Ilumatobacteraceae; genus WLMZ01. The sequence goes on from JBAXHD010000001.1 coordinate 127,997, forward strand.
GTAACGAATCAGCCGATGCTGGTGGCTTCCAAGTTGGCGTGCGTGTAGCCCGCTCGCTTGGCCGGGCGATTGTGAACGGCATCAAACACATCGAGATTTCCGATGGTGTTGTTACCGCCCGGCGCGAGAGCGCCGATGGTTTCGAGGTGTATCAACTGCCGCTGCCTGCCGTGCTCGGCGTGAAGGAAGGGTTGAACCTTCCTCGCTATCCAACGTTGCCTGGCCGGTTGAAGAGCAAGAAGGCCGAAGTCCTCGTGGTTGAGGCCAACCGTGCAAATGGTGGACTCACCACCTTGAGTTTCGATAACGCCGCCGAGGTTGTGGTTGAGACCACCATGCTGGGCAAGGGCCCCGAGGCAGCGCCGGCAATTGTCGATCTGCTCGAAGAATTGGGATTGCTATGAGCGGTGAAATTCTCGTTGTTGTCGAGCACGATCGTGGCGTCACGAGCGAGACCTCGTATCAAGGGTTCGGCATGGCTCGCACGTTGTTGGCCGCTGGTGTTGGCTCGTCGATTTCTGCGGTGATCATCGGTGCCGATGCCGATGCACTCGCCGCCGAGGTTGGCGCGCATGGCGCTGCGTTGGCGTTGTGCGTGCACCACAGCGAGCTGTCCGACTATGCGCCCGAGGCGTGGGGTGATGTGGTCGCCGAGCTCATCGCTAGCCGCTCACCTGCCGCAGTTGTAGCTACGGGAACCGACCGCGGCAACGAAGTGTTGGCCCACGCCAGCGCCGTTGCCGATCTGCCGTTTGCCTCAAACGTAATCGCGGTCTCTGCAGCCGACGGCCTTTCTCTCACCCGCGTGCGGTGGGGCGGCAGCTTGCTCGAGCATGCCCGTCTCGATGCTTCGGTCCTTGTGCTGTCGGCGGCCGCACACACGTTTAGTTCAGAGCCCACCGATTCTGGCGCAGCAGCGGTAGAAGTGATCGAGCCGGCGCTTGCCGCTACGGCGTCGCGCACTCGTATTGTCGATCGCGTCACGCTGGCTGCAGGTGTCACGCTCACCACTGCAGCAGTAGTTGTCAGCGGAGGTCGAGGTGTCGGTTCGGCCGATGGATTCGCCCCACTCACCGAGCTCGCCGATCTGCTCGGCGGCGCCGTTGGGTGCTCGCGAGTCGTCACCAACAACGGCTGGCGTCCGCACAGCGACCAGGTGGGCCAGACCGGTAAGCGCATCGCTCCCGAGCTGTACATCGCCTGCGGTATCTCGGGAGCCATCCAGCATTGGGTCGGGATGATGGCCTCGAAACATGTGCTCGCCATCAACACCGATAACGAAGCGAACATGGTCGGCAAGGCCGAGTACGCAGTGATTGGCGATCTGCATCAGATCCTGCCAGCGGTCAGCGAAGAAATTCGCCGCCGTCGCGCCACTGCCTAACGCGTCACGCCGCCGCCCCGTCGCATCCGTCCCGCCCAATCTCCCAATCCGCCAATCTCCCAATCTTCCCCCACTGCCGGGTTTGTTGAAGACATCAGGTCAAGGTTCGACCAATTGTCTTCAACAAACCGTTTGAGGGGGCGTGGGTTCGGGAGCGGGCTGAGGGACGTGTTGCTTTTGGGCTACTTCTGGGGGGCGACGTCGATGACGTACGGCTCGACCGCCGGCCGGGGCTCGCTGCCGATACCAATGACTCCACCTTGGCCGTAGCGAGGATCGTTCGCAGCACTCGGTGGGTAGAGATTGTCGACAGGTGGCGTGCACTGTGCGCCCGGAGCGAGTCCGAGGTCTTGGCACACGCTTTGGCGGGTGATACGCCAGACGCCGCCGTTGCCGAGCAACGCCTTGCCGTAGCGATTGGTGAAGTTACCCACCGAGGTGGTGACGTCGTAACGGAACCACGCTTCGGTGGGGCTACTGAATACGAAGTCCTGAATCGTGGTGGACGAGGTCTTTGCGGGCTCGGCGAAATCGCCAGTGCTCAGAGCCTTCCAGGCATCAGCGATTCCGGTGGTGTCGTCGATACGGGCGAGGCGCGCCGCCGAGTCGGTGTTGTTGAAGTCGCGTGCGACTTTCCACGACTCACGAACGGCAGCTTCGGCCGCAGCAGCATCGGCTGGCTGAGCGCCTGCCGAAGGAAGGGCTGGCGGTGGAGGCTCACACGCAGCGGCATAGTCGGAGCCGTCGTATGGAAGCGACAATTCGGCGTTGGACTGCGATGACGTTGTGCCGTCAGCAGACGTGAGCGTGACCGTGAAATCTTGCTCGATGGGGCCGTTTACCGCGAGCAACGCAACACCACGAACGACAGCTGCCGTGTCGGTGAGTCCGCTGGCCGTTGTGAACGTAACCGACGTGATGCCAGCCCCCACCTGAACGGCGGCACCGAATACTGGTGTTCCTTCGACGTAGCCAGCAGAGAACGTCGAGATAGCCAACCCATCCTTTGGCTCGCTGAACCATGATGCGCCGCTGATGTTCACAGCAGACGAGGTCACGATGGAGATGCGCAGATTGCCGGTAGGGAAGCACCAGCCTTCAGGCGTCCATGGTTTAAATTGGTCGAAGTATGGTGTACCTGGGGTGGGGTAGTCTTGCAGGTGAGCGCGCATCGTGATGCCGCTTGTTGTGGTTCGCTCGGTGATGAGTTCTTGCTTGGGCTCTTCGTATGCGTTGGGGGAGTACATCCCGCCGCCACCTGGGCGTGCCGACGATGATCCGATCTTCGAGTCGCCCATTGAGTCGTTAGCGATTGGGGCGCCGGGAGTGTTGGCGCCGTTTGTGTCGGCGACGCTGCTGCTTGACTCAGCGACATTGGCTCCAGCCTTCAGCTTGCTCTGGTCAGACGAACCCGAGGTGCGGCCGATGAGGAAGCCGCCAAGGCCGGCCACAAGCGCAGTGCATGCAGCGAGTGCGGCGATACGAGATGCGGGCGACCGCGTAGCAGTTCGCTCGGCGAGTGATAGGTCGCTGGCCACGATGGAACCAGACTCGAGAGTCGGTTCGTTGGATGCTGTTGGTTCGCTCATTGCGTCCTCCTGATGTGTTGGCGAAGTTGAGACGAACCAAGTGACCCGGGGGTTCCCCAAATCTCAAGATTTCGTCGAACTCGCCGACTTTTGAGGGCGCAGCGGCAAAGGGCTTATGCGCTGGCGATTGCTCGCCACACCCGCTCGGCCGTTGCTGGCATGTCGATGTGGCGAACACCGAGGTGGCTCAACGCATCGATAACCGCTGACTGCACCGCTGGGGTGGAACCAATGGTGCCGCTCTCGCCGATGCCCTTCGCGCCCAACGGGTTCACCGGTGTTGGTGTCTCCATGTGGATCACTTCGTAGCTTGGAAGTTCGGCTGCCGAGATCATCGCGTAGTCGGCGAGGTTCGAGGTGACGGGGTTGCCGTCGTCGTCGTAGCACACCTCTTCGAGCAAGGCTTGCGCTGCGCCTTGGGCGATGCCGCCGTGAATCTGACCATCGAGCAACAGTGGGTTAAGCACGCGTCCGGCATCGTCGCAGGCAACATGACGGATGAGGCGAACCTGACCTGTCTCGGTGTCGACTTCGACCACGGCAACGTGAGCGCCGAACGGATACGTGGCGCTTGCGGCAGAGAACGTGGTGCTCTGCTTGAGACCGCCTTCGGCCTTCATCGCGACGGCAAGATCGGCCCAAGTCTTTGAGACAGCGGGCGTGCCGATGACGTTGAATGATCCGGTCTCTTTGTCGAGCACGACATCGGCTTCGTCGGCTTCGAGCAAACGTGCGGCAAGCTTGGTGGCCTGCTCGACGAGTTCGATGGCAGCTTTGTTGACGGCTGCGCCACCCTGCTGCAGCGAACGTGAACCCATGGTTCCGCCGCCCGTGGGGACGAGGTCGGTATCGCCCCACACCAGCTCGATGCGGTCCATTGGGATGCCGGTCTGCTCGGCAGTGATCATCGCAAATGCAGTGGCGTGGCCCTGCCCGTGAGGCGAGGTGCCGGTGAACACGATGGCGCGACCGTCGTCGAGCACTTCGATCTTGGCGTCGTCGCCCATTGGCGGCACGCCACCGGTGATCTCGACGTACACGCTGACGCCGATGCCGAGCTGCTTCACGGCGCCGCTGGTACGACGAGTGGCCTGATCGGCACGCAGTGCCGGGTAATCGGCTGCGGCGAGGGCCTTATCGAGTGCCACTTCGTAGTTGCCGACATCGTAGGTCTGGCCGATGGAGGTGGTGTATGGCTCAAGGAACTTGGGGATCAGGTTGACGCGGCGCACTTCGGCGGCATCCATGCCAATCTCGGCGGCAAAAAGATCCATCGCTCGCTCGATGGCTGCTGTTGCCTCTGGGCGGCCTGCGCCGCGATAGGCAACCACTGGCGTGGTGTTGGTGACCACACTGGTGGTGCGCACCTCGATGTTGGGGATGGCATACACGCCACTGGCCATTGGCCGGGTCATGAACGGAGCCAGCACGGTTGCCATGTCGGCGAAGCCGCCGCAGTCTTGAAGGACGAGCAACTGGTAGTGCGAAACCTTGCCATCGCGTGAGCCGCCGATGGTGATGTACTGAACTTGGGCACGCCCGTGGCCGAGGGCAACCATGCTTTCGCTGCGGGTCTCGCGCCAGCACAGCGGACGGCCAACAAGCTTCGAGAGCCGGCCAAGCAGAAGTTCTTCGGGATAGGCGCCGATCTTGGCGCCGAAGCCGCCGCCCACGTCGGGTGTGAGCACGCGAACATCGGCATCGGCAACACCGTTGGCCGTGACAAGTTGGCCCTTCACGCCTTGAGCGTGCTGGGTGCTGATCCACTGGTAGAGCCGGCCATCGACCCATGCCACGGACGAACCGCGGACTTCCATCGGGCAAGGCGCAACGCGCTGGTTGATGAAGCGACCCTTGACCACCACATCGCAGCCTTCGAAGTATGCGTCGGCGGTGTTGTCGGGCATGCCGAGCATGGTGGTGTCGAACACCACGTTGCTGCCAGCGCTTGGGAAGATGTGGGTGGCTGAGGCCATTGCGGTTTCGACATCGGTGAACGCCTCGAGTGGGTCGATGTCGATGATGACGGCGTTGGCGGCGTCTTCACCCTGAACGCGCTCTTCGGTGATGATGACGGCAACCGGCTCGCCCACGTAGCGCACCTTGTCGCTGGCCAACATGGTGCGCGCCACCGTTGGATTGAACGCTGCGCCTACGGGCTCGAGGCCAAGGCTGGCTGCTGTGTACACAGCGATGACGCCGGGCATTGCCTCGGCCTCGCTGGTGTCGATGGAGACGATGGTGCCGTGGGCAAACTGGCTACGCACATACGTGACATGCGCTGCCCCCGCGAGCAGTGGCTCGTGCTGAAGGTCGTCGACGTAGGTTCCGCCTACGGTAAGGAATTTCGGATCTTCTTTGCGAAGAACACGATTGCCGAGAATGCTGCCGCCCATGCGGGACCCCCTGAGAACGCTGATGCTGAAACCCCGACAATACTCACTGCAGCGGTGCATTGCCGCAGTCCGCCCCGAATGTTCTGGCCGTCTTGCGCCTAGGGGTTTGTGACTGGGGCCGCTGCATCGGATTCGGCTTGGCGAATCGCAATGATTTGGGTCACGAGGTCGTACGGCCAACCGGGGGGCAAGGCGGTGGGCGCAGGTCCTACCGGCATGACCGTGATGCGCTGTTCGCCCTTTTCGACGAAGTCGATGACTTCGCGGGCGGCCTGCTTGATGCCATCGTCGGTCTGCAACCGATCGACTTCGGTCTGCAACTGATCGTTGGCTTGGTTGAGCGTGGCAACCTGGCTGGTGCCCTTCGCCAATTGCTGGCGCTGATGGAACCATGAACTGATGGGCAACACAAACAGTGCCGCGCCAATTGCAAGCACGATGAGCGACGTGAATACGGCGAGCAACATCCGGCCGCTGCGCTGAGGAATGATTTCGACAGACGACGTAGAGCTGGCGATGTCGGTGACTCGGTGAGTGGCGTGGGTCTCGATGGGAACCGTGGTCTTTTGGAGACGTGGTCGCTCGACCTTTGCGTGCATACGCGGGCGCGGAATTGTGCTCGTGCGATGGGCGTTGCTCACGGCCGTTAGTTTCGCAGCTTCATCGGCGAAAACTGCGGCACCTGAATCACTGCGATATTGCGGGGCGGTTGAGTCAGGACCGTGGCGCCAATGCTGCGCGACCGCGAAAGGCAGCGGCTTCGCCGAGCTGTTCTTCGATGCGCAGAAGTTGGTTGTACTTCGCAACACGGTCGCTGCGGGCAGGTGCACCGGTCTTGATCTGGCCGCAGTTCGTGGCCACGGCGAGATCGGCGATTGTGGTGTCTTCGGTCTCGCCGCTGCGATGGCTCATCACGCTGGTGTACGAGTGGCTCGTGGCGAGTTCGACGGTTTGCAGTGTCTCGGTGAGTGTGCCGATCTGGTTGACCTTCACCAGCACGCTGTTGCCCACGCTACGGTCGATGCCCATCTGCAAACGCTCGGCGTTGGTAACGAACACATCGTCGCCAACCAATTGGATACGGCTACCTAGCGAGGCGGTGAGCGAGGCCCATCCGTCCCAGTCGTCTTCGGCCATGCCGTCTTCGATGGAGACAATGGGATACAGCGAAACGAGACGCGTCCAGTAGGCCACGAGCTCGTCGGCGTTGAGCACCTTGCCTTCGCCAGCAAGGTTGTAGCGGCCGTCGCGATAGAGCTCGCTCATCGCAGGATCGAGGGCGATGGCAATGTCTTGGCCGGGGCGATATCCGGCTCGCTCGATGGCTTCGATGAGCGCCTTAATGGCATCTTCGTTGCTGGCGAGGTTGGGGGCAAAGCCGCCTTCGTCGCCCACTGCGGTGGACAGACCACGTTCGTGCAGCACGGCTTTCAGACTGTGATAGGTCTCGGTGCCCCACCGCAGAGCTTCGCGAAAGCTAGATGCGCCAACGGGCATCACCATGAACTCTTGGAGGTCGATGTTGTTGTCGGCATGCGCGCCGCCGTTGATGACGTTCATCATTGGTACTGGCAGCACATGTGCATTGGGTCCGCCGACATAGCGGTACAGCGGCAGCTTCACTTCGGCAGCTGCTGCCTTTGAGACGGCGAGGCTGACGCCCAAGACTGCGTTGGCTCCGAGGCGCGCTTTGTTGTCGGTGCCATCAAGATCGATGAGCGACATATCGACGAGTCGTTGATCGAGTGCATCGATGCGGTTGAGGGCCTGAGCGATCTCGCCGTTGACGAATGCCACAGCCTTGGTCACGCCTTTGCCGAGGTAACGCGCTCCGCCGTCGCGCAACTCGACGGCTTCGTGTTCGCCGGTAGATGCACCCGACGGGACAGCGGCTCTCGCGCTAGCACCCGACTCAAGGGTGACCTCGACCTCGACAGTTGGATTCCCCCGGGAATCAAGAATCTCGCGACCAACGACACTGACGATCTCAGACATGTGGTTCACGTTAGTAGGCGTGCGGTCGCCGCCAAGTTTCGAAAGATCTCTGTTTCCTCTTTACGTTCCTCAAGCTGCATTCGAATGTGTCGATACGAGATGTATGACGAGCATGGCGGAAACGGTAAACGAAGGGGATGGAGTACGGTCAGGCCGTGGCTTCGCCGCCCGCGCGCCTCTGCCAGAGTTGGCACAGCGGTGGCTGGCATTTGCATCGCTTGTGCTACTTGGCATTCTTGCGGTGGTTTTCGGCTTCCTCTTTAAGCACAACTTCGACCTCTACGAGCGGGGTGATCCACCAATTCCTGGCGTCTTCCGCGGACAAGTCATTGATCACCTTGTGTATGGGCAAGTGGCCTTGGTGGTGGCGATGGCAGCGCTTGCAATCTGGAGCGGTGTTGTCGTAGCCAATGCGCGGCGGGTGTTCTACAGCTTGCGTTCTGTGCCTGCGGCGGTTGGCGGGTGGTTGTTCGTTCCGTTAGTGGCCTTTGCAGCGCACGAGTCGCTTGACCGAGCGCTGAAGTCAGGATGGATCATCACCATCGCTGCGTCGTTGCTGTTTATGTATGTGCCGCATGGAACCATTGGTGGCACTGCGAGAGACCTCGGTGGCAGCTCGTACTTGGCCAGAGTTTGGTACGTGCTAGCGCTTCTCGCCGCATTGTTGATGTGGGGCGCGCTCGCCGGAACATCGAGTGGACTACCGAGTTCAGATCCCCAAATGGCCATGCGCCTGAAGGCCTATCTGTGCTTCGTTGCCGGCTTGCTGTTGTTCGCCGCAGCAGCGACATTCTTTGCCACAGCACAAAACCTTGCGGCGCTCACTCACCACAAGTGGGCAGACGCGCTGGCGCCTCGCAGCGCCTCGCGAATACCAATCGGTTCCGTTGAGGTAACTCGTTCGGCTGAGTTCGTGTCGAAGGAACCCTTGCCCACACATGCCCTTCGTGTTGTGGTGTGGTGCGGTTTGTTTGTATTTAATACAGCTGCGGTGGCGGCTACGTTCGACTTGCGGCGCCGAGCGATTCATGTCGAGACGCACGATGGCAGCGTGGCGGCGCATAGCTTGTTGGCTTCAGCCACGCAGATGTTCAACCGCATCGTTGTGCTCGGCATCGCCACCCACGTGATGTATGTGGTGTGGGCGATGGCGGCAGCAACAAATGCCCGGCGACGCACGCTTCTGGCGCCTTCGGCTCGGGTAACCGCCTTGTCGTTCGTTGGTGGCGCAGCTCTGTTTCCTTTTGTGTCCCGAGATCACGACACGTTTGCGGCGGCGATGATGGTGGGTGCGATTGGTGTTGTGTGCATTGGCTTTGTGGTCGGACAACTGTTGCTTGGCCGTGCCAGCGTTGCTCTCGGCGGATCCGGCCGGATCTTTTTGATGTGGCTGATCGCCGAGTTCGGATTGTGCTCAACCATGGCCTACGTGAGTCGCGTGGCTCGCGTAGATGCGGAGTTACTCACCATTGGTGGTCTCCTCGCAGGATTTGCTGTGCTGAGCAGCGTGCTGGGATGGCTGGCGATGGACCGACTCGATAAGCGCTGCGGCACCGATTCAGGAGCAGTGGTGTCGCCGATTCACTTTGCGATGTCGCGCTCTTTGACTTCGTCCCAGAGCTGATCGAGCGTCTCAAGGCTGGCACTGGCCAGCTCGATTGATCGCTCAGCGGCCAACTGCTCAACGCCCTCGAAGCGGTGCCGGAACTTGGCTACGGCTGCTCGCAACGCCACCTCGGGGTCGAGCTTGAGATGCCTTGCCACGTTGACCACCGAGAACAGCAAGTCACCGAGTTCATCAGCGGCGGCTTGTTTATCGCCAGAGGCATGAGCCTGCATGAGCTCGTTGGTCTCTTCGGCGATCTTTGGGAGAGCCCCCTGCACATCAGGCCAATCGAACCCAACGCTTGACGCTTTGCGCTGCGCTTTGTAGGCGTATGACAACGACGGCAACGAATTTGGGATGCCATCGAAAATGCTGGTTCGGCCCTTCTCGGCGCGCTTGATGGCTTCCCAATTGCTCAGCACTTCGTCGGTGGACTCTGCGTTTACGTTGGCAAATACATGAGGGTGACGACGCACAAGTTTGTCGTGGATTCCCTGGGTGATGTCGGCGATAGTGAAGCGACCCTGTTGCTCGGCGATGGTGGCGTGAAACTCGATCTGGTAGAGCAGATCGCCGAGTTCTTCAATGAGGTCTTCGTCAGTAGCGGGATCGTTGGGGTCGAGGGCTTGAAGCGCGTCGACAACTTCGTATGTTTCTTCGAGCAAGTGAGGGATGAGCGAGGTGTGGGTCTGCTCGATATCCCATGGGCATTGCTCGCGTAATGTGCGGGCCAAGGCGTGGAAGCGCGCGTAGTGCTCTGCCACGGCGACATTGAGATGCTCGACGTAAATGCTGGTGAGGTGATCGGCCTCGATGACGTGATCCATTTGTGACCACGTGGTGTGCGTGATCAGTTCGTCGGGTGTGCCGAGACGCTGCAGCACGACAACCGCGACGTCGTCGTTGTCGGCATCGCTGGTGTCGTCGACCGCAAGCTTGATATCGCTGAGTACCCAGTTTGCATGGCAATGCGCAATGAGTAACGGACCATTTTCGCCGGCTGCAGCCGTGGCAAATTCGTGGCCATCGATGAGCCGCAACGCTGTCTCGACCGGGTCGATGCCAAGCGCGTTGTAGGCCAGATCGAGAAACGACATCGCGGGCAATAACACGCAGTGCACACGGGGGTCGGCGCGAAGGTGACGAACGCTGCGTTCGAGGACCAATGGTGATCCCGGAACTGCGTAGAGCACTTCGCCATGCTCGATGGCGCCAGCGATAACAGTGGCGGTGATCTGCGCGTAGACCGACTCGAATGTGTCGACGGTTTCATACAGATGATCAAACGAGATTGCGTTAGTTACCAGCGTGGCCGAGGGATGAACCGAGGTGCGCAGGTATCGGTGCTGAGCCTGAGCAATCGCGAACCGAGTCTGGTCGGTGACGAACTCGGGGCCACCCGGGCCGAGGCCCACAACGATGACCCGAGCAGGGGATGCCATTAGCGCGATTGAACGACTTGGCCGGAGGAGGGATCCCACATGCCATAGCGGCTATCGATGCTGATGTGGGCCACTGACGCAGTCTGGCCAAGGGTGGTGCTTGCTGAGTCGCCAAATGTCTTCTTGAGTGCCGCTGGCAGCGTCTGGGCATCGAGCACGAACAGTTGCAGTTCGGGAGCGAGCTTCTTCCAGATTTCACCGCTGGGGCCCGTGCTGAAGGTATCTGCGACGGCCTTGCGATCGGCGTCGGAAACCGAAACACCCTTGCCGTCGAGAGCGGTCTTCATGAGGGTGGTGCTGATCCACTGCAAGAGAACCTTGCGGGCAGCGGCGCCGGGCACGCCTTCGGGGCCGACCGCGGGAAAGCCGAATGCTTCGGCGTTGGCGGCCTGGCCGGAGAGCAAGATCTCGAACTGCTTCACCGAAAGGTCGTGTTTGCCGGTGGCATCGACAACTGAAACGGCATTTCGGTGGGTGGAGACTGTGCTGCAACCCGAGGTGGCGATGCCTGCGAAGGCAACTGCAGCCAGAGCGATGGAGAGGCGACGAATCACGACGACGACCCTAGCGTCTGAACCACCGGAGGAATCAGCTCACGCAGGAAGCCAACCAAGAACGTGGCTGGATCGACGCCCGGTTTGATGGGCACCACAATCTGTTTGAGGTCGTCTTTGATGAGCGCATTTCGTGACAATCGCTTGAGCCGCATCTCTTCGCTGGTCTTGAGTTGGATGGGTGCGAGGCGCGCCTGGTTCGAGGTGATGGTGATGTCGCGCAAACCAATGCGGTGGCAATCGGCGCGCAGGCTGCTGATCATCAACAGTGCTTCGGCAGGTTCGGGAAGCGGACCGTAACGATCGATCCATTCGGCACGGATGTCTTCGACATCGGCGTCGGTGGTGACCGCTGCGAGTCGGCGGTAGGCCTCGAGGCGCAGCTCTTCTTTGGGAACGTAGGAGGCGGGCAGATGCGCGTTGGTAGGCACGTCGAGTTTCACCTCGGAGGGCTCGCGCTTTTCTTCACCCTTCATCTCGCTGACAGCCTCGGTGACCATCTGGCAATACAGGTCGTAGCCAACAGCTGCGATGTGACCACTTTGCGCTTGGCCGAGCAGGTTGCCTGCGCCGCGAATTTCGAGGTCGCGCATTGCGATCTTGAAGCCGCTGCCGAGGTCGGTGGCTTCGCCGATGGTCTTGAGCCGTTCGTACGCCTCTTCGGTGAGGGTCTTGTCGCGTGGGTAGAACAAATAGGCGTAAGCGCGTGAACCGCTTCGACCAACGCGGCCGCGCAACTGATGCATCTGGCCGAGGCCAAGCAGGTCGGCGCGCTCGACGACCAATGTGTTCACCGTGGGCATGTCGATGCCGCTCTCGATGATGGTGGTGCACACCAACACGTCGAAGCGACCCTCCCAGAAATCGAGCACCACTTGTTCGAGCGTGCCTTCATCCATCTGTCCGTGAGCAACGGCAATTCGTGCCTCAGGTACGAGTTCGCGCAGACGCTGCGCGCAGGCCTCGATGGATTGAACCCGGTTGTGCACCCAGAACACTTGGCCCTCGCGCAGCAGTTCGCGGCGAAGTGACTCGACAGCGACTCGTTCGTCGTATTCGCCCACAAAGGTGAGAATCGGCTGGCGATCGGCCGGTGGAGTTTGCAGCAGCGATAGATCGCGGATGCCAACCAAGCTCATTTCGAGGGTGCGCGGAATGGGCGTTGCGGTGAGCGTGAGCACGTCGACGTTCACCTTGAGTTTCTTCATCATCTCTTTGTGTTGCACGCCGAAACGCTGCTCTTCGTCGACGACCAAGAGGCCGAGATCTTTGAAGCGCACGCTTTCTTGCAGCAGACGGTGAGTGCCGATGACGCAATCGATCTCGCCCGTGGCGAGGCCGTCGATGACCTTCTTCGCCTGACCGCTGGTGAGGAAGCGGCTGAGTACCTCGACGCGTATGGGGTAGCCAGCAAAACGATCGGCGAACGTGTTGCCGTGCTGTGTTGCGAGCAGTGTGGTGGGAGCCATCACGGCCACCTGTTTGCCATCTTGGATTGCCTTGAACGCAGCTCGTACAGCAACTTCGGTTTTGCCGAATCCCACGTCGCCGCACACCAGACGGTCCATCGGGAATGCCCGCTCCATGTCGGCCTTGGTGTCTTCGATGGCTTGCCGTTGGTCGGGTGTCTCTGCGAACGGAAACGCTTCTTCCATGTCGTGTTGCCATGGCGTGTCAGTGCCGAATGCGTAACCCTCGGCGTTGACTCGGCGCTGATAGAGCACCACCAACTCTTGCGCGATCTCGCGCACAGCTGACTTCACGCGTGACTTGGCCTTCGCGAAGTCGGCGCCGCCGAGGCGATGCAACACCGGCGCCTCGCCGCCGACGTATTGGCGGATGCTGTCGATCTGATCGCTGGGAATGTAGAGCTTGTCGCCGCCCTTGTAGGCCAGCAATAGGTAGTCGCGCTCGACACCGCCGATGGTGCGTTTGACCATTCCCTCGTAGTGGCCGACACCGTGTTGGTAGTGCACCACGTAGTTGCCGGGCTTGAGGTCTTCGAAGAAGCCGCCGCTCTCGCGCTTGCGCGGGCGGGCTTGGCGATGAGTGCGGCGGCGACCAGTGAGATCGCCTTCGGCGACCACAGCCACTTTGGCCGACGGAATGACGAAGCCGCGATGCAGGGGAGCGGTGACCACGTTGCCGCCGGGACGGCTGAGATCGGCGTTCGGTTCGGCGATCTTGAGGTCGAGACCGCGGTCAAGTAACAGTTGAGCAAGGCGCTTGGCTGAACCCTCGCCATCGGCCGCCACCACAACACGCCACTTGTCGGCGAGCAGTTCGCTGAGGCGATTGGTGAGCCCTTCGCCATCGCCGACAACCGGGCCCCAACCGCTGGCGTTGACCATCGGTGAGTCAGGGTTTTCAGGAGAGACCGTCAGCATCCAAGCGCTGATCGAGGAGCCCAAGAGATGATCGGGTTCGGCATGCAGGCGAGGGAACGCGACATCGGGATCGCGGCCCCACGTGCTGGCGAGGGCGCGGGCGAGATCGTCTTCTTCGGCCAGCAGATCTTGGGCTCGGTCGCGCATGCGCCGTGGCTCGACAAGCACAACTTTGCCGGTGGCAGGCAACACATCGGTGAGCAGTTGGTCGGTCTCGGTGAGCCACGGCAGCCAGCTCTCCATGCCATCGAAATGAGTGCCTTCGGCGAGGCGCTCCCACTGCTCACGGCCCCACGGTTCGGTGCCGATGAGCGTGTTGGCGCGGGCGCGCACTGCTTCGCTGGGCAACAGTTCTCGCGCTGGGAAGATGATTGCTTCGGCAAGGTCGCCGGTGCTGCGCTGATCGTTGACGCTGATAGTGGTGAGCCGATCAACTTCGTCTCCCCAGAGATCGATACGAATCGGCACATCGGCAGTAGACGGGAACACGTCGATGATTGCTCCGCGTCGAGCAACCTCGCCGCGGTGCTCAACGATTTCCTCACGGCGATAGCCGCCGGAGATCAGCGTCTGCAGCAACTCGTCGGGATCGATGATGGCGCCAGGGTGCACCCGAACGGGATCGACTTCTCGTGCGCCGGGACCGAGTCGCTGCAAGAGCGAGCGCACGCTGGCCACGATGATGGCTGGGCAACGCTCGGGGTCGCGTAGACGCCACAGCACCTCGAGGCGGTGCCCCATTGTCTCTACGCTTGGGCTCACCCGCTCGAACGGCAGGGTCTCCCATGCGGGGAACAACATGACCTCGCCGTCGGGCATGAACTGCTGTAGATCGTCGAACAACTGGCCGGCTGCCGTACCCGTTGGGCATGCCACCACTAATGGTCGACGGGCACTGAGATGCGAGAGCGCAGCAATGGCAATGGGTCGCGCTGCCTCGGGCACCGCGATGATCGCGTTTGGCTTGCCAAGCGCCTGCGTGAGGGCTGGCTCATCGCGAAGAAATGGGGGCAGTGTCGCGAGATTCATGGACCTGATGAGGGTACCGCCAACCACTGTGACTCGTTCGGACCGGTCACCGAGTTGCTGCGACAGCACTACGTAGTGATCGCAGTTTGCGTCGTTCGAGTATCGAGATCGGATACCGTCGGTCAGCGTCCGTCGGGCGTCTCTTTGTCAGGTAACCGTTGCTATGTCTGTGTACGCCACGCTTCATGCTCGATCTCTCGTCTTGTCGATGGGTCTGTCCACCGTGCTCGATCAGGTTGACCTCACTGTGTCGCCCGGATGGCGGGTGGGGCTCGTCGGTCCCAACGGCGTCGGCAAATCAACGTTGCTCAAGGTGCTCAGCGGTCAGCTCGCCCCAGATTCCGGCTCGGTCACCACCACGCCGCCGAACTCGATGGTTGGGTATCTGCCGCAAGAGCCAGAGCGACGCGCCGACGAGACGGTGGCCGCCTTTCTTCAGCGTCGCACCGGAGTCGCAGCGGCGAACCTCGAACTCGATACCGCCACCAACGAACTTGCCACGGCAACTCCTGGAGCCGACGACCGATACAGCGATGCGCTCGAGCATTGGCTGGCTATCGGTGCGGCCGACTTCGATGCTCGCGTTGGCGAAGTGTGGGCCGAGCTTGGTCTTGCCGATCGCTTGCTCGCTCAGACCATGCAGTCGTTGTCGGGAGGCGAAGCCGCGCGGGCGAGTCTGGCATCGCTGCTGCTGGCGCGCTTCGACGTGTTCTTGCTTGATGAGCCCACGAACGATCTCGACCTCGATGGCTTGGCTCGGCTCGAGTCGTGGCTCACTTCGCGTCAGGTTGGCGTCGTGGTGGTCAGCCACGATCGCGAGTTCTTGCGTCGAACCGTCACCCACGTTGGTGAGCTTGATCAGTTCACCCACCGCCTATCGCTCTACGCAGGTGGGTATGACGCGTTCCTTGCCGAACGCGAAGTTGCGGCTCAGCATGCGCGCGAACGCTACGACGAATATGCCGACAAGAAATCCACATTGCTGGGCAGAGCCCAACGCGAACGTGAGTGGGCGACGCAGGGCGTCAGCAAGGCCAAGAAGCAACCCTCCGACGGCGACAAGCATTCAAAGAACTTCAAGATCAATCAGACCGAGCAACTCGCTGGCAAGGCAGCACGCACCGAGCGCGCCATGGAGCGACTCGAGGTCATCGAAGAACCTCGTGAGGCGTGGCAGTTGCGGCTCGTATTCGGCGAGGCGCCGCGCAGTGGGGCAGTGGTGGCTCGGCTCACCTCGGTGGCGTTGCAACGCGGCCACTTCTCGTTAGGCCCGATCGATCTAGCGATTGGTGCCGGCGAACGCATTGCTCTCGTTGGCTCAAACGGCAGCGGCAAGACCACCCTGTTGCAGATCTTGTTAGGTCGACTCGCGCCCACGTCGGGCGAGGCCTACCTCGGACCCAGCGTTGTGGTGGGCGAACTCGAGCAGGGTCGACTGCAGTTGTCCGACACCGAGACGTTGCTCGAAGCGTTTATGCATGCCACCGAGATGAAGGTACCTGAGGCGCGCACGCTGCTCGCCAAGTTTGGTATTGGCGCGAGCGAGGTGAATCGGCCCACTGGTTCGCTGTCGCCTGGCGAGCGCACGCGTGCCGTGTTGGCGTTGCTGATGGCCCGCGGCACCAATTGTTTGGTACTTGATGAGCCCACCAACCACCTCGATCTGGCGGCCATCGAGCAGCTCGAAATCGCGCTCGAATCGTTTGCCGGCACAGTGTTATTGGTGACCCACGATCGGGCATTGCTCTCGAACGTGCGCCTCACGCGCAGCATCGAACTCAGACACGGTCAGATCGTGGCCGATAGGGAGCTCAGCGCGAGTTGAACTCGCGCATCGCCGCATCGGCGCCGCGACCCACCAGCGCTTCGACAGCGTCGGCGGCAATCTGAATGGACACATCGAGCGCTTCTCGTTCGGCTTTGCCGAGCCGTGACAGCACGTGGTTGGCGCCTTGCTCTTTCGATGGAGGCTTGCCGATACCAATGCGCACGCGCAGATAATCCTGAGTCTTGAGATGCTGGGTGATGCTGCGCAAGCCGTTGTTTCCGGCCAGGCCACCGCCAACCTTCACGCGTACCTGCGCTGGCGGGAGGTCGAGTTCGTCGTGCACCACGATGAGCTGTGTTGGATCGTCGATGGCGTATCGCCGTGCGAGGGCGCTCACCGATTGACCCGACAGGTTCATGAACGTGAGCGGAAAGGCAAGCACGCAGCGTTTGCCTTCGATAGTGACCTCGGCAACCATGGCCTTGTCGCGGCCAGCCTTGAGCGTGGCCGAACAGCGGGATGCCAAGAGCGCAACTACTTCTTCACCGACGTTGTGACGCGTTCGTGCGTATTCTTTGCCCGGGTTTCCCAGACCGACAATGAGAAAGTCGAATGGGGTGCCGCGGCGTTCGGCTCGCTCACCGCGACCGAACAAAGCCACTGCTGAGTACTACTCGGCGGCTGGCGCCGCTGGGGCTGAATCGGCGCCCTGGCTGCCGTGGATGGCCGAAACGATTGCCATGTCGGGATCGCCAAGTGCAACCACGCCGGCAGGCATGACGAGCGACGAGAGACGAATGACATCGCCTGGCACCATTGCGCTGATGTCGACGCTGAACTCGTTAGGCATGTTGCCCGGCGTGCACTCGACCTCGATGTTGTCGACCGAAGGATCGACCAAGCCGCCTTCGGCAAGAACGGCCTTGGCCTCGCCGGTGATGTGCAGCGGCACCGACACGGTGATCTTCTCGCTCATGTTGACCTGCAAGAAGTCAATGTGGCTGACGTTGCGCTTCACCGGGTGACGCTGCACGTCTTTGATGACCGCTGGGTAGACCTTGCCGTCGACCTGCAACTGGAGCACGGTGTTGAAGCCGGCTGGGCCGCTGAGAGCGACACGAAGGTCACGACGGGCGACTGCCACGCTGACCGGGGTCATGCCCTGGCCGTACAGAACGCCAGGGATCTGATCGGTGGCGCGCAAGCGACGTGACGCCGGTGAACCGGTTTCACGACCGGTGGAAGCAACAAGAGTGGTCTGCGACATGGTGAGTTCCTCTGCCCGGAGGCGATGAGAGGGAAGACTGTTCTTCTCTAGAACGGTTGGCAATGATACCGGCGAGCCGTGGTGGATGCCACCTGTCAGGCTTGGTTCTCGCCGCCAAAGATCTCGCTGACGCTGGTGTCGTCGAACACCGCAGACAGTGCCTCGCCAATAATTGGGGCGATGGAGAGCACTTCGAGTTGCGGCAACTCGGTGATCGAGGGCATCGGCAAGGTGTTGGTGAGCACCACCCGCTTGAACGGTGAGTTGCGCAAACGCTCGATGGCTGGGCCCGAGAGCACGCCATGGGTGGCCATTGCCCAGACCTCGGAGGCGCCGCGAGACAGCAGCAGTTCGGCGGCAGAGACCACGGTGCCGCCCGTGTCGATCATGTCGTCGGTGATGATGCACACGCGTCCGGCGACCTCGCCGATGACCTCTTTGGCCTCGGCCACATTCATGGTGCCCTTTGGGCGTCGCTTGTTAATGAAGGCGACGTCGGCGTCCATGTCGCTGAGGTGCTGAGCAAAACGCTCGGCAACTTTCACTCGGCCAGCATCGGGAGACACAATGACCATGCCAGGCTCGGCGTGCTCGCGTACGTACTTTTCGAGCACAGGCATTGCGGTGAGGTGGTCCACTGGGCCGTCGAAGAAGCCTTGGATCTGACCGCTGTGGAGATCGATGGACACCATGCGCTTGGCGCCAGCGGCACGGAACAGGTCGGCCACAAGGCGAGCGGTGATTGGCTCGCGGCCCTCGGCTTTGCGGTCTTGGCGGGCATAGCCGTAGAACGGGCAAACGGCGGTAATGCGCTTTGCTGAGGCTCGGTTGGCAGCATCGATCATGATCAGTTGTTCCATGATCGAGTCGTTGATGCTGCGGCCGTTGCAGCCGAAATGGGTCTGCATGATGAACACGTCGCTGCCGCGCACGCTTTCGGCAAAGCGCGGGCGGATCTCGCCGTTGGCGAACTCGACCACGTTGGCATCGCCGAGGGGGATGCTGAGGTGCTCAGCTACTTCTTGGGCAAGAGCGGGGTGCGTGCGGCCGGTGTAGAGCGACAGACGCTTGGTGGTGACCTTTTCCATGTCTTGCGCTAACGACGGATGCGCACGGTTTGTGTACACAGACAAACGCTGGGTGGTGACCTTGTCCATTGCTCTTGCTACCGACCTTCCGAACTCACTCGACCGGGGCAGTGTAGAACGCGCCGGTGGTTTGCGCCGCAACGACGGAGCTTCCGGCCGGAAGATGGCAGTAGGGACCGACATGAGCACCGGCCCCAACCTCGGCATCGCGACCCACCGTGTTTTCGATGACGCAGTCATCTGCAACCACACAATCGATGAGTCGGGTATCGGGGCCGATCTCGCAACCGTTGCCGATGATTGTGCGGCCTTGCAGGATGGTGCCTGGATACAACGTGATGTCGCGCGCGAGTTGCACGGTGACATCGATGAAGGTCTGGCGTGGGTCGAGCATGGTGACGCCGTTAAGTAACCAGTGCCGGTTGGTGCGAGCGCGTAGCTCGCGTTCGGCGAGCGCAAGTTGCCAGCGGTCGTTGACCCCGGCGGTTTCGGCCTCGGGGGCATGCACCGCACCGATGCGGTGTCCCATACGGGCCAGAGCTCCGATGACGTCGGTGAGGTAATACTCGCCCTGAGAGTTGTCGGGCGACAGGTGCCGCAACGCGGGGCCGAGCAGGTCGCGTCGAAATGCGTAGATGCTGGTGTTCACCTCGTTCACCGCAAGTTGTTCGGGGCTGGCATCACGTTGCTCAACGATGCCTAACACTCGTCCTTCGCCACTCTTCGATTTGGCTCGCACGACTCGGCCGTATCCGATGGGGTCGTCCATAAACGATGTGAGCAGCGTTGCCGCGTACCCGTTGGCAACGTGGGTCGCGATGAGGTCGTGGATAGTTTCGGGCCGCAACAGCGGCGTGTCGCCGGGCAGGATGAGCACGGTGGATTGATCGTCGAGATCGTCGAGGTCGTGGCCTGGAATAGCCGACATGCCAACCATTGCTGCGTCGCCGGTGCCGCGCTGCACCAGTTGCTCGACGAACGAGACGTTGGCCCATTCGGGTGCTTGTTCTTGAACCTTCTTGGTCACCCGTTCGGCGCCATGGCCCACCACCACGATGGTGCGATCAACCGCTACTGATTCGAGTGCGTGGATGACATGCATCACCATGCCTCTGCCGCAAATGAGGTGCAGCGGCTTTGGTCGGGACGAACGCATGCGGGTGCCTTCGCCGGCGGCGAGCACGATGGCAGAAACGGACATGACCATGTTCTAGCGCATGCCGCAGACCGTCGCATGAGGATGCATTGCTCCGGGGAGAGGACTCGAACCCCTATAAACGGGATCAAAACCCGTTGTCCTACCATTGAACGACCCCGGAAAGGGTTCGCCATACGGTATCGGGCGGCACCGAGTGGATGCTAAAAATTTGTGCAGACTCCAGAAATCTGCGCCCATCGCGGGTCGGGTTCGGGCGCGGGGTTGGGCACTGAGCGATGGGGCGGTAGCGTTCCCAACCCATGGGTTCGTTGATCAAGAAGCGCCGTAAGCGCATGCGTAAGAAGAAGCACAAGAAGATGCTGCGGCGTACTCGTCACCAGCGTCGTAAATAGCTTTCGTACGCAACCGACCGTGGTGTTCCACGTTCGCTCGACCGTTCACTCTCGTGAGCGGTCGTTTTGCGTTTTCGGGACGGCACCTCGCACCTGCGGGTTATGCCACGGTTGACGCGAACACCAAATGTGCATCAGGCAGTGCCGCGGCGAGGTGGGCGATGTGCCCATCGACAAACCACGTAGCGCCGCTGCCGGCCAGAGTTGGCGGACCACCCGCCGCTTCGCGAATTCGGTCACGCCAGCGCACGAGCTGTGGCTCGACCACGAGTGCCGCCGGCTCGAGATCGTTGGGACCATCGCCCGTAGGCCCGCCCAGATTGTCCCATGCTCGATACACCTGAGGCGTCGAGCAACTCAGTGGTGGTATGACCAACGTGAACGATCGGGCGACAAACGGCAGCGGCGTGATGATCTCACCGATTCCCTGCACTCGGGCTCGGCCACCAGCCATGCAAAACGGAATATCGGCGCCAAGGTTCGCAGCGGCGACGAGGTCGGTGTAACCGGCCCAACGAAGGATTGCGGCTGCGTCGGCCGAGCCGCCGCCCAGACCGCCACCGTGCGGAATGGCCTTGTCGAGATGCACCGCTGCGTGGCGGTTACAGAGGCGCAAAGCCTTGCTTGTCAGATTGCTCTCATCAACGGGCATGCCAGCGCTGTACGCGCCTGTTGCGCTGAGTGATGTGGAATTGACATCGGCATTGATTGACAGTGTGTCGGCGAGGTCGAGCGTGACCATCTCGGCATCGATGAGGTGATACCCGTCGGCACGCACGCCGGTGACGGCCAACGTGACCGTGAGCTTGGCGTGCGCCATCACGGTGACGATCATTTTTTGGCTGCCTCAGTGATGATTGCAAGGCGTCCCCAGGCGTGCACGTCGAGTTCTTCGGCTCGTGCAGTGGGGGCGATGCCGGCTTGTTCAAACTGCTCGGGAGTGACCAGTGCGCCAAGCGTGCCGCGCAGCATTTTGCGTCGATGGGCGAATCCGGCCTTGACCAACGCGAACAGCGCGGTTGGATCGATGTCGGCAACCGCTGGTTTGGGTCGCCGGGTGATCTCGACCAACGCGCTTTCTACCTTTGGCTGAGGCACAAACACGGTGGACGGCACGTAGCCAACGATTCGGGCGGTTGCCCAATAGGCCACCTTGACGGTGATCGCACCATAGGCCGAGGTTCGTGGCGAGGCGACGATGCGTTCGGCCACCTCGCGCTGCACCATCACCAACATGCGTGCGATCTCGGGCACGGTGTCGAGTAGATCGAGCACCAACGGTGTGCCCACGTTGTAGGGCAGGTTGGCCACGAGCACCCATTGCGTTGAGGCGGCAAGTAGTTGGTGCCACGGCAACTCTTGCGCGTCGCCTTCGACAATGGTGACGCGCTCGAGTTCGGCAACGACCGAACGCAACACGGGAACGATGCCGTGATCGATCTCGATGGCGGTGACTGCAGCGCCGGTTTCGGCGAGGGCGGTGGTGAGCGAGCCCAGCCCGGCGCCGATTTCGACCACGTGATCGGTGGGACTGAGCTTGGCCAAGCGTGCGATTCGGCGCACTGTGTTGGGGTCGGCCACAAAGTTCTGGCCGAACTCGCGACGCGGGGCCAATCCATGCTGAGTGAGGAGGTCGCTGATGTCGCGACGTGACAGAGTCATCAGGGTGCGGCTACCAGGTGAGCCGAACGGGAAGCGGAGCGTCGACCAGTTCTCCGAGCCGGGTATACAACTTGGTTGAGACGACGATAACCATCGGCGCGAGTAGCGGGAATGGGTAGTTGTTTACACACACCACCGAGTGGCCGTTGTCGCGATTTGTCACGGTGATGGTGGCCCCGAGCGGTGCAGCGGGTGATGAGCATGAGTCGTCGATGACACCGATGGTGCGACTGTACGAAGCGCCGCCTTCAACCGTGACAGCTGGGTTCACCGCAGGCACAACGATTTGGATGACCGCAGGCTTTGGGGGAGTGGCCGGCCCGTCGATGAAGATAGGTCCGTTCGCTCCGAACAGGCCGGTGGCGTCATCAGGCGCTGGTGTGCCGTTGCTCTGTATTGCGTTGTTGTTGGAGATAGCGGCGATGGGAGCAGTGTTGGCTGCCGGGTCTGCGCGTGAGAAAAGCCAGAGCACCGGGAACACGACCATGGTCGCCAGGGCGGCGGTAACGAGTCGGCGACGGTCGGTTACGTCGAGGTTCAGCGCAGCTCCTGAGACTTACAAGTGCTGACGAGGTCCGACAGCAACGTTGAGGCTACGGAGCGAGTCGGGGGAACGCAAGCCGCGCCGTTGCGGTGGTGGCGGCGGCAATGTTGGCCGAAGTGTCGTTGCGAATGGCGGCAATGTGATTACCGATGTACGACACGAAGGCTGGCTGGTTCGGCTTGCCGCGGTGCGGCACCGGTGCGAGATAGGGGCTGTCGGTCTCGATCAACATTCGATCGAGCGGACACAGCTGTGCTGCGGCCTGAACATCGACCGCTGTCTTGAACGTGACGATGCCCGAGAAACTCAGGAACCCGCCAAGGTCGAGGCAGGCGCGAGCTTCGTCGGGGCCACCGGTAAAGCAGTGGAAGATCGTGCGCTCTGGAGTGCCTTCGGCGCGCAAAATGTCGAAGGTTTCGGCCCATGCGTCGCGAGTGTGGATGACCAACGGGAGCGCCATCTGATGAGCGAGTCGCACCTGCTGCGCGAACGCTTCGCGTTGTGTGTCGCGAGGCGAATGGTCGTAGTAGTAATCGAGGCCACATTCGCCAACGGCAATGACCTTTGGATGGTCGAACATTGAGGCGATGGTGTCGACGCCGTTGATTGCATCATGCGGATGCAACCCAACCGTTGCCCATACGTCGTCGAACTCGTTGGCTACAGCGATCGCGGCCTGCGACGTAGCCGCATCGCATCCGACGGTGATCATCGTGACCACACCGGCTTCGCGTGCTGCTGCAACCGCGGCGGCAGCGCCGCCAGGCATGCGTTCGTCGTGAAGGTGACAGTGGTTGTCGGTCCACTGCAGCGTTGGCGCCATGACCACTAGGCCGGAAGTTGGCGACGGGGAAACAGTGGGTCGCCCTTGGTGACGCTGATACCGCCTGGGTACTGACCCCATGCTGCGGCAGCAGGAATGCGTTGGTCGCTGACCTGGCCGGGCATACCGATGCGCTCCCAAACGGCTTGCGCTGTTTGCGGAATCGCTGGCGTAATGAGCACGGCAACGATGCGTAGTGCCTCGAGCGCATCGCCCATCACCCGATCGACGGCTTCGCCGGGCTCGGATTTCCATGGCTCGTTGTTTTCGAGATAGGCGTTGGTGGCGCGAATGAGCGACCATGTGGCCTCAAGCGCTTTGCTGGGCTGCAGGCTGTGCCACGCAGCGGCGGTGTCTTGCCATGCAGACTCGGCGGCCGTTGCCAGCACGCTGTCGGCTGCGGGCGAGGGGCCGATGCCGCCACACTTTTTGTCGACAACCGTTGCCACGCGGCTGAGCAGGTTGCCAAGGTTGTTGGCGAGGTCGCTGTTGTACCGAGTGAGCAGACCCTCGTAGGTGAAGTCGCCGTCTTGGCCAAATGATGTCTCGGCGAGCACGTAATAGCGGAAGCCATCGACGCCGATGTCGTCGACCAGATCGAGTGGGTTCACCACGTTGCCCGATGTCTTACTCATTTTTTCGCCGCCCGAGAGCAGCCAACCGCCGATGCCCCAACCTTTGGGCAACTCGATGCCCGCAGACATCAGCATTGCAGGCCAATACACACAGTGATGCCGAACAATGTCTTTGCCGATGAGGTGATAGTCGACCGGCCACCACTCGTTGAAACGCTCTTCGTCGGTGCCGTAGCCAACCGCTGACATGTAGTTGGTGAGGGCATCGAACCACACGTAAGCAACGTGTTTGTTATCCCATGGCAACGGGATGCCCCACGTAAGGCTGGTGCGGCTCACCGAGAAATCGCGCAGGCCCGAACGGATCAGACCCAGCGCTTCGTTGGCGCGAAAGTCGGGAGTCATTGCTCCGGGATGCGAGGCGTACCACTCGAGCAGGCGGTCCTGAAAGCGTGAGAGGCGGAAGAAGTAGTTCTCTTCTTCGAAGTACTCGACGGGCCGCTTGTGGATTGGGCACAGGTCGTCTTCGAGTTCTTCGTCGGTGAAGTACTCCTCACACGCCACGCAGTACTTGCCGCTGTACACATCGAGTTCGATATCGCCGGCGTCGTAACAAGCCTGCAGCAGCTTCGCTACGCCTGCGTAGTGGCGAGGCTCAGTGGTGCGAATGAAGTCGTCGTTGCTGATGTTGAGCTTGGCCCACGCTTCTTTGAACTGTGGAGCGATGCTGTCGGCAAACTCGATTGGTGTGAGCCCAGCCTCGTCGGCGGCCTGCTGGATCTTGAGACCATGTTCGTCGGTGCCGGTAAGGAAGTGAACGTTGTCGCCCATCAGGCGATGCCAGCGAGCGAGCGCGTCGCCGATGATGGTGGTGTACGCATGCCCCAAGTGAGGCTTTGCGTTCACGTAGTAGATCGGTGTCGTCAGCGAGAAGTTGGCCACGGCAACAGACTACGGGTCGGCCCCCTGCGATGAGAGGTGATTTACGTCTGGCGCACTGAGGAAATCGAATTGCCGTCCGCGAAGATGTGCGGATGCAATACGAGTTTGATCAGGCGACGGCGATGGTGCAGCGTGAGGCTGGCCTGTACGACGCAGAGATTCAGCCCGGTTGGGATATCAACGGCAACGCCAATGGTGGCTACCTGTTGGCTCTCGCCGGCAAGGCTATGCGTGATCTGTCGGGTCGGCCAGACCCCATCTCGGTCACCGCTCACTATCTGGCGCCAGGTCCTGCGGGCCCTATCACCGTGAGCGCCGACACCATTAAGTCGGGACGTCAGCTCGTCACGATGAGCGGCTCGATTCAGCGTGGCGATCGCCAACTGCTGCGTGTTATTGGCAGTTTCGGAGACATCGCCGCGTCGAGCGGTGGGTTCTCGTACAACACGATGGCGCCACCCGATCTACCGCCGATCGAGCAGTGCACCAAACACATGGCGCAACGCGAGGGCACCGTTATTGGTTTGGCCGAACGCATCAACGTGTTCTTCCGGCCCGAGCATGCACCGTTTCGTTTTGAGCCGCGACCCGGTGTGGCGCTCATCGAGGGATGGGCTGCGTTTGCCGATGGCCGGCCGTTCGACACGCTGTCGCTGTTGCTTGTGGTCGATGCGCTGCCGCCACCGGTGTTCAACATCGACATTCCAACAGGATGGGTTCCCACGGTTGAGCTCACCGCGCACATTCGTGGCATTCCGGCACCGGGTCCGCTGCGGTGCCGTTTTCATACCGAGATTGTTCAGAACGGCTTCATGCAAGAAGATGGTGAGGTCTGGGACAGCGCTGGCCAATTGGTGGCGCAAAGTCGTCAACTTGCGCTGGTGCCGCGCGGCTGAGCCGACATCGACAGCGCAATGTCGTAGACCCGGTTCTTCGGCACGCCGAGGCGTTGAGCCACGGTTGCCACCGCCGACTTGGTGCTCGCGCTGGTTGCCAACTGTTCGGTGAGCGCTGCGCGGATGTCGTTGTCGCTGGCCTCCGCCGGAGGCTCGGCGCCGTCGAGCACGATGACATATTCGCCTTGCGGCTCACGTGTCTCAACGTGAGCGACCGCCTCGGCCAGTGTGCCGCGCCAGACCTCTTCGTGCATCTTGGTGAGCTCGCGCGCAAGCACCACGCGGCGATCGTCGCCGCAGATCGCGTGCAGATCGGCGATAGTGCGCGCCAGCCTGTGCGGGGCTTCGTAGAGCACCACAGTGCGGCGTTCGCCGGCCGCTTCGCGAAGGCGTTGTTGGCGCTCGGGTCCGCGTCGCGGAAGGAAGCCATCGAACACATAACGATGGCTTGGCAACCCTGAGATCACCAGCGCCATCACGTCGGCTGAAGGACCGGGAACAGCCGACACCACATGATGGTGATCAATTGCAGCGCGCACGAGGCGTTCGCCCGGATCGCTGATGCCCGGCGTGCCCGCGTCGGTGACCACCGCAACGGTTTGGCCTGCAGCGAGCAGGTTGAGCACTTCGTCAATGCGCGCTGTTTCGGTGTGTTCGTTGGCGATGGCCATCCGCACACCCGAGATGCCGAAGTGAGAGAGCAACCCGCCGGTGCGACGGGTGTCTTCGCAACAGATGAGCGCACTGCGTTGCAACGCTTCGATGGCGCGCGGCGACATGTCGCCGAGGTTTCCGATCGGGGTGGTAACAAGAACCAGTGTGCCCATGGGTTAGTGCGAGCCATGGGGGTCGGTGGTTCGGATCTCGATGGGGTCGCCGACTCGAAGACCCCAACGTTCGAACGCCCCGGCCTTGGCTTCGATAACCATGCGGCAACGTGGCACGGGCATGCCCACACGGTGCCGTTGTAACGATTCGGTCTTGATCACAACGTTGGCCGCGTTGACGTATGCAATGTCGAGAGGGAAGCGCATTCCGATGGTGTGCACCCAGCGGCACGATGGAATCACGAAGGCCCCTTCAATGGTGTCGCGCCCAAGGAGACCCTTGAGCCGAGCGCGGTGGTCATCGGCAATTTCGATAGAAGCGAACACCCGTGCCTCGCTCATCAGCCACGACATACGCATAGCCTGCCACGACTACACCATGAATCGCGTGAGCAATCAGCGAACGGAGCGGAAGAACTCGCGGATGTCGGCAATCAGCAGATCGGGTTCTTCGAGTGCTGCGAAGTGTCCGCCACGATCGAAGCGGGTGAACCGGGTCACGTTGTAGAGATTGCGGGCCCACGATTCGGGCATGCGCAGGATCTCGCCAGGGAACACGGCGCATGCGGTTGGCACCTCGACCCGCTCGAACGGTGGGAAGCGCCCTGACTTCTGTGACTCGAAATACAACCGCGTGCTTGAGTTGATGGTCTCGGTCACCCAGTACAGGGTGAGGTTGGCGAGCAGTTGATCGCGGGTGACTGCGGTCTCGACATCGCCATCGGGGTGGTGGCTCCAGTGATGAAACTTCTCGATGATCCAACCGGCGAGTCCGGCCGGTGAGTCGCTGAGGCCATAGCCCAAGGTCTGGGGGTTCTTGCCTTGAATCTGTTGGTATGCGGTGCCTTCGGCAACGAACGCGCTGGTGCCAGCCATGTCGGCTTGCTCGATCTCAGTAAGCGCCGCATCGCCGGGAATGCCGAGCACCATGTTGATGTGTAGGCCAGCCATGTGCTCGGGGTCGACCACACCAAGCTGCGACGAGATCATCGAGCCCCAGTCGCCGCCTTGCGCGCCATAGCGCGAGTAGCCCAGACGGGCCATCAGCACCTTCCACGCCTCGGCCACGCGGCGTACGTCCCAACCGGGCTCGGTGGTGGGGCCACTCCAGCCGTAGCCAGGGATTGATGGCATCACAATGTGGAACGCGTCGGCGGGATCGCCGCCGTGGCTGCGCGGATCGCGCAGTGGTTCGATCACATCAAGGAACTCAGCGACCGAGCCAGGCCAGCCGTGGGTCATGATGAGTGGAAAAGCGTTTGGTTCGGGTGACGGCGCATGGATCGCGTGCACCTGCTGGCCATCGATGGTGGTGAGGATGTTTGGCCAGCTATTGAGGCGAGCCTCAACGGCGCGCCAATCGAATGTCTTCCACGACTCGCACAGATCTTTGAGATACGCAAGGTCGGTGCCATAGCGCCAGTCGGTGCCGGGCAATTCGTCGGGCCAGCGGGTGTTGTTGAGGCGCACTCTCAGATCGTCGAGCACTGCCTGTGGGGTGTTGATCGTGAACGGGGTAATCGCGTCAGCCATGTGTGCAGTCTGGCCGATGGCGTGTGCTGCGCTGGTGCCGAACGAGAACGAGCGTGGCTCGGATCAGCCTGCCACCGGCTCGGGCGAGGTCTTATCGCCAGTCTCGGTTGCGGGCTTTGCGGCCCAATCGCGACCAGCGCATGCAAGCGCGAGAGCGACGAGTACGGCCATTGCTACGGCACACGTGGTGTACGCCGTTGCTCGGCCAGAGTGTTGGTAGAGGGCGCTCGCAACGATGGCGGCGAGGCCACCAGCGAGGGTTTGCACTCCGCCCATGAGTCCCTGCGCGCCTGCTTGTCTCTCGGGCGGGGCCACGAGGCCGACTGCGACACCCGACGACGAGACCGTGATGCCATCGTTGACCGCGTGGAACATGGCCACACAGAACATTGCAATGCCCGATGGCAGGCGACCGTACGAGAACATCATCCCTGCGCCGATGAGCAGTCCGACCGAGCCAACTTTGAATGGGCCAACGCGTTGGGCGAGACGGCCACCGAATGAGCCGAACGCCGCGAGCGGCAACGCAAACAGCGTGATGCCGAGGTTGGCGATGAGGTCGCTGGCGTGCAGGTCGCTGAGCACTAGCACCCACAGTGCGTCGAAGGTGCCGATCATCAAAAACACAGCGGCACCAAGGCTGATAGTGCCCACGTACGCGCGTGAGCGAAGGAGGTCGAAGGCGAACCGAGATTGTGGTTGGTCGCCCACGTCGGTTTCGTCCACGCGTATGCGTGCGATCACGGGCAGGCACGCGATGCTCACGACGGCGATGACCAAGAACGGAGCGGCAATGCCAAATGGTTTGGTGAGCGCAGCAGAGATCGCGGGTCCTGCTGCGAACCCGCCCACATCGGCTGAAAGCATGCGTCCGATGTTCTGGCCGAGATGGTCGGGGTCGGCCAAAATGACAATGCGTCGAATCGCCGGAACGGCCATACCGGCACCGATGCCCATCACGATTCGAGCGAGCATCAACACCGCGGCGTTGTGACCGAACGCCATCCCTACGAGCCCGGCGACGTTGAACAACATGCCGATGTACACAAGTTGTCGAGCGTGACCGCGGTCGGCTCTGGGAGCGATGAACACCTGAGCGAAGAACGATGAGAAGAAGCCGACGGCAACAATCAGACCGAGCGCGCTGGCGCTGATTCCGTACTTGTCGCGGAAGTCGTCGAGCATTGTGAACATCACGCCATAGCCGGCGGAGAACAAACCCGAGAGCAGCCCGAAGGTAATGAGTAACCGACGGTGTTGCACGGGTCTGCAGTGTAGTGGTGCCGCGGTCTGGCGTCTTTGGAGTATTTGCCCGAGCGGCTAGGCGATAGAACCGGGACCGGGTTCGACGATGTGTTCGTTCGCTGGGCGCGCGTCGAGCACGCCTTTGCCGATGACCGCGGTGAGGATGATGAGTCCTCCGAGCAACGTGGTGACCTTGG
Organism: Actinomycetota bacterium; assembly: GCA_037139095.1. GTDB lineage: Bacteria > Actinomycetota > Acidimicrobiia > Acidimicrobiales > Ilumatobacteraceae > WLMZ01. The sequence goes on from JBAXHD010000001.1 coordinate 157,297, forward strand.
GCTTCTCGCCGACAAAGAGGAACACCCAAATCGGCACGAACACCGTTTCCGTCTGGGCGAAAATGGTCATTGCGACCGCGGGTACGGTGCGTGACGCAGCGTTGAAGAGCGTGGTGCCGACCACGATGAACACGGCGCCGTGCAAGAGCGCAAATGATGTGTCGCGCGCGGGGGGAAGCAACGTGTTGCCGTTGCTGACCGTGACGATGCCGCAGACCAAAATCATGAGGGCCGCGTATCCAGGTAGCGCTGGCGACCAGTCTCGTTCGGGGTCGGATCGCACGCACACGGTGTAGACAGCAAAACCAAACGCAGAGCCAATGGCGGCCATGTTGCCGGCCATGTTTCCTGCGCTGAGGTCTGACAACACCATCACTGCAAGACCCACGAGAGCGAGCGCAATCGCGGCGATCGTGATACGGGTGAGTCGCTCGCCTAAAAAGATGCGGGCCAGGATTACCGCGATCAGCGGAACGATCGACGACAGAAACGCAGCGTTGGCGCCCGTGGTGGTCTTGAGCGCGTAGACGAATCCGATTGAGGCCAAGAACAGTGAGGCACAGCCAAGCAGCATTGGTTTGCCCGACGTGAACGCCTTCGGCAGGGTCCAACCTTTGCCTCGGGCGAGACCAACGATTTCGACGACCACCATGATGCCAATCGAACGCCAGATCAGGTATTGCCACGCGTCGGCATGGTGTGAGTTCTTGGCTGTGACGGCTCCGAAGCTCCACGTAAGACCAGCGAGGCATGCCATCAGGGAGGCGCCGAAGGGCACGCGAGCGTGCGTCGAGGTCGCTGTGGCGGTTGCGGTCACGATTTCAAACCTATAAGGCGTTGCCTGTGGAAGCGAGGTCCCTCAGCGATTGAGGGAGCGGACGCTTGTGCTTAGGCGCCGTGCAGGAACTCGGTGACGTCGCCATCAACGAATTCGTAGTCTTTGCCTTCGACGCGCAGCTTGCCTACTTCGCGGGCCTGCTTCCATGAGCCGAGCGCGAGGAGTTCGTCCCACTGGATGACCTCGGCGCGGATGAACCGACGCTGTAGATCGGTGTGGATGCGACCAGCGCACTCGGGTGCCTTTGAGCCGGCACGGAAGGTCCACGCACGGGTCTCTTTCTCGCCGGTGGTGAGGAAGGTGCGCAAACCGAGCAGGTGGTAGGCGCTGCGCACCATGCGGAATAACGCGCCTTCGCCTAGGCCGAAGCCTTCGAGCATCTCGGCGCGCTCGACTGGATCGACGATGGTGGCTGCTTCGGCCTCAAGTTGCACGCACATACCGATGACCTCAACGTTGGCGCCGGCATCGTTGAGCTCGGCGCGAACGCGAGCTTCGACCGCAGGGATGGTGTCGAGTTCGTTTTCGCCCACGTTGACCACAACCAATACGGGGCGGTTGGTGAGCAAGAAATGCGGTGCGAGTTGCTCTTGGAATTCGGGCTTCAGGTTGGCCCGATAGAGCGGACGTCCGTTGCTGAGCGCTTCGTTGGCGGCTTCGAGGGCAGCAATTTCGTCGCCGAGACCCTTATCGAGTTTCGAGGCGCGGATGGCTTGATTGAGACGCTTCTCGACGGTCTCAAGGTCGGCTAAGGCCAGTTCGATCTCGACGATGCGAAGGTGCTCGAGTGGGTCGTCGGGGCCGGTGACATCGCCGTCGACAAACGCGCGCAGCACGAACACGATGGCATCGACTTCGCGGATGTTGGCGAGGAACTTGTTGCCGAGACCTTCGCCCTTGCTGGCGCCTTCAACGAGGCCGCCGATGTCGACCACCTGCACCGAGGCGTGCACCAAGGTCTTGGTCTTGCTCATTACGGCGAGTTGATCGACGCGAGTGTCGGGCACCTTGGCCACACCAATGTTGGGGTCCTTGGTCGCAAACGGATACGGCGCGGCGAGCGCACCGCCACCGGTGAGAGCGTTGTACAGCGAACTCTTGCCCGCATTGGGAAGGCCAACCAGGCCGAAACGTTCCATAACGCCCGTGAGGCTACCGGCAGCGCTGACCCGAGTGGCCGTTCGCTCTGGGTTGTAGAGCCGGCGAAGCAGCGAGTTGCGCCACGAATCACCGGCTGAGTGGGTGGCTACGCTGTGCCACGTGACTCCCGTTGAGGCCCTCGAGCGTGTGCTGCATTGCCTCGACCGTGCCAACGACAGCGGGTTCAAGACGAAGGCATTCGCGAGGGCGCTCGAAGTGGTGAGGGGCATCTCGGCTGATGAGTTGGCCCAACGGGCAGCAAGTAACACGCTCACTCAACTCGAGGGCATCGGCGACAGTTCGGCCAACGTGATCACCCAAGCGCTGAACGGAGACTCCACGTATCTCGACGATCTCGATCGCAAGACGGGCATCGCGATGTCCTCGGGCGGTGCCGTGTATCGGGCTGCGCTGCGCGGCGATTGCCACATGCATTCACGCTGGAGCGACGGCGGTGCTTCGGTCGAGGCGATGGCACGCACGGCGATCTCGCTTGGCCACGACTACATCGTGCTCACCGACCACAGCGCTCGGCTCACGATCGCCCACGGACTCGACCGCTACCGCCTGCTCGACCAACTCGGCGATGTCGGCCAACTCAACGAACGCCTTGCCCCGTTTCGCATTCTCACCGGGATGGAGGTCGACATTCTCGAAGACGGCTCGCTCGATCTCGACCTCGACCTGCTTGCCGAACTCGATGTGGTGGTGGCCAGTGTGCACAGCAAGCTGCGAATGGATGCCGATGCCATGACCGCCCGAATGTTGGCGGCCGTGAGTTCGCCCCACGTTGATGTGCTCGGGCATTGCACCGGCCGGCTGATTGGCAAGCGCCCCGAATCCACCTTCGACGCCGATGTCGTGTTCGGAGCATGCGCGGCATCTCGCACCGCTGTAGAGCTGAACTGCCGGCCCGAGCGGCTGGACCCGCCTGCCGATCTGCTCGATCGTGCAATCGAGCTCGGGTGTTTCTTTGCGATCAACTCTGATGCCCATGCCACGGGCCAACTCGAGTGGCAGCCCTTTGGCTGCGACACCGCTAGCCAGCACGGGGTGCCGCTCGAACGCATCATCAACACATGGTCCGCCGATGAGCTATTGGCATGGACCGGGCGCAGCAACCTTGCCTCGCATTGATCTCAAGGTGGGAGCCGTCGATCCTGGCCGATAGAGTCGTCAGCTATGTCGAAGAAGACCAAAAAGCGCAAGGCCAGAATGCGCCGCTCGAAGGCCAACCACGGTAAGCGTCCAAACATGGGACGCGGCTAACACCACGTTGTCTGTTGCGCGGCATGGCCAACCTCCCGTGCGGGGTTGCATGGTCGTTCCCGTTGTTTGTGTTTTCGCCGTTCTGCCTGCTGTGAGCACGCCGTGACCACTGTGGTCGAGCTCCAACTCGCTGCTGATCCCAACTCCTGGCGTTCCGCCGGATTTTTTGTCGACCCCGCTGACACTATGCGTTTTGCGGGCATTCTTGTGCGCTGTGTCGCTCCCAGCGAGGACGCTCCCACCGGAATCATCTCGTGGACCCTCGCCGATGCTCCAGAAGCCACGGTGTCTGCCATCGATGGGCTGATCACCACTCATGCTGCAGCGCCCGACCTTTCGCAGGTCGCAGCCACCCATCCCAACGGCGTGACCAGCATCGATCATCTCGTGATCTATACCCCCAACCTTGAGGCCACCTGCGATGCCATCGCTGCTGCCACCGATGCCCCACTGAAGCGCATCCGCGAAGTTGGGCCGCTGCGCCAAGGCTTTCACCGGCTTGGCGAACTCATTATCGAGGTCGTCTCGTTCCCCGAAGTTGCGGTTCAGTCGGCCACCTTTTGGGGCTTGGCGTTCAATGCCGTGAACCTCGATTCAATGTTCGACACCTACGGTGACGCCGTGATGTCGAAACCCAAAAATGCTGTTCAGCCCGGTCGACAGATTTCGTCGTTTCGCGAAGGTGCGGGCCTGAACCTTCCGGTTGCGGTGATGACGATTCATACTCGCTGAGTGGCCGCCTTAGACTCAGCCCCTATGCGACGCGAACACCGGATTTTGCTTGGCGCATTCGTTGGCTTTTTAGCACTGGTACTCGGTGCCCGTTTGATCGGTGCCGGCTCGTCGCCAAACAAGGTGGCTGCCAATCCGGTCGAGTCAGTGTCGGTTGGTGCTGCCAGTAGCACGTTGCCACTGGTGCCCGTTGGTGGCGTCGACCCTGTGGCCTCGGTGGCTCCCGTTGTCGAGACCGCAGCCACTACCACCACCACAACCGCTGCTGCCCCGGTCAGCAATGGCTGCGCTGCATCGGGTCATTCGGCTGTTGTCGATCGGGCCAATCAGCGCACCTGGCTTTGTAACGACGGGCAGATCACCGAAACGTTCGTGATGACCAGTGCCACCACTCAGCCTGACCCCGGCACGTACAAGGTGTATGCGAAAGATCTCAACTCGAGTTCAATGCTCACCGGCAAGTTCTCGACCATGACCCACTTTGTTGCGTTTGCGCGCGGCAAATATTCGGGCGCACGCATCGCGTTTCACTCGATACCGAAGTACACCAATGGCGACTATGTGCAGCCACTCGAGTCGGTTGGCACTGCCGAAAAACGCGGATCGTCGTCGGGGTGCATCCGGGTGTTACTCAACGACTCGGTGAAGATCTGGCACTGGCTCAACAAGGGCGACCCCGTCATCGTGGTGTCGTGATCGAAGGCTGAAGGCAGTGTGATCGCTACGGAGCGAACGCGTCGCCGTCGCTGTTGTCGTCGCTGTTGTCGTTGCTCTGATTGAGATACGCCTGACCCGCCGCGCATGTTGCCGACAGCGGACACCATCGGCATGATGCGCCGGGCTGAGTAATGGCGGGTCGGCCTTCGACCTTCAGTTCGACGAGCGCGTTGATGCCATCGAGCGTTCGACGCAGGGCTGAACGCAACAGGCCCTCGGTGACCTCTTCGGTAATTGGCTGCGCCGAATCGAGATAAAAGCTAGCCAGTAGGCGAGGCGGCACCCGACGCGACAACGTCTCGACGAGGGCGTAGAAGCGAAGGTCTTCTCGATGGCGAGCCTGCACTCGACCGCTTTTGAGGTCGACGATGAGCTTGCGGCTTTCGCGGCCTTCGGGCTTACCGATGGTGAGGTCGCTACGGCCGCGTAGCAGGATCGGGCCATCGACTGGCCACTGCGTGCTCGACTCGGTCACTGGTCGAGAGCGCGGATCGAGTGGAGGAAAGCACTCCATGAACTTGGTGACAAGGTCGCTCGCTTGGCCCCGAAGGTCGGCTTGATCGGCAGGCTCAAGCGTGTCGAGCCACAGACCCAACCCGCTTTCTTCGTTGACGAGTCGCCTCACTGCGTCATCGACAAGGTCAATAGGCACTGCCTCGCCGCGCCAGTTGATGAGCAACTGAATCGCTCGGTGCGCAACCTGGCCGCGGGCGCGTGCCGGGGTCCATGAGAAGTCGTCGGGCGCGAGGTAGTGCGCTTCGCAGTCGAACACGCTTGCCAAGGTGTGCTTGGTGATGAACATGGTGTTGCCATTGAGGCGATCGGTGAAATGGGCAAATGCTTCGTTGGCTTCGTCGCGAAGATCGTTGATGAACGCCTCGGAGAACACCAATGGCTCGCCGCTGCGGCGCAAGACAGCAAGGGTCGATTCTTGGGCCGGCGTGAGGCGGGTGAGTGCGCTCGAGTGGTCGCTCATGGTGAGGACACTACTGACGACCTGTGACACCGTGAATCTCTCGCGCACCCCTTTGCCATGATGCCCCTATGCAGTCCGGCAACACCATCGAATTCGCTCAGGCAGCCCGGGCACTCAGTCGTGAGGCGCAGCGCCGTGGGCTTGTGGGTCCCAGCTATCGCTGCCCGCCGCGTATCGTTGGGGTCGATCGTTCGTTGCGTCGTCATGCGGGCGGTGTGGTCATTGCGGTCAAGCTTCGTGGGCGTCCGTGGGCGGCTGTGCTTTCCGACATGATCGAAGGCGTCGTCGCTGCAAACGCGCTCACATCGCCCGTCGCCGATCGTCTCCGCTCTGATCTGTGGGAGGTGCTCGGCTTCGAGGCCACGCCCGTTCGCACTCGTGTGGCCTAGTGTGTGAACCGCACTGGCCCGGGTGGCGGAATTGGCAGACGCGGGGGGCTTAAACCCCCCTCCTTGCAAGAGGGTACGGGTTCGAGCCCCGTCCCGGGCACCAGTGCCAATGGTGAGATCCGTCGTTGCTTCGCTGTGCAGTTTCCCCGTGGGTCAGACTCTGTCCCAAAACAACGCCAACGCAATTCCGTCCGGATCCTTGAAGTTCAGAATCGCTCCTGGCGCAATTTCGATCACGTTCGAGGCTTCATGCCGATGTGGCGCTGCCGATTGGTGCTGAGTCATTGGCGCGGTCCAAGTGGCGGCCCCACCAGCTCGGCTCCGTACGGACCGATCGCGGCAACAAGGCGGCCGATGTCGGGTTCGCCTTCGGGTGGCATGGTCACGCTGGGGGCTGGATCGCTGGCATCTACGTGATACGTCTCGAATCCGCCTGGGGTGATGATCTCAAGCAGGCGAGCCTCGGTGCTGTCGACTCTGAAGGTGTGCGGGATATCGCGGGGGAGCCAGACCAATTCGCCCGAGTGCAACTGCTGGCGGCTGTCGCCGATGACCACTGTGATGGAGCCCTCAATCACGTAGAGGGCGGTGTCTTCGCGGTGATGCACGTGCATGGGCGGCGAGAAGTGCTGGCGCGCGGTTTGCTCGAACACGCCGAGCGTGCCGCCCGTTTCGCTGCTGTCGGCGAGGATGCGCAGCAGGCTTCCTACGAACCAGCGGTCGCGGGTAGTGGTGGGTCGTGCGGTGTGGATGGCTGCAGTCATGGTGGGCTTCCTCCGGAGGTGATGATCGTTCAAATGATTAGAGTGACACTCTAATCATTGAGTGGTACTTTATGCGGATGCCCGACAATGTCAAGCCCTTGGCAGGAACAATCCAGTTCCCAAAGCGCGCGGCACGAGCGCGGCAAACCAGGCTCGATGTGCTCGCCGCCGCCAAGCGACTGTTCGTCAGTCAGGGCTATGGCGCCACGACGCTTCAGGCGATTGCGGTCGAGGCCGGGGTGGCAGTGCAAACTGTGTACGCGGTCTTCGCCAACAAGCGCTCGATTCTTGAGCAACTACTCGACGTTGCCATTGCGGGCGACGACGAGGCAGTGGCGGTGAATCAGCGTGAGTGGATGAAAGCGGTCTTCGAGGCGCCAACCGCGGGAGAACGACTGCAGGCGTATGCGGCTGCAGTGCGTCTCATTCACGAGCGCGCTGGCGATCTGTTCGTGGTGCTCGAGGTGGCCGCTGCCATCGACGCCGACTTGGTTGAGTTGGCGCAGACAACCGAGAGTCGTCGACGAACCGGGGCGCAAGGCGTGATCGAATCAATCAGTTCGGTGGGCGCGCTGCGCCGCGGTTTAACCGAGGACAAAGCCGTCGATGTGTTGTGGCTGCTGAATGGTGCAGCGGTATTTCGTCAGCTCGTGCGCCGTGCCGGATGGAGCCTCGACGAGTATCAGTCGTGGCTCCACACGGCAATGGTGGATCAGTTGCTTACGGAGTCGCCGCGCTGATTCGGAAGGCACCACGCATCACCGGGTGGATACGGCAGAAGTAGGTGTACGTGCCGGGTGGCAGGTCGGCTGGCGTGGACCATGTGACGCGTCCGGCAGTTGGTGGCCCGGCATCACCGAGTTGGCCCGAGTCGAAGCTGATGTCGGCATCTGCCAATGGGTAGGCAATGCCGGTGGCTCCGGTACACGGTGCCTTGCAGGCGGTGATGGTGTGCCACTCGCCGTTTCCGAGGGGCGCATCGACGTTGTTGTAGGTGATGGTGCCACCGGCCTGAACCGTGGGGATTGGATCGGCGCGCAACATGTCGCCTTGGGCGTAGATGAAGTCGGAGATATCGATGGGCGACGCCGCTGGCTGCGAGGCGAGGGTTGAGGCGTCGGCGTACTTGTACTTGGTGTCGATTCCGCCGCCGTGGTTGTCGTTCTCTTTCAGGTGGCCGTGCGTCAACTCGCCGGCGCCATCGACCGCTGTGGTGAATGGATCGGCAGCGGCAAGGGTGTCGGCCGCATTGAGCTTGTCGGCCATCCACACGATCATGAGGCCCATCGATTCGTACCACGATGCGCGTGAACTGTCGTAGGTGGCCGTGGTGGTCATGACGTCACCCTTGTGTACGGCAACGCGCCAGTCTTTGAGCGTGGCAGTCATCGAAACATCCCACGAGACTGCGCCCGCAGGCTCGTAGTAGTTGGCGCTGGAGACGAACAGGTGAGCAGTGTCGGTGGCGCCAGCTTTGGCGTGATCGGCGAGCGCTGTGGTGCCTGCTCGCTGCAACCACAAGTCGGTGTGGAGGCCGCCTGGGTGAAGGTGGCCAGCAGTGGCCAACAGCACGCCGTCGCGATCGACGGTCCATGCGTTCTTGGCTGGGTTCGCGCCGTATGGCGCAGTGGCATCATCGGGATACGTGTAGAGGCCGTTTTGTCCGGAGCCTTTCAGCACATCGAACACCGGATAGACGCTGCCGTTTTGCACATCGGTCCAGATTGGCCGCGCTGGCTCAATGCCGGCCGCCGCAGGGCTAGTAGCAGGAATGAAATCGAGGTCGTAGGTGACCCAGACCTGCTGTTCGTCGGGCCACAGGTTGTGGATCATGTAGTTGAAGGTCCACTTGTCGGTGGCCTTGTAGCTGTAGCCATAACCCACTGGCAGAGCCATCGTGGTCTTCTCTTCGCCAGCGGCAAAGAAGCGCTCAGGCAGGGCCGACGTTGCGTCTCGGGCGGAGCTGTTGAGCCACACGCCATGGTGAAGGTGGATGACATCGACGCCCGGAATCGAGCCGTCGGCCAAACGTAGATCGGGCTTGATGCGCACGATGTAGCCGTCGACATCAGGCTTTGGAATCTTGCCCCGGGTGAACGCGATGTTGTTTTGACCGGGCTTGATCGTGATGGGCCCAATCTCGAAATGCATGCGGGTGGCCCCAGTCTGGATGGGGCGATCGGCCACGGTAGATGTGGTTGACGCTTCGCTCACGGGAGTGGTGGCGTCGGCCGCCGCCGTGGTGCCAGACGTTGCTGGAGTGTTCGACGAGGAACTGCCACAGCTCACCGCCGCACCGATAAGTACGGCGAGGCCGATTGCTCCAAAACTTCTGGCGTTCATTGGGGTCCTTTGGTCGAGCGATTACTTGGCAGACGCCAAGGTACCACTGGGGCTTGTTACTGTCAAGCCTTCGCCGTGGTCTCAACGACCATACGAACCTACTTGAAGGGCTGCTGTGTTCACTGCTTGTGCTGTCATCGTGTCGTTGTTCTCAGTTGTCCTGCTGGGCTCCGCTGCTGGCAAACTCGCGAAGCACCCCAAGGTGATCGAGAGCCTTGCCAAGTGCGAAGTTCCGTCGAGCTGGCCTCCGCGCCTTGCGGCAGCCGAAATTGCTGGCGCAGTAGGCATGGTTCTTGGTCTCTGGATTCCCGCGCTGGGCATCGCCGCGGCCGTTGGCATAGTCCTGTACTTCGTCGGCGCAATCATCGCTCACGTTCGAGTGCGCGATAACGACGTCATTGCACCGATCGTCTTCATCGTGCTCGCGGTGATCATCATCGTGTTGCGCTACCGCACTCGCTAAGGCCAACAGCCGTCGTCGGCGGCATCCGCGGGCACATAATCCGCGGGCGGTACTGTCGAACATGTGACGCAGAGCAAGCCGGGCTCGGCACAGACTTCAACGACCGCTGAACCGCACGTTCACGGTAGGCGCACGCCCCGACACTCGACTGCCAGGGTTCCGAAACCCCCGGTTCAAGCAGCTGTAGAGACGGCTCCAGATCCGCAGATCGCCGAACCGGTCGGCGGGCAAGGCTCGATTCTGCTGCAGCACCCGGCAGCCGCACCGGTGACCATCACCCACGAGTTCGTGATCACCGGCGATGCGGCCGAGGCGCTGTGGGAGGCGTATCGCGACAACTTTGAGCCGCTGAAGTCGTTAGCCATTTTGCGCCACTTCGATACGCACGAAGAAGTGCTGGACCAGTTAGCCAACCCGAAGATTCACAAGATCGTTGGTTGGCAAGAGGGCCGTCCGGTGGGGTTGGCCATGGTCACCAACAGCCTCGAAGATGTTGCCGAGATCTCGCCCGAATTCTTGCGTGCGAAGTACCCCGACTACGCAGCCCGCAACGCCATCTATTGCGGCATGCTCGTGATGGTCAGCCACGCGTTGCGAGGTCGCACGTTGTTCGGTCGCTTGTATACCGAGCTCTGGCAGGTGCCAGCACTCGAGGCCGGAATTCTCGTGTTCGATGTGTGTGAGTTCAACCGGATGATGTTCGACACCGACGAGCTCACCAAACGCATCGCAAGTTCGTTCCCGCGTTCAGCCGTCGAAGTGCTCGATCGTCAAACCTGGTACGTGGCCGCGCTCCCCGAACCAATTCCGGGTTCGCGCCCAGCCTGATTCAGCTGCGGTGCGGAGTTGCGGCGCACCGCCGTGCTGCGGCTGGCTGACGGCTCTGAGCGAGCCCCAAACGTTGCAGCACCGTCGGTACGTCAGCGGCCGAGACTGCCTTGCTGAACAAGAAGCCCTGCGCCTGACGGCAGCCGAGTGAGAACAGGTGTTGCGCTTCTTCGACGGTCTCAACGCCCTCGGCAATGGTGCTGAGATCAAGTGCTGAGCCCATCGCGATGATGGCGCTCACGAGCGACGAATCGGCGGCATGCTCGCCGAGACCAGTCACGAATGAACGGTCGATCTTCACCGTTGAAACCGGGAATCGCTTGAGATACGACAGCGACGAGTAGCCAGTGCCAAAGTCGTCGACAGCAAGGCGCACGCCTAGCGCCGTGAGACCGGCCATCACCGATGCGGTGAGCACGGAATCCTCCATCATCACGCTTTCAGTGATCTCAAGCCACAGTGCCTGGCCTGGCAAGTTGTAGCGCTCGAGGGTCTCGGCAACCGTGTCGACAATGTCGCTCTCGCGAATCTGACGAGCTGACAAGTTCACCGATACGTACAGGCGCTCACCGCCAGGAATGGTGCGGCGCCACTCAGCGATATGCCGGCAGGCTTCGTCGAGCATAAATGCGCCCAATGGAACGATGAGCCCCGACTCTTCGGCGATGGGAATGAACTCTGCCGGCGACACCATCTGGCCGTCTTCTTGCCAACGAGCAAGCGCTTCGAAACCATTGACCCGTCCATTGGGCAGAGCGACCAAGGGCTGGAAGAACGCTTGAAACTGACGCTCGGTCAGTGCGCGACGGAGACGACGTTCGAGGGCGACGCGGCGAGCCACGCGCTCGCGCATCGATGAATCGAAGATGGTGACCCGGTTGCGGCCGCTGTCTTTCGAGCGGTACATGGCCGTGTCGGCTTCTTGAATGAGTGTCGCTGGAAGGGCGCCATCGCTTGGGTACGCAACGGTGACGCCTACTGAAACAGTGATGAACACTTCGCCGGAGTCGAGGAAGAAACTGTCGCTGAGGGCGCGACGAATGCGCTCGCCAAAGCTGTAAGCGCCGATGGTGTCGAGGCTCAGCAAGACGATGAACTCGTCACCCGATATGCGCCCAACGATGTCCTCGGGGCGAAGACACGATGCGATGCGGCGAGCAGCGAGACCGAGCAACTGGTCGCCCATGCTGTGGCCCATCGAGTCGTTGACCAACTTGAACTGGTCAAGGTCGATGAACATCACCGCGATTGGGGAGTTCGCAGGGGCCTGCTCGGCGAGCATGTCATCAATGTGAGCGAGGATGGCGGTGCGGCTCGGGAGTCCAGTGAGCTCGTCGTGCGTTGCCTGATGCGAGAGACGGGATTCAAGTGCAGCTTGCTCACGCATCGAACTCGCAAGGCGAAGAATCGCGGTGGTAGCCAAGATGAAACACAGTCCCATCGCAACGGCGTTGCCGTGGTTACTTCGAGTACTTGCAACGAGAATGGGTGCCAGCAATGCGGCAGCAACAGCGATCAGACGGCTCAGGCCAAGCGTGCCGACTCGGCGCTCGCTCTTGCGGGTAAAGAACCGGATGGAAGGGTGGAGCACCGCAGCGCTGATGCACGCTGGAACGAGAAGGTACGGCACCTCAAGCAGCGCCTGTGGCGCCACAAATGTCTTCACTTCGCCCAGCGCATAAATTACATCGCCGAACAAAAGAGCCACTGTGCCGCACAGCAGCAAACGAAACGCCGGTGACCGATCGCCAGCGGCAAAGGCGAGTCGCGCTGCGAGAGCAAGCAGACACATCGACATCACGGGGTAGATCGAGACCACGACTCGTGCCATGATCCATGTGCCCTTGATGTCGAGCGTTGGGGCCACGATGATTTGGTTCACGATCAGCATCGCGCCGGTGCCGAGCATGATCCCGTCGAGCAGAGCTCCTGGTTCGCTGCGGCCACGACGAGCACGTGTGAGGCCGAAGAGCGCGGCGCCAAAGAGCACGTAACCGGGCAACGAGAACAGGTCAGGGAGCAGCGACCGATTCGAGGTCAGATCACCGTTTGAATTGGTGAGATCGCCAACTGCGCCGCCGATTGTCCACAACACGCCGGTAGCGACAAGCGACCACCATGGCCACTGCAGATGCGGCTGATGGCGGCGCAGCCCGATGATTGCGCAGACCACGCCGGCGGCAGTGATCACTGGGTAGGCAAGGCCGAACAAGAGGCCTGCAGCGTGCGCCGCGATGACTACGCAAAAACTTGCAAGAACGATCCATGTAACTCGACTGCGATTGGTCGGAGGTGCGACCACATTCTGGCTCGGCTCGGGCATGGAGACCCGCGGTACCACCGCAGCTTCGCGGGTGGCAGCATGCGGCCCTCGTTGGGCCATCGCTTCGATTTCGTTGTGGATACCACCGGGGTCGACGAGACCGGTTGGTGGGCTGGGATTCTTCCGCACGAAAATACATCGGCACGATTGACACAACCTTGAGAAATCACTCTGCTTTTGTCGAGAACACCCGTTGTATAGGGCGCCACGCTGCGCCGATAACTAGCAATGCAAGCCAGAACAGAGGATTACCGAACACTCGAAGCATCCATTCGGTCTCGGCAGCGAGCGCGTGAACGCGGCGCCCGATGTAGGCCAGCGACGCCACGATTGCGCCAATGAGACCAACGATGGCTCCGCAGAGAAACGCGCTGCGGCGGATGACTGAACGATGGCTACGCACGCCGGTCTCGCCAGTAGACATGATCTGGATCAGCGCCACGGCGGTGGTGCCCAAACCGAAGACCAGTGCGCAGCGGGCGCCGAAGCTGAGGCGTTGCCACGCGCCTGGCGCCTCGGTTGAACCGTTGGTGAGCAGCTGCCACGCAGCGTCCGAGGTGCGGTCGAACATCGAGAAGCCTGCGAGCGCGGTGAGTCCTGATGCGAGTTGCTGCAGGGCGGTGAACGTGAAGCCGACTCCGGCAGTGATTGGAATGACGAGTGCGTTTGTGTTCGCGCTGATGATCTTCGCTAATGCCCACGGGGTAACGGTTTCATTACCGGGACCCCACTCGTATGCCAGCCAGATGATCACGCCGACTAGTGCAAAACGATGCCGCCATTGCGACTCGCGAAAGTCGGTGCGTAGTGCAGAGTAAAGAGTGGACCGGTCGACACGTCGCTGCCCGCGGCCGTTGCCTCTGGGCGAATCGGTGGCGCTGCGAGCGGGGGACACGACAGCCAACTTAGTCAGCAAGGTTTGATGCGAGTCGCTCATGCTGAGTGTTCTCAGATGCCAGTTCTGTAGCGCTTGTGTAGAACTACTCAAGTACGGCACTCCAGGCGACGATAAACACACGTGAAATCGGAAGCGAGCCGCAGTCTTCGTCGTTTTGTTGCATATGCAACAATCGCCTTTGTTCCAATCTGTGGCCTTGCAGTTGTGCTGACGCGCACGACAGAACTCGCGTCGGAGCAAGACGCCGTAGCCGCCGCTGTGCTGCAGGCGCAGACCATCAATCGCTCTGCACTCCGGCCATTTGTTGACGAGTTGGGCTCGGCTCCGAATCTTTCTCCGGCCATTCGTGATGGTCTCAAAGCTGCCACATCGGCGCTCGTTGATAACACAACGGTGTTCCGGTTGCGGCTGCGCGACAGTTCCGGGCGAGTGGTCTTTGATGCGCTGCACCCGGATGCGTTGCCGGGTCAGCCCGATTTGAGCGAAGACATCGCCGTGGTGCTCGGTGGCGGCACGGTTGCCGGTCGAACTCAGTTTGGGGCGGACTCGGTGGATGGCACGCGGCCGGTCGGTGTTGATGCGATCGAGGTGTATCTGCCGATCGTCTCGAACTCGTCTCAAGTTCGAGTTGTCGGTGTCCTCGAGCTATACGTTCCGTATGCCCCTATTGCCGCTGCGCATGCGACAACCCTTCGCCAGACCTATATCGCTTTGCTTGGGGGGCTACTGGTTCTCTGGCTCGTTGTGGCTGCCATCTTGTGGTCGGTGACAAACCGGGTTCATCGGCAAAGTGACGCCAATCGTTATCTCTCGCTGCATGACCCGCTTACAGGCATGCCGAACCGGGCGCTCTTTGCGGACCGCGTCGAGCACGCGATCAACGCCAACACCAGAACGGGGCTACCCGTATCGATAGCAATTGTCGACCTTGATCGATTCAAAGAGGTGAACGACACATTGGGCCACGCCAACGGCGACATTCTCTTGAATTGTGTGGCCCAACGAATGCTTCAAGAACTGAGGCCAGGCGACACGGCGGCGCGACTCGGCGGCGACGAGTTTGGTCTGGTGCTCCCAGGCGTTGGAGCGCAAGGAGCGCGGTCGATTCTTGATCGCATCCAGCAGGTGATCGGTCGAGAACTCGAGCTCGATGGTGTACCAGTAACCCCCGACGCAAGCATCGGCTGGGTCGAGTGGCCAGAACAGGGCAATGACGTCGACCACCTCATGAGGCGCGCAGACCTGGCGCTGTATGCCGCGAAAGACGCCGGTATGGGCGTGGTTCGCTATGCCGATGAGCTACAGCCCGCCGATGTGTCGCGCCTCGGTTTGGTGGCAGAGCTTCGTCATGCGGTAGCCAAGAACGAGTTTGAGTTGTTGTACCAACCCAAGGTGGAGATCAACACGGGTCAGCTTGTGGGCTTCGAGGCGTTGGTGCGGTGGCGGCACCCCGAACGCGGACTGTTGGCGCCGAGCGAGTTCATGAACGTGCTGGAGACCACGGCGTTGATTGGTTCGTTGACGCGATGGGTGTTCGACACATCGATGGGCCAACTTGTCGATTGGGGCGAAGCCGCGTCGGGGCTGTCCATGTCGGTCAACGTGTCGGTGCGCAACGTGCGTGACCCATCGATGGCCGGGTGGTTCGAGCAGCGCCTCTCTGCGTTCGATCTTGATCCCGCACGAGTGATCATTGAGATCACCGAAACCGCTATCGCTACCGACCCCCGACGGGTGATGGAGCACATCGCTCAACTTGCCGCCGCGGGTATCGGTGTGAGCCTCGATGACTTCGGTCAAGGCTATACGTCGTTGAGCCAGCTGAGCACTCTGCGGGTGAGTGAACTCAAAATCGATCGAGAGTTCACGGCACTCGCCAATGCGAGTATGAAAGAGGTCAACATCGTTGCGGCCGCTATCGAACTTGGACACCGCTTGGGGTTGAACGTGGTTGCCGAAGGTGTGGAGTCGGTCGAGTCGCTTGAGGCGTTGCGCGATCTTGGCTGCGATGTAGCCCAGGGCTTTTTGTTCTCGGGTCCGCTGAGCGAGCCCGATGCGCGGGCATTGCTCGCCGGTGCCGGTTGGGTCAGCGCAGTCCAGACAAGGTGAGTGCTTCGCGGTAGAACTCGCTGTGCTGCTCAAGATTCGTAGGCGTATCGAACGCCTTCAGTTGGCCATCTTGAATCACCATGATGCGATCGCAGATCGCGAGCGTTGACATTCGGTGCGCGATCACAATCACGGTCATCTGCGTGCGCAACTCGGACAGGGTCTCGCGAATGAGGGCTTCGGACCGAACGTCGAGCGAACTCGTTGGTTCATCGAGAATCAACACATCGGGGTGCTCGACCAATGCGCGAGCGATACACAGACGTTGCTGCTGGCCACCGCTGAGATGGCCTCCTTGTTCGCCGACATCGCGCCCGTAGCGTTCGGGGAAGCCCTCGATGTCTTCGCTGAGGTGCGCAAGGCGGGCCGCGCGTTCGATGTCGGCTGAGGTCACGTTGTCGCGTAGGAAGCGAATGTTGTCTGCGATAGTGCCCGCAATGAGATGCGACGTCTGAGGGACAAAGGTGACCTTGCGCGCCCACTCGGATCTCGAGAACAGATCGATGTCTCTTCCGTCGGCAGTGACTGCGCCAGTTGTTGGTTTGCGGAGGCCCAACATGAGCTGCACCAGAGTTGACTTGCCGCTTCCCGATGGGCCCACGATGCCCACGATCTCGTTTGCGGTGATCGCCGCATCGAGGGCGGTGAGCACAGGCTGACCGGCGATGTACTCAAACGAGACAGCGTCGAGACGCAACGTGCCGACTCGCCCCACTGTGAGGCCGTGATCGTGCACGGCTGAATCGCGGTAGCGACCAACTTCGGATTGCAGCGCATCGACGAACGGCAGGCTTGATGCGATGTTCGAGACCGAGCTTTGCATCGCTTGGCCGTAGGTGAGCGATCGCAACATCACCAACATCACGGCACCAAGCGAGGTGATGTTGGCGTTGTCGGATGCAGCGACGACACCGACCGCGCCGACCAATACGAGATACGCCAAACCCGAATACAGGTTGGGGACTGCACCTCGCAAAAACGCGAGTCGGACGCCCATAGATGCGTTCGTGTCGATGAGCGCGCCGACCCGAGCCTCAGTTTGGTGTTGCACATTGAATACGTGCACCTCCATGCCGAGGTTCGATATCTCGCTGAGCGACGTTGCGAACTCCATGCCGGCGCTTGCGGTCGACTCGGCTGAGCGCACGACCACGCCGCGCACCGGGCGCAGCGCCAAGGCGAGCACCACTACGGCGGCAATCAAGACCAACGAGCCAACTGGGTCGACTGCAGCGGCGAGCGCGATGAGGGCAACCAGGTTGAACGCAGCGATGGTGCCCAACGTGAGACTTGAGATGAGTTGCGCAGCGTTGTTTGCAAAGGTGGTGAGCATCTCTTGTAGTCGCCCCTGGCGTTGGTCTTGCTGAACCTCCCACGTGCTGCGCAGAAATGCTTGCGCCAAGTCGCGGCGGATACCAGCGAGCACGCCGTTGGTAAGTTGCGCGCCTTGCCACGACGACCACAGCGCAAGAGCGACTCGTATAACGACGAGTGCAAGCGCCAACCAAACCGCGCCGGTAACGGAGATCGAACGACCCGCAAAGAGTTGGATCTGTTCATCGCCTGATGTGATGGCAAACGCGGCGCGGGTGATGATGATGAGAAATGCTGCTTCGGCGAGTCCACCAACAAGCGACGATGAGGCGAGGGCGATCAGTCGCCCGTGGCGGCCGTGCAAGAGCGCTGTCATTGACGCTCTCGCTCGCGTGCGTGGCGGCACGTTTGTAGTGCGGGTGCGGCGCGCAGTCATCGGCACACACTAGGGGTTCGCCCCGTAAGCGACGGGTGTTCGGCCAAGGATGCCCCGTCAGCCGAGTTCATACACTATTTAGTCGCGTGGTCCAAACAACCTATTGCTATCTGCTAGAAGCCTCGGTACCTTCGAAACTAATTGGTTCGGCGGAGGAAAAATTCAATGCGTTTAATTCATCGTGTGTGTTGTGTTTTGGTTGCAGGTGTGGGCGTTATGGCCGCTGCGCCACAGGTGAGTGCGCAGGCACCGCCAGCAGAGTGCGCCTATTTCGCAGCAGTGAGCGCATCAATTCGCCCAGATGCGGCCGCTCAGACAACGCCAACTCTGGTTTTTTCCGGTTATGGCAACGGTTCGATCACGGTGGTTGTTCTTGACAAGACCGGTGCTGAAGTTCGGCGAATCACTGGTCTTTCGTCGACAACGTCGTACACCCTGACCATGCCTACCACCGCCGGCTCGTACACAATTCGCGTTACCGGACCCAACCAGTGCGGCACTCAGGTCGACTCGGTGCTTTCAGTGACGGTGCCGCCGATTTCGAATGCTTCGCTCTCGGCCCAGCCAAACGTTGCGCCAACAGCCTTGCCGGCGTCAGGTGGCTCATCGTTGCCGATCCTGCGCATTGGCGGCTTACTCGTGCTGTGCGGCGTGGGCTTCCTGTCGGTTGTATGGCGCCGTCGCCGTGATTTTGCGGCGGTCAAGGTACCTGGGTGACACCAGCGCGGTTGATAGGCGTTGCCTTGCCGTCGTAGACAACTGAGGCCTTGGTTGGGTTTGCCATCGGTGGAAGTAACACGGTTACTCCCCGAGGCGCAGCTGGGTCGAGTGTGCCGCTGAGCTGAAGATGCAGCGTGGCTGTGCTCTCTGGCGCGATATCGACAATGAACGAATACACGTGCCATCCGTGTTCGGTGCCAGGTTCGGAACCAACAGGCTCTCCATCGAGTGTTACCGAGTCGAGGTCGAGTGCCGAATAGAGAGAAACGAAGAGTTCGCTGGAGCCACGTGGAAGTCCGGCAAGGTTGCTCACGACATAGTCGGGCATCTTGATCGACGACGTTGCTGTGTTGTTCAGTGTCAGGGTGAGTTCGGCGTTTGTCGTGCCATCGGTGGGGTCGACCTTCGAGGTGTAGTCAACGCCAGTCTTCAGGTAGGCGTCGATCTTGTTTCCGCTGGCGTTGTTCATGGCGAGACCAATGCCCTCGCCGCCTTGAAGATCGGGCAGGGGTCCCGACATCTTGATGTCCGAGAACAGTTGCTCCTCGGCAGGCACCTGCGACCATGCGATGAGGCGACGAGTTTGGGCGAACGGGCCGAGCACTTTGGCCAGCCGCTCAGGAGACGGGAGCGCCCCATTGAGCAGTTGCTCAAACGTGGTCTTGGCGATTGTTTCGAGCAGATCGATTCGCTGATTGTTTTGATTGATGTTGTACTGCCCGCGTAACAGAAACTCGACAGCGTTCTCGCTCGAAATCAGGGTGCCATAGTTGTCGATGGGGATCGGGTCGGTGAACTGCATGAGCGCAGCGAGCACCTCAACATCCATTGCAAAAACACCGTCGAGGTGCCGGCCACCGCTTTGCGGGTAGAGCTGGGTGATCACGTTGGCCACATCGGGAAAATGGGGTGAAACGGTGATGCTGTGCCACACGTCGGAGCTCGCGGTGCCGCCTGGGCCGGTGTTGAAATTGAACCGCCCGTAGCGATCGAGGAATTCCGTTGGTCCAGTCACGGTCTTGGTGGTTGGGTCGCCACGGTTTTCGAGATCTTGGGTGCGACCAAAATCGCTCATGCTGATGTGGCCGTTGTCGATGGTGAGCTCGGCCCAGTTGCCCATAAAGCCGCCGATTCCGCGGAGCTCTGAGGGAGTGGTGAACGCAATGAAATACACGCGTTTACCTTCGGCGCCGAGCAGCGCAGGAGCAAGTTTGATGGCCTCGGCAGCATTGTCGCTTCGGGTGCGCTGCTGTTCAATTTGCGATGACAACGACTCGAGTCGATGCGTAAACGGCGACACGAGCCACGGGCTGGCGATCTCTTTGACGGTTGCATCGAGGTGCGAGAGGGCTTGCTGCATCTGCGCGAGCGGACCTTGTAGCGCTTTCACCGCGGCGATGTCGATGCGTCCTTTGCTGACGCGCAGCTTCTCAAGATCGACCTGGGGCAAAACCGTGGCGAGAGTGTGCGTGATATGAGCGGCCTCGTGAGCAAGCGCGACGAGTGAGTTTCGATTTTGGGCGAGGCCGGGCACGAGTCGGGCAGGTTGTGCCCAGATTTGATCGATCGAGTCACTCGCGGCAGCGAACGACTTGTCGGCTGCGACAAACGAGTCCTGAGCGCCAGTGAGGTCGCCGTTGCCGAGTTGGCTCAGGCCCTGTCGAGCGAAGCGGTTGCCCGACTCGGCTTCGCCGCGTCCCGAGGCAGCGGCAAGCGCGAATCCAATCACGGCCGCAATCGCAGCAAGGGTTGTGCCACCGATGAGTTTGTATGCAAGCAAACGTTGGGCACTCGGGCGCCTGCGCAGCCCGAATGCCGCTGCGGCGATGCAGATACTGAGCCCAAGGAGTGAGGTGTAACCAAAGAACCAGCGGTTGTCGAGATTGGCCAAAACCACGATGGAAGTAGCCGCTGAAAGAGCACGTACGACCGGAAGTCTGCGGCGAAATATGCCAATCGCGAACGCGGCCACAGCGGCCGTTGCCCCTACCGCAATCCAGATGCCGGCCGAGAACGCGGTCGCTGCCGTTGCCATCGCGGCGATTGCCCACCACGGTGCTGTAGCGCAGGCCCATACTGCGGCGCTCGCTGCTACCAGTACCAACGCAAGATCAATGATGTGGTTACCGGTGGGATGCGGGCCGGATACGGCAACAAGAATCGCCGAAACACCACTCATAGTGGCAATGACTTGCGCGTCGGCCTCTGAGACTTTGATTCGTTGTCGCCGCACCTTGCGAACTTAGACGATTGGTGCCCGAGTGCGATGCCCATTGTCTGCTTGTTTCTGCGTTACGCCGAGAATCCCAACGAAATATCAAGGATCTATGTCATTATCAAGCTTTGATAATGACGACATCAATGCGTGGTATTGTCGCACTCAATTCGGGTCCTCTGTATAGAAAAGGTTGTGCTGATGAATCGCATCGTTCGCATGGTTGCTCTCACCACGTTGATTTCCACCACTGCTCTTGCTGGCGTCGCATCAGGAGCTTCGGCTCGTTCTCGCAGCGATGAGGGCCACTCGAACAAGGGTCATCGTCACGGCCACGGCCACCCGGGCCAGTACTTCTGCCCGGCCTCGGTGTCCCTGTCGCCCTCAAAGGTTTCTGTCGGCGACACAGTGACGATCACACCCGATGGCTTTAAGTCAAGCTCCATCACGGTCTACAACGAGAAGCATGTCGCCCAGACCCTTACGGGCACGTCGTTTGTTGCTCAGGCAGCTGGCGAGTACGAGGTGCGGGCCACCGGCGAGAGCTCATGCCACGCTGGTCGCACAGTGAAGGCCGAAGCCGAACTCAAGGTTCGCAAGAAGAAGTAACGTCACGCGATTCGTCGCTGCGGTCGAACAGTTCGACTGCCGGTCATTGTTTCTGTGAGTCTGTGGCACACCCGCTGCGTCAAGTACCTCGGCGCCGACTGAGCATTGCTTCGAAGGAGACCACCATGGGTCAGATCATCGGTCAGTTCTGTATCAACGTCACCGACCTCGAGCGTTCGATCGGCTTTTGGCAGGATGTGTGTGGCATTCCGCTGCGTAGCCGTACCCAGATTCCTACTGCCCTCGAAGCGGTGTTGCAGGCCGACCAAGGCGGATCTCGTATTCAGCTTGCTCAGCAACTCGAGCAGCCCGGCCCCATCGATATGGGCACAGCGATGTGGAAGCTCTACCTCAACACCGACGACTGTTTTGCTCTGTACGAGCGTTGCCTCGCCGCCGGGTGCGAATCGGTGCAAGCGCCAGCACGTCTCGATCGATGGCCGGTCACCGTCGCGTTCATCAAAGACTTCGACGGCTATCTCATCGAGCTCATCGAGTACCACGAGGGCACTCCAGCCGGAGTACCAGACCCAGGATCAACCAACCGCAGATGAGTTGGCTGCCATCGCCGCTGCCGCAACGCTCAGAGGTTGATGGAATCACATTCGTTCCACTCACCCCGAAGTTGCTGTCGGAGGACTATGCGGCAGTGATGCGCGACCTTGAAATGTTGCGCATATGGAGCGGCGAGAACTGGCCAACCGAGCAGTTCACCGAGGCCAACAACCTTGTCGATCTTGTTCACCATGATCGCGAACAGCGCGAGGGAGTTGCGCTCACATACAGCGTGCTACGAAACGACGTTGTGATCGGATGCATTTATGTGCGTCCGATCGCTGACGCGCTGCTCACCCGCTCGGTGCTGGTCGATCTGTCCGATTTGCCTGCCGCAGACATCGTGGTGCGTGGGTGGAGCCACGACATCAGCGCAGCTGAGCTCATCGCGTCTGCCAGAGCCTTCTTGCTCGGTGACCCATTTACGTTTCCACGGTTGTGGTGGCAAACGAACATCGACTGCGTCGAGCAGCTCGACGCCTGCGATGGCCTTGGTTTGTCGAGGCGGCTCAGCTTCTTCGGCGAGTCGACGATGTGGGTGCTCGCCGCGAAGCCGTAGGCGTTGCTTGCGGCGAAACGAGACCGTTGTGAGCGGGCCGTTTCCAGTGGACGCCAACAGCTGCGCCAAGCACTGACACCTCATCGATGATGTCGTCGAGCATGTCCCACAGATCGGGGACGAGCTCGCGACAACTCACGAGCCCGAAGTCGAGCGAGTCGAGGTAACTCTGGACCGTGATGTTGAGACCCTGCCCATCGACCACGGTAGAGACGGGGTAGTAGTGCAACAAACGCGACCCAGCCGCGTAGAGCGGTTCGCGTGGGCCGGGCACATTGGAGATCACCAGGTTCACGGGTGTGCCGAAGCGACCGGTGAGTCGCAACGCCGTGCGCATTGCCTGGGCAAACACTGCGGGTGGAGCGAACTGGGCAAAGTCGGTGAGCGCCTCTGCAGGAACAGCATCGAACAACTGCTTGGCGCCGACCATCGAGTCGTGCACGCGCTGCACGCGTTGCAATGGGTCGGCTTCGTCGGTGGGTAGGCCAGCGAAGATGGCCGAGACGCGGTTTGACCATTTTTCTGTTTCGGCGCCGTTGCGGATAGACACTGGGACCATCGCTACCAACGGCGACTCGGGTAACGCATCGTGGCGCTCGAGCCACGTGCGCAGACCGCCAGCACATACCGCCATCACCACATCGTTGAGCGTGGCGCCGCATGCGTTCTTGATCTCTTTGATCGTTCCGAGAGGAACTGATCCGTAGGCGAATCGGCGGTGCGCTGTGATGTTTGCGTTGAACGGAGTTCGTGGCGCGGTGAGCGATGGGGGAGGACCCACGGCTTCTTCGTTCTCGCGCTTGCGACCGATGTTTAACATCGCGCCGAGTGGACCTCTCAAACTTGCGCGAGCCTGATCGGCCGCGGCGACGAGCGCTGGGTTACGTGTGGCACGGCCAAGGTCACGTGCGGTTCGAGCCCCGAGCAACAACGCTCGACCGGGCTTGCGGATGAGCTTGCCGGCGGCTCGGGCAATCATCTCGTTATCTGAAGGGATGCGCTCGGGCTTCCACTCGGAAGTGGCGGCTTCGAACTCGCTGCCATCGGGCTGATGATCGAGCATCAACATCAGCAGCTCAGAACCAGATGCACCGTCGATAGTGGCGTGATGCACCTTGGTGAGAATGGCGAACCGATTCTCGGGCAAACCCTCGATGACATAGGTCTCCCACAGCGGGCGACTGCGGTCGAGCGGGCGGCCCACAATACGGGCCACGAGTTCGCCGATCTGATGATCGTTGCCCGGCGATGGCACGGCCGTGTGGCGCACATGAAAGTCGAGATCGAAGTTTGGGTCCTCGACCCAAAACGGATGGTCGAGACCGAACGGCACCTCGCGAATGCGACGTCGAAGTGGCTCGAGTAGATGCAGACGCTGAGCAATCTGTTCGCGCCATTCGCCGAGCGGGTCGTAGTCGAGCTGATCTGATGGCCGTTCGTAGACCGACAAGCTCGAAACGTGACCGAACTGAGCAGCGGTCTCCATGTAGAGAAACGATGCGTCAACACCAGATAGTTGCTTCAACAGATTCTCCCCGGGTTGTTAGATATCGACAGCAGCAGCAGCAAACTGCGCGTTGTAGAGCGCATAGTACGCACCGCGCTTCGCAAGAAGTTCATGGTGGTTGCCCTGCTCGACGATGCTTCCTGCGTCCATCACCAAGATCAGGTCGGCGTCGCGAATGGTGCTGAGTCGGTGTGCGATCACAAAGCTGGTGCGCTTCGATCGAAGTGCGGCCATCGCTTGTTGGATCAGTACCTCGGTGCGGGTGTCTACCGAGCTCGTTGCTTCGTCGAGAATCAAGATGGCAGGGTCGGCCAAGAAGGCCCGGGCGATGGTGATGAGCTGCTTTTCGCCGGCGCTGATAGCACCGCCTTCGTCGTCGATGAGCGTGTCGTAACCCTCGGACAATGAGTGCACGAAGCGATCGACGTAGGTGGCCCGCGCTGCTTCGAGGATCTGCTCTTCGGTGCAACCGACGAGACCGTAGGCGATGTTCTCGCGGATGGTTCCGCTGAACAACCACGTGTCTTGCAACACCATGCCCACGTTGCCACGCAGGTCGCGTCGAGGCATCTGCGAAATGTCGACACCGTCGAGACGGATGGCGCCACCGCCGATTTCGTAGAAGCGCATGATGAGGTTCACCAACGTGGTCTTGCCTGCGCCGGTAGGGCCAACGATGGCAACTGTTTGGCCGGGCTCGGCGACCAACGACAGGTCAGTGATGAGCGGGTTCGCTGGGTCGTACGAGAATGACACATGGTCGAACTCAACCCGACCGCGTGGCGTTGGTGTGGTCTCAGGAACCGGAGCATCGGGGCTCTGCTCGGGAGCATCGAGCAACTCGAACACTCGCTCGGCTGAGGCAATGCCCGACTGCAACACGTTGGCCATCGAGGCGAGCTGGGTAAGCGGCTGCGTGAACTGACGCGAATACTGAATGAACGCCTGAACATCGCCGAGGCTCATTGCGCCCGACGAGACTCGCAGGCCGCCAATGACAGCAATGGCAACGAAGTTGAGGTTGCCAAGAAACATCATCGCCGGCTGGATGAGACCTGCGATGAACTGCGCACCGAAACTTGCTTCGTATAACTGGTCGTTCTTGTCGCTGAAGCGCTGCTCGATCTCGCGTTGGCGACCAAACACTTTGACGAGCGCGTGACCGGTGAAGGCCTCTTCGATTTGCGCGTTCAGTGCGCCAGTGTGCGACCACTGCGCGATGAAGCGCAGCTTCGAACGCTTGGTCACCAACCGAATGACATAGAACGACAATGGAATGGTGACCACCGCAACGCTGGCGAGCACCGGCGAGATGATGTACATCATGATGACTACGCCCACCAGACTGAGGGTCGAGGTGAGCACCATGCTGAGCGACTGTTGCATGCTCTGTGAAATGTTGTCGATGTCGTTGGTGACGCGGCTGAGCATGTCGCCGCGTGGTTGTGAGTCGACATAGTTCAAGGACAAACGGTTGAGCTTGTCTTCGACATCGGCGCGCAGGCGATACATCGTTCGCTGCACCACCTTGGCCAACGTGAACGACTGCAGCAACGACAGACTCGCCGACGCAACATAGAGAACCAGTACGCCTACCAGCACATTGCGCAACGCATGGAAGTCGATGCCTACATCGCGGTGGATGAGTCCCTTGAAGATGATGTCGGTGGCATGCCCGAGGATTCGAGGCCCCAACACCGACAGAGTGACGCTGCCTAAAGCCAGGACTACGCCCATGATGGCGCCGAAGCGTTCGGGCCGGAGTCGACCCAGCAGGCGGCGTGATGACCCACCGAAGTCTTTTGATTTTTCGGCGGGCATGCCCATGCTGGCCATGCGGCCAGCGGGACCCATGTTGCGGAGTTCGGACCCCGGCTGCTTTGGCGGTGCGGCGGCGGCTGAATCGCTCATGCTGCGTCCTCGGCGCTCATCTGTGACGCAACGATCTCGGCATACGTAGGACATGTTGCGAGTAACTCTGTATGGGTGCCAAGTCCCACAGTCTCGCCGTCTTCGAGCACCAGAATCTGGCTGGCGTTGATGATGGTAGAAACGCGCTGGGCAACGATGACCACCGTGGCATTTGCGGTGTGCGGAGCCAGGGCGGCGCGCAGGCGGGCGTCGGTAGCGAGGTCGAGTGCAGAGAACGAGTCATCGAACAGATAGATCTCGGGCTTACGCACCAAGGCTCGGGCGATTGCGAGACGCTGTCGCTGACCGCCAGAAACGTTTGAGCCGCCTTGGGCGATTGGGGCCTCGAGCTGGCCTGGCATTGCTGAGACGAAGTCGGTCGCTTGGGCAATTGCCAGAGCGGCCCAGAGGTCTTCGTCGGTGGCATTGGGGTCGGCGAAGCGGAGGTTGCTTGCAACGGTGCCCGAGAAGAGATACGGCTTCTGCGGAACCAATCCGATGCGTCCCCAAAGCAGATCGGGGTCGAGGTCGCGAACGTCGACGCCATCGACCATGACCGAGCCAGATGTGGCGTCGAACAGTCGTGGAATAAGACTCAGCAGCGTTGTCTTGCCCGAGCCGGTGCTGCCGATGATTGCGGTGGTTTGTCCGGCTGTGGCGCGCAGCGAGATGCCGCCCAGCACCGGAGCAACGGCGCCGGGATAGTGGAACCCGACGTCGCGTAGTTCGAGCGTGCTGTGACTGGTGAGGTTGGTGGTTGGGTTCGGTGAGCGCACAACAGATGATTCGGTGTCGAGCACTTCGTTGATGCGTTCGGCACACACAGCAGCGCGTGGGATGAGCACGGCCATGAACGTAGCCATCATCACTGACATCAAGATTTGAGCGAGGTAGCTGAGGAACGCAATGAGCGCTCCGATCTTCATTTCGCCTCTGTTGATGCGGCCAGCACCGAACCACAACACGGCCACGCTTGATGCGTTGAGAATGAACATCACTGTGGGGAACATCAGCGCTTGCAAGCGCCCGGCTCGCAATGCTGCGCCGGTGACCTCGGTGTTGACCTCGGCGAACCGGTCGACCTCGACGGGTTCGCGGACAAACGCACGCACCACGCGGATACCAGTGATCTGCTCGCGCAGCACGCGGTTCACGGTGTCGATGCGGGCTTGCATCACGCGGAATTGCGGCACCATCTTCGACACCACGATGCCCACGCACAGCAGCAGCATCGGAACGCTGACGGCCAGAATCCACGACAGCCCGCGGTCTTCGCGCAGCGCCATGATGATCCCGCCAACGGCGGTGATGGGCGCGGCCACCAGCATGGTGCAGGTCATCATCATGAACATCTGCACTTGCTGCACATCGTTGGTGATTCGCGTGATGAGCGACGGGGCGCCGAATTGGCCAACCTCACGGGCAGAGAACTCGCTGACGTGATTGAAGATGCCGCGGCGTACATCGCGACCGAAACCCATCGAGGCCCGAGACCCGAAGTACACCGCAGCGCATGCGGTACATACCTGAAGCACGGTGACAGCAATCATGAGCGCGCCGGTTTTCCAGATGTACCCGGTGTTGCCAGTGGCGACGCCTTTGTCGATGATCTTGGCGTTGAGCGATGGCAAATAGAGCGCGGCCACCGACTGAATCGTTTGCATCAGCACCACTGCGAGAAGTGCGCCGCGATATCGCCCGAGGTATGAGCGAAGCAAACGTGCGAGCATGAGTTCTCCAGAGGCAGGGGTTACGAACGGCTACATGATGGTACGCGCCTGCTCGACCAAATCCCGCGTTGTTCTGCGCCAACGGGTGTGGGGTGACATGCTGCACAGCATGCGACGTTCTATTGACGACTACCCCTTTTCTGAGGCCGATCGACCAGTTGGCGACGAAGACGCCGCTCGCCTGTCGTGGGCCATCGCCATTAGCGACGACTACGACGATGCCGAACCACGGGTGGTGCTCACCCTCGAAGAGGTTGGGCTGCCGGGCGAGGGGCTCGTTGCCCATTTACCGCCGCATCTGGCTCGCCGTCTGCGAGGTGCAATTCACGATGCACTCAGGGAAATAGGAGAAGACCCAGGTCGATGATTTCGCTGGCTAATGTTGGTGCGACCGTTGGGGAATAGGCCTCGCTGGTCTATTGTTGACCGAGTTAGTCGGATTTATGCTGACGTTGTTTCTATTCCTCTCTTGCCTGGAGGCCGCCCGTGGGCGTCACCCCAATAGTTGCCGCACCTCGTGACCTCGATGCTGAGCAACAGCGCGACATTGTTCGCTTCGAACAAGCCGTTACCCAGTACCTCGCCGGAGAGATCAGCGAAGACGTCTTTCGAGTGATGCGTCTCAACAATGGCGTCTATGGCCAGCGCCAAGGCGGCACCAATCAGATGGTGCG
This sequence comes from Actinomycetota bacterium, assembly GCA_037139095.1. Lineage (GTDB taxonomy): Bacteria > Actinomycetota > Acidimicrobiia > Acidimicrobiales > Ilumatobacteraceae > WLMZ01. Next base: position 185,316 of record JBAXHD010000001.1, read on the forward strand.
CATCAAGTTGCCCGCAGGCACCATCACGCCAGAGCAGATGGACATGATGGGGCACCTCGCCGAGAACTTCTCGCGCGGTTGGGGGCACATCACCACCCGCCAAAACGTGCAGGTTCACTTCGTTGAACTCACTCGCGTTCCCGAGGTCATGCGTCAGCTCGCGTCGGTCGGGCTCACCAGCCGCGAGGCATGTGGCGACACCGTACGCAACGTGATGGCGTGCCATCTCGCTGGCGCCTGCCCACACGAACACCTCGATGTCACCGCGTGGGCCGATGCCACGTTCCGTCACTTCGTTCGCAACCCGTTGGGTCAGCGTTTGCCGCGCAAGTTCAAAGTGAACTTCTCTGGATGCAGCACCGATTGTGGCCAGGCGATGTTCAACGATGTTGGCGTCATCGCCACAACTCGAACCCTCGACAACGGCGACACCGAGGCGGGCTTCCGTATCTACATCGCCGGCGGTCTCGGCGCAACGCCGCACCCAGCGATGGCTCTCGAAGACTTCACGAGTCGCGAAGACTTGTTGCCAACGATCGAAGCCGCGCTACGTGTGTTCGAGCAGACCGGCAACCGAGACAACAAGCTGCGCGCCCGAATGAAGTGGGTTGTCGATCAGCTCGGCATCGACGAGGTTCGTCGTCGGGTGATCAAGATTCGTCACACGCTGCCAGCGTCGTCGTCGTGGCCAGGTGGCATCCCTGCCGAAGTCACCATCGCCGGCGACAAGCCTGCTGGCCGTTCGGCCATCGTTGAAGCCACCGCTGTCGGGCAAGGCGTGAATGTCACGCTCACGCCTCGCGACCCCTACAGCCGTTGGGTGGCCACCAGCGTTATTCGCGGCACCGCTAACGGCACGGTGTCGGCGGTTGCCTACGCGGCACTTGGCGATCTCACCGCTTCGCAGTTTCGGTCGCTCGCTTCGATCCAGCGCGAACTCAACGCCGATGTGCGTTTGAGTAACCGCCAAAACGTTGTCTTCCGCGGTCTCACTGAAGAGCAGCTTCCGGTTCTGTACGCCCGCCTCGAAGCCATCGACATGGCCCGACCCGGTGCCGAGTTGGCACGCGATGTTGTGGCGTGCCCGGGTGCCGATACGTGCAACATTGCCGTCACTCAGTCGCGCGGTTTGGCCAAGGCCATTGGCGATCGTCTCGAAGACGAGGGTCTCGCCGAAGTCGGTGGCATTCGCATCAACATTTCTGGTTGCACGAACAGTTGCGGTCAGCACCACGCGTCGGACATCGGTTTCTTCGGCGCCGAGCGTCGTGCGCATGGCAAGCCTGCCCCTGGTTATCAAATGCTGCTCGGCGGTTACGTGGGTGAAGAGAGCATTCACTTTGGCGAGAAGGCGCTGCGCCTGCCCGCCAAGGCTGCACCCGAAGCGGCAGCGCGCGTGGTGCGTCGCTTCGCCGAAGAGCGCGAAGCCGGCGAACGCTTCCGCACCTGGATGGATCGTGTTGGCGGTGCTACCGCTGTCGCCGAGTCGCTCAAAGATCTTGACTTCTTCCCATCGCCCGAAGAAGCACCTGAGTTCTATGCCGACTACGACGAGACCGGGCCGTTTGTTGCCGACGTCGGCGAGTCAGAGTGCGCAGTCTGAGCCAGCAACTGCTCGATGCGTGTGCAGTAATCGACGCTGCGAACGCGCTCGATCCAACAGTGATCGTGGTTCGTGGCGAGTCAGTCGCGCTTGCCTTGGCGCACGGCCGTCTTGCCACCGATTGGGTGCGTCACCTCAATCCTGAAGCCGGCGATGCGCTCGTTATCGCTGCGCGTGCCCACCATCTGCGTCGCTGGGAAGTGCCTCGCACCACCTACCCCGAAGGTAAGGCTGGTTACCTGCGTTGGCGCAAGGATCAAAAGGCACGTCACGCTCGCGATGTAGAGGTGATCCTCAACGCTGCGGGATACGACGCGCTCACTATCCAGCGGGTGCAGGTTTTGATACGGCGCGAGCAACTCAAAACCGATCCCGACACTCAGGTGCTCGAAGACGCAGCGTGTCTCGTGTTCATCGAAACGCAGCTTGCCGAGATGGCACCGCGTTTCGATCGTGACCATCTGCTTGAGGTGATTCGCAAGACCGCAGCGAAGATGAGTGCTGCTGGTCTGGCCGCTGTAGCTCTGCTACCGATTGGGGCCGTTGAGCACGAACTGCTCGCAGCAGCGCTGGCGTAGAGCTCGCGTAGCGCCGCAGATTCAGACGTAGTGCTCTTGCAGCGGCGGGAAGCCGTTGAAGCCCACCGAACTGTATGTGGTGGTGTAGGCGCCGGCTGACAAGATGTCGACCATGTCGCCCTCGGCCAGCGCTAGGGGAAGCTCGTAGGAGCTCTTTTCGTAGAGCACGTCGGCCGAATCGCACGTGGGGCCAGCGAGTACAACTGGGCCACCAGTCTGACCGTCGTGGGGCGTGCGAAGCCGATAGCGAATTGCTTCGTCCATGGTCTCGGCGAGACCGTGGAACTTGCCGCAGTCGAGATAGATCCAGCGCTCGCTATCGGCGGGGGAGCGGCGCGACACGAGCACCACCTCGCTGCGCAGCAGGCCAGCATCGGCGACCAAGTACCGACCGGGCTCGACCATGACTTCGGTGAGACCGAGCGGAAACCACTTGGCGAGGGCCGTTCGCACGGCGGCACCATAGGCATCGATGGCTGGTGCTGCCTCGCGATAGGTGCCGGGGAAGCCTCCTCCCAGGTTCACAAAGCTGGGGTTTGCTCCTTGGTTACGGGCCCGCTCGACAATCTCGGCAACGACCTCGAGCGTGTCGTCCCATGCGCTGAGGTCGCGCTGCTGCGAGCCGACGTGAAACGAAACACCTGACTCAAGTCCGGCCTTGCCCGCAAGCGCGAGCACGCGAACAACATCGGGCGCTTCCGCACCGAACTTGCGCGAGAGCGGCCAATCGGCGCCGCCGCAATCGTGACGCAGACGCACGCACACCGAAGCGCCGGGTGCTTCGACAGCAACCTTGTCGAGTTCGGCCTCGACGTCGACGGTGTAACGGCGTACGCCGCACGAGTGCGCGTAGGCAATGTCGCGACGCTTCTTGATCGTGTTGCCGTACGAGATGTCGTCGGGGTTTGCTCCAGCCTCGAGGCAGCGATCGATTTCGGCGGGACTGGCAACATCGAACGCTGAGCCGAGAGCTACGAGTCGACGCAGGATCGGCAGCGCCGGGTTGGCCTTGACCGCGTAGTACACGCGCGCCGCTGGGATTGCTTGAACGAGCTGCGCGTATCGCTCTTCGACGAGATCGACATCGATGACAACGAACGGTGTCGGTGCGTCACTGTCGCGAAGAAAGGTGTCGATCTTGGCTGAGGGGGAGGAGATCGGTGTGGTCACGGCGGCGACGTTATAAAGGTCGCTCATTCATTGCTACTGGTGATTCCATCAGTCAGCGCACCTGTTGCGTCAGTCAGTAACGGCTGACCGAACAGCCTGTGTTAACCGGCTGAGAGCACGAGGTCGAGCAGCTTGCGCACAAAGGGTCGATCGATGCGTCCGCCGGTGAGCAGGCGCCGATAGATGACGGGTCCGACCAAGACCTCGACCATCACGTTGCGGTCAACGTCGGGGGAGAGATCGCCGCGTTGCGATGCGCGCCGCAAGATGGCCACCAGCGGCTTCTGGCGTTGCTTGATGTACTCGTCGAGCGATGCGCGAACCTCGGCGTCGTAGCACGCTGCTTCGATGAGATGAGGAAGGACGTCGGAACTGCCGCTGCTTGCGAAGCGCTCGATGAGCTGATCGAAATAGGTTTCGAGTTCGCGCCGCAAGTTGCCGTAGTCGGGCACATCGATGGGCTCGGTATCGGCCTGCAGCGCTTCGAGTACGAGGGCCTCTTTCGACGACCAGCGTCGGTAGATGGTGGCCTTGCCTACGCCGGCTCGCGCCGCCACGGCGTCGATAGACAAACCAACGACACCGCCCTCACGCACGATGTCGAGCGTGGCCGCGAGGATGGCCTGATCGCAGCGAGCATCACGAGGCCGACCTGGCTTGCGCGAGATCGGAAGGTCGGCGGTTGTTGCCGACTGGGCTGTTGCGGTGCGGGCCATTGGGTGAATACCTACTCGCCCGCAACCAGCGATGACAGCTCGATGGTGGACGTGTCGACTGATTCTTCAACATGATCGCCGCCACGTGCTGGCAGGTAGCGCCAGACGACAGCAGCGGCCACCACGACCACGATCGAGGCGAGACGCAGACCAGAACTGAGGCCTGCCACAAACGCATCTTTCACCGCGACTGAAAAACTCAGAGCCTGTTCGCCGAGATTGCTGGCGGTTTTGAGGCCTCCGCCGAGCGACGAACGTGCGTCGCTGAGGGCTTGACCGCTGAGACCAAAGGCGTGCGCGATGGAGTCGACACGATGTCCGTACACGGCCGACACAACGCTGCCAATGAAGGCAACGCCGAGTGCTCCGCCCATTTGGCGGGTGGTGTCATTGACAGCAGAGCCGACGCCAGCTTTCTCGCGGGGCAGAGAGCCCATCACCGACTCGGTGGCGGGGGGCATGGTCATGCCAACGCCGGCCGAGAGCAAACAGTAGGGAATGATCGCGATGAGATACGGCGTGTCACGGTGCAACAACGACAACAGCAGCAGCGCGAAGGTGACCAAGAAGAGGCCGATAACGATGACTCGTTTCGAGCCCATGCGTTCGACGATGCGGGCCGACAGCGGAGCCACGACCATCATTGCGAGCGCATAAGGAACGAGCCGCACGCCCGCTTGCAGTGGGCTGTAGCCGTGCACAAACTGCCAGTACTGGGTCATCAAGAACAGCGAGCCAAACATCGCGAAGAACGTGAGTGTGACGGCGGTGTTGGCGGCAGCGAAACGAGGGTTACGGAAGAAATGCATGTCGAGCATTGGGTGATCGATGCGCAGTTCCCATGCAATGAACGATGCAATCGCGATAATGCCCACCACGAATCCGGCGATGACCTGCGAGTCGGACCAACCGCGTACGGGCACCTCGATGATGCCGTAGAGCAGAGCGCCGAGGCCGAGCATCGAGAGCAATGATCCGAGCGGGTCGAGCTTGCCCTGATTGGGATCGCGCGATGTGCGCAGCAAGATGCCGCCCGCTACGAGGGCCAACACGCCGATGGGCACGTTGACCCAAAACACTGAACTCCACGAGAAATGTTGGAGCAACAAGCCTCCGGTGATGGGTCCGAGTGCAACACCGATACCCGAGAAGCCCGCCCAGATGGCGATGGCTCGACCGCGCTCTTTTGGATCGCGGAACACATCGGTGAGGATCGACAATGTCGAGGGCATGATGAGGGCGCCACCGATGCCCATAAAGGCTCGTGTGACGATGAGTTGCGACGCTGATGTTGCGAGCGCCGAGAACACCGAACCGGCCATGAACAACAGGATTCCGGCTTGTAGCGCACCTTTGCGGCCGAAGCGATCGCTGAGGCTGCCCGTGGTGAGCAGTAGCCCCGCGAACACCAGCGTGTACGAGTCGATGATCCATTGCACTTGGCTGTTCGAGGCGTGCAGATCTCTGATGAGCGAGGGGATCGCCACGTTGAGGATGGTGTTGTCCATCACGATGATGGTCATGCTGAGAATCAGCACACCGAGGACCCACCATCGGCGGTCGTGGTGCTCAGATTGAAGGTCGTTTGGTATGGCCGTAACTGTTGTGGACACGAGCGCAGTTCTCTCTTGTTGGCCGGATGGCTAGATGATTACGAAACTAGACCGTTCAGTATCGTAATAGGCCGCTCGGGTGTGTGACACATTGCACTTGCTAGTGCGAACGGCGGATCCTGATGCGGGCTCCAGGTCGGGCCTGACTCAACGCGTTGAGCGCGCCTTGATCGACAATGCCAAGAACCGGGTATCCGCCAGTGACTCCACAATCGGGGCCGAGCACTACTGGCACGCCGTTGCCCGGCAACTGCACGCAGCCTGCGATAACCGGGAAGCTCGCAAGGTCAGACGTTGGCGCACCCAGCGCCGGCCCCGCGAGCCGAAAGCCGATGCGGTCGCTGCGGGCATCGAGTTGCCACTCGGTGTGCAGCAGCACCTTCCATCCGTCGGAATCAAGCGCATCGTCGTGTGGTCCCGGTGCCAAGATGAGGATGATCTCATCGAATGGTGGACGCACGGCGACCACATCGAACCAAGCGGGTTCGATATCGAGGTTCTCGATGCTCAGCGTGTCGCCGATAGCGAGCGGCTCGGGTCCGATGCCACCCAAAGTGTCGCGCGAGCGGCTACCAAAGACGGTTGGTGCAGTCAGGCCACCGCGGAACGCCACGTACACGCGCATCCCTGACACCGCTCTGGAGAGCGAGATCTCGTCGCCGGGCGCCACATTGAGCGCGTGGTTCTGTCCGTGAGGTTCTCCGTTGATGCGCACATCGACAGGCGCTCCGGTGACTGCCAACGTGCACGATCGCTCGGCGCGTAAGCGCAAGCCACCGAGGAGCACTTCGATGCCGGCGGCAGTGGGGCTATTGCCGCAGAGTCGTTGAGCGAGAGCGTGCGATGCGACATCGGCAGCACCGGCTCGAGCGACTCCCTGCGAAGCGAACGCCGAGCGTCCGAGGTCTTGAATGAGCGACAGATTCCCGGGGTCGAGAACAACAAAGTGGCTCACGCGTTGAGGCTCACGAAACGCACGTGGTCACCCGGCTGCACAAGTGAGGGTTGTTCGCGGCTGCCATCGAAGAGCACAGCGTTGGTGTGGCCAAGCAAGTGCCAACCCCCGGGTGACGCTTGCGGATAGATGCCGGCTTGGTCGACGGCAATTGCAACCGAACCGACAGGCACGCGGACACGCGGTGTGTCGTGGCGGGGAAGCCACAGCCGTTGATCGAGGCCGGACAGATACGGAAAGGCGCGCGAGAAGCCCAAGCACACCACCGTGTAGAGAGGTGCGCAGTGTCGGGCGATGACCTCCTCGCGTGACATCGACACTGCTGCGGCAACGTTGTCGAGATCATCGCCGTTGTAGATGACATCGATGGTGATTTCCTTCGCCGCGCGGTGGGCCACAATGTCGAGCGGCAACTTCGAGATGGCCTCGATGAGCGCTGCTGATGACATCGACGATTCGACGAGCACGGAGCGCCAACCTGGCCTCGCTCGCGCATCAAGCGCTGATTCATTGATGGCTCGACACCAACGAGATGCGATGTCTCCGTTGTCGAAATCGAGCAGCACACCGTCGTTGCCGAAGCGCCGCCAGCTCAGGGCATTGGCGCTTGGCGACTGCGGGGAAGGCAATGTCACATGCCTACTTCGTTGAAGAAGTCGAGCATCGCGCGCCATGAACGTTCGTCGGTGAGCTTGTCGTACGCGATGCCCGGGACGCCCGCAGCGCTTGCGTTGGGGTTCGTGAAGCTGTGCACGGCGCCGCCATAGATGTTCATTCGCCAATCGACGTTGCCAGCGCGCATCTCGGCTTCGAAGTCGGCGCGTTGGGCAGCAGGAATCATCGGGTCTTCGCTGCCGATGCACACCAGAACCTTGGCTGTGATGTTGGCGGCGTCTTGTGGTCGCGCCGTGGCGAGGCCCGAATGGAAGCCAACTACGGCGAGCAGATTGGTGCCGCCGCGAGCGAGCTCGAGTGCCATCGTTCCGCCGAAGCAGTAGCCAATGGAAGCGACGCGCGCTGGGTCTACCTGTGGCTGGGCAAGCAGCACCTCGAGACCTGCGCGACCAAGTGCACGAGTGCGCTCTGGATCGCCCATCAGTGGCCCGAGGCGGGCCATCATCGCGCCCATGTCGGAAAGACGCTGCCCGCCGCCGTGGTAGTCGAGCGCGAAGGCTACGTAGCCGAGGTCTGCCAAGCGATTGGCGCGGCCTTTGGCGTGATCGTCGATGCCGGGGCCCTCATGGTTCACGAGAACTGCGGGGTATGAGCCGGGAGCATCAGGCACCGCAAGATGACCGATCATCGTGACGCCATCTACCAAGTAACTGATTTCTGAAGTGGTTGCCATGCGGCGACCCTAGTGATCGCGCCGCCTCGTGATGTTGCCCTGCGGTCGTTACTAGGGGACCAACAACACGCGACCGAATGCCTGCCGGCTCTCGATGTAACGATGGGCCGCTTCGGCCTCGGCGAGTGGAAACACTTTGTCGGTAACGACCGAGAGCTGGCCCGCAGCGATCCGGGCGATGAGGCCTTCGATCATCGTGCGAGTGCGCACCGGATTGACCGCAAGCTCTGCGCCGAGGAACACACCGTTGATCGAGCCGTTCTTCATCATGATCGGCCAGATTTCGGGAGCCTTCTCTTCGCGACCAGCGCGACCAACCCAACTCACTCGACCGCGATACGCCAATGAGGCAATGCTGCCTTCGAGGGTCTTGCCGCCTACCGAATCGACCACCAGGTTCACACCCTTGCCATCGGTGAGTCGCATCACCTGCGCGGCTACGTCGGTGTTCGAGTAATTGATGCCGTGGTCCAATCCGTATTCGTGAAGTCGGTCGAGACGTTCGTCGCTTGATGCAGTGGCGAGCACCATCGAGGCGCCCGCTTGCTTGGCGAGTTGAATCGCTGCAAGTCCGACCCCGCTTGCGCCAGCTTGGATGAGCACGGTCTCGCCCGATTGGAGACCACCGAATTCGAAGAGGCAGTCGTCGGCCGTACCGAACTCGATGGGGATGCCTGCCGCGTCGTTCACAGACATCGAGTCGGGCACCGCAAAAGCCGATGTCTCAGGAACGCTGACCAATTCGGCGTGACTTCCGAATGCCATGGTCGCGGCAACTTTCTGACCAACCTGCAACGTGGTCACCTTTGGCCCTGTTGCTATGACAACGCCACCCACTTGGTAGCCAACGATGTGCGGATTGCTCGCCAGCGCGCCGCCCTGGCGATTGAGGACGTCGCCGCCTTGGATACCGACGGCGCCCACCTGAATGAGCACGCTGTTGTCGCGAATGATTGGGTCGGCAACCTCTTCGTATCGAAATACTTCGGGTCCGCCGGTGGAGTAGTAAACCGCTGCCTTCATGCTCGGCACACTACGCGTTTTGCAGCGCCTACGATGAGCCGATGGACCGTCGTGCTGTTGCGCAGATGCTTGATCACACGCTGCTGAAGCCGGAGGCCACACCCGAGCAGGTTGTTGCGCTGTGTCATGAGGCCGTTGAGTTGCAGGTGTTTGCGGTGTGCGTTTCGCCATCGATGGTCGAGGTGGCCCACGCAGCGTTGGTGGGCACGGCAGTGCGTACCGCCAGCGTAGTGGGGTTCCCGTCGGGAGCGCATCAGGCCGCTGCCGTAGCGAACGAAGCGGCGTTGGCTGTTGCTGCTGGTGCCGATGAGATCGACATGGTCATCAACCTCGGGTGCGCAAAGTCAGGCGATTGGGCTGCTGTAGAGGCAGGTATCGCAGCGGTGCGCGGTGAGGTTCCGGGCCCCCGCCTGCTCAAAGTGATCATTGAGTCCGCAGCGTTAACCAACGACGAAATCGTGCAGGCCTGTCAGGCTGCGATGCGAGCGAACGCCGACTTCGTGAAAACCTCTACCGGCTTTCACCCCACTGGGGGAGCCACTCTCGATGCTGTGCGGCTCATGCGTCACACAGTTGGTGCCGTCTGCGGCGTGAAGGCATCGGGCGGCGTCCGCACTGCTGAAGTTGCTCTCGCCATGATTGAGGCAGGGGCGAGCCGCATCGGCACGTCGTCTTCTGCTGCCATTCTCAACGCACTGAGCTGAACCCGATTCGCAGAATCAACTGCGCAAGATGTCTGCAATCAATGGTGATAGCTCGGCGGGCTCAGGCGCAATAGTGACTGCATCGATCAGCGCCTCAAGCGCTCCGCCAAGCCGTTCTACATCGTCGATGTGTAGCTCAAGAATGGGTTGACCCTTCTCTACGACATCACCTGGTTTCGCGAGGCACACCACGCCAGCAATCGAGCTCACCGGATCTTCTTTACGCGATCGCCCGGCGCCAAGTCTCCAGGCCGCTACGCCCACGGCAAACGCATCGAGGCGGGTGATGTAGCCAGACCGTTCGGCCCGAAGAATTTCCCGCCGCGATGCAATCGGTATTGGTGCATCTGGGTCACCACCTTGAGCCCGGATCATCTGGTTCCACACGTGCAGTGCCTGCCCGTTATGCAACACCGATGCGGGGTCCACATCGATCTGGGCAAGCGCCAACATCTCGCGGGCGAGGGCCAGCGTGATCTCAAGAAGGTCGCTCGGGCCGCCACCATTCAGCGTCTCAATCGATTCGCTGACCTCGAGTGCGTTACCGGCACTACGCCCAAGCGGCGTGTCCATGCGTGACAGCACAGCGGTGGTGCGCACACCGTGGGCCGCGCCCAGATGCACCATCGTCTCGGCGAGTTCGCGCGCCTGATCCAGTCGCTTCATGAACGCGCCGCTTCCAAAGGTGACGTTCAACACGAGTGACTCGGTGCCTTCGGCGATCTTCTTCGACATGATCGACGATGCGATCAGCGGAATCGATTCGACAGTTGCCGTCACGTCTCGCAGTGCGTAGAGCTTTCGATCTGCTGGAGCCAGACCTGGCCCGGCTGCACAGATGACGAGGCCGATGTCGTGCAGTTGGGTCAGCATCTGCTCGGGCGTAAGCGATGCCTGCCATCCGCTGATGGCCTCAAGCTTGTCGAGCGTGCCGCCGGTGTGGCCAAGGCCGCGCCCCGAAAGCTGGGGAACCGCTGCCCCGCATGCGGCCACCAACGGACACGCAACCAAACTCACCTTGTCGCCAACACCGCCGGTTGAGTGCTTGTCGACCGTGGGCTTTCCAACGGTCGACAGGTTCATTCGGTCGCCGCTATCGATCATCGCCGCTGTCCACTCGGACAGTTCGTCGGGGTTAAGACCACGAAACACAATCGCCATCAACATCGCGCTGGCCTGCTCATCGGCGATGCGGCCATGGGTGTATGAATCGATGAACCAGCGGACTTCAGCGTCGCTCAGGCGGCCGCCGTCGCGCTTGGTGCGAATCAGATCTACTGCCTGCATGCACTCAGCCTCGCGCAGTTCGAACCGTGTGCTGACCGAGCCTCGCTATAGCGTTGCCCTCACTATGACGACCACTTCTTCTCGCGGCACGGAACCAGTGCGATACGGCATCATCGGCTCGGGAATGATGGGGTGCGAGCACATTCTCGACATCGCCAAGATCGACAACGCCGAAGTGGTCGCGCTCAGTGACCCGGTGCAGTCGTCGCTCGATTTTGCGGCCGCTTGCGCAGGCCGACCGGTAGACACGTATCACGATCATCGGGTGTTGCTCGAGCGTGATGATCTCGACGCAGTGGTCATTGCTTCGCCCAACTTCACGCATGCCGCATTGCTTGCCGACGTGCTTGCCACCGACCTCGCAGTGATGGTTGAAAAGCCAATGTGCACAACGGTCGCCGACTGCCTCGATGTGCGTCAGCGTGCTGCTGATCGCGACGCAATGACGTGGGTCGGGCTCGAATATCGCTTCATCCCTGTCGTGTCTACGTTGCTCGAGCAACTGCGCACTGGCGTGTGCGGCACCACGCGCATGGTGTCGATTCGCGAGCATCGGTTTCCGTTCTTAGTGAAGGTGGGCGACTGGAATCGGTTCAGCGAAAACACCGGTGGCACCTTGGTTGAGAAGTGTTGTCACTTCTTCGATCTGATGCGATTGGTTGCGGGTGCCGAGCCAACGCGTGTCTTCGCATCTGGCGGTCAAGATGTGAACCACCTCGACGAGGTGTACGACGGTCGTGTGCCAGACATTTTGGACAACGCGTTTGTTGTGGTCGACTTCGCAAACGGCGTTCGCGGCGCGCTTGATCTCTCGATGTTCGCCGAGGGCGGCCGCTTCGAACAAGAGATCACGGTCGTTGGCGACAAAGCGAAACTCGAAACCACCTTCCCTGGAAACAGCGTGTTCGTGGGGCATCGTCATCAGCCCGGAGTTGCCGAGGTAGACGCACCCACACCGGCCGACGTTCCGTATCCCGAGTTCCACGGCGGCTCGTCGTATCTCGAGCACCTTCGCTTCATCGAGTGCCTCCGCACAGGTTTGCCCGCCGAGGTCACCGTCGACGATGGCCTGTGGTCGGTCGTCATGGGGGCAGCAGCGCACCGATCCATCGACGAGGGTCGCGTGGTGCACATCGCCGAATATGAGCTCGGTCTCTAGCTGCGCGCAAGTCGTTGGCAGCGCTCGAGCTTTGTAGGAATCACTCCCATTATCGCTAGAATGGTTCGGTGAAGCCCCTTCGAATCGCGCTACTGGCGACAGGCCTTCTCGCTGTCTCGACAGCGTGCGGTAGCTCGGGTGCATCCACTTCGTTTGGGCCAGGCAAGGTGAAGGTTGCTGCGGCCATCTATCCGATCGAAGAGATCGTTCGAGCGGTCGGCGGTTCGCAAGTGTCGCTCGTCGAGTTGATTCCTCGCGGCCAGCCAGCGCATGACTATGAACCCACGCCGCGCCAAGTCACTGAACTGCAATCGGCCGATGTCGTCTTCTATTTCGGTGGCGGATTTCAGCCCAGCGTCGAGAAGGCCGTTGCCTCCCTGCCGAGCAGCGTGCGCAAGGTCGATCTGCTGAAGAGTGTCGAGCTGATCCCGGTGTCACAGCAACTTGCTGGCACCGATGGTGTTGTCGACGGCGAAGTTCTTGGCGATGGCTCTGATCCGCATGTGTGGATGTCGCCCCTCAATATGCAGCTCATGGTCGAGCAGGTGCGAGCAGTGCTGGTTGCATTCCCTTCGGTTGATGCGCCTGGCGCCGCCGCTGGGGCCGCCTCGTTCACCGCCGATCTTTCCAAGCTCGATGCTGATTTTCGCAGCGGTCTCGCGAACTGTGTGAGCCGCGTCATTGTTACCGCGCACCGATCGTTTGGCTACGTCGCTCACAATTACAACCTTGAGCAGATCGCGATTGCGGGTGTGTCGCCAACTGATGAGCCATCTGGAAAGACGCTTGAGGCCATTGCGCGCAGCGCCAAGGATCACAAGGTCACCACAATCTATTTCGAGACCAATCTGCCCGCCGAGTTATCGAAGACGATCGCTGACGAGGTTGGTGCCACCACCGCAGTGCTTGATTCTGTCGAGTCGTTGTCGAACAAACAGATTGCTGATGGGGCGGACTACGTTTCGTTGATGAGGTCGAACCTTGCCGCTCTCGAAAAGGGACTTGTCTGCTCGTGAGCCACTCCCACCACGGAGCCGTGCTTGAACTGCACGATGTAGGCGTTCGCTACGGCGACCGCGAGGCGTTGCGCAATGTCACGTTCTCGGTACGCGCTGGCGAACTGATCGGTGTGATCGGGCCCAACGGCGCCGGCAAGAGCACGCTGTTTAAAGCAATATGTGGTCTGGTGAATCACTCGGGCGAAGTAGATGTGAACGGCGTTCACTGTCACGACCGTGTCGACCGAATGGACGTTGCGTACATCCCGCAGCGCAGCGAAGCCGATCTGATGTTTCCGATCACAGTGGGTGAGTTGGTCATGGCTGGCCGTCGCCGATTTCGGTCATGGCATCAGCGCACAACCGCGGTCGATCGTTTGGCGGCCAGCGAGGCGCTCGCTGCCGTGAATCTCAGCGGATACGAGGGCCGCTCGCTGTCTGAGTTGTCGGGCGGACAATTGCAGCGCGCGTACATCGCCCGGGCGCTCACCCAACAGGCCTCGGTAGTGCTGCTCGATGAAGCTCTGAGCGGAGTTGATCAACCGACCACCCTCGAGTTGTTCGAGTTGTTTGCCACGCTGAGTGCGTCGGGCACAACGTTCTTGTTCGCCACTCACGATCTTGCGTTGGCGCGCCATCGCTTCGATCGGCTCATCGCAGTGAATGGCACCATCCAAGGCGACGGTTCGCCCGAGCAAGTTCTGGCGCCAGCAGTGCTCGACTCCACGTTTGGTTCCGGCTCGAGCTCATCGCAGGGCGGTGCGTGATGCATTGGCTCACCGATCCGTTTCAAGCTGAGTTCATGCAGCGCGCGCTCATCGCCGCGATCATCATCGGCGTGGTTGCCCCGGTTGTTGGCACCTGGATTGTGCTGCGGCGCATGGCCAACCTCGGCGACGCAATGAGCCACGGAACCCTTGCTGGTGTTGGTCTGGCGTATGCCGCTGGCATCAACGTGTTGCTTGGCGCAATCGGCGCAGGGCTGCTGATGGCAGTACTGCTCTTGTTGTTTTCGTCGAACCGACGCATTGGCCAAGAGACGGTGATCACCGTGCTTGGTACAGCGTTCTTCGCTGTGGGTGTCGTAGTCATCTCACGTATCGACACTGGCGTCGAACTCAGTCACTTCTTGTTCGGTCGTCTGCTCACCGTGAGTTGGGGCGACATCTGGCTGAACCTTGCGCTCGGTGGCGGCACTGTGCTGGTGGTGATGTTGCTCTTTGGTGAGCTTCGTCTCGCCACGTTCGATCATGTGCAGGCCGAGCAGGTGGGTGTTCACGTAGAGATGGTGCAAGCCGTGCTGGTGCTCCTGCTCTCGGTTGTTGTTGTCATCAGCTTGCGTGCTGTGGGCACCGTCATGTCGGTCACGCTGTTGGTCACGCCTGCCGCTGCAGCGCGACTGCTGGCGCGCACGCTCAAGCAGATGACCTTGATCGGGGTGGCCATCGGTGTATCTGTCGGTGTTGTTGGGCTGGTGATCAGCTATCACATCGACTCGGCGCCGGGTGCCACCATCGGGTTGCTCGCGGCGGCCGTATTTGCAGTGGTGTTCGCGGCCACGTTGCCTCGACGCAACAAGCACCATCACCGCCCCTTGCTCTAACGCCCCATCGTGCGGACATTTGTGGCGATGCGAGTGGTTCAGTCGACGAGGGCTTGCTGCACCAATTGGCTGAGCTGGCTTCGCAGCGGATGGGTGTCGGATGGCAACAGCTGGGTCATGAACACACACGTGATGTCTTCGACCGGGTCAATCCAGAAGGTGGTGCTTGCTGCGCCACCCCATCCGTAGGTGCCCAGTGAGTTCGCCACCTTGGCGGCAACTGGGTCGATGGTGACCGAGCCAAGTAGGCCGAAGCCGACGCCGTCGTAAGGCGTTTCGCTGAACAGCGGACGACCGAACGAGGTGAGGTCAACCCCGCCGGGAAGGTGGTTCTTGGTCATGTAATTCACGGTGCGCGGCGAAAGAATGCGCACGCCGTTGAGTTCGCCCTTGCGGCGAAGCATGTCTGCGAAGCGCAGATAGTCGCTCATCGTGGAGACCAACCCGCCGCCGCCGAGGAACGCCGTCGGCACCTTGAGCGCTGCTTTGCCAGCCTCGGCCAACAACATTGCCTTACCCGTGCCCGGATGTGCGCCGTACAGCGATGCAAGGCGATCGGCGTCGTCGGCAGGAACCGAGAATCCGGTGTCGGTCATGCCCAGGGGGGTGAAGATACGAGTGCGTAGGAACTCGTCGAGGGTCTGGCCGGACATGACTTCGATCACTCGACCCAGCACATCGATCGACATCGAGTAGTTCCACTCGGAGCCGGGCTGGAACACCAGCGGCAGATTCGCGAGACGAGTGCAAACCTCGGCGAGGGAATCTACCTGAGGCGAACCGAAATCGAAGCCGCCGCGGCGATAGAGGTCGTCGACTGGATGGGCATACATGAAGCCGTAGGTAAGGCCCGATGTGTGGGTCATCAGATGCCACATACGCATCGGCTCCATGAGCGGCTCGAGCACGGGGTTCACCACCGAACCGGCGCGCCAAACCTTCTGGTCGGCGAAGTCGGGGATGTACTTGCTCACTGGATCTTTCAGTTCGAACAGGCCCTCTTCCCACAGCATCATCGCGGCCACCGACACGATGGGCTTGGTCATTGAGTAGATGCGCCAGATGGTGTCGTCGGTAACCGGTGCGCCAGCAGCGATGTCGCGCTGGCCGTGGATCTGCTCGTGGGCGAGCTTGCCGTTGCGGGTGACGGCAAGGTGGTAGCCGGCGAGGCGACCATCGTCGACGAACTTGCTGAAGTGGGTGTCGAGTCGGGCGAGGCGTGAGGCGTCGAAGCCCAACTCGGAAGGATCGGCGGCAGAGAGGTGTGCGGTCATCTGCGCACTGTAGAACGGCAACGGTCAACGTTGCCGAGTCGGCCTCGGTTCGACAATCGAAGAGGTCAGGTGAGCTGGGCGGTGATGAGCGCCAACAGTTCGTCGTATTCGTCGACGGCGGGGAACTGCGGGAACATTGCCTTGATGCTGTCGGGCGCATGAAACAGAAAGCCCGCATCGGCTTCGGCGAGCATTGCGGTGTCATTAAACGAGTCGCCTGCGGCGATGACGCGGTAGTTCAATCCGTGCAGGGCGCGTACGGCCTCGCGCTTTTGGTCGGGGAGGCGAAGCTTGTAATCGACGATCTGATCGTTGGCCACCACGAGTCGGTGGCAGATCAACGTGGGGAAGCCCAACTGGCGCATCAGCGGCTGACCAAACTGCTCGAACGTGTCGGACAGCAGCAAGACCTGAGTCATCGAGCGAAGCGTGTCGAGGAACTCGCGTGCGCCCTCGAGTGGCGACAACGTTGAGATCACATCGGCGATGGTTGACATCGTGAGGCCATGCTCGTCGAGTATCTGCAGGCGTCCGCGCATGAGCACGTCGTAGTCGGGCTCGTCGCGCGTGGTGCGACGAAGCGCTTCGATGCCAGTGCGTACGGCCACGGCGATCCAGATCTCGGGAACGAGCACACCCTCAAGATCGAGGGTCACTATGGATTGTTGCGGGGTAGTCGTTGCGCTCACAGTTGAACATTGTTCACGATGGGCGCGCCTTGATGCGAAAGCAGCGGCAATCTGCGCTCAGAGGGCCACTGCCACAGCGTGCGCCGAATGCATCGCGCCTTCGATGTAACCAACCTCGGCGGCGTCGCCGACCACGTGCACAACGAGGCCTGCGTCGCGAAGTTGGTCGGCAAGGCTGGTGTCGCTGCGTACCTCACTGGCGATGATGACATCGGTGGCTGCAACCGAGATCACGTCGCCAGATGGTGTGCCGTCGGGTGCGTGAACTTGGTACCGAACATGGGTGGCAGTGATCTCAGTGACACGGGCGTTACGAACCAATGCGACTCCGTGGTTCGAGGTCTTCAGCACCGCGGTCCAACGGCGAGGCATTGCCATGGGCAATCCAAAGTGTGGCCCTGGTTCGAGAACCGTGACGTTGCGGTCGCGCTCGGCAAGAAACTCTGCAAGTTCGAGACCCACGAGGCCGCCGCCCACAATGACCACCTGCTTGCCCACGGGCATCCAGCGGCGTGACAGTGAGCGGATGGTTTCGGCGCTCTTGGTAAGGCGCAACGTGCGTCCAACAGCGAGCGCGGCACGGTTCAGAAGCGACTGTTTTCCCACAGCGCTGTCGTTGGTATCGCCGATGATGAGCGCGCGCATCTCGTCGCCGCTTCGCACATGGTCGAGGTCGCCGCCTGGCACAGCAAGGTGATCACGTTTGGCTCCGGTAGCTACCACCACGATGTCGGGCTGCATGCTCGTGATCGACTCGGAAGTGGCGGTGTGACCAAGCTTGATGTCGACGCCGTTCTGGCGAACTTCGTGCCCGAGCCAATCGACCAACATTTCGTTTGCAGGAGTGGTGAGTTGGCTGAACCACATCGTGCCGCCAAGCCGATCGCCACGCTCGAGCAGGGTGACACGGTGACCGCGTTGCGAAGCGATGCGTGCCGTCTCGAGTCCGCCTGGACCGCCACCAACCACGACCACATGCGCTTGCTTTGTGGTGAGCGCAATCTGTTGGGTTGCAGCGATCTCATGGCCGAGCGCAGGGTTTACCGCGCATCGGGGTGGCGCATCGAAGAAGTTCTGCTCGACGCATACGTAACAGTTGATGCACGGCCGGATTGATTCGCGCTTGCCTTCGGCCAGCTTGTTCACGAGTTCGGGATCGGCAAGCTGCTGGCGACCGAGCGACACGAAGTCGCATTCGCCTGCGGCGAGCATCGCTTCGGCGACTTCAGGCAACAGTCGGCCAACGGCGATGACCGGAATTCGCACAGCTCGTTTCACGGTGGCCGCCATCTCGCGGTACTGACCAACTTCGGCCGGAAGCGGCCCAAGGGTGAAGTCGCGAAATGGATTCACGGCGTTGGCCGATACATGAATGGCGTCGGCGCCGGCAGCCTCGGCCAGGCGAGCGGTTGCCGCTGTTTCTTCGGGTGTGATGCCGCCGACAATTCCGTATTCGAAGCCGTTGAGGCGCACGATGATGGGGAAGTCGGCGCCGACCCGTGCGCGAACCGAGCGGATCACTTCGACAAGTAAACGCGAGCGACCGTAGAGATCGCCCCCGTATTCGTCGGTGCGCAGGTTGTACGCCGAAGACAAGAACGTAGAGATCAAGTACCCGTGCGCGCCGTGAATTTCGACGGCGTCGCAGCCGGCTGATTGCACCCGTGCCGCGGCATCGGCGAACTGTTCGGCGACCCACACCAAGTCGTCGGCAGTAGCTGACTTGTAGGTGGCTGGCTTGCCCTGAGTTGCCGTGGCGAGCCGCATGAGTTCGTCGATTGGATTGTCGGCGAGGGCGCTGAGATCCATGCGATCGGGTGGTGGGTTTGGCACCAACTGCGGGCGGCCATCGGCTGAGTCGACACTCGCGGTCTTGCCATGATGGCAGAGCTGCACGCACACGCGTCCGCCCGCCGCATGAACGCCGTCGGCAAGGGCGGTGAGGCCGGGAATGAAACGGTCGTCGCTGAGGCCTGGTTGCTTGCGAGAGGTGGCTCCGAGGGGCCACGAGACCGCTGATGCTCCGGTGATCACCAACGCGCAGCCGCCGGCCGCTCGTGCCGAATAGTGCTCGACCTCGGCTCCCGTGATGGTCCCTTCATCGCAATGGTTCATATCCATCGCGGGCAGGATCACGCGGTTAGGCAGGGTCATCGATCCGATCGCCGCTGGGCTCAACATGGTGCGAAAGTCGGTCACGAAAACCGACGTTACGTCAGATGGCACTTGGACGCGGTTGTCAGGCGCTGCGGATGCAAGAGTGTGTGCCATGGGGATCACATTTGATGAGGCAATGGCACAGACAACCGCGGCTGGCGGCCAGTTTGAGATTGGTGACGCGCTGATCAACGGCGCGATGCAGCGGGTGTTTGTGAATGCCCCACCGAACCTCACCGCGTTTTATGCGGCGGCACCGGCCGAGTCCACGTTCTTGGTGTACGAAGACGAGAAGTACACGTTTGGTCAGGTTCGCGAGACCAGCGCCGCGCTTGGTGCTGCGCTGGTCGAGCGCTACGGAGTCGGCAAAGGCGATCGCGTTGCGGTTGCGATGCGCAACTTCCCCGAGTGGGTGATCTCGTTCGCCGCGATCACCTCGATCGGCGCCATTTCGGTGTCGATGAACTCATGGTGGACCGAGGACGAAATGGACTTCGCTCTCGAAGACTGCGGCGCCAAGGTGCTCATCGCCGATGACATTCGCATTGATCGCGCCTTGTCGTCGTGCGCTCGGTTGGGCACGCGAATTGTCGGCGTTCGTCTCGACACAGTTCCGGTAGGCGTCGACACGTGGAACGACATTGTCATCCCCGGTACGCCAATGCCTCAGGTCGATATTGGTCCGCACGACGACGCCACCATCTTGTACACCTCGGGCACCACCGGCCGACCAAAGGGTGCGGTGTCTACGCACGGTGCGATCATCCAAGCGATGATGGCATTCTCCTGTCGCGCTGCTGCCGAGCGCCTTCGCCAACCATCTGAGCCGCTGACCCATCCGCCTGCGTTCATCCTGATCGTGCCGCTGTTTCATGTAACCGGTTGCGTGCCCGTGATGCTCGGCTGTTTTGCCGGGGGCGTGAAGCTGGTCATCATGTACAAGTGGGATGCCGACAAGGCGCTCGAGCTCATCGAGCGAGAGCACGTCACCAACTTCGTTGGCGTGCCCACGCAGAGTTGGGATCTCGTGCACTCGCCTCGGTTCAGTGAGTTCGATACATCGAGCCTTCGCGACATCGGCGGCGGTGGGGCACCTGCGCCACCGGCATTGGTCGAGAAGGTCTCGAACAGCTTCGCCAAGGGCAAGCCCACGATTGGCTACGGCATGACCGAGACCAATGCCTATGGCCCAGGCAACCGCGGACAGGACTACGTGAATAAGCCAACCAGTTCGGGTCGCGTTGTGCCGATCATGACCATTGGCGTGCGCGACCCTGAGGGCAATTCGTTGCCGGTGGGCGAGCGCGGCGAGATCTGGTTCAAAGGCCCCAACCTCATCCGCGGCTACTGGAACCGCCCAGAAGCAACCGCCGAGACCATCGTCGATGGTTGGTTGCGGTCGGGCGACCTTGGCCATCTCGATAACGAAGGATTCATCTACGTTGAAGACCGCGTGAAAGACATGATTCTGCGCGCTGGCGAAAACGTGTACTGCGCCGAGGTCGAGGCCGCTGTGTACGAGCACGACAGCGTGCACGAGGCTGCAGTGTTTGGAGTTCCGCACGACCGTCTTGGCGAAGAGGTAGCTGTAGCCATCTTGGTGAAGACGGGAGCGCACCTGACCGCACAAGAGATTCGTGACCACGTTGCGGTGCGGTTGGCCTCGTTCAAGGTGCCCGCGCACGTGATCTTCTTCACCGAGGCGCTGCCGCGCAACGCGTCGGGCAAGATCCTTAAGCGCGAACTGCAGCGTCAGATTGCCGACACGCAGTAGTTGTATCTGCAACTACTGCGGTAGCGCTGCCTAGAACTGAAGTAGGGCGTTCTCGACCAGTTCTGTGAGCGCCGGATGAATGTAGATCTGCTCTCGCGCCATCTGGTCGACAGTTTGTCCAAACTTCATTCCTTGAATGAGCTGTTGGATCAAGATGCTCGACTGCGGCCCAATGATGTGCGCGCCCAACAACTGGCGTGTGTTGGGGTCGGCGATCAGCTTGCAGAAGTGGTCGGTGTCTTCCATCGCCCAGCCAAATGCGACATCGGCGTAGCGCTGCACGGCGGTGATGTAGGGCAATCCGGCGGCGCGTAGCGACTGCTCGGTTTCGCCAACTGAGGCCACCTGCGGATCGGCGAATACGGCGTGGGGGATGGGCCACAGATCGGCGGTGCGCATTCGGTCGGGGTGGATGATGTTGTGCGCCACGGCACGGCATTCGGCGTTGGCTACGTGCTTGAGCTGATTCGGATTTGTGACATCGCCAAGCGCCCACACGCCCGGCACGTTCGTGCGGAGGTATTCGTCGGTAATGATGAAGCCGTCTTGGTCGAGTTCGACTCCTGCCGATTCGAGGTTCATCAGGTCTCCGTTGGGAGTGCGCCCGATAGCGATGAGCAGAGCATCGCCGGTGATGTGATGTGTGTGGCCGTCGGTCTTCACTTTCACAGTGATTTCGCTACCGGTCTGGTCCACGCGCTCAATGTGAGTGTGCGCACGAACATCGAATCGCTTGCTATAGATCTCGGTGAATCGTTCGCTGACGGCTTCGTCTTCGCGAGCCAACAAGCGGCCACCGCGAATGATCATGGTGATGCGGCTGCCCATGGCCGAAAACACGTGCGCCATCTCAGTTGCGATGTAGCCGCCGCCGAAAATGATGAGGTGCTCGGGCACCGACGCTACGCGCATGATGGTGTCGCTGGTGTGGAAATCAACAGCGTCGAGTCCGTCGATGTGCGGCAGCGTGGGTCGCGCTCCGGCGGCCACCACGATGTGCTCAGCGGTGATTCGTTCGCCATTCACTTCGATCACCTTGGGCGCCACAAAGGTGCCCTCGCCGGAGAACACGCGCACGTTGTCGAGCGACTCTCGGTACGCCTTGCCGCTGGGCGGGATCGAATCGATGCGACCGAACACTCGGTTCACGATGTCGGGCCAACGCACTTGATTCACGGTGGCATCGATGCCGTACTTCGCCGCGGTCTGAATGTGTGACACAACATCGGCGGTGTAGACCAACATCTTGGTCGGGATGCAGCCACGGTTGAGGCATGTACCGCCGAAGACACCCTTCTCGACGATGGCGACTCGCAGGTTGTCCCATTCGGGGGTGAGCAAGCTGTTGCCCGACCCGGTGCCAATGATGATGACGTCAAACTCTGTTGCCGAATGCTGCTGCATTCAATTGACCCTAGGGCTTGTCTTTGCCCACGACCCACATTGCGAAGAACTGACTGCCACCGCCATACGCGTGACCGAATGCTTTACGCACGCTGTCTACTTGGTGATCGCCGGCAATGCCCATCACTTGCATTGCTGCTTCACCGAAGCGCAGCATGCCGCTGGCGCCGATGGGGTTCGTTGACAACACCCCGCCGCTGCAGTTCACAGGAAGGCGACCAGTCATCTCGGTGACGCCGTCTTCGACGAAGCGCCAACCGTGATCCTTGGGTGCGAAGCCGAGGCTCTCGAGCCACATTGGCTCAAACCAGGCGAACGGTACGTACATCTCGACAGCATCGATCTCATCGATTGGCGACGTGATGCCAGCCTTGCGCCACAGATCGTTGGCGCAGTCTTCGCTGGCCCGGGGGCTCACCTGGTTGCGTCCAGCAAACGCTGTTGGCTCGCTGCGCATTGCGGTGGCGTGCACCCATGCTTTGGGGCCATCGTGAGCGTCGGCCACATCTTCGCTGGCGAGCACTAAGGCCATGGCGCCATCGCTGCTTGGACAGGTCTCAACCATGCGTACCGGGTCCCACAACATCGGGCTTGCCATTGCCTTTTCGAGTGTCCAATCGGGCTCGTGGAGATGCGCGTATGGGTTGCGGCAGGCGTTGGTGCGGTCCTTCACAGCAACCATGCAACCGATGTGCGATGGAGCGCCGCTGCGCTTGATGTACGAGCGAATGATTGGCGAGAAGTAGCCACCGGCGCCTGCGTGCACAGGCATGCCGAAGGGCATTGGCACCGATAGCGCCCACATTGCGTTGCCGTCGCTTTGCTTTTCGAAGCCAACGGTGAGCACCCGCTTGTGCACGCCAGACATCACATGTTGTGCGGCCACGATGGCGGTGGACCCGCCAACGCTGCCTGCGGTGTGCACGCGGAACACGGGCTTGCCAGCGGCAGCGAGTGAGTCGACGAGCCACAGTTCGGGCATCATCACGCCCTCGAGCATGTCGGGGGCCTTACCGATAACGATCGCATCGATATCGGCCATCGTGAGCTGAGCAGACTCGAGCGCACGATCTACAGCTTCACGGACGAGACCCGCGATAGAGACATCGGCCCGGCACGATGTGTGCTGGGTTTGACCAACGCCGATGACAGCACAACGCTCAGCCATCACTCACCTTCCAATACACACACGAGGTTTTGTTGCATCCATGGTCCAGACGACGCGTGCCCAAGGGCGCGGTCGGCGGTGCCGTTCATGATTCGGGTCGCGGCTTCGGCGAAACGGGCGAGGCCAGCGGACATCATTGGGTTTGCGCAGAGCGCGCCACCACTTGGGTTAATCGTTGTCGCCTCGCTGAGTCCGAGCGCACTGGTGAGCAAAAGCTCTTGATGCGTGTACGGCGCATGAAGCTCGGCTACATCGATCTTGTCGTTTGCAACGCCGGCCTTATGAGCCGCAAGCGCAGCTGATGGCAGGGTAGTCATCGAGCGATTGCCGAGGTTCTGCGACTCGATGCGGTGATCGATGCCGCGGATCCAGGCTGGACGGGCAGCGAGGCCACGAGCCCGATCGCCGGCAGCAATGATCACTGCTGTCACGCCGTCGGCGTGGGCGGGGCAATCGAGTTCGCGCAACGGATCGGCCACCAACTGAGCGGCCATCAATGCCTCGATTGAGTGATCACCGCGGCGCAGTGCTTTGGGGTTCGTGAGCGCATTGCGATGGTTGCGCTGCGCCACTTCGGCCATGGCGCGCTCGGTGACAACGCCCGACTCGAGACACGCCCGCGCCTGCATTGCAGCGATCGAGCGATCGTCGGGCCACAGCGGTCCGACGACATATGGATCGAGTTGCAGCGTGAGAATGCGGTTGATGTCGCCGCTGCTGCTGCGTCCGTTTCCGAACACGAGCGCGGTGTCGATCTCGCCGGTCTGAATCTTCAGCCACGCCTCATAGAGAGCAAATGCGCCGTCGGCTTCGACATGGCTTTCGATGATCGGTGGCCACGCGCCCAGCGCATCGACCGCCGACACGAAACTGAACGGCTGACCGGTCATGTAGTCGCAACTGCCGTGGCACCAAAACCCGATGTCGGTCTTGGTCATCGAGGCGTTGGCGAGTACTTGTTGAATCACCGGGATCAACATCTCAACAGGAGTTGAGGTAGTGGTTGCGGTGTTGTCGGCCTGTGCCGACGCGATGATGGCTACTTCACGCATGACTAATCTCCCGGCTCACAAATGACCCGCGTAGGACTCGAATGGGGCATCGGGTTCACCCGTGGGGCGGAAGTGCAGCACGTTCTCAAGTGATGGCTGCCATTCTTCGCGAGGCCTCCACACTGGCTCAACGCGCATGCCCATGCGCACATCGGCTGCATCGACTTCTTGGATGAGGTGTTGCATGCCCATGTCGGCGCCGTCGAGAAGAATCGTGGCCGAGACATAGGGGATCTTGATGGTCTGGCCGAGGAACGGCACGTTGACCACACAGAAGGTGGTGATAGTGCCGCGCTGGCCAACCTCAACGTCTTCGCCGAGCAACGCGCCGCACTTCGCGCAGGTGCCGTTGCGGGGAGGCATGTAGACGAGCTCGCACACGGGACAGCGCTTGCCAACGAAGCGGCCGTCCATGAGTCCGAGTAGATGGCTACTCACGCGCGGTCCGGCCGAGTATTGGTACTTGATGCTGATAGGTGTGCGAATGCGCAGAACGTCGTCGCTCATGTTGGGCTCCCTGAGGTGAGATCGAAGCACACGATGTCGCTGATGCTGCCCGAGGGTTCGGCGGCCCAGCGAGCGGTAACGCGCATGCCGGTTTTGATTGCGTCGGCGCTGCCTGCGTCGACTGCGTGCAACAGATTTGTGTCGGCACCATCAAGCGAAATCAAGGCCCACGCGAATGGGTGCTGCAACGTGTTGCCCTCTACCGGGGCGGGCTGCCATGACCATGTGACGATGGTGCCTGTGGATGCCACGTCGACCCATTCGGTGAGATGTTCACCGGTGACCGGATCGAACTCGGCGGGCGGCACGTGCACACGTCCGTCGCTGCCCTTGGTGCCTTCGACGCGTTGATCACGCAGGCTCGTGAGGAAGCGGCTCAGGATCGGACCGACCGTGCGCTTGTATGGATAGGAAAGCTCGAGTGGCGCTGTGAAGGAGCCATCGGCGGCAATGGAGTATTCGGAAGTTCCACCGGACATGCAGATCGTTCTAGCAGGTTTCTGACGCGTCGTCAGATACGAGCGCGAGATCGAGTGCGTTGTTTGTTTCGTTCGTTTCGCAGAGGCATGCACGCGTAGGGTCATGCCATGACTTCAGAACATGTCTCCGTCGAACGCCGCGATTCGGTGCTGGTTGTGCACCTCGATGACGGCAAGGCCAATGCGCTGTCATCATCGATGATCGCGGCCATCGGCGCCGCGCTCGATCAGGCCGAATCCGACGACTCGATTGGTGCGATGGTGTTGCACGGGCGCGAGGGCAAGTTCTGCGCAGGCTTCGACCTTTCGGTGATGCGCGGCGGCGACATCTCGGCGATGGCCAACCTGGTGTGCGATGGTGGCGAACTCGTGAGTCGTCTCTACGGCTCGTCGATTCCGGTCGTTGCCGCGTGTACTGGTCACGCGTTGGCCGCTGGCGCGTTGCTGCTGCTCGGATGCGATGTGCGTATTGGCGCCGATGTCGATTGCAAGATCGGCCTCAACGAAGTTGCTATCGGCATGGTGCTGCCCGACTGGGCGTTCAATATCGCCATCGAGCGTTTGAGTCGCCGCCATCTTCAGCTTGCGGTAGCCACGGCGCGAATCACCGATGCTCGCGGCGCTGTCGATGTCGGATATCTCGACGAGGTCGCTCCAGTCGATGCCGTGCTCGATGTGGCGGTGGCTCGCGCCACCGAACTCGCAACGCTCAGCGGCCGCGCGTATGCCGGCACCGTGCGAGCCTTGCGTGGCGAACTGCTCGCCGAGATGGCCACGCAGATCGCCTCTGATCGGGCGATGGGGCGCGTGCCCACCGTCTGAGTTCTGAGTTCTGCGTTCTGAGTTCTGTTTCGTCTGAGGTTGTGAATCGAACACTTGTTCTATAGAGTTGCCCCGCTCGTCTTCCCCGAGTAACTCGATGGGTTCTCCCATCCTCTGCGCGACGTGCCTCGTCAAAGCCGAATGCCTACACGCTGCAATCGTCGGCAACGAGCGCGGCGTCTGGGGCGGCACAACCGCGACCGACCGCGAGAATGCGCGCAGAGTGTCCCGGCGTCGCTGAGGGGCGATCGGGACTTGCGCACCCGCTCCATATCGGGCATTCGGCGCTACTTGAAGCACCGAGAGTCGCGCACCGCTGAGCGGGCTCAGATACGCAGAGTCATCACCGCGATGACTCTGCAGCGCTCATGGGTCACGTTGGTGCCTCCGGCGCGGAGGTCCGATTGACCGGCCCGCACGGTTATCCGCCGGCCGGCCAACCGACAAACTCATCGCCTTCTTTGGCCGCAGCCGAGTTGGACCTGCATTGGGTTCAGGGTGGTTGGTCAGCGACCTTCGACGAAGACGCAGCTGGAGAAGTCGGTGAGCTCGTTGATGCGTAGGTCCTTGAACGGCTCGTAGTCCGCCGAGTTGTACCAGGCCTCGGCGACTTCCATGCTCGGGAAGCGAAGGACGGCAGCCCAGTTGCCGTTGAACGAACCTTCCTTGGTGGTCGG
>JBAXHD010000002.1:0-174392 GCA_037139095.1 Actinomycetota bacterium
GCCGATGAGATTCGGGCCATCAACACGTCGGCGTTGTCGTCGTCGAGTCGGGCGGCTACTTCGTCTTGGTTCTGCAAGTGAAGTCGGTCGCCGGGTCGACGAACTGCGCGATGCAGCTCGACGCGAGCGGCCAGCAGCGTGTTGTAGTGCTGCACCAGTTGTTGGCGGCCGATCTGGTGGCCGGTGGGCACAGCGAGTTGGTCAAATGCTTCGCCGCTGTCGGCATCGAGCGCGGCGAGCGACCATTGGATTGCGTGCACATCGCGGAGACCGCCGCGAGCCTCTTTGAGGTCTGGCTCAAGCGCATAGGCGACATCGATAGAGGTGGTGTGCCGCGCTTCGACTGCGTCAGCGAGTTGCGGCAGCCACTTCTTGGCGCCCTTCTTCCAATTGAACCGCGCCGCGGCCGCGAGGCTGTCGCTGAGATCGATGTTGCCAGCGAGTCGTCGCAATGACAACAGCGATGTGGCCGTGGCGAGATCGGTGTCGGCGAGCAGCAGTGTGTCGCGTGACGAACGCACCGCATGGCCCACCTTGAGGCCTGCGTCCCACAGGGGATACCAGAACTGTTGGGCGAGGTCGGGGTTGAGTTCGCCGTCGTGCAGCAACAACAGGTCGAGGTCGCTGAATGGGCACAGTTCGGCTCGTCCGTGACCGCCGGTAGCGACCAGTGCTACGCCGCGTTCGCGCTCGAAGATCTCATCGAAGATGCTGACCAACCACCGGTCGAGAACGGCGGCGTGGGCCTTGGCAAAGTCGGCGCCGCGCAGGGTGGTGTCGGCGAGGAGTTCTGTTCGGTCAAGTGCGGCGAAGGCCATGTCAGCGTGGCGCCGCCGTGTGACGCATGAGCGGTTTAGATTGCGTCGTCGTCACGTTCGCCTGTGCGAATGCGCACGATTCCTTCGACGGGCGTGATCCACACTTTGCCGTCTCCGATTTTGTCGGTACGCGCTGCCTCGACGATTGCCTCGACGACCCGCGCCACATCGTGGTCAGCAACGACTGCCTCGATCTTGATCTTCGGAATGAAGTCGATTTGGTATTCGGCGCCGCGGTACATCTCTGTGTGGCCGCCCTGGCGACCGAAGCCTTCGACCGACGTAACGGTCATGCCCTCGACGGTCATCGCCTTGAGCGCGGCTTTCACATCGTCGAGTTTGAACGGCTTGATGATTGCTGTGATGAGTTTCATAGCTGTTCCCCGATCAGTGTGAGCGGCCCATAGTGCGCTCAGCGTTGTTGTATGCGGTCTCGACATGTTCGGTCACGTCGAGGCCTTCGCTTTCGCGGTCGGCCGTAACGCGAATGCCCATCGTGGCATTCAGAGCTTTGGCGATCGCGAATGTGACGACGAATGAATACGCCATTGTGACACCGTTAGCGAGTGCCTGCTCGCCGAGCAGCTGCAGGTTGCCGCCGAAGAACAATCCGGGGGTGAAGTCGAATCCCAGCCCCTTTGGGTCGGCGAAGAAACCGATGAGCAGCGAGCCCACGAGGCCGCCCACAAGGTGCACGCCGATTACGTCGAGCGAGTCATCGAACCCAAACTTGAACTTCATGCCGATTGCGAACGAGCAGACAACGCCAGCGATGAGGCCGATGGCGATTGCCGACATCGAGGTGACGTAGCCGCAGCCGGGGGTGATGGCAACGAGGCCAGCAACGATGCCTGAGGCCACCCCGAGGTTGGTGAAGTGCCCGTTACGAATGCGCTCGACAAGCGCCCATGCCAGACCCGCCGCCGATGCGGCGAGGAACGTGTTGATGAACGCCTGCACGGCGACGCCGTTGGCGGCTAGGGCCGAGCCGGCGTTGAAGCCGAACCAGCCGAACCACAAGATGCCGGTGCCCAACATCACGAGTGGCATTGAGTGTGGGGGAGCGCCATCGCGTGGCCAACCCTTGCGCTTGCCGAGCACCAAAATCATGGCCAGCGCGGCGATGCCGGCGTTCACATGGATTGCGGTTCCGCCAGCGAAATCCAGCGAGCCGCGCGCTCGCAGCCAACCCTTTGGAGCAAAGACCCAATAGGTGACGGGCACATAGACCAGCAGGCTCCAGATGGGTACGAAGATGGCCCATGCGGCGAACTTCATGCGGTCGGCCACGGCGCCCGAAATCAACGCCGGAGTAATGGCTGCGAACGTCGCCAAGAAGATCATTACGGCAGGCTCAATGCCGCCGAAATCGAACCCTCGACCAAACGCTCGGCCGAAGTTGCCGAGCATCGAGCCTTTCCCGTTGAACGAGAGCGAGTAGCCCACAACGACCCACAACAGCGGCACGACCAAGATGCACCAGAAGTTCATCATCAACATGTTGAGCACGTTCTTCGAGCGCACCATGCCGCCGTAGAAGAAGGCCAGACCGGGTGTCATAAACAGCACCAGCGCGCCGCTGACCAGAATCCACGTCACATTTCCAGAATCCACGATTCCTCCAAATTGCGATGGGCCCCTCAGCCCAGCGTGTGAACTTACTGTGCATATGCTCGGCGATGTTTCCAAAATGCTCTGTAATTGTTTCCGAGTGCTCAGCGACCCGGTTTGGATGGGGGGCCTGCCGGGGGCGAGACTCGCGACGACTACATCGCAGGAGACACCATGAGTGAGATGGCTGACATCGCCGGATACGTGTTCGTCGATCCCAGCGCCTACGCCGACGAAGCCCGTTTCGAGGCATCGTGTGCGTTGTTGCGCAAGGAAGATCCGGTGCACTGGGTCGAAGGCGAAGGCCTCGGCTTCAACGGTTTTTGGGCCATTACCAAACACGCCGATGTATTCGAGATCGAGACAAAGCACCAGATCTTTCTGAATGCGCCTCGGCCTTTGCTGGGTACGGCCGAAGACGACCGAATCCGCGCCGAAGCTGGCGACCTGGTTCGCACGCTCATCCACGTCGATGAACCCGAGCATCGCAAGCTGCGTGGCGTCACCTCCGAGTGGTTCCTGCCGAAGAATCTCTCCAAGCTCGATGGCCAGCTCGGCGGCCTGGCGCGTCGCTTTGTGGATCGCATGCTCGACTTCAACGGTGAATGCGACTTCGCTCGCGACGTGTGCATGCAGATGCCGCTCAACGTGATCTTGTCCATTCTTGGTTTGCCCGAGACCGACTACGACCGCATGCTCAAGCTCACCCAAGAGATGTTCGGCTCGGCCGACGAAGAAATGCAGCGCGGTGGCGATCCCGCCGATCTTCTCGCAGTGGTGCAAGACTTTTTGATCTACTTCTCGTCGCTCACCGAAGCGCGCCGCGCTGAGCCCACCGACGACCTTGCCTCGGCAATTGCAAATGCAACTGTCGATGGTGACCCACTCGCGATGATGGACACCATCGGCTATTACATCATCGCGGCCACGGCAGGTCACGACACCACGTCGTCTGCGATGGCGGGCGGAATGCTGGCCCTGATCCAGAATCCCGATCAGTTGGCGCGCCTTCAGGCCGACCCTTCGCTGATGGCTACTGCCGCCGACGAAATGATCCGCTGGACCACTCCGGTGAAACACTTCATGCGCACGGCCACTGTCGATTACGAACTCCGCGGTCGCACCATCAAGGCCGGCCAATCAGTGTTGCTTTCGTATCCGTCGGCAAACCGTGACGAAGACGTGTTTGAGAACCCATACACCTTCGACATCGGCCGCAGCCCTAACAAGCACCTCTCGTTCGGCTTCGGAGTGCACTACTGCTTGGGTGCGATGTTGGCCCGGATGGAGCTCAAGGCACTCTTTGCCGAGCTGTTGCCACGCTTGCGTCATGTCGAACTCAATGGCGATCCTGCGTTGATGAAGACTGTGTTTGTCGGAGGCCTCAAGCGACTACCCATCCGATTCGATCTCGCGCCAGCGCTCGCCTAACCGCACCCATACTCACCGAACGAACAACGAAGGACCCCCATATGACGATGAACTGCAAACCCATCAGCACAATCGACGAGCGCATCAACGACATTCGTATGCGCACCGCCGAGATCGTGAACAACGACATCTTGCCCAACGAGGGTCGGCTGTGGGCCGAGCGTCGAGCTGGCGAATCGTTCAACGATCGCACCGAGGTGTTGCAGCTTCGCGCCGACATCAAAGAGAAGGTGAAGAAGGCTGGCCTTTGGGCGCCGCACCTTCCAGCCGAATATGGCGGCATGGGCCTCGATTTCTTGGCGCACGCCTACATGAACGAAGTGCTCGCGTATGCAATGGGCGCTGCGTCATTGTTCGGTGTGGTTGCTCCGAACTCGGGCAACCAATCGGTGCTCGTGAAGTACGGCACCGAAGAGCAAAAGCGCCAGTGGTTGCTGCCGCTCATCGATGGCACGCTTGAGTCGGGCTTTTCGATGACCGAGCCCGATAACGCCGGCTCCGATCCGCGGTCTATCACCACCAACGCAGTTGTCGATGGCGATCACTTCGTGATCAACGGCCATAAGTGGTTTACCTCAAACGGCATCGACGCCGACTTCTTCATCGTGATGTGTCGTGTGGTCGAGCCAGGCCAAGAAGGCACCCGGGTCGGCCCGATGGTGCAGATCATCGTTCCTACGGCCACAGCAGGCGTCAACATTGTGCGCGGCATTGGCGTGTGGGGTCGCTCCGAGAGCGACCATTGCGAAGTGCGCTACGAAAATGTTCGTGTGCCCGTCGCGAATGCACTGGGTCGCGTCGGCGAGGGACACCAGGCTGCGCAAGATCGTCTCGGCGCTGGCCGCATCTTCCATTGCATGAACTCAATTGGTCAGATGTGGCGGGCATTCGACCTGATGGTCGAGCGCGCTACTACCCGCGAGGTACACGGCGGCCTGTTGCAAGACAAGCAGTTCGTGCAGGGCTTCATCGCCGACAGCTATATCGACATTCAGGCCGCGCGTCTGATGACCATTCACGCCGCCGAAAAGATAGATCAAGGCTTGCAAGGCGCACGCACCGACATCTCGGCCATCAAGATCTTCGTGCCAGCTGCCTACTCACGAGTCGCCGATCGTGCGATTCAGGTGTGGGGCGCGGCCGGCGTCTCCAACGATCTTCCGCTTGCGGGCATGTACATGGGAGCACGAACCCTTCGCATCGCCGACGGCCCCGACGAGGTACACAAGATCCTCATTGCCAAGAACGTGCTCGGTCAGTACGCCAAGGGCGATGGTTGGGACTTCGGCAACTAAGAGGTGGCCGGGTGCGCGCTTGGTGAGGCCTCGCCCGCGCCGGTGGGCTTATCGCCGATGGCCAGCATGCGATCTTTCGGGCAGTGCACCCGAGAGCCCTGATCGCAGGTGCTGCAACCCCACGCGCCATCGCCGTGTCGCCACAGTGTCGAGCCGCAGGTTGGGCATCGTTGTTGCCACACGGCGCATTCAACATCGGCGAGTCGGTTCGACGTGAGCGGGCATCCCAACCCGTGACACGTGGGCCACGCCGGGTCATGAACGATGGCCTCCACCGGACATTTGTCGACGCAGATGGTGCAGTCGTCGCACGTAAACGGATCGATGACGAACAAGCCGAGAAAGCTGTCGGTCTTGGTGAGCGCGCCGGTGGGGCATGAGTAGTCGCATGCCCCACAACCGATGCAAAGATCTTCGAGCACACTGTGGCTCACGATTGCCGCTCCATCATGTCGGCCGGCCGAATGCGGCTCAGCCCAGCACTGTGTAATCGGCCGGATGAAACCCGCGTAGCTGGTTCATGCAATCGGCGTGAACCCACGGCGCAACATCTACACCTTGCGAAGCGGTGTGCAGCACGTAGCGCTGACCGTTCCACTCCCACCACCCGTAGGGCAGGTCAAGGGCTCGGGCGATCGGCTGATTGCATGACGAGCAAAGCGGGGGGTTCATGTTGTGCTCCTCGTGAGGTCAAGGTGTGCTGCGCCATCGAGGAAATCTTGCAGCGTCTGGTTGAATCGGCTGAATTTGTCGAGGCCCATCGGGTCGGCGCTTTCGCAACTGATGCGGTTACCGCGCAGGGCCAAGCTGTTGATCGTGAAGTCACCCAAAGCGGCGCCGTTGAAAACGATGTTGTCGAACATCGCATTCCACGATGCCAGGTCTCCCACGAGTTGAAAGTCGGCAAGCTTGGCCTCGTCTGAAGTCACCACATCGACACCTGCGCAACGCAGTTCTTCGAAGACGAGTTGCACCGTGAAGTTGTAGTCGGGCGCTTTCACCACGATGGCCACGGTCATGTCGGCTTCACCAAGGGTGCGGAAATGCTCTTCGCGGTGGTTCATGCGGCGAGCGAGGTGCTCGTACAGCACAAGTGAGGTGGCGTCTATTGCGGTTGTGTTGTCCACTTATGCCGCCGTGGCCGGTGCGCCGTGAACCTTGGACAGGTCAATGCCCAGCAGGTCGAGCGGAAGCTTGGTGCGAGCAACGCGACTGATTCCGGCGCGCTCGCAGCGAGAGAGATACGACGTGAACTGATGGCGCTGCATCTCTTCCTGCAGCGGGAACCCCTTGGTCTCGATGTGTTCCTCGCCGCCGCCGAGCAGGTATGCCAGTGCCGATCCGAAGTCGGCGTTGGTGCCAAACGTTGCCAGCAGCGTTTCGCCATGATCGAGTGCTTCGTGTATCTCTTCAGCAACATCGGGATCGTTCTCAACCGCGTAGCGCAGATGCATCGTGCCGTAGGCAACGTGACGCGCTTCGTCTTGCATTGCCATGCGGAAGATCTTCTTCTCTACTGGCGACGGTGCGATCAACTCGCCCATCCGGAAGATGTCGAGAATGAAGCCTTCGCCGAGCAAATGCAGCAGTGCCGTTGCCTGCGTATAGGTCTTGGCTTCGAGGATCGAGCGCAGCAGGTTCTCTCCGCTTGATCGCGAATACAGCAGGCCACCGCCATTGGCGAGTGCTCGTTTGCGAAACACCTCGGCGTGACGGGCTTCATCCATGATCTGCGTGCACAGAAACATCTTTGCTTCGAGGTAGTCGTGGTTCATCCGCCACATCCATTTGGCCGGCAGGTCAGCAGCGATCATCTCGATCTCGGTCAGCGTGGTGAACACCTGACACACAGCGTGTTCCATATCGGATGGCAACTCGCGTAGGTCTCCCCACGGAATGTCGCGTGTGGCCGACCACTGACGAGCGACGGCCTCTTCGTACAACTCGCGGACGTTGTCTGCCCAGACGTCGGATTTCTTGTTGAGGATGTAACCCATGTCGGGTACATCGCCTTCGACCGTTGAACCGCGTCCGGCCATACTCCGCCGCTGGGCGTGCTCGGGAACATCGCCATAGGTGCCGACCGAAATGTCGTTCATGGTGAGCCCGCGCGGCCCCGGCTTTGGGTGCACGCCCCATTCGCTGGGAGCTCCGCGGAGCCAGGCCCAGTCGAGTGGGGTGCCAAGCGGGGTGACAGCCGGTAAGCGATCTGCGATCGCGTTATTCGACTCGGCTTCGCTCATGTGCGGCATGCAGCCCCCTCAACTGAGTCGGTCGGAGGACCGATCTATTTGAGTTGACGCTACGCCTGAGGGTCTCAGCGCAAACAGGGCCTTTGGTCACTTCGCCGGGTGACATTGGCCCACACGCAGCGCTTACGCGCTGAGGCTGGCCTCGATCGCGGCAACGAGGGTCTCGTCGTCGGGGGCCACCATTGGGCTAAACCGAGTGACGGCGCCGTTTGGTGCGATGAGGAACTTCTCGAAGTTCCAGCGGATGTCGCCCGAGTGGCCCTCGGCATCGGCAACGCTGGTGAGCGCCGAGTAGATGGGGTGGCGGGTGTCGCCATTGACGTCGATCTTTTCCATCATCGGGAAGGTGACGCCATAGGTGGTTGAGCAGAATGTCTCGATCTCTTCGGCCGAGCCTGGCTCTTGTGCACCGAACTGGTTGCAGGGGAAACCAACGACCGTAAACCCTTTTGCTGCGTACTTCTCTTGCAGCGCTTCGAGACCGGTGTACTGAGGCGTGAGGCCGCACTTCGAGGCGACGTTCACCGCGAGAATGGTCTTGCCCTCAAATGCTGACAACGATGTGGCGGCGCCTTGGAGGGTGTGAATTGGCTCGGTGAGGATTGACATTTGCTCAGTCTCGTTGACTGCGATCAACGGCGCAAGTACGACTCGTAATCGGTTTATGGTTCAGTCGCGCAGCGGCGGTGGGCGACGCCGAGATCGCCACCCTTGCCCGAGGCTCCATCCGATAATCGACCCGGTCATCGCGAACGCTGCGACGAATGCTGTGGTTGCAATTGAGGCTTCTGCAAGCCGCAGTTCCTGTCGCTTCGCCGCGAGCCCGAGAAGACCGATCAAGGCCACGCCCGATGCGCCGAGCGAGGCCGAGCGCGGCCATGACCAGGGCAATCCGCGCCGCCCGGCGATCGCACCGATCACCACCATCGCTATTCCGAGGATGGGCAAGAAGACAAGTGCCTCGAGGCCGTCATCGACAGTGATCGACTTGAGGTAGATCCACGTTGCGGTGCCCGCGAAAATCGCTGCGCCGCCCCCCACACATGCTGGCTTGAACCACGTCACGGTGAGAAGTACAGCACAACGCGTGTTGGTGAATCTGAGTTGGGCAACATGGGCGCAATGGGTGGTGATACAAAGGACAAATGGCAGCGGGGCGACGAGTGCAAGACATCGCTGACAGCATCAAGGCGCGCATCAACGCCATCGACCCTGAGGCTGTTGCCAAGTCGATGATGGCTGGCATCGAGACCGCCACGAGCGCCCGATGGGAGGCCGCGGTCGCGCGCGCGGCGGCTTTACCCGACGGCATCCGTCCCGAGAAACTCAACGCGCTGTCAGCGTCATTCGCACGTGAGCTCGCCGCGGTTGGCGCTGCCGCCGGCATGGCGGCCGCTACGCCGTTGGTGGGCACCGGAGCCACGCTGATGGCGGCCACGGTTGAGCTCTCGTGGTTCACCGCGCGCGCTGGCGATCTGATCTTGACCATCGCTGCGCTGCATGGCC
The DNA here is from genome assembly GCA_037139095.1 of Actinomycetota bacterium. GTDB lineage: Bacteria > Actinomycetota > Acidimicrobiia > Acidimicrobiales > Ilumatobacteraceae > WLMZ01. The sequence goes on from JBAXHD010000002.1 coordinate 8,914, forward strand.
GTCCTACGCCCACAGTCGACGAGCGCAAGGCATGGGTGATGGCCGTGTTGATCTTTGGCAGCACGGCGCGTCAGGGACTTACCGGTGTGGCCAACGAACTCGGCGCAGGGCTCAGCGATGTGAACCCTTCGAAGCTGTCTATCGCCACGCTTCGCGCGGCGAACAACATGATGAGTCGATTGGTCGTTCGTCGCTACGGCACGCGACGCGGCGCCATAGCGTTGGGCACTGCGCTGCCACTTGGCATCGGGGCTGTGGTTGGCGCTGGGGCCAACTATGTCGCCATCAGTCGGCTGGCGCGTCAGGCCGATTTGTTCTTCTCGCGTTTGCCGTATTCATCGATCGACGCAACATCCACCGAACTGAAGCCCTGAGCCTGCCCACTCCAAGCAAGCCGCACGCGACGCGCCGGTCTAATCTGCCCAACGTGACAGATCGATTTCAGGCAAGGAGTAGCTCATGACCGATGCTGAGTTTCAGGGGGTTATTGGGCGCACGTACGAAGACTCCACGCCATGGTGGCCCGAGTTGCCCAAGGCGCCGAAAGATGCACCCAACATTGTGATGGTGCTGCTCGACGATGTCGGCTACGCCCAGTTCGGTTGTTACGGCTCGGACATCGCGACGCCAACGTTCAATCGTTTGGCTGGCGATGGCTTGCGCTACAGCAGTTTCCACACCACCTCGCTGTGCTCGCCTACCCGCGCATGCTTGCTCACCGGCCGCAACCACCACAGCAACGGCATGGCGCGCATTGTTGAGTTCGCTGCTGGATTCCCGGGTTACAACGCGTCTATTCCGCACGCCAATGGCTTCTTGTCAGAGGTGCTCGTGCGTAACGGTTACGCAACGTTTGCGGTGGGCAAGTGGCATCTCACTCCTGCAACCGAGATGACCATGGGTAGCCCTCGCGATCGTTGGCCGCTTGGGCGCGGCTTCGAGCGGTTCTATGGCTTCATGGCGGGCGAGACCGATCAGTTCCATCCCGACCTTGTGTTCGACAACCATCAAGTCGATCCGCCGGCCACACCCGAAGAGGGCTATCACCTCACCGAAGATCTCGCCGACAAGTCGATCTTGTTCATGAAAGATCTGCGCGCAACGTCGCCCGATAAGCCGTTCATGTTGTACCTCACCCCGGGCGCATGTCATGCGCCGCATCAGGCGCCACGGAGCTTTATCGAGAAGTACCGCGGCTGTTTCGATCACGGCTGGGATCAGTGGCGCGACGGTGTCTATGCCCGTCAGGTCGAGTCGGGTTTGTTACCAGCGGGCACTCAGCTCAGCGAGCGTCCGGCATGGATTCCGGCATGGGATTCACTGTCGGCCGACGAGCGTCGGCTGTATGCGCGCATGATGGAGGTGTACGCGGGCTTCCTCGAGCACACCGATCATTGCATTGGTCGTGTGCTCGACTTCATCGAAGAACTCGGCGAGACCGACAACACCATCGTGATGATCATGAGTGACAACGGAGCCAGCTCAGAGGGTGGGCCCAACGGTTCGTTCAACGAGATGTATTTCTTCAACTTCGAGCCCGAGAGTCTCGAAGAGAACCTGCGCCGCATCGACGACCTCGGCACGCCCAACGCCTATAACCATTACCCGTGGGGCTGGGCGTGGGCGGGCAACACTCCGCTCAAACGCTGGAAGCGCGAGACCCACGAAGGTGGCGTCACCGATCCGCTCATCTTCAGTTGGCCAAAGGGTGTTACCGCCACTGGCGAAACACGCCATCAGTACGTGCACGCCATCGACGTGTTCCCTACCTTGCTCGAGCTCATTGGCATCGTGCCTCCCACCGAAATCAACGGTGTGGTGCAGAGCCCCATCGAGGGCGTCAGCTTTGCTTCCACGCTCAACGACGCAGCGGCGCCATCGAAGCACATCACTCAGTACTACGAGATGTTTGGTTCGCGTGCGCTCTATCACGACGGCTGGAAAGCGGTTGCCTTCCATCCGTTGCTCACGGTTGATTACGGCGATGGTCGCGACTCTCACGCGCCGTTCGATCTTGATCAGTGGGAGCTCTACAACGTTGCCAACGATGTGTCTGAGACAACCGATGTTGCGGCCGAGAATCCCGACAAGCTGCGCGAGCTCATTGAGATGTGGTGGCAGCAAGCCGAGCAGTTCAAGGTGCTGCCGCTCAACAACCAGCCCGCCAAGTTTGGCGACACTCGCTATCGCCACGACACCTACGTGTATTACCCAGGTATCGGAAGCATTCCCGAGAACATTGCTCCAAACCTTCGCAACCGCGGATTCCATATCATCGCCGAACTCGACATCGCGGCCGACGCCAACATCGATGGTGCCCTCGTGTGTCACGGTGGTCCATCGGGTGGCTACGCGGTCTACATCCAGAACCGTCGTTTGCATTATGTGAACAATCGCCTCGGCGCCGAGATCACCACAATCTCGGCCAGTGTGCCGTTGCCAGCGGGTCGCATTTCGGCGCGGGTGGTGTTCACCCCAACGGGTCGATACACCGGCGACATCGCGCTGTATTACGACGACGTTCCGGTGGGCGAGGGCCACGTTGCGCGCACAACGCCGTTTAGCTATGGCGTCGATGGCTTCACCGTTGGCCATCAGCGCGGTGCATCGGTTACCCCGGCGTACGCAGGTGCATTTGCGATCGACCACTCGGTACTTCGCCGGGTCGTGATTGAGGGCATCGGACGCGCGTATCGCGATCCTGTGGCCGAACAGCGCGTTGCAATGGGTCAGCAGTAATCACATCGCAATGAAAATCGGCGTGCAGTTGCCCGAGGTCGAACGAGTCGTGCGATGGCCCGAGGTTCAACGCATGGCCGTGCTTGCCGAGGATGCTGGCTTCGATTCGTTGTGGGTCGGCGATCACTATCTGTACCGCGAGGGCAGCGACGAGCGTGGCCCATGGGAAGCATGGACTCAACTCGCTGCCATCGCAGCAGTGACATCACGAATCGAGATTGGGCCGCTGGTTGCTTCGCTGCCGTTTCACAACCCTGCGGTGTTGGCCAAGATGGCCTCAACAGTCGACGAGATCTCCGGTGGGCGTCTCACGCTCGGCGTGGGTTCGGGTTGGAACACCACCGAGTTCAATGCGATGGGCTTGCCGTTCTCACGACGTGTGGCTCGGTTCGAAGAATCATTTGGCATCGTTCGTCGGCTCTTGGCCGGCGATACCGTCACAACCAGCGGCGAGTTCTACGAACTGGATAAGTGCGTTCTGCTGCCCGCATCGCAACGAGATCGCCCCGTGCCGTTAATGATCGGATCCATGGGTCCACGCATGCTCGACATCACCCTTGCGCACGTGGCTGCATGGAACGCGTGGTTCGCCGAGTTCGACAACCGTCCCGAACTCATTGCGCCGGTGCTTCAGCGTTTGCGCGTAGCGTGCGCTCGTGTCGGTCGTGATTTCGACACGCTCGAGAAGTCGGTGGCGCTGTTGCTCGACTTCGGTACCGATGCGCCTCGGCGTGGTAGCCACAATGCCATCACCGGCTCCGCCATGCAGATGGCCCATGCGCTGCACGCCGTGGGTGAAGCAGGTATCGATCACGTGCAGCTGGTGCTTGATCCCATCACCGAGGCCACCATCAGTCGGGCCGCAGAAGTAGCGGAGCTGTTTCGCGGCTAGCAGCGAGTGTCAGTTACTTCTGAACGATCCGGCGAACTGCCTGGATCTTGTCGAGGCTTGGCATTGCGCTGATCCGCACCGGTGTGCCCGTGCGAGCGGCCTGAATCCATGTGGTGCTGTCGATCGCCACGCCAACGTGACCGATCACGCCAGGAGTTGCAGACGAATACATGAACACAAGATCGCCTGCCTTGATGGGCTCGGTCTTCCAGTCGACGGCCGTGCCATAGGTGGACTGCACCAAGCTCTGGTGAGGCAGTGAGATGTTGATCTGACGGTATGCGGCCGTCACGAGTCCGGAGCAGTCGAATGCGTCGGGGCCTTCGCCATTGAACTGGTACGGCTTGCCCGCCTGGGCCTGCAAGTAGGCGATCAATGTGGTGATCGACGGCGGCTGATCGGCGGGTGCCACGGTGGTTGGGGTCGTGGTGGCAGGGGTTGTGGTTGTCGGTGCGGTTGTGCTCGGTGCGGTTGTGCTCGGAGCGGATTTGGTCGTAGGTGTCGTCGTCGTCGTCGTGGCGGCGGCGGCTACCACGGCGCCAGCCGGAAGCGTCAGCTTGGTGCCCGGGAAGATTGAGCTTGTCACGGTCATCTTGTTGACCTTCAGCAATGCCCAGAGCGCGACGCCATGCGTCATCGCAATTCCACTGAGCGAGTCGTTGCGCTTCACGACGTACACCGTGCCCGCGGGGGCAACGGCCTTCGCGGCAGACGGCTTTGCGGGGGTCTTCGTGGGTGCCTTCGCGGCCGGCGCTGCTGCGTTTGCCGGCACCAAGAGGGTGTCGCCGGGGTGAATAACGCTGGTGATTTTGAGGTTGTTCAGCTTCAGCAGATCGTTGACATTCGCGCCAACTTTGACGGCGATACCGGTGAGGTAATCGCCAGAGCGAACGACGTATGTAGCAGCAGGGGCAGCCAGCGCTGAGGTGTCGATCACGCACAGCGAGAAGATCGACATCGTTGAAAGAGCAGTAACAGCGAGGGCCAGGCGGAACCGGGACATACTCTTTCTTCGGCACGAACGGCGCTCACCTTTACTGATTCGTGAGCATTTTGTTCGCCGACGTTGTTCTCTGTGAAGTGTGAGCGCACGGTCGACGTGCGCTCACACTTCACAGAAACACCATGTCAACCGGGACGACAGAGCGCTAGTTGACACCCTTTTGATGGCCGGCCCAGTAGGGCTCACGCAGCTTGAATTTTTGCAGCTTGCCGGTGCTGGTGCGGGCAAGGACATCGCGGAACTCGACGCGCTTTGGGCACTTGTAGCCGGCGAGCTTTGTCTTCGCGTAGGAGATGAGATCGGCCTCGGTGAGTGTTGAACCTGGGGTCTTCACAACCAATGCCATCACGAGCTCGCCCCACTTTTCGTCGGGGACGCCGATGACCGCTACCTCGGCGACCTCGGCGTGGCTGAACACAGCATCTTCAACTTCGATGGACGACACGTTTTCGCCACCCGAGATGATGACGTCTTTCTTGCGATCAGAGATCGTGACGTAGTGCTCGGTATCGAGGAACCCACCGTCGCCGGTGTAGAACCAATCGCGTCCATCGTCGCCGCTACGAATGGCAGCTGCAGTCTCAACCGGCTGATCCCAGTAGCCACCCATGATGACGTTGCCGCGAGCCATCACTTCGCCATCGGGCGAGGTGGTGACTTCGATGCCGAGTGCTGGGCCCCCAGCGCGGCCGAGGCGCTGTGCTCGCTCGCTCGGTGATAGCTCGTCGAACTCGGCGCGGCCTCGATTGATCGTGAGTAATGGTGAACTCTCGGTGAGGCCGTAGATCTGAACGAACTCCCAGCCGAGAAGTGTTTCGGCCAACTCGATGGTCTGGGTGGGCGGCGGGGCTCCGGCCACAACCATCCGTACGGTGCCGCTACCGGGGATCGGCCCGTCCCACGTTCGGGCAGCTTCGATGACCATGTTGAGCACCGCAGGGGCGCCGGCCAAAATGGTGACTCCGTATTGCTTGATGCGCCGCAGAATCTCGGCGCCGTCGACCTTGCGCAAGATGATGTGTTGCGCGCCGACACCGGTGGCTGCATACGTGAGGCCCCAACCGTTGCAGTGAAATTGGGGCAACGTGTGCAGATATACATCGCGGTCGGAGAGGCCGATGTGCCAACCAAATGTGGCCGCATTGATCCACAGGTTGCGATGGGTCAGTTGCACACCCTTTGGTCGCGCTGTAGTGCCGCTGGTGTAGTTGATGGTTGCGGTGGCGTCTTCGTCGGCTAACCACGGCAGTGGCTGCGCATCGAAGCGCATGAGTTGGGCGTCGGTCTCGGATCCGATGATGAACTTGCGCTCGCACTGCACCGATGCCATCGCCTCTTCGAGTTCAGGGTCGACGAGCAAGATGCGCGCCCCTGAGTGGTTCACGATGTATTGCACTTCTTCGGCCACGAGGCGGAAGTTGATGGGAACCAAGATGCGACCTGAGCCGCTGACTCCGAAGAACGCTGTGAGCAGGCGGGCCGAATTATGGCTCAACATTGCAACGCGCTCGCCCTGAGCGATGCCAAGCGCGTCGAGTCCGGCGGCGAGTGCGTTTGAGCGGGTGGCCATCTCGCGATAGGTGGCGGTGCCCCATCCGGCTGCAGGCTGATCGGGTTCGTCGACGAATCCGATGCGGTCGGGATACACCTGGCTCGCACGTCGCAAGTAGTCGTTGACGGTTAAGGCAACCTTCATATCTGGCCTCCAGAAGTAGGACGCCAAGGTACCATTTCGGCCTGATCGCGTGGCTACTTGAAACCAGAGATCGACACGCTCAATGGCGTGGTCATGGCACACGTAACCAGCCCGAAAGAAGGCCGAGAATGAGTACAGCGCGCACCTTGGTCGAGTTGTTCGAGAAGCATCGCTCGTCAGCTGATGCAGTGTTCATCGAAGGTTGCGAGGGGCTCTCGTCGTACACCTATGGCCAAGCGTGGTCGAGAGCAGCACAGGTGGCGCACGCACTGGCGACTCGTGGGGTGAGTCCTGGTGATCGAGTGGCGCTGCAGACACCCAAGTCGAGCGAGGCACTCATTGTGTATCTCGGCTGCCTTCGTGCAGGTGCTGTCTTGGTTCCGTTGAATCCTGGGGCAACCGAGTCCGAGCTCGATTATCTGCTCGCCGACGCATCGCCAGCTCTGGTCATCGCCGATCCAACGCTTGCGGCGGCGCGCTCATCGCTGCCGCTGATGCTCATCGATGCAAGCCGTGGCGCAGACTCTTTGGCCGCAATCGATAACCAGCCAGCAACGTCTCCGCAGTTCGTGCCAACCGCCGATTCGCATGCAGCGATGGTGTACACCAGTGGCACCACTGGTCGCCCGAAAGGCGCCGTGCTGAGTCACGCCAACCTCACGGCTAACGCCCTCACACTCGCTTCCGAATGGGGTTTCTCGTCAAGCGATCGTCTGCTTCACCTGTTGCCGATCTTTCACGTGCACGGCTTGTTCGTGGCTACCAACTGCACCATCGCCGGTGGCGGCTCGATGGTGCTTGCTCCTCGGTTCGAGGTAGATGTCGTGCTCGACCAACTGCCGTCGTGCACGGTGATGATGGGCGTGCCCACGTTCTATACGCGACTGTTGGCCGACCCTCGCTTCGGCGCCGACACGTGCCGCGAAGCACGGGTCATCATCAGCGGCTCGGCGCCGCTGCTGGCTAGCACGCACATCGAGTTCGAGCAGCGCACCGGTCAGGTGATCCTCGAGCGTTACGGCATGTCCGAGACCTCGATGCTCACATCGAACCCACTTCACGGCACGCGCAAGCCCGGCACCGTTGGGCCCGCGTTGCCCGGCGTGTCGCTGCGTGTTGTTCACCCCGACACCCATCAGGCGCAGCCCATCGGCGAGATCGGCGACATCGAGGTCACCGGACCAAATGTTTTTGGCGGCTATTGGAACAGACCCGAACTCAACGCCACCGAGTTCACCGCCGATGGTTTCTTCCGCACCGGCGATGTAGGCACCATCGATGCCGACGGCTACGTGACCATCGTGGGGCGCGAGAAAGACCTCATCATCACCGGCGGGCTCAACGTGTATCCAAAAGAGATCGAGGAAGCCATCGACGCGCAACCTGGTGTTGCGTGTAGCGCGGTCATCGGTGTGCCCGACGCCGACTTTGGCGAGGCGGTTGTCGCCGTGGTTGTCGCAGCCCACGGAGCCACTCTCGATGTTGCAGCACTGCGTGACGCCCTGCGGGTGCTGCTCGCTGCGTACAAGGTGCCCAAGCAGATTCATGTTGTTGATGCCCTGCCACAGAACGCGATGGGCAAGGTCGAAAAGTCGAAGCTGCGTAACACCTACGCCTAGACCGTACGCTCGCTGCGTGGCCACTGCTTCTCCTTCTCCGACTCCAAACCCCAACGCGACCAAGTTCACGCTCGACGTCACCTTGGCGTCGTCGATCAACTTCTCCAGTGCTGAGGCAGCCGCGGGTCATCATTTCGCCGAAGCAGTCTTTGCTGCCGGTGGTGTTGCTGCGGTGTTTGGTGTGAACAACTTTGTCACCATCACGCGCCAAGCCGATGCGCCGTGGGAGCCAATCGTGGCAGCGGTGCAAGCTGCCGCCAACGAGTACCTCTAGCGCTGAGCGCGCTGCCACGCCGACCTAGGTCAGTCGACGATGTCGACAGCGGGAAGGTCGAAGATGTGTAACGCAGCGATGGCCGAGGCCGCGTCTCCGGTCCAGTTGGCTGCGGCAATCTGAGCCGCGCTGCGTCGGCCAAAAAGCATGCGCAGCAACTCGTACGCCGATGTGCCCAAGGTAGCGCCAGGCTCTGATCCGATTGGCCCCAGCAGGTATTGCTCGCCATCTACCAAGATCAGCAACGTCGGCGCACCCGATGACTCGTATCGTCCGGCGAACATGCTCAGCGCTGCGTCGGCCAGCACCCGAACGCGTGGGTCGCGGCGATTGCCGGGGGCACCGATTGCCGCGCGGATGTCGTGGCCATGCGTCCACACATCGAACGTGAGGAACGCGATGGTAGGCCCCATCTGTGCGACCACTTCTTCGAACATCGGTCCAGTGGTCACCCATTCGGCGCATACCTCGGCCAACGACAGCGACTGCCGACTCTGAATCTGTGCTGCAGTCCACTCGGGCGACCCAGCGCCGTCTAAGCGGCCGTCGATGAAGTCGGCGCAGACTCCGGCGAGATGGCGATAGCCGTCGAGCACTGTCCACGGGGGAGTAGGAGCGAGCAAGGCGCCCGCCTGCGATTCAGAGATTGACCCGGCGAGTTCGATCAGTTCGTTTCGACACGCCGCGTAGACGTCGCTCATTTCCATGTCGTACAGAATCGCACAACGACTGCGTGGGCGGCTCAAGCGAGTGCTCAATCAACCAGGGCATCGGTCACTGTTGTCGATTGTGTTGGACCTTTGGTTGAAGCCGCCGGAAACCCGCGACCGTTTCGGTTTGGCGTTTCACGCATTCTGGGACATCTCAGCAGGTAGATTGGGTCTATCTTTCGCGACGGCCTTGTGGCCTCCCCGCCAGAGTCTTCACCTGAGCGAACACGAGGGATCCCCATGGCGAACGCCTTAATTCCAGCTAGCCCAGCAAAGGCAGCTCCAGCAAAGCGCGCAGCGCCAACAAAGCGTGCCGCCAAGGGCGCCGCTTCAGTTCTTCCTGAGCAGCACACCGCCGGCGAGGCAGTGGCCCATGCGATCATCAGCCAGTACCAAGATCTCAAGCCGTCGGTGAATCTCATCATGGCCGCCGAGATGAGCGACGAATCTCTGTTGGTGGCCATCACGTTGTTCCGCGACTCGCTCGATGTCCCAGGCGATAAGTACCGCTACCCAGCCAATGCCATCGAAGGTGGCCGGCAGATGGTTGCCGTCCGCTCAGCTGAATAGCCACGGTCGCGCAAGCGCGTTGTCGTCACCGCTTACTGTGGCAAGGTGACCGACCCCGTTTCCGAAGATGATGGCAACGACGACAGCGCGAGCGACGAGCGTGGAGGCGGCGTTGCCGACACGCCGGCAGTGGGTTCTGTCGAGGCATTTCTTGAGCATCTGCTCGATCCCGGCGTTCTCGCAGCGCGTCGTCTCGCTGCGGGCATCACACCGGCGTGGCGCAAGGTAAGTAGCGACGAACCACGCTGGCAAGTATCGCTGGTGCTTGCGATAGCGATCGTGTTGCAGATTGTGCTGCCGCGCCACCTCACCATCCGCCCTCATTGGCTGCTGCCTGCAGTACAGGGACTGCTGTTGGTGTCACTGCTGACGCTGAATCCCGGTGGCAAACGCCGCGGGTCGTCATTACTGCGAACGTTTGAGCTGATCATGATCGCCGTTGTCAGCTTGGCCAACGCGATCTCTGCTCTTTTGCTGATTCGCAGTCTGCTGCGTGGCACCGAGGGCTCTGATGCCGTCGGCCTGCTTAGGAACGGCGGGTCGATCTGGGTCACCAACATGATCGCGTTTGGTCTGTGGTACTGGCAGATGGATCGAGGTGGTCCAGCCGAGCGTGCCAAAGCGACGCGCGAGTACCCCGACTTTTTGTTCCCGCAGATGCAGTCGCACGAGCTGGCGCCGCGTGATTGGCGCTCTTCGTTTGTCGACTATTTGTACTTGTCGTTCACGAACGCAACGGCGTTTAGCCCAACAGACGTCTTGCCGCTCACGCCTCGCGCAAAACTCTTGATGATGTTGCAGACCGTGGTGTCGTTGTGCACGATCGCGCTGGTCGTTGCGCGAGCGGTGAACATTCTCAGGTAGGCGCTTGAGATACGCCTCAGTGGGCGAGGACTCAGCCCTTTTGGGTGCCGACCTTGAGTTCGTTGAATGGGCTCTTCGAGTCGATGCCTGCATCCTTGGGCAGACCGAGCACGCGCTCGCCCACGATGTTGCGCATCACTTCGTCGCTGCCACCAGCGATACGTCCGCCTGGGGCTCCGAGAATGAGTTGGTGCCACGCGTAGGTGCCCCACTCGCCGGTGTCGGCGATCATTTTTGCACCGAGCACATGCGAGACGAAGTCGCACAGGCGGCGCATGTTCATCGTGCCGGCAAGCTTGGCCATGCTCATCTCTGGGCCGGGCAGTGAGCCGGCCTTGATCTTGTCCATCGAGCGCTGGTTGTTGTAGCCAGACACCTTGTTGTGGATGAGCAGATCGGCCAACATCTGGCGCGTTACTGGGTCGTCGCTGAGGCCAAAGGCGCGGGTCATTTCGATGACTCGTGTGTAGATGCCGCCGCCACCGCCGCCAGCGCCGATTGCGGCGCGCTCGTTCATCAACGTAGTGAGCGCCACGTTCCAGCCGTTGTTTAAGTCGCCCAGGCGGTGATCGTCGGGAACGCGCAGTTCGTTGAAGAACACTTCGTTGAAGCTGGCGCCGCCGGTCATCTGACGCAATGGTCGAATCTCGACCGCAGGATCGCGCATGTTGACGATGAAGCCGGTGAGGCCCTTGTGCTTGGGCAGATCTGGATCGGTGCGGGCGATGACCTCGCCGATGTCGCTGTAGTGGGCGCCGCTGGTCCATACCTTTTGGCCGGTGATGACCCACACGTCGCCATCGCGCTCGGCCTTGGTCTGCAAGCTGGCGAGGTCTGAACCTGCGCCTGGCTCGCTGAACAACTGGCAGCCAACAATGTCGGCGCGGTACATCTTCTTCAGGTAGAGGTCTTTGGCGACATCGCTGGCGTGCACTGCAATGGTTGGTGCAACCATGCCGAGGCCAATGGTGAAGTAGCTCTGGTTCGGAACTTGGAACTGGCTCTCGAGCGAGTCGAAGGCGCGCTGGTATGCGTTGGGGAGTTCGCTTCCGCCGAACGCCTTGGGACCGCTGATCCAGCCGTAACCGGCGTCGAACTTCTTGGCCCGCCAATCGCAGGCACGCTTGAGGTCGGCAACTTCGTCGTTGCGATCTTTCTCTTCGAACATCGCAACTTTGTCGGTGCCTTGGCCCCACACAAACTTTTGCTCAGCTTCTTTGCGGGGAGCGTTTGCGGCGAGGAAGTCCTCGGCCTGTGTCTTGAACTCTTCGAGGGAGATGTCTGCCATGTCGCCAACGTAGTTGGGCGAAGCTCTCCTCATCTAGCTGGGACAATGTTTCCGTGTCGGTGCACGGTTTGGATGGGGCGCAGCTGCCCTCGCCAAGTAATGTTTCGCCCTATGGGTCAACTCGTCGGCGTTATTGAGAACAAGAGCACCATCCCTGGTTTGGTGCGCTTCGAGCTCAATCGCAATCTCACCGGTTCTGGGCACGAGCGGTTTGCATCCGCTCTCGAAGCGAAGGGGCCGCGGCCTGCAGCCGAGCTGGCTCGTCGCCTGTTCGATACCGGTCAAGTTGCCGGTGTGCATCTCTACATGAACATGGTCACGGTCGATCTGAACAAGGGCTTCACGTCCGATGGTCTGTTCGACATCGTTCGCGATATGTACCAGTACTGGAAGCCGGGTATGACCCCACCCGCCTTCGAAGATGTGGCGCCAGCGGCCGACTCGCCAGACGCTCCAGCAGCGAGTGCCGATGGCGGCGGTGGTGGTCTCAGCGAAGCGGCCAAACGCATACCTGCCGATCTGCTCGAGCGCAGTCGTGCGGCGTTGGCCAAGTGGAAGGCCGAGCACTAACACGGTGGCGAGAACACCTGCGGCACCCAACGCTGAGCTCACGCTGCACCAAGCAGCCGAAGTGCTCGGAGTCCATTACATGACCGCCTATCGCTATGTGCGTCTTGGTCTGCTCGATGCGTACAAAGTGGGCGGCACCTGGCGGGTGAATCAAACCGCTATCGACACGTTTCGCGCAAGCGCTGTTGCTGACGAGCCGCAAGGCACCGCAGTTGCGGGCCAACGCAAGCGTCGTGCTCCGTGGGCCGACCGACTCGAGCACCGACTCATGGCGGGCGATTCGCAGGGTTCTTGGGGGGTCATTGAAGCGGCGCTTGCCTCGGGCGCCGGTCTCGATGAGATCTATGGCGAGGTGTTGTCGCCAGCGATGATCTCTATCGGTGCGCGTTGGCATCGCGGCGAAATTGATGTTTCTGTCGAGCACGGAGCCACTGTGATCGCGCTGCGCATGATTGGCCGTTTGGGTGCCCGATTCACCCATCGGGGTCGCACCCGTGGCACGGTGGTGTTGGCGACTCCGCCGAATGAAGCGCATTCGTTGCCGTTGGCCATGCTGGCCGATCTCGTGCGGTTAGCGGGTTGGGATGTGGCCGACCTTGGCGCCGATGTTCCGGCCGAGGGTTTGGTGCGGGCTGTGATGGCTCGCAGCGATGTTGTGGCCGTTGGCTTGTCGGTGAGCAATAGCGATCGTCTCGACGCCACGGCGTATTCGATTGCCGCGTTACGTAAAGCCGTGCCGAACGCACGCGTTGTGCTTGGCGGAAATGCGATCGTTGGTCGCGAACACGCGATTGCGCTTGGTGCCGACGACTTCGCTGCCGATGCCACCGGGTTCATCTCGATCCTCGAATCTGCCGGGGCGTAACAAACCCCTAGCATATCGAACACCTGTTCGATATGCTGCGCCAATGGAGCGCGGTTCATCACAGGCTCGCCACGAGCAACTCGCCCAACTGGTCACCACCATTGCTCCTGTTTCGTTTGCGCGTGATCGTTTGTTGCCCGTGCACGCTGCGCTCGAACCGCTCTTCCCCGATGCCGGGCTCACGCGAGGAAGCATCATTGGGTGCAGTGGTGCGGCCGCGATGTCGGTGGCGTTAGCTACCGCAGCGGGCGCTTCGGCTGCAGGTTCGTGGCTTGCCGTGGCGGGCCTGCCAGCGTTGGGTTTACGTGCTGCCAGCGAAGTTGGCATCGCCCTTCAGCGACTTGTCATGGTGGCCGAAACACCTCAGCTCGGCGAGACCGCGTGGGCCAATATGGTCGCCGCGTTGATCGATGGGTTCGACCTTGTCGCCCTCGCCGGCGGCCCCCAAATACGTGCCGGTACTGCTCGGCGTCTTCAGGCACGGCTGCAGGCGCGCGGCACTGTGCTCATCGTGGTTGGTCCCCCCGGCCAGTTCAGCTGCGATCTCGATATCGGTGTGCAGCACCCCACATGGCAAGGCTTAGGCGATGGTTCGGGGCGTCTCGCTCGCCGCCGACTCACGCTGGTGGCCAGCGGCCGTCGCTTGGCTCGCGCTCGTCGTGCCGACGTGTGGCTTCCCGGTGCCGATGGCGGTATCGAGCCAGCGTCAGACGCCGCTCATGGCGCCGCCAATGTGACGCCGCAGTCGGTGGCGCTGCAGCCGGTAGCACTGAAACAGGTTGGCTAAGTCCGGTGTCGGCGCACTCTGTGGCATACGGCGATGAACCACCGCGGTTGGCGGTGCTGTGGTGCCCCGATTGGTCGGTGGTCGCCGCAGGGGCGTCGCCGCTCGAACCAGTCGCAGTGCTGTACGCGAATCGTGTTGTAGCCCGCACTCCTGCTGCAGCCGCAGCAGGAGTGCGCCAGAGGCATCGCCGGCGCGAGGCACAACGAATCTGTCCGTCGTTGCGGCTCATCGATCACGACCCAGCGCGCGATGGCCGCGAGTTTGAAGCGGCAGTGCGCAGCGTTGCGCAGATGGTGCCGCGACTCGAGATCACCGAACCAGGTTCGCTCACGTTCTTGGCGCGCGGGCCATCGCGTTATTTCGGTGGTGAGTTGGCCATGGCCCAACGTGTCGTGCAGCTCGTCATTGATGCTGTGCCCAATGTGGTCACCGGTATCGGCATAGCTGATGGGCGCTTCACCGCAGGCGTTGCGGCGCGGCAGTCGGCTGGGCAACACACTGCTGGGCAACACACTGCGGCGCCGACGCCGATCATCATCGAAGCGGGTATCAACGCCACACGCGCCTTTCTCGATTCGCTGTCTGTGTCTACCTTGGCCGACATTGCCGATGTGTCTGGCGATCTGATCGATTTGTTTCGCCGGCTTGGCGTGCGCCGACTCGGCGATCTTGCGGCGCTGCCCGCAGCCGATGTGTTGGCGCGGTTCGGTCGGCCAGGGGTATTTGCGCATCGCCTTGCCTGCGGCGGCGACGACCGTGCCGCCGATGCTGCTGCGCCGCCGCCCGAGCTCTTCGTGACCCAAGCATTCGAAGATCCTGTGCATCTGCTCGATCCGTTGGTGTTTGCTGCCAAGCAACTCGCGCAGCAACTACACGATTTGTTGGTGGCTAACGGCAGGGTCTGCACGCGTCTGTCCGTGGTTGCCGAAACCGAGCACGGCGAGCGCAGCGAGCATTTGTGGTATCGACCCAATGGGCTCAGCGTTGCAGCAATCGTCGAACGGGTGCGGTGGCAACTCGATGGATGGATTCAGCAGCCGGGGGGACTCAGTGGGGGCATCGTGCTGATGCGTTTCACCCCCGATCAAGTGTGCTCCGACGATGGTAGTCAGCTCGGTTTCTGGGGAGGTCGCACAGAGGCCGACGAATGGGCCGCTCGTGCAGTGGCCCGCGTCGCTGGCCTTGTCGGAGAACAACAGGTGTTTGTTCCCGCATGGCGCGGTGGGCGTCAGCCCGGCGATGCCTATGCGTGGGTGTGTATCGATACCGCCGATGTCACCGAGCCAACCGAACGGCTTGCCGTGATCGAAGCTCCGTGGCCGGGTCACCTGCCCGCGCCGTCTCCGGCAACCGTGATGACCGAGTCTGTGCCAGCCGGGGTGTTTGATGCGGCCGGACATGTGGTGAGGGTCAACGGTCGCGGTGTGCTCAGTGCGCCACCGCACACAGTTTCAGTGCGTGGTCGGCCCACCGAGACCATCACAGCGTGGGCCGGACCGTGGCCCATCGACGAACGCTGGTGGGATTCCCGCCAGCATCGTCGCATGGCCCGATTTCAGTTCACGACCAGCAGCGGCGAGGCGCTGCTGGTCGTGGTCGAGCATCAACAGTGGTGGATCACCGCCGTGTACTCGTAACGCCGTTCTTTCAACTCAGGCTGAGGCACTCAGCGCATCGTCGTCGCGCCGGTCGCGCTCGGCACGAAGCAAGTCGTTGCTCAACCTGAAGCCAATGCCGCGCACCGTATGGATGAACCGAAGTTCGGGTGCGTTCTGCTGCAGCTTGCGGCGAAGGTTCGACAGGTGCACATCGACCACATGTGTGTCACCAACCCAGTTGGGGCCCCACACCTGCTCGAGCAAGTGCACACGTGAGCACACTTCTGATGGCCTGCGGCACAGCTGCTCGAAGAGAGCGAACTCAATGCGGGTGACAGGCACATCGTGGTTGCGAACACGCAACTCCTTGCGACCAAGGTCGATCTGGAGTGGCCCAATGCGCACCATCGAGGCCGCCATTGGATCCCAACGTGCATGCAGCTGACGAGGCCGGCGCAGGAGTGCCTGGCATCGGGCTGCGAGCTCATCGGCCGAGATCGGCAGCGAGACCGCATCGTCAGCGCCGGCACGCAGCGCACGAATGCGAGCGTCTTCGGAATCTGGTGGAGCAAGGCCCACCACGTAGCAATCAGCCGAAGCGCGAAGCGCATCGAACAAGGTGCCGCCGCCGGGACCGTGGAGGAGCAAGTCCACCAAGATCACGTCGGGGGTGAACGAGCGAGCCAGCACGATTGCTGCTGACTCTTCGTTTGTTGCGCTTACCGAGAAACCGCGGTCACGAAGACCGGTAGAAGCAACACGACGAAGTAGCGGATCGCCAACAGCGATCAGGACTCGAGGTGCAAGTTGTGCATCAGGTTCAGCCATGACAGGTTCTTCCCTATGAGGTAGGTGCCAGTCAGACATAGCGTGCTCGCCGACTGGTTGGACAAAGATCTATCGGCGCGAACTTGTCGGGACTAAAGAAGCATTCTTGACAAAATCCGAAGAAATTCTTGAAGACGCTTTTCGGTGCTCGACACGCGACCGCAGATCGGCGCGCAGAACCCATGCTGTGAAGAGTTGCTCGATACCTCATCGCACACTCCTTTGATACCTGTAACGCTAGGCGGGAAGTGCTCAGTGGAGCCGGGCCAAACACACGCGACTCGGGGGACCAAAGTCCCAAACCTGAAGCGCTTAGAGAATCAGTTCCACGGTGATGGCGATGTCGCCGGTGGCACGGCCTTGCACATCGAGCGACACAGCAAAGACGCCGCCAGATTGACCCCGCACGCCTTCACAAACAACGATCTGTTGACCATTGGCGGTCACGGTGTCGCCCGAAATTGCGCGCTGCAAATCGCCTTCGAGCGTTGTATCTGTAGACACGCAGGACGGGATGACCACCGCGCCGTCGATGCCACTCACATGTGCAACAAGCTTCCACGGTCGGTTATCGCCAACGGCATAGAGCACTGTTCCGGCGAGGATTCGAGTGTTGCCGCGAGCGGCTTCACCAGGCGATGTGTCCACGAGCCACTGCGCTTTTCCAGGGAGTACCCGCACGTGGACGGGCATTGCGATTGAAGCTGATTGTGCGCCAGACGCTTGTGCAGCAGGGTTCCGCGGCGCTGGCTTGCTCGGTGAATTCGGCGCTCCGTTGGGCGAGAGCAACGACAATGACGTTGGCTCAACGGAGACATGCAAGCCGTTGCTTGTCGACGCAGCAAGTGCATTGGTCTTGCCAGCGTTGTTGGCGTTGGCGGGGTACGTGAACACAACCGAGAACGCGAGCACTGTCGTTGTAGCAACGATGAGTCGCCGCCCAAAAGCAGATCGTGCCCGGTGACCATTGAGTTCAGCCATAAAGGGTTTCCGCCGAGTAGGGGATACGCAGTGCGCATCACATCGCCGCCCTGTGATCGGGCAGAGATGTATCGACGCCAATCGGCCGCGGCTGAAGCGGCCTTGCCGAAACCTTTAGTGAAGGACCTCGATGCGAACAGTGACGTCACGGATGCCCGTACCGTCGATGTCGATCGATGCCGAAAAGACACCACCCGATGCCCAGCGATGCCCTGACAGATGACCACCGGATCAGATCCAACGATCACGCTCGGGCCGGGCGTAACGCGCGGTCCGTCGCCCGCGAGGAACAGATTGAGCGAGCCACAGGTCGACGTTGTGCGATAACCGTTAGCGCCACTCACGACTGCCACGAGCTGCCATGTGCGATTGTCGCCGACGGCGTAGAGCACCTTGCCCGAAAAGATTCGGGTGAAACCTTCGGGGGCCACGCCGGGGGTGGGGTCGGTCATGAACTGCGCGGTGCCGGGCAGAACCCGAACATGCGTTGCGGTAACAACGACTGCAACATTCGGATTCTGCGGGATAGGTGGCTCGGTTGTCGATGGTGAAGTCGTCGGTTCGGTTGTCGATGGTGATGGTGATGGCGATGGCGAGGGGGAGGGGGAGGTAGCCGACGGCGGCAACACCACCGCAACCACCGGGGGTCCAATCGGTGTGGGAGCCGAGCGGCGGTAGCGAAATGATGCGACCGTGGTGCTTGGAATTGTGTCGAGGGCCTGAGGTGGGTTTGAGGCGACGCGAGGCAAGCTCGTACTCGGCGTCGTGCCGTCGGGAGGTGTCGCCTTTCTACCGTGGTCGTTCGTGTTCAGCGTGGCAACAAGTGCGGTCGATGCGATCCCCACGGTTAGCGCAGCAATGAACGCTCGGCTCCACCTCACGCGTCGAGTGCCGTCAGTACTGACTCGAGCCATAGTGAACTCCAATGCTGGGTTCGGTCGCTCGTCGATCCGTTGCCCGAGTTGGGGCACTAACTGGCGAAGGTACGCCTGCGTTGCGAGTTCTGTAATGCCCGCTCAGTCATGAGTGAGAGTTCATGACGCATAGGTCACGTTGCAACCGTCATGTCGGCACCGACACCCGGCAGCACCCGCTCAATCCCTTATGGAATAAGGCTTGTAGCTGTCCTCAGTGCGTGAGTTCAACGGTGATTGAGACGTTGCCGCTGACTTGGCCGACCACGTCAAGGGCCACCGAGAAGAGCCCAGACGAGTTACCCGAGACACCGGAACAGACGAGCACGGGCTCGTCTCCAACGATGACGGGTTGACCAGCAACAGCAGAGACTGCCGTGCCCGGAAGTTGTGCGTATGTCGACTCGCAGCTTGGTTGAACGCGCATTTCGTCGACCCCGTTGATGTGCGCAACGAGCTTCCACGGGCGGTTGTCGCCGAGCGCGTAGAGCACTGTGCCACTGAGAATTCGAGTCGTGCCAGCGAGGGGGCTCGCGACGTTCGTATCGGCCGACCATTGAGCGGTTCCCGGTGGGACCCACACGCTCAACGACTCGCCTACACCAGAACCTTGGACAGCCGACGACGTATTGCTAACGGGCGGTGGCACGAGCATTGGCTCGTTGATGACCAAGGACGCAGGCTCTACCGTGAGGTGAAGGGGCCGAGCAGTGTTGTGCGAGACCTCGAGTTGTCGATCTTGATCCTCGCCTTTGTGAGCGCTGGCGGGATGCGTTGCCGCTACCGACGCTGCGAGCACTGTTGCTAAGACAACGACGATGTGTTGAAGGCGCCGGCGCCCGGCGCTGGGAGTGTCAAACGTGCGCATATTGGTTCCTGCCGATCTGCAGATACGCGTCGCGTATCTCGTGGTGGGCCCTGCTGCGGGCCACAGATGTATCGACGCGAATGGGGCATAACTGGAGAAGATTTCCGAGTCACGGTCATGGGATGAGATCGACCTTCACTGTGATCTCGCCTGTGGCCGTGCCTTCGATGTCGAGGGTTGCCACGAAGATCCCGCCGGAGTGGCCTTCGACGCCCTCGCAGATGAGAATTGGTTGCTTGCTCACGATCACCGGCTCGCCTGCGATCACTCGAGGCGTATCTCCGACGGCTGGCTCATCGATGAACACGCACTGGGGCTTGGCGGTGGCGCCTTCAGCCCCGGTCACGTAGACCACAAGCTGCCAAGCGTGGTTGTCGCCGATGGCGTAGAGAACTTTGCCCGCCAAGATTCGGGTGTCGCCGTCAGTAGCAATGCCGAACGCGTCGTCGGCCAGCCATTGGGCCTTACCCGCAAGCACCTGCACGTGTACTGGCGCTGCAAGCAGGACGGTCGGCAACCCATCGGCGATATCGATGGTGGTCGGCGTGCCGACGGTGGTAGTGGGGGCGGTCGTGGTCGTCGTCGGCGGTGCTGTGATGGTGACCTCGCGAGGCTCAACGGTTACCGCTGCTGGCGGCACGGCCGTGGGGTGAAGCGCGTTGGCGGCCAAGATCAGAGCGGTGATCGCTGCGGCGGCAAGGACAAAGCGCAGAGCCTTGCGAGTTGCGCCCCGCCGGGGAGTTCCCGGCTGCACCAACTCGGTGCGCCGTTCAAATCGCTTGCCGGTTCTCATTGCCGCTCCTTTGCCTGGGGGCACACTCAGTTCACCACCGAGCTGCGGATTTGGTTCGGGACTTTTGTCATCCCAGACCCTGCGTTTGGCCCTACGACTGGGCTGAAGCACCGCTTGTAGCTACGGTGAGGCGCATCGATATTCGCTCCGACATCCGCAACGCTGTACTTGCCCGTGTCGGCATTGATCAGCGAGAGACGCGCTCGTTACTCGCGTTTGTCGAACATCTCGATCTGCTCGAGCATCCCTTCAGCGAGCAGGCCGATCCGGTCCACGTCACTGCTTCGGCAATCGTGGTCGGCAGTCGCGGTGTGGTCTTGCATCTGCACAAGCGGCTCGGCCTTTGGCTGCAGCCGGGTGGGCATATCGAGGCTGGCGAACTTCCGAGCGATGCAGCGTTGCGCGAGGCCCGCGAGGAAACCGGCCTCGACGTATGGCATCCGGCTACTGGTCCCGAGTTGGTGCACATCGACGTGCATCCCGGTCCGCGTGGCCACACCCATCTCGACGTTCGATATCTCGTGTTCGGCCCCGACGCGGACCCCGCGCCGCCAGCGGGTGAGAGTCCCGATGCGCGTTGGTTCAGTTGGGCCGAAGCCATTGCTGTTGCCGACGAGGGTCTCGTTGGCGCCTTGCGCGTGCTGCAGCCGCGTTTCGATGGCGAATCATGACCGGTCGATTTCGCGCCGCAGTGGCGTCGGCCCTTGCGGCAACAATCATGTTTCCCGCCGTTGCGATCCCGGCCACCGCCTCAGCGTTCGCTTCGGTCCGAACTGATGTGGGCTTTTCACCCACGGTGTCAGCCGAGGTCCTCACCAAAGACACCGATGCAGTCAGCGCAACTGTGCGTGAACTCGGTGGCGTCGTAGTGGGTGCAGTCGATGGCGAGCTCGTGCAGGTGCGTGTGCCGTTAGCGAAGGTCGGCGCACTGGCTCGCGCCCCGGGCGTCGAGTTTGTGCAGGCCCCACGCGATGTCACGCGTCCGGTGACGCAGTCGCAGTTGCCCGATGTCGGCCCTGGTGTTGGCGGAACAGTTGGTTCGAATGTGTTGTTGACCAACGCGCAGGCTTGGCAGGCGGCGGGAGTCGATGGGTCAGTGAAGGTTGGCATCATCGACTACTTCGATCGCAAGTTGTGGAACCCGGCCGAAGAAGGGCCAGTACCCGATCAGGCGCACATCTTTTGTCAAGACACCACAGCGTTCGACTCGGTGTGCAGCGAAAGGTTTCAGGACGGGTTGAACAACGGTGACGGCTTCGAGCACGGCATCGCTGTGGCACAGGTGATCAAAGACATGGCGCCGGCCGCCGAGCTGTACCTCGCTACCGTCGCGACGGCCAGCGATCTTCGTGCCGCGATCGATTGGTTCTCACAGAACAACGTGCCCATCGTGACCCGTTCTCTGGGTGCCGCATACGACGGCGCGGGTGACGGCACTGGCCCTCTCGACAGCGTGGTTGATTATGCGGCCAGTCTCGGCATCACGTGGTTCAACTCGGCGGGCAATGACGGCCTCGATGGCTATGTGCGCGCGACTGTGCCGGCGAGCCTCGACTATCCGGGCACGCGCGACGACGGCTATGTCGACTTCGATAAGGGTCCCGGTGTCGACACCTTCCTACGCGTGAACGGCAATTGCTACACGCAACTCGATGGCGTGCGATGGAGCGACTGGAATCTTCCGGTTGCTCAACGCAGCGATTACAGCGTCGAGGTATACGAGCCACTCACCGATCCCGACGCGACTCACCGAGTTGCGCATCCATTCGACCCAGCGCTCACGTTGGGCGATGAGAACTACAACCCAACTGATCTCCTGCTGCTCACCACCATCGACAGCGACCAGAGCCGCGGTGCTCCGCCGCTTGAGGCGGCGGGCAGCGAAATATGCCCGAGAAACGTGTTCGGTACGAGCCAAGGCATCACCTACCTTCGCATCAAGCGCAAGGCTGGTACTCCGGTGGTTGGCGCTCTCGACACGCTTGAGGTTGCGCTCGGCACTGGGTCTATCGAACATGGGCGGGCTCAAGCTTCGTATTCTGCCGCCAAGCCAATCGTCGACTCAGCGAATCCGATGCTGGTTTCTGTTGGAGCCATCGATCCTGCGCTGGCCGAGGTGAACCCCAACGCTTCGGCGCTGTATCCCGAAGCGATTGCGATGTACTCATCGCATGGGCCAACCAACGATGGCCGGTTCAAGCCCGATGTGTCTGCTCCATCGTGCGTGGCGAGCACGGTCTATACGGCCGCTTCGATCCCGTCGTGTTTCAACGGCACATCTGCTGCTGCGCCCACTGTGGCGGGCATGGCAGCGTTGTTGCTCGACGCTGGGCTCGCGGTTCCTGGTGCTCCGCTGGCAGCTGCGGTCAAGCACTTCACCTTCGACCGCAACGTTGCGCAGGGCAACCTGCTGCCGATTGATGGAGCCGACAACAAGTACGGCGTTGGTCAGGTGCTCTTACCCGCAGTGCCGCCGCCCGCTCCAGCGCCCAGCACCTCGGCATACGTGCCGTTGGTGCCGCGACGCGTTCTCGACACGCGCCAAGCGAGCCCTGTAGGGGCTGTTGAGTTGGCGGGCCCGCATCGCCCCTACGACATCATTGATCTCGCTGTTGCTGGTGTCGCCGATGTTGCAGCCAACGCCACTGCCGTGGCGGTGAACATCACATCGGTTGGGGCATCAACTGATGGTTATATCCAAGCCGTGCCGTACTTGCGTAGTGCGTATGGCACGTCGTCCACGCTGAACATCGCGGTGCCTGGCGAGGCCCGACCAAACTTTGCAATTGTGCCGGTTGGGGTCGATGGCAAGATCTCGATCTACACCGTGCCGGGTGGCCAGATCATCGTCGATGTGCTGGGGTACTTTGCTCCGTCGGCAGCCTCGGTGTCGGCGGGGCGTGTGGTATCGATTACACCCCAGCGCGTGCTCGACACGCGTACCACCAACCTCGTGCCTGCGGGGTGGTCACCGCACCAACCGGTGGGCGAGTCGGTACTGGTGCCGGCTGCATCAGCAGTGCCCACTACCGGGGTTGCAGCACTGGTGCTGAACGTGACCGCAACCGATGCGGTTGGTAACGGCTATTTGCGCGCCGAACCAACGGGCACCTTGCCGTCGTCATCAACCGTGAACTATGTGGCCCATCTCGACTCTGCCAACTCGGTCATCGTGCCCGTGGGGGCATACGGAATGGTCAGTGTTTTTTCGAGCAACGCTGCGCACATCGTGGTCGATGTCACGGGCTATGTCACCGACTCGGCGGCACCGGTGGCCGCTGCTGGATTGTTCGTACCGATCGTTACTGCACGCGCGTACGACAGCCGTAACGCTGGTGAGTCTGCGTTGGTCGCCGGTGTTGTTCGGTCGGTTGCTCTTGCTGGATTGGCAGCTCCACTGCCCAGCGTGCCGGTCGGTGCTTCGGCCGTGTCGATCAATCTCACGACGGCCGATGAAGCGGGTCCCGGTTTCGTTGCGGCCTATCCGTCGGGCACCGTCTGGCCGGGTACGTCGAGCCTCAACTTTCAACCTGGCCAACCGGTTGCGAATGGATCAGTGCTGAAGCTGTCGCCAACCGGGGCCCTCGATCTGTTCAGCAATTGGCAGACACATGTGATCATCGATGTGAACGGCTATTTCACGTAGCTCCCGAAGTTGCCCCTAGCGGTACGAACATGTGTTCGATACACTGGCGAGTCTTATGGGGTTCAACAATCCGGCGATGCCGTGGCGTGAACTTGAGCAAGCGTTATCCGACCGAGCCCGGCGGCCCGATGGTCGCGCGCCCGGCAGTTCTAGCGAAAATGCAGGTGGTGACGGCCCGGCGCTCACTCGTAAACGTCAACCGTTCGAGCCGCAGGCCCAACGGGTCAGCAACGCTGGTGCCACGCGCACCGTGCCCTATGCCGAGCTGCATTGCCAATCGAACTTTTCATTTCTCAGCGGCGCATCACACCCCGAACAGTTAGCCGAAGAAGCCGCTCGGCTTGGCCTCGAAGCACTGGCACTCACCGATCAAAACGGGCTCTATGGCGTGGTGCGCTTCGCCGAGGCGGCCCGCGCCGTTGGGCTGCCCACCTTGTTTGGTGCCGAGCTCGCACTGGGCATGACTCGTTTCGAGCCAGGTGTCCCCGATCCACCTGGCGAACACGTGGTGTTGTTGGCCGATGGTCCTGCTGGTTACGCGCGCCTGGCTCGGGCCATCAGCCTTGGCCAGCTCGCCGGTGAAAAAGGTGCACCGCGGTTCGAGTTGGCTCAATTAGCCGAGGTCGGCCGCGACCATTGGTGGGTGCTCACGGGGTGTCGTCATGGTGTGGTGCCGTCGGCGCTGGTGCGCGAGGGTCCGGCTGCGGCGGCGCGCGAACTACAACAACTGATTGCGTTGTTCGGCCGCGAACGTGTGGTTGTTGAGTTGTGGGATCACGGCGATCCGCTCGATTCGGCGCGCAACGATGCGCTTGCCGAGCTTGCTGCTCGTCACGATCTGGCCTGCATTGCTACCAACGATGTGCACTATGCAACGCCACAGCATCGGCGCTTGGCCACGGCGCTGTGGGCGGTGCGCGCCCGGCGCAGTCTCGAAGAGATGAATCCGTGGTTGCCCGCTGGTGCCACTGCACATATGCGTAGTGGGGCCGAACAGGGGCGACGCTTTGCTCGTTACCCGGGTGTTGTCGAAACAGCGGCATCCATTGGGCGCGCCGGTGCCTTCGATTTGTCGCTGGTGGCACCCAATCTGCCGCCGTTCCCATGCCCACGTGGGGCACAGGGCGAACAACTCACCGAGATGCAATATCTGCGTGTGTTGGTCGAGGCCGGAGCGCGCCGTCGATACGGCGAGCGGCCACAAGCGGGCGAAGATCTTTCGGTTAGAGCCAGAGCGTGGCGCACCATCGATCACGAACTCTCGGTCATCGAGTCCCTCGATTTCGCTGGCTACTTCTTGGTGGTCTGGGACATCGTGCAGTTCTGTGAACGGGCCAACATCTATTGCCAAGGCCGGGGCAGTGCGGCCAACAGCGCGGCGTGTTACGCACTTGGTATTACCAAGGCCGATGCCGTCGCATTGGGATTGTTGTTCGAGCGATTTTTGTCGCCCGAGCGCGATGGCCCACCCGATATCGATATCGATATCGAAAGCGACCGTCGCGAAGAGGTCATCCAATACGTGTATCAGCGCCACGGCCGCCACCACGCTGCGCAGGTTGCCAACGTCATCACCTATCGGGCCCGTTCGGCGGTGCGCGATATGGCCAAGGCATTGGGATACGCGCCGGGTCAGCAAGATGCGTGGAGCAAACAGGTCGATGGCTGGAGTGGGGTTGCTGCCACGGCTGCTTTGCCCGACCAGAGCATTCCAGCAGCGGTGCTCGAGCTCGCCGCCGAAGTCGAAGACGCTCCGCGCCATCTCGGTATCCATTCGGGTGGCATGGTCATTTGCGACCGTCCCATCATCGAGGTCTGCCCGGTCGAGTGGGGCCGCATGGAAAACCGCAGTGTGTTGCAGTGGGACAAAGACGATTGCGCCGCGGCAGGGCTCGTCAAGTTCGATCTGCTCGGTCTGGGCATGCTCAGCGCTTTGCACTACGCGGTCGATCTCATCCGCGAGCATCAGGGATACGAGATCGACCTGGCCACCATCCCGCAAGAAGACGATGTGTACAGCATGCTCTGTCGTGCCGACACCGTGGGTGTGTTTCAGATCGAGAGCCGGGCCCAAATGGCTACGTTGCCGCGGCTCAAACCGCGGCGTTTCTACGACATCGTTGTCGAGGTTGCGCTCATCCGCCCCGGCCCTATTCAGGGTGGGTCGGTGCACCCGTACATCCGCCGTCGCAATGGCCAAGAGCCAGTTACCTATTTGCATCCACTGCTCGAAAACAGCTTGGGTAAGACCCTCGGCGTGCCGTTGTTTCAAGAACAACTGATGCAGATGGCCATCGATGTTGCTGGCTTTACGCCCAGCGAAGCCGACCAACTTCGTCAGGCGATGGGCTCAAAACGTTCGCAGGCGCGCATGCAAAAACTGCGCGAGCGATTGTTCGAGGGCATGGCTGAGCGCGGCATCACTGGCGATGTTGCCGACGAGATCTTTGTGAAGATGTCGGCCTTCGCCAACTACGGATTCCCCGAGTCGCACTCAGTGTCGTTTGCCTATCTGGTCTACGCCTCGGCCTGGATCAAGTTCCATGAGCCGGCAGCGTTTTGTGCAGCGTTACTCAACGCGCAACCCATGGGTTTCTGGTCACCACATTCGCTGGTGCAAGACGCCACACGTCACGGGGTCGTCACGCATACACCCGACATCAATACGTCGTTGGCGGCGGCCACATTGCAGCCCGATACTGCGTCGTGCTCGGGTCAGGCGGTGCGCTTGGGCATCGGCTCAGTACGGGGCATTGGGTCGGCGTTGGCTGCGCTCATCGAAACCGAGCGCACCGATCACGGACCGTTCACTCATATCGAAGACTTGGCGCGCCGCGTGCCCTCGCTCGATCTTGCTCAACTCGAAGCACTGGCAACCGCCGGTGCGTTTACCGAATGCTTCGGTCTCGATCGCCGCGGGGCGTTGTGGAGCGTTGGGGCAGTAGCGCAATCGCGACCCAATCGGCTTGCGGGCATCGTCACCGGCGCGCAGGCGCCGCATCTGGCAGGCATGGAACCAGTTGAGGTTGCAGTGGCCGACCTTTGGGCAACAGGCATTGCCCCAAACGGTCACCCCACTCGGTTTATCCGGTCGCGTCTTTCGGCGCTTGGTGTGGTGACCTCTGCAGGGCTGTGGCAGTGCGAGCCGCAGAGCAAGGTGCTGGTGGCTGGCTTGGTCACCCATCGACAACGGCCAATGACCGCGCAAGGCACCACGTTCATGAACCTCGAAGACGAAACCGGGCTGATCAACATCGTGTGCTCAAAGGGTTGCTGGGCGCGGTACCGCCGCGTGGCCCGCGAGGCGTCGGCGCTGTTTGTGCGTGGCCGTCTCGAGCGTCATGAGGGAGTCATCAATGTCGTTGCCGAGCACATCACCGCATTGAGCATGCCCGCAGTGCATGCCGGGCCGGTACGCGATTTCCGCTGACTACGGCTCTACGTCGATGGGCTGTGGCGGGGGACCCATTGTGAGGTAGTTATGCAGCAGCCGCACCAGATCACGAGGTGCGGTATCCACACGGGCCAGCTTCAGTTCGGTCAGTGTCCACCAGCGCAACTCGAACACGAACTCGGCGTTGAGCTGTTCCCAGCTGAACTGTGGCTGCGGATCAAAGCCGGCCGGAACGTCTACTTCGTAGATCTGTTCGCGTTGGCCATCGAACTCGCCGCTCACGAAGGCCACGATGTGTAGTCGGTTCCACAGATGCGCGCCGATCAGTGGATCATGTAGTCCCACCTCTTCGGCGAGTTCTCGGCGCAGCGCATCGTGATGGGTTTCGCCGGCATCAAGTCCGCCGCCGGGTAGGGCCCACCGAGTGCCGGCCGGAAACTCGAAACGAACAAGCAGAACTCGACCTTCGCTATCCACCACAAGCCCACGCACCGCCTCGCGGATTCTCAGTGCACTGGTGTCACTGGTGTCGTTGGTGTCACTCATTCGAAGATTGCGGTGGCGATGCCCGAGGCGTTGTACACCGGGCCTTGGGCATCAATGCGGTACTTGGCAACTTTCGCTCCGGTGATGCCGTGAGCGCCCAGCAATGTGCGCATGTCGATGTAGTTGGCGTGCAGAAAGTGGGCTTCAAGCGTTTCGGCCGACTCCCATCGTTCGTAGACCGAGATGCGGTCGGGGGCAACCGGATCGGCAGCGAACACGTAGGCAATGCAGCCTGGTTCGTCGTTGCGGGTGGCGGCTTGCAATTCAGCCGACGCAGCGACGGCAGCGTCGCGGAGTTCCGCAGGGATATAAATGGTGCCAGCGACGATGATCATGGCTCTAGCAGAGCACACCAAGCGCCGAGCAAGCGTTACTCGCCGGGTTGGTCGTTCAGGCCTTCGTTGAATGCGCGGTAGATCTCGTAGACCTCTTTGCACTTCTGACACACCGGCAACTGCTTGGGGTCGCGAGATGGCACCCACACGTAGCCACACAACGCCTCGACAGGGGTGCCGTAGATGCGTGCCTCGAGCACTTTGGCCACGGCCGATTCGCCGGGTTCGGTCTTCACGATGTGAGCCATCACAGGTTCGCCCGTCTGCAGCACTTCCTGCAGATCGGGAACGGTCTGACCGGGCATCGTTTGAACCTGACTCATAGGTGTTTAGTCAATCACGCATCTATCCATCACGCCGACATGCGACTACTCTGTCGTCGATGCCTCTTTACGAATACCGCTGCCGTACTTGCGAAGACACCTTCGAACTGCGTCGGGCAATGGCCGAATCAAGCGACCCAGCCACCTGCCCCAGCGGTCACCTCAATTCGGTGCGCCTGTTGTCGGTGTTTGCCAGTGTTGGTGCTGCGGGTTCGTCGCCTGCGTCGGCCAGCGCAGCCCCATCCGGTGGCGGCGGCTGCGGCTCGTCATGCGGGTGCGCTCACTGAGTTTGGGCCCGGCGCTGCTGGGTCGTGAGACCTACGCCGAAATGAAATATCGATTGGCACTTGGCAGATCGAGATCATTCCTCTAGAGTCACCTTTGTGATCGCCTCCGCCTACGCCTTGCTTGCTGCATTCGCAGCAGCCATTGCTGTAGCAGCGCCACGCGTACCCGTAGCCGTACCGGCAGCTATTAGCTGCGGGTGGGGCACACGGGTCAGCCGCTCTTAACAGAGCAACCTCGTTAGCTCCACTCCAGCCGGTTCGGTTGCGAGTGTCGCAGCTCAACCGGCTTCTCCACGAAGGAAAGCCATGTCGAACGACGAAACATCAAAGCGCCTCACCAAGCCTTCGGCTGGATACGCACTGAATATCGAGGCTGCAGCCGACGACGCTGCCGACATCGCTGGCGCAGTACGAGCTATCGCAGCGTGCGGCGGTGACATTCGTTCGATGAGCACGCTGGCCAATGGAGCTCGACGTTTTGTCGTTGCGTGCTCGAGTGTTGAGCATCAGCAGGCCGTGCGCGCAGCGCTTGGTACATCGCCAGGTGTACGCGTGAGCGCAATCACCGACGCCACGTTCGACTTGCACGAGGGCGGCAAGATCGAGGTGACCCCTCGCGTTAGCGTGACCAACGCCGACGAACTCGCAATGGCATATACGCCTGGCGTGGGGCGTGTGTCGACTGCAATTGCCGAAGACGTGTCGAAGGTGTGGACACACACGGGTCGCTCGAACGCTGTCGCCGTGTTGTCTGACGGCACGGCGGTGCTCGGTCTCGGCAACATCGGTCCCGAAGCGGCCATGCCTGTGATGGAAGGCAAGGCGGTGTTGTTCAAGCAGTTTGGTGGCGTTGATGCGTACCCCATTTGCATCAATGCCAAGACGGTCGACGAGATCATCGCTGTGGCGCGGGCCATCGCACCCACGTTTGGTGGCATCAACCTCGAGGACATCGCCGCCCCAGCATGTTTCGAGATCGAAGAGCGACTGCAGGCCGAACTCGATATTCCTGTGTTCCACGATGACCAGCACGGAACCGCCATTGTGGTTCTGGCCGCAGTGCAAAATGCGGCCAAAGTGGTGGGCAAGTCGCTGTCAGATATGACGGTGGCTGTTGTTGGCACTGGTGCTGCTGGAGTTGCGTGCGCAAAATTGCTGCATCTCGTGGGTGTGGCCGACATTATCGGTGTCGACCGCGCGGGCATCTTGCACGAGGGCCGCGGCGACAAACTGGTGCCTTCGAAGCAATGGTTTGTCGATAATGGCAACCGCGAAGGTCGCACCGGTGGCGTGGCCGAGGCACTCAAGGGTGTCGATGTGTTGTTGGGCCTCAGCGGCCCCGGGGTCATCGAGGCCGAGTGGTTGGTCAACATGGCCGACGACGCCATCGTGTTTGCAATGGCGAATCCGGTGCCCGAAGTGATGCCCGAGTTGATGCCGAGCAATGTTGCCGTAGTGGCCACCGGCCGCAGCGACTATGCGAACCAGATCAATAATGTGCTGGCGTTCCCGGGCGTGTTCCGCGGGCTGCTTGATGTTCGTGCCACTACGTGTAACGACTCGATGAAGCTCGCTGCCGCTGCCGCACTTGCTGCGTTCGTGCCGAATCCCACCGCTGATCGAGTGGTGCCGGGCGCGTTTGAGCCAGGTGTTGCCGAAGCCGTAGCCCACGCTGTTTCGGCAATTGCCGTGGCCCAAGGCTGCGTGCGAGGCTGAGGCCTTGGCGATTCTGGTAGACGATCCGATTTGGCACTGGCGCGACCGGCGCTGGTGCCATCTCGTGAGCGACACGAGCGTGCATGAACTGCATGAGTTCGCAGCCCGTCTCGACATACCGCCGCGCGGGTTTCATGGCGACCACTACGACGTACCCGAGGAGTATCGGGATGTGGTGGTGGCCGCGGGCGCTGAGCCAGTGAGCAGCCGAGAACTCTTGCGTCGCTTACGCAACGCGGGCCTGCGACTGTCGCCCGCCCAACGCCGCGAGCGGGCGCTAGGGAACCACACATTGGCCGACGACCTACTGGAACCAACCTGACCCGTCGGCGAGTAGGTCGGGCACGCTGGTGGCGCCGTAGCTATCGACAATGAGCCAATCGATCAGCTGTAGCCCGCAGGCCTCGACCACATCGACAGCTTCGAGCCATAGTTCGCGGTCGTTGTGGTGTATCTCGCCGAATGGTCGAACCGTGGCGATGACGAGACCCACAGTGTGGTCATTGGAGGCACCATATGCGCCCATGGTGTTGGCAACATCAACCACGTGAAATGGATCGGTTGTGTCGTTCACGGACACCAACTCGTGGCCGCGCCATAACTCGTCGAGAAACATCACCAATGTTTCGGGTCGCAACGGCAAGGACAGTGCGAGTTCGAAAACAAGCATTGCTTGGTGAGCGTTGACGATTGGGTCGATGCGTGCGCGTGGTACGCGGTCGTGAGCAGAAACAGGCATTACGAACCCCCAAAGTGAGGACTGACGTATAGGGGGAAGCCGTATGCCGCAATGTACTGAGGGGGTGTGACAGCGATCGCGCGTCAGCGCATCAACGCCGCTCTGAGCGGCCCGCTCACTATTGTCCGTCGGCCTCGAGGTCGAAGCTGCCTTCGTTGGTGTGGGTCTCGGCGCCCGCCAGCGCTGGCGAGAACACGCAGACCAGCCACAAATCGCCGGTGATGGCTCGAACAATATGCAGGTCGTGCTTGTCGAGGGCATAGATAGTGCCGGGACGGAGGGGATAGGTGATGCCGGTGAGAACATCGGTGACCTCGCCCTCGCCGGCCATGCAGTAGTTCACCTCAACATGATTGAGGTATTGCATGGTGAGTTCGGTGCCCTCGTTCACGCGTGTCTCGTGCATCGAAAAACCCACGCCATGTTGTTTGACGATCATCCGTTTGCTGTCCCACCCAGGGCCAACAACGTGACGGGGCGAGTTGGCGATCTCTTCTGAGGTGACGACGATCATGTCTACAAAGTAGTCGTGCTGGAACCGGCCTCTGAACGGGTGGTGGCCTAGCCTTGCGGCATGGCTCAGATCACCATTTATCACAACCCGAATTGAAACTCTTCGGTCAATGCCGTGAGCATTGCCAAAGACCTCGGTGTCGCAGCCGACATCGTTTTGTACATGAAGACTCCGCCCGACGCAGCGACGTTGGGTGACATCATCGCCAAGCTAGAAGACCCGCCAACTGATCTGGTTCGTCGCGATGCCAATTTCGCCAAGCTTGGGCTCACTGATGCCGATGTGCAGACGCCCGCGCAGGTGATCGACACGTTGGTGAAGCACAAAGCGTTGCTGCAACGGCCCGTGGTAGTCACGCCAACTACAGCATTGGTTGGTCGGCCAAAGGACCGGGTCACTGAGGCATTGCGCCCCTACGCGTAAGTGGCGTCAGCCGTTCTTCGGTAGATCGCGATACGGCGTGGTGCGGAAATCGCCTGGCTCTTTGGGCAGGCCCAAGCCGCGCTCGCTCACGATGTTGCGCTGCACCTGATCGGTGCCGCCGTAGATCGATGGTCCAGGCGAGAACACGGTGAGTTCTTGCACGGTGCCACCCGACAGCGAATCGGGGCCCCACAACATCCCTTGCGCACCGATGATTTGGTTACCGATTTCGCGAGCACGGCGAAGCGTGTGCGTGGTGAGCAACTTGGCGAGGTTGCCCTCTACCTGGGTCGAGCGCTGGCCGCTGCGGGCGCGCAACAAGTTGAACTTGTTGACCTCGGTCAGCGTGTGCAGTTCGGCGAGTCCCTGACGAATAGTGGGGTCGTTGATGCATCCGGTGTGGCGGGCCAATCCGGTGAGCAGTTTCACGGTGCCGCCGCCGATTGAGCCAGCCGATGATCCGGCGCGATCGACAACGAACTCACCGACGGTGCGCGCAAGGTGTCCGGCAAGTGAGCCCGGCAGAGCCACGCCAAGGCCGCTGCTGCCGCCGCTGCCAAGGCTTGCTCGCTCGACCATCAACGTGGTGTTGGCGACTGCCCAGCCGTTGTTGAGTCCGCCGATGATGTTGGCTACTGGCACGCGTGCTTCATCGATGAACACTTCGTTGAACATCGCGCGGCCGGTCATCTCGCGCAGCGGACGAACCTCGACGCCGGGCTGATGCATGTGGAACGCGAAGTAGGTGATGCCCTGATGCTTTGGCGCGTCGGGGTTGGTGCGCGCCAAGAGCATTCCCCAGTCGGCGTGCTGGCCGCCGCTGGTCCAAACTTTTTGACCGGAGATGACGTATTCGTCGCCGTCGAGCTCGGCCTTGCAGCCAAGGCCAGCGAGGTCGGAGCCGGCTCCGGGCTCGCTGAACAATTGGCACCAGCCATCGGTGCCGTCGAGGATGCGCGGAATGTAGGTTCCCTGCTGCTCAGGTGAGCCGTGCATGGCGATGGTGGGTGCGGCCAACATCAGGCCGAGTCCCATTGGTGCGCCAACCACGCCGCGGGCGCCCATTGCGTTGCTGACTGCGATCGAAAGATCGCGGCTGTAGCCCTTGCCACCCATTGACTCGGGCAGCATCGGTGATGCGTAGCCGCTTGCAGCGAGACGCTTCCACCAGTCGGCAACAGTGATCGAGGGATCCCATGCTGAGTCGAGCCATGCGTTGACGTCGTCGCGAACCTGTTCTGCAGAAATATCAGCCATGCGCTGACGATAGGTGCCACACCAGCGAGATCAAGAACTGGCCGAACCAACGCGCAAGGTTCTGCTCAGACTGTTTGCTCAACGGAGCCAACCGCTACTCTGGTTGCGTACGCAAGCACTTGGGGGAACACGTGGCGCAGGTGGTCGAAGAGGTAGCGGCGCAGCCTGCTGCTGAGCGCACACCGTGGCGGCTGCTCACATCGTTGCTGGGTCAGCAAAAGCGCGGCCTGACAACTGGAGTTTTCATTGGCGTGTGCTGGGCGGCGGCCAAGGTCTCTATTCCGCGGCTCATCCGCAATGCCATCGACCGCGGCATACGCGGACACGAGTCGCTTCTGAAATGGGCGCTCATCATTGGCGCCGTGGGGTTGCTCGCAGGCATCTTCATCTCATGGCGGCGCTGGCTGGCGTTTCGCGAAAGCCGCCGCACCGAGACGGTGCTACGCGAGCGGCTGTTCAACCACATCATCCGTCTCGATGTTCGCTATCACGATCACGCTCAGACAGGCCAGCTGATGAGCCGAGCATCAAGTGATCTGCAGCAGTTGCAGGCGTTTGTGGTCATGATCCCGCTCACGATCAGCAACATGTTTCAGGTCGTCGCGATTCTTGTGTTGTTGCTCACCAGCGACCCATTGCTGGCCCTCGTGGCGCTGGCGCCGCTGCCGTTGGTCAACCTGTCGGCACGTCGCTTCAGCAACAAGATTCACCCAGCGGTGATGGCGGTGCAGAACCGTCAGGCTGCGCTGGCCACTGTGGTCGAAGAATCCATCTCGGGAGTGCGAGTGGTCAAAGGCTTTGGTGCCGAAGGCGTGCAGGCTCGCAAGCTACTCAGCGAAGCCGATCAGATCAGGGCCGTCTCGCTTGAGGCCGCCAAGATCCGTAGCCGTTTCTTGCCCGCCATCGACGTGTTGCCATCGATTGGCCTCGTTGGTGTGCTGGCCATTGGCGGCCATCGGGTGCTCAAGGGCGACATGACCATCGGTCAACTCGTTGAGTTCAACTCAAGCGTGATGCTGCTCATCTGGCCGATGCGTAACATCGGTCAGACGCTCGCAACCGGCCAGCGCGCAGCGGTCGCGTTGCAGCGCGTACAGAAGGTGCTGTCTACCGAGTCGGCTGTGGTCAGCCCGGCACAGCCTGTTTCGTTGCCGCAAGCCGGTCAGGTCGGCGCTCTTGAGCTACGCAATGTGCGGTTCGGTTACGACCCCGACAGGCCAGTGCTCGACGGTTTCGATGTCTCGATTCCAGCGGGCTCATCGGTGGCCATCGTTGGCGCCACCGGCACCGGCAAGTCCACCATCACCCGTTTGCTGCTGCGTTTTTACGATGTCCAAGCGGGCAGCATCGAGCTCGATGGTTGCGACCTTCGCTCGATTGAGCTCAACGAGTTGCGTCACGCTGTGGGCGTGGTGTTCGAAGACACCTTGCTGTTTCACGACACTGTGGCCGCCAACATTGCCTTCTCCGATCCGAATGCCTCGATGGAACGCATCGTCAGCGCTGCTCGGCTCGCGGGTGCCGCCGAGTTCATCGATCATCTGCCCGATGGATACGACACCATTTTGGGTGAGCGCGGCTTCTCGCTCAGCGGAGGCCAGCGTCAACGCATCGCTATCGCTCGCGCCGTGTTGGCCGACCCACGCTTGCTGATTCTCGACGACGCCACGTCGGCTGTCGACCCATCGAAGGAGCACGAGATCCGCGAAGCGATGGCCACCGTGATGCGCAACCGAACCACCATCGTGATCGCCCACCGCCCGGGCACCATCGCGTTGGCCGACAACGTGTTGTTGCTCGATGGTGGTCGCGTTGCTGCGCAAGGCACTCACGACCAACTCATTTCGGGTAGCGCTCGTTATCGCGAGGTACTTGCTTCGTTGGCCGAGCACGACGCCGAAGCCGATCTCGACCTCGACGCTGAACCAATCGGAGGTGAGTAGCCATGTGGTCGATGAACGCAATCTCCGAAGACGACATGCTCGATCGTGACACGGCCAAGAAAGTGATCCGCCGATCTTGGGATCTCGCGCTGCCGTATCGGCGCACCACGCAGGCGGCGCTTGTGCTGGTTACGTTCTGGACTGCCACAACGCTGGCCGGGCCAGTGATCGTGAAGTTCGGCATCGACGATGGCCTGGTCAAGAAGAACTCGCATTCGCTCAACGTTGCGGTGGTGGCCTACATCGCCTCCACGATCGCCGCCTACTTCATCGCCCGATTGCAGTTTGTCTATATCAACCGCGCCGGCGAGGGTTTCCTGCGTGACCTGCGTGTGCGGGTCTTCGATCACCTCCAGCGCCAGGGCTTGTCATTCTTCGACCGTGAGAAAACCGGTGTGCTTGTCTCGCGCATGACCGCCGACATCGAGTCGATGGGCGAGCTCATCCAGTGGGGTCTGCTGCAGTTTGTGTCGGCTGGCCTGATGGTGTTGATGGCGCTGGTGTTGTTGTTCGTCCTGAGCTGGGAGCTCACGTTGCTGGCAATGGTGGTGTTCCCCATCATCGTGGTTGCATCCATTCGTTTTCAACGCGACTCAAACCGCGCGTATCTGGCGGTGCGCGAGCGAATCGGCAACAACCTGAGTGCGTTGCAAGAGGGCATCAGCGGCGTTCGTGTCATTCAGGCATTCGCCCGCGAAGACGAACAATCGCGGCGCTTTCACGAGTCGAACGAGGCGTTGTTTACCAGTCATATGAACAGCATCAAGGTCTCGATGTGGTACTTCGGCCTGGTTGAGTTCTGCGGCATTCTCGCAACAGCATCAATGATTGGAGTTGGCGGATGGCTCGTGCATCGTGGCTCGGTCAGCGTGGGTGTGGTCACCGCGTTCGTATTGCTGCTCGGCAGCTTGTTCGATCCGGTCCAGCAGTTGTCGCAGTTGTACAACACCGTGCAGTCTTCGGGTGCGGCGTTGCAGAAGTTGTTCGAAATTCTCGACACACATCCTGAGGTCAGCGAGATCGCAGACGCCGTTGAGTTGCCCACCGTTGGCGAGGTCATCGTCAACGATGTCAGCTTCGAATATGTGCGGTCGCGCCCTGTGCTCAACAACGTGACCATCACCGTTGGGATCGGCGAGCGGTTGGCCCTGGTTGGCCCAACGGGCGCTGGCAAGAGCACGCTTGCGAAGCTGATGTCGCGTCTCTATGACCCCACCTCCGGCACCGTGTCATTTGGTGGCATCGATCTGCGCTCGGCCACGTTGCGGTCGCTGCGTGAGCGTGTCGTTGTGGTGCCTCAAGAAGGCTTCTTGTTTAGCGGCACCATTCGCGACAACCTCAGCATTGCGCGGCCCTCGGCCACCGACGACGAGATCACTGCATCGCTCGCCAGCATCGGCGTGCTCGATCATTTCCTTGCGTTCCCCGAGGGACTCGACACCGAAGTTCGCGAGCGCGGTTCCCGTTTGTCCGCAGGCGAACGTCAGTTGGTTGCGCTGGCCCGAGCAGCGCTTGTTGATCCCGCCGTATTGGTGCTCGATGAAGCAACCTCAAACCTTGATCCCGGTACCGAAGCCGAGGTCGAGCGGGCGCTTGAATCGCTGATGCTCAACCGCACTGTCATCGTGGTGGCGCACCGTTTGTCTACGGTTCGTCGCGCCGATCGCATCGCGGTGGTCGACCATGGTGCGCTCGCCGAGTTGGGCTCACACGCCGAACTCGTTGCGTTGGGCGGCAAGTATGCAGCGTTGTCTGCGGCTTGGGAGCGCAATCAGCTGGGTTCGTCAGCTACCCCTGGCTGAACGCCAGAGCAAACTCAATCAGGCCGTGATCTTGTGTGGTCACCGGGCCACCCGATGGGTTGTTGATGTTGTAGTCGGCGAACTTCACGTCGATCGATCCGGCCACAGCGATGGTGCCTCCGGTGCGCTTTGCGGTGACGTCAAAGGTGACCGACTTGGTCACTCCATGCAACAGCAGGTCGCCTGTTGCCGAGGCCTTGATCTCTTGGCCGTCGGCCGGATTTGTGCCAAGGTCGATGGGTGAGGTGAGCGTAAACGTGGATGTGGGAATGGTGGCGGTGTTCATGATGCCGCCGGTGAACTTGCGGTCGCGGCGTGCATCGTCAGAGACCAAGGTCTTCATGTCGACAGTAAAGGTGGCCGCAGAAACCTTGGTGTCATCCAGAGTGAGCGAGCCGGTAACCGAGTTGGTGCGACCAACGCCTTCGGTGTCTTGACCGAAGAGCACCTCGACGACGCGGTAGCCCACCTGCGAACCAGTAGTGATGGACCATGTGTTGCCCGCGGCCGGAGTCGATGGATTGTCGGTGGTGGCCGACTGGTCAACGGTGCCGACCGGAATGTCATTCACCGAGAGCGCCTTCTTCGGCTCGCTCTTGATGACATGGATGTACAGCCATACGCCAGCCGTTGGGGCGAGCACGGCCAGTAGTACGGCGATGAGCGCGATCTTCTTCCAATGCTTCTTCACAGGTACCCCACTCGTCAGCGCAAGTTGCTAGAGATCATCATGAAGGATTCGTTGGGTTCTCGCTACCTGCTGAGGTAAGAGTGCTGTCTTGAACGCGTCAAGATCTATCATTGGCCCACTGGTCGGGGCTTAGGTCTAGGTGTTCGCCTCCAGCGCGATCACAGCCATTACCGCCACTCAACAACCCCTGGGAGTCAACGTGAGTCTCGAACTCGAAATTGTCCGTTCCGCGCCGCGCAATGCCGATGCCATTGGCGTGCCCGTGGCTACCGAGGGCGCTGTGCCGCGCTCGCTGGGTATGAGCCGCGCCGCCCTCGCCGCAAACGGGTTCGAGGGCAAGGCCGGGCAAACCCTGGTGCTGCCATCGGCTACTGGCCCAGCACAGATTGCGCTCGGCATTGGTAAGGCCAGCGAGTTGTCGGTCAATGTGTTGCGTAACGCCGCGGCTGCTCTGGTGCGCGCGGCTGGCACACGCGCTCACTTGGCTACGTCGCTGCCCGACCTCGATGGTGTCGAGGCGCGGGCCGCAGCGCAGGCCGTAACCGAAGGCGTGATCTTGGCGAACTATCGCTATGTGGGTCTCAAGAACGACAAGACGGGTTCCTCAGTGAAGTCGTTGGCCCTCATCGTGGGTGCTGCTCGCGCCGCAGGGGCTCGCACCGGCGCCGATCGTGGTGTTGTGGTCGCCGACGCTGCCTGTGTGGCACGCGAACTGATCAACACGCCGCCGGCATATCTCACGGCGCGCAAGCTGGCAGATACGGCAGTTGCGATGGCCGCCCCGGCGGGCATCGGCGTTGAGGTCTTCAACCGCGATCAGCTTGCGGCGATGGGCTGCGGTGGCATCGTTGGTGTGAATGCTGGCAGCACCGAGCCGCCGCGCATGGTGCGCCTCACGTATACCCCCAAGAACCCAACGGGTCATGTGGTACTTGTTGGCAAGGGCGTTACCTACGACTCGGGTGGCATCAGCCTCAAGCCCAGCGATGCATCGCATGCCTTGATGAAGATGGATATGAGTGGCGCCGCTGCGGTGTTAGCCACGATGAGCACGCTCAAGGCGCTCAAGTGCAAGGCCGCGGTTACCGGCTATCTGATGTGCACCGACAACATGCCCAGCGGTAGCGCCCTCAAGCTTGGCGATGTGCTCACCATGCGCAACGGCAAGACCGTTGAGATTCACAACACCGATGCCGAGGGCCGACTCATCTTGGCCGATGGCCTGTCGCTTGCTGCCGAATCAAAGCCCGATGCCATTGTCGACATTGCCACGCTCACCGGTGCCGTCATTGCTGCACTCGGCGAGAAGATGGCGGGCGTGCTTGGCAACAACCAAGCATGGGTCGATCAGGTGCGCGCCGCTGGCAGCCGCGCCGACGAGCCCACATGGCAGTTGCCCCTCGCACGCGAGTACCGCAAGTTGCTCGACAGCAACGTTGCCGACATGCGCAACATCGGCGGACCATACGCCGGCACCATCACGGCATCGCTGTTCCTCGACGAGTTCACCGCTGGTGTGCCATGGGCCCACATCGACATGGCGGGCACGATGAAGGTTGATGGAAACGACGGCTGGTTGTCGAAGGGTGCCACCGGCTACGGCACGCGGTTACTCATCGATCTCGT
Organism: Actinomycetota bacterium; assembly: GCA_037139095.1. Lineage (GTDB taxonomy): Bacteria > Actinomycetota > Acidimicrobiia > Acidimicrobiales > Ilumatobacteraceae > WLMZ01. Next base: position 48,015 of record JBAXHD010000002.1, read on the forward strand.
CACCAACTTTTCGCCGCTCAAATAGCTCGCCTTGGTCATTCGATAGAGCTTGACGAAAGTCATACTTGCTTTTGACGATGATCAGGCGCACCATGAAGTTACAAGCAGCCACCCCCCTTGAAGGGGCTCGCAGACACGATCTGCAATAACGGGCTCGCTGACTGAGGGGCTCCTCATAGAGGCGCCCTCTCAGTCGCGTCTTGGGCTTGTTTTGATCACTTGGCGATGAAGCCGCCCACCACCTGCCGGGTGCCCCAGTGCATGTGCGCGATCATGAGTTGGGCACCGAAGGCAAATGTCGGGCTGCGTCGTGAGCCATTCGAGGTGCAACTCCAATCGACAACAGCTGGCGCTCAATCTGATGAGCTTCATCGCCAGTACGCGCCATGGTCTCGGCCAGTGCCACGGCGCGCTCCCAACTGTCATCGAGTTGGTATGGCATGCGCGCAACCCATTCGCCGTGAGCTGTTTGCAGATGCGACGGCAATTTACGGAGGTGACGCATTGAGAGCGGGGGCAGCTGCCGTCGCACGGCAACACCATCAGGCACCTGGTGCATCATCCCGAACATCACGCAACGATTCATGGCCCGACCGAATGGGCTGTGCGCGCCTGCAGTGAGCGACAGCCCGAGCGCGTTCGCGGTTTCGCTCAAATCGAGCTCGTAGCCATCGGGATAGGCGTCAAGTCCCATCACGAGTCGACGCAGTACCCACGTCGCAGTGGGCCCGAGAATCCCCAGCCAAAACAGTTCGACGTACGGACCACGTGCGTCATATCCGACTGCTTCGACCACTGGGTCGTGCCACGGCAACACAATGAGCGTCTGAGCAAGTGAGTTGTCCGACATGGTGACCCCCGAGAAGTCGTTGGAGACGTGGGGGAAGGTGTCGCAGTGTGTGCCGGGGTGGCCTCAGCTTGGAAAAATCATTACGGAGTTGGCGTGACGCTCTTGCCCATGCTGCTGCGGCTGCTACCAACAGCGTTCACTGCCTGCACCTTGCATGTGTAGCTCTTGCCCGGCGTGAGTCCGGGCACCACCATCGGCGACGAAGTGCCCGTGGCAACCACAGGTGAGGCGGCTCCGGCGGTGGTCGACACGCACGTGGTGGTGTAGATCGTTACGGCTGAGCCGCCATTCGCGAGCGACGCGCTAAACGTAACCGTGGCGCTCGACGATGCGGCTGCAGCGCCGAGGTTGATGGGTGCGCTGGGCACGGTGCGTGGTGTAGCCACTGTGGCGCTTGACGCGGTTCCTGTTCCGGCTGCATTCTTGGCCGCCACGGTGCACGAGTACTGCGTGCCGTTGGTTAAGCCCATTAGGCCAGAGGTTGTGGCGGACGACGAGGCCTTCTTGGTGGTCACCGTGGTGCCGTCAGTACACGAAACGACGTAGCCCTTAATGGGAGCGCCGCCGTTGTCCGAAGGTTCTGACCACGTGATGTTGAGTCGGCGGTTTGTGGCCACAATCTCTGGCGCATCGGGCGCCGATGGCGTGGTGCGTGGGGTTACGGTCTTTGCTGCTGTTGCAGTTCCGAGGCCCACCGAGTTTTCTGCCGACACGATGCATGAATACTCAACGCCGTTGATCAGGCCCACCACCGTCCATGGGCTGCTGGTCAAGGTGTTGACCACAGTTTGTTGTCCGGGTGCAGCGCACGACGTTGTGTAGCCAAGGATGGTTGAACCGCCGTCATTCGCAGGAGCGTTCCACGTGAGCGCTGCCGAGCCGTTCAACGGGCGCACCGAGAAGCTGCGGGGAGCTCTGGGAACGTCTGCCAGGAACGACGGCGGCGGCACGATGGGAGGCATGCGATAGAGCAGCTTGTTTGGGTCGCCCGCACCCACCGACAGCACGCCAACAGTTGCGGTGGTGTCGAGCGCAGTCCAGATTTGCGCGGGGGTCGCGGTAGGGGTGAGTTCAAGGAATCGAGCGACAACGCCGGCCACGTGCGGCGTTGCCATCGAGGTTCCGCTGATCACCCTGTGTGCAGTAGACGAACCGATCCACGCCGACAAGATGTCGACACCCGGAGCAAAGATGTCGACGCATGAACCGTGGTTGGTGAAGGAGGCCGCGTGGTCGTCACTCGTTGAGGCCGCCACCGTGATGGCCGCGGTGACATCGGCGGGGCTCTCATTGCAGGCATTGGCGTTGTCGTTGCCAGCTGACACGACCACCGGGATGCCAGCGGCGATCACGGTGGCGACGGCGTTATCGAGTGCGGTCGACAGCGACCCGCCGAGGCTGAGGTTGACCACTGCGGGTCCAGGATGCAACGCGTGGTCGGCGAGCACGAAATCGAGTCCGCTGATGATGTCGCTGTCGGTCGACGTGCCATCGCACTGAAACACCTTCACGGGGACCAGCGACACTTGCTTGGCAACGCCATACGTCGTGCCGCCGAGTGTGGCGGCAACGTGGGTGCCGTGACCGTTGCAGTCTTCGACGCTCGCCGTCTCGTCGACCGATGCGCCGGGCACACCGGTGAAGTCAACGTATGAACTGCGCACGATGCGGGCGTTGAACTCGGTATGGGCAGTGTTGATGCCGGTGTCGAGGACATAGGCGGTGACACCGGAACCGGTGGTGGTATACGAGTATCCGCCGTTGAGTGGCAGGTTGCGCTGATCAATGCGGTCGAGCCCCCATGGCGGACTGACCTGATCGACTGCGGCCTTCACCACGTTGTCGGAGTGAATGCTCAGCACATCGGGGTCCTTGCGAAGGCGAGCGAGATCGGTTGCGGAAAGCGTGGCGGCAAAGCCATCGATGGCGTGGCTCCACACATCGGTGACGTCGGTGCCTATGCGCAACTCGTCGGCCACTGTTTGGTTGAGACCGCGTTCGGTCTTGAACCGAACGATGTATTGAGCCGTCAGCGCGGTGAACCCAGAACTTGATGTGCCTAAGGAAGTGGATGGTCCGGGCGGCGAGACCGCCACCCCAGGAATGCTCGCTGCGTTGCTCGTGGAACCAGCGGCGACGACGAGCAGCGCGGCCAAACTGAGCGCACCAGCTGTAAACCGAACGTTTCTCTTGTACACGTCAACCCCCAAACGAACGCGGCTATGCAGCCGCAAGCGCGAACAATCAATTTGTCGGGGGGACAAACGCTGATGCTAGTCCCTGATGGGCTGGTTTGGATAGGACGAAATTGCGTTCTGACACGGCATCGGGTCGGGTTGGGCCACCACACTGGGACCATGACTGCTCACGACGGATCACCCGGTGCTTTGCCCGTGACCGACCTTGCTCGTGCCATTGGTTGGTTGGCGTCGGCGCGTCGAGTGGTGGTGCTCACCGGCGCGGGTATCTCAACCGACTCGGGCATCCCCGACTTTCGCGGTCCCAACGGCGTGTGGACCAAGAATCCTCAGGCCGAAAAAGCGGCCACGCTGCAGCACTATCTAGCCGACCCCGACGTGCGCCGCTCGGCATGGCAGAGCCGACTGAACAGCGCGGCGTGGAGTGCTGAGCCGAACGAGGGTCATCGCCAATTGGTTGCGCTCGAACGGCGTGGTCAACTGCTGCGACTCGTGACCCAAAACGTTGATGAACTCCACCAACGCGCCGGTCATGAGCCTCATATGGTGCTTGAGGTTCACGGCACGATGCGCACGAGCATCTGTTGGACCTGCGGCGATCGTCGGCCAATGCTCGAAACACTCGAGCGAGTACGCGTTGGCGAACACGATCCTCATTGTTTGGTGTGCAACGAGAACGGAGTGGTCGGCGTGCTGAAAAGTGACACGATTAGCTTCGGGCAGGCATTGGTTCCCGAGGTCATCGACGCAGCGTTGCAAGCGGCCCAAGACTGCGATGTGTTGCTGGCTATTGGCACGTCGCTGCAGGTCTTCCCGGCCGCCAACATGGTGCCTCGCGCGCGGGCGGCTGGCTCAAAGGTCATCATCGTCAACGGTGAGCCCACCAAGATGGATCACTTCGCCGACGCGGTGTTGCTCGGATCAATCTCTGAGATGCTCGCTGCGCTGATCGGCGGATGATCGGCGGTTGACCGCGGTTGACCCACCACGAACACGTCCGGTAGCAAATCCCGACCATTTCGGTAGGCTTTCGCCCATGCCTACGTTCCGTGACTTGCTTGCCAAGGCCAAAGCCGAAATCAACGAAATCGACACGGCCACCGCCGAGGCGCGTATCGCGGCCGGTGGGGTCACCGTGCTCGATGTGCGTGAACCCGACGAGTTCGATCAGGGTGCGCTCGCTGGCGTGATCCATATTCCTCGTGGCCACCTCGAGGCGCAGATCGAAAACCGCATTGTCGATAAGAACGCGCCGGTCATTGCGTATTGCGCCGGTGGCGTGCGATCGGCGTTTGCCACCAGCACCTTGCAACAGCTCGGCTACACCGACGTCGTGTCGATGGCCGGCGGCTTTGGTAAGTGGAAAGACGAAGGCCGTGCGTGGTCGAAGCCAGTGGTGCTCACGCCCGAACAGCGCGACCGTTATCAGCGTCACCTGTTGCTGCCCGAAGTGGGCACCGAAGGTCAGGCCAAACTGCTCGGGTCGCGCGTGCTGCTGTTGGGCGCCGGCGGTCTCGGTTCGCCAGCGGCGTTGTATCTCGCTGCTGCTGGTGTTGGCACGTTGGGCATTGTCGACATGGACGAAGTCGATGCCTCAAACTTGCAGCGCCAGATCTTGCACAACCTCGATCGCATCGGCGACCGCAAGGTAGATAGCGCAAAGAAGACCCTCACCTTGCTGAACCCCGATGTCAACGTGGTTACCTACGACACGCGGCTCGACGCCAGCAACATCATCGACATCATCAGCGGCTACGACGTGATTGTTGATGGCGCCGACAACTTCCCCAGCCGTTACCTACTCAACGACGCATCGGTGAAGCTTGGTATTCCGGTTGTGCACGGCAGCATCTTCCGGTTCGAGGGCATGGTCAGTGTGTTCGATCCAAAGAATGGTCCTACGTACCGCGACATGGTGCCCGAGGCGCCGCCCGCCGAGTTGGCACCGAGCTGCGCCGAAGCCGGAGTGCTCGGCGTGTTGCCCGGCATCGTCGGCTCAATCCAGGCGCTCGAGGTCATCAAGCTGTTGCTCAACTTGGGCGAAGGCCTGTCGGGACGCATCTTGGCAATCGACACCACCGACATGAGCTTCCGTACGTTCAAGCTCAAGGCCGACCCCAACAACTGGGTCACGTGGGCTAACCGCGACCAGATTGAGGTGCACGACCTCGACGGCCTGTGCGCCCCGTGGACGCACTGAGTCGGTTTGCTTGCTGAGCTGTTGCTCAGTCGAACAAGTCGGGGTCGGTGCGACAGATTTCTTGCCAGAGAGGCGAGAAGCTGAACCATCCGGCTAACGGATACCCAGTTTGCTTCTGCGTGTATTCGGCATATTCGGGCTTGATCAGATGCGGCGTGCCTGCGGCCATTGCGAGCAATTGTGCTTGGCAACTGCGCTCCATGCTGATGAACCAGAACGCTGCTTCGTCGACGCTTTGACCAACCGTGAACAGACCATGGTTTTGGTGGATGGCCGCTTTGCCGGTGGGGAACTTTGCGGCCAACTCGCGACCTGCCTCAACTTCGAACACCACGGCGCCGCCCTGCTCTGAGATCACGGTGTGGTCGTCGTAGAAGATGCACGAGTCTTGGGTGATGGGGTCGAGCTTGATACCCAAGCTGCTGAAGGCCTTGCCGTGTACTGAGTGGCTATGTGCCGCTGCGACGACATCGGGACGGGCCTCGTGGATTGCCGCATGAATCACGAACGCGGCTCGGTTCACGGGGGAGTTGCCGTAGACCACGTCGCCCGAATGGTTCACCAAGATGAGGTCGCTCACGCTCATGTGTCGGAAGCTCTTGCCGAATGGATTCACCCAGAAACAATCGGGGAACTCAGGGTCGCGCACGGTGATGTGTCCGGCGACGCCCTCGCCAAATCCGAGTCGACCAAAGATGCGCAACGCGCCAGCAAGCTTCTGTTTGCGTTCGGCGCGCTCTTCTTCAACCGTGGCGAATGTGGGTGGCAACAAGTTGAGCCCAACCTGTCGAGGGCTGAGTTCTACGCCGTCGATGGAGCGGCTTCCGTTTTCGGTAATGGCCATCCCGCGAGCATACGCATGTTGGCCGGGGTGGCAAGGCTTGAACCACAACTCGCGCTGATCGCGCTGTCGGGGGCGCTGGTACGCGAGGATCGCAACATGAACACAGAGATCTCGCCGTCGACGATTGCTCCCCCTGCCGCGAACTACGCGCACGCAGTGCTGGTCGAAAGCCCGACGCGCACCTTGTACACATCGGGTGTGGTGCCGGTAGCTCCCGACGGCTCGGTGCCACAGGGAATTCGTGACCAGACCGAAGTGGTGTGGGCGAACATCGTGGCGATCTTGGCTGAGGCCTCGATGACCGTGAACGACATCGTCTCAATCACTACCTACGTGGTGAACAGCGAGCCCTTGGCCGACATCATGGCGGTGCGCGACCGCGTTCTCGATGGACGTCGAGTGGCCAGCACCCTCGTGACGGTGCCTGCCTTGGCCCGCCCTGCATGGCGGCTTGAGATCGCAGTGATCGCCGCGGTTTAGCGGCAGCGCCTGTTGCGCCGTACGCTCATGGTTCGTGAGCGACAACAAGATGACGGACTCGGGTATCGAGATCAAGGCCCTCTACGACGCGAGTGACCTCGCCAATTGGGATCCGGCCACCCAACTCGGAGCGCCTGGCGAGGCGCCCTACACCCGTGGTGTGTACCCCACGATGTACCGAGGCAAGTTGTGGACCATGCGCCAGTACGCCGGCTTCGGCACGGCGTCGGCTACCAACGAGCGATTCAAGTTCTTGCTGCAGGCCGGCCAGACCGGTCTGAGTTGTGCGTTCGACCTTCCAACGCAAATGGGCTACGACAGCGACCATCCCCGCGCCGAGGGCGAAGTTGGCAAGGTGGGCGTTGCAATCGACTCGATGGACGACATGCGCATGCTGCTCGCCGACCTACCGCTCGACAAGGTCACCACCAGCATGACCATCAACTCAACCGGCGCGATCTTGCTGTTGATGTACGAGTTGGTCGCCGAAGAGCAAGGCGTGCCCGCCACCGCCATTAGCGGCACGATCCAAAATGACCTACTCAAGGAGTACATCGCCCGCGGCACCTACATCTATCCGCCCAAGCCCAGCATGCGCATCATCACCGATATCTTCGGTTACTGCAGCCAATACGTGCCACGGTGGAACACGATCTCGATCAGCGGCTATCACATCCGTGAGGCCGGTTCTACAGCGGTGCAAGAGATCGCCTTCACGATTGCGAACGGCATTGCCTATGTCGAAGCCGCCCTTGCCGCCGGGCTCGACATCGACGATTTTGCGCCTCGCCTCAGCTTCTTCTGGAACGCCCACAACAACTTCTTCGAAGAAGTGGCCAAGTTCAGAGCGTCACGGCGCATTTGGTTCAAGTTGATGACCGAGCGTTTCGGCGCCAAGAAGGAAGCCTCGAAGCTGCTTCGGTTCCACACCCAAACCGGCGGCTCTACCCTCACGGCGCAGCAGCCCGAAGCCAACATCGCCCGCGTTGCGGTGCAGTCGATGGCTGCAGTGATGGGTGGCACGCAGAGCCTGCACACCAACGGCTACGACGAAGCCTTGAGCTTGCCCACCGAGCAGGCCGCACGCATCGCATTGCGTACGCAACAGATCATCGGATACGAGAGTGGCATCGCTGATACGCCCGACCCGTTGGCTGGCAGCTATTTCGTCGAGTCGCTTACCGACGAAGTCGAGCGGCTTGCCTGGGAGTACATCGCTCGCATTGATGAAATGGGTGGCGCTGTTGAGGCCATTGAGATTGGCTTCCAGATGGACGAGATTGAGCAGGCTGCGTACGAGTACTCGAAGTCGATCGACGACGACGAGCGCGTGATTGTCGGCGTGAATAAGTTCACCCTCGACAACGAGCCAGAGCCGACTCTGTTTCCTGTGGACCCACTGCTTGAGGGCGGCCAGAAGGAGCGCCTCGCGGCGTACAAAGCCAACCGTGACCACGCGTTGGTTGCTGCTCGTCTCGACGCCTTGCGCGTTGCGGCTCGTGGCACCGACAACGTGCTGTACTCGATCAAGGAAGCGCTGCGCGCCGACGCCACCCTTGGCGAAATCAGCGATGCCCTGCGCGAAGTGTTTGGCGTCTACCAGCCAGGTCGCTAACCCACGAGCGGGGGCCCGTCGCCCGCGCTCTAGTTCTTGTGCAGATCGCCGTTGAGGCCGTCCCATTTCACTGAGCGTGGAATGGCCTCGACGGCGCCGGTCTGGCTGTTGCGGCGATACAGCAAACCGCCAGCGCCATTGAGTTCGCGGGCTTTGACGACTTCGCCATCGGGTAGTCGCACCAACGTGCCGGCCGTGATGTAAAGGCCCGCTTCGACCACGCATTCATCGCCGAGACTGATACCAATGCCGGCCTCAGCGCCGAGCAAACAACGCTCGCCAACCGACACCACTTGCGTGCCGCCACCCGACAACGTGCCCATAATCGATGCGCCGCCGCCGATGTCGCTGCCGTCGCCAACGATGACGCCTGCGGTGATGCGACCCTCGATCATCGAGGTGCCCAACGTGCCTGCGTTGAAGTTGCAGAAGCCTTCGTGCATCACGGTGGTGCCCGAGGCAAGGTGTGCTCCGAGGCGCACGCGGTCGGCGTCGGCAATGCGCACGCCTGACGGCACCACGTAGTCGGTCATGCGCGGGAACTTGTCGATGCTGTGCACGGTGAGGTTCTGGCCAGCGGCCCGAGCGCGCAGGCGAACATCGTCGATAGTGGATATAGCGCAGGGTCCGAGGTTGGTCCATGCGACGTTGGTGAGCAATCCAAAGACCCCTTCGAGGTTGATGGTGCGTGGCTTCATCAATCGATTCGAAAGGAGATGCAAACGCAAGTACACATCGGAGGCGCTGCTCGGTGGCGTGTCGGTGTCGATCTGCAACGCGACGCCGACAGTGGTGACGCCGCGCACAGCATCGGTTACGTAGGCGCCCGCGAGATCGTCGTGATCGCTAGCGGGCGCTTCGCCGAGTGCGAGATGTGGATACCACGTGTCGAGCGTTGAGCCGTCGGCGGCGATGGTCGCGATACCGCGACCCCATGCGAGTGTCATGTCAGAAAACCTCGGGTCGAAGGGTTGGGAAGAGAATGACTTCTTTGATCGAGTGCACGCCCGAAAGCAGCATGACCACGCGGTCCATGCCGATGCCAAGGCCACCGGTAGGCGGCAAGCCGAACTCAAGCGCCCTGAGGTAATCCTCGTCGACGCCGTTGGCTTCGTCGTCGCCCGCGTCTTTGGCGAGCTGTTCGTCTTGGAAGCGAATGCGTTGCTCTACCGGGTCATTGAGCTCGCTGTAGCCGTTCGCAAGTTCGCGACGACCAACGAACAGTTCGAAGCGCTCGGTGAGATGCGGATCGTTGCGGTCGGTGCGGGCCAATGGGCTGATCTCAACAGGGTGGCCGGTGACAAAGGTTGGCAGCACCAGCTTGTGTTCGGCGGTGGCCTCGAAGAGTTCTTCGATGACTTTGCCGGTGCCCCAACGCGGTGCGCAGCTGACGCCGTGATCGCTGGCGAGCGCGCGGAGTTTCTCGAGCGGTTGCGATGGGTGAACAGCGACGCCGATGGCTTCTTCAACAAGGTCGATCATGCGGGCCTGACGCCACGGCTGAGCGAGGTCTACCGTTTGGTCGTCGATGGTGACGACCGTGGTGCCAATGGCATCTCGTGCTGCGTTGACGATGAGCTCTTCGGTGAGCGCAATCACGTCGCTGCAATCGGCGAACGCTTGGTACGACTCCATCATCGTGAACTCGGGGTTGTGCCGCGTGCTGATGCCTTCGTTGCGGAACACGCGACCGATCTCAAACACGCGCTCCATGCCGCCCACGATGAGCCGCTTGAGATGTAGCTCGAGCGCAATGCGCAGATACAGAGTCATGTCGAGCGTGTTGTGGTGCGTGATGAATGGTCGCGCGTGCGCTCCGCCTGCTTCGAGGTGCAGCATCGGTGTTTCGACTTCGATGTAACCGTGGCCATGGAGCGTGCGGCGGAAACTGGAGATGACAGCGTGACGCACCTGGAATGTGCGGCGCGCTTCTTCGTTCACGATGAGGTCGGTGTAGCGCTGCCGATATCGAGTATCGGTATCGGTGAGGCCCTTCCACTTATCGGGCAGCGGACGCAACGCCTTTGACAAGAGCTGCAATGACTCGACCCGAACGCTGAGCTCACCTTTGCGGGTAGTCATCACGATTCCTTCGACACCAACCCAGTCGCCAAGGTCGAGGTCGCCGATATCGGCAAAGGCCTGATCGCCCACGATTGCCTTGGAGACGAACAACTGGATCTCGTCGCTGCGATCGCGCACGGTGGCGAAGATGAGCTTGCCCTGCTCGCGCTTGAGCATCATTCGCCCAGCGATGGAGACGCGGCTTTCGGTTTCGGTGCCTGGCTCTAACTCGCCGTGTTCGGCGCGGATCTCGCCGAGAGTGTGGCTGCGATCGAAACGGTATGGGTACGGATTGTTTCCGGTGGTTCGAATGTCGTCGAGCTTCGCGAGTCGCTTGGCCTTCTCGGCCTCGAGTCCGCTACCACTGAGCAGGTCGGATTCAGCATCGGGGGAGGCATCGGGAGTTTCGTTCACAGGGGCTGAACGGTATCTGGTCTGAGCCGGTGAACGCGAGCCAATTGCACTGCCGTGGGGCATGCCCCCTGCCGTCGTAATGTCGGGGTGATGAAACGCGCCGCCGCCCTCGTTCTCGGTGCGCTCGTGATCGTCACGTCGCTGTCCTCAAGTCAGGCCATTGGCCCGCTGAGTCGGATCGTGGCACCCGTTACTGCAACTGCGACCGCTCAAGCCGTAGTGACGCCCACAGATGTCGTGCGCGTGTATCAAACCAGCGGGCTGTCAGCCGACGCGTATTCGCTTGCCGCGAGCGCAGCCAACTCGGCGCGGGCAGCGTGGTCCGAGTCTCGGGGCGCAAGTGTGCCAATGGGACTTGTGATGCGCGGGCCAGCCATTGTGCAACAGCCCGAGATCGCTGGCTACCACTTTCCGATGGGCGTCACTGTGTTGCCTTCCGAGGCGATCGCTGCGCTGATGGGTCGTGATGTCGCCGCCGTGCTCGCTCGGGGCGAGGTCGTGATGGGCGCGACCACCGCTGGCTTGCGTGATGCGCGGGTCGGCGACACCATCGATCTCGAGGCAGCCTCCGGAGCGGTGGTGCGGCTTACGATCGGCATGGTTGCCAGCGACTCGGTCATCGGCGGAACCGAAGTGCTGCTGTCGCCGGCGCAGGGTGATTCTCTTGGGGTCACGCGGGTGACAAGCATCGTGGTGTGGGGCTTTGCCTCACGAGACAGCATCGATGCAAACCTCGCCGCGTATGGGCTCGAGCAACGAGCCGACACACGGGTGCGGCGAAGCTGGGATCCGTTCGATCCTGACGCCACGCTGAGCATGTCTGAAGCGAAAGCGCGTTTGGGCGAGTTTGCGTATCGCGTGCGGCCGAACGGAGTCGACGTTGATGTCACGCCAACCTGGGTCAACCAGTTCATGCCGCCCGTTCGTGAGTTGTATCCCACCGGTATCAATGCTCGGTGTAACTATGTGATCCAAGCAGACCTGCGCGCGGCTCTCAACGACGTGATCAACGCTGGCCTCGCTGGGCAGATCGATGTTGCCAACGCCAATCGATACGGCGGGTGTTTCTACCCTCGCTTCAACCGGGTCGCGGGCAACCTTGGAGTGTTGTCGAGGCATTCGTGGGGCGCGCCACTCGATACCAACACCACCACCAATGCCCAAGGCGCTGCGCCGCAAATGAACTGTGATGTGGTGCGCATTTTCCGCAAGCACAACTTTGCGTGGGGCGGCAATTTTGTCACCTCTGACGGCATGCATTTCGAGTGGGTGGGCGAGCAGCGAGACCAGTATCAGTTCCCGTCGCGCTACTGCCCAAACCTGCCAGCACCTCCATCAGTGACATCAGCGGGTAGCAACTCGGGGGCACCGTTAGAGCCGAGAACCATGCGCCCCAGATTGTTTGTCGATGATGGATGGGGCCTTGGCGAGTAGTCTCACGCGTTGTGTCGACTCGCTTTGTGATCATTGGTGGTGGTCCAGCAGGTAATACTGCTGCTACCTATGCCGCCCGTTTGGGTGCCCATGTCACGTTGATCGAGCGTGATGTCATCGGTGGCGCAGCGCACCTGTGGGACTGCATTCCGTCGAAGACGATGATCGCTACCGGTGGCGCGATGAGTTTCACCAAACGTATCCATGGCATGGGTCTCGAGCAGCAAGATGCCGAAGTCGACAACGCTGCGCTTCAGGGTCGCATCGAAGACATCCAAAGTCGGTTGCAGAGCAACTCCATCCGGTTGCTCGAAAGCCAGGGTGTTCGACTGATGATGGGCTCGGCTCGATTCGTCAGTCCGAACGTGATCGAAGTAGCTACTGCCGATGGCATCGAGCAGATCGAAGCCGATGCCGTGCTCGTTGCTTCTGGCTCGCGCCCGCGCATCCCCGACTGGTGCCATCCCGACGGAGAACGCATTCTCACAACTCGCGATTGCTACCCGCCCAAGGTGTTCCCAACGAGCATGACCGTGGTTGGCTCGGGTGTTACTGGCGTTGAGTTCGTGCACATGTTCTCCTCGTTTGGCGCAAGCGTGTCGCTCGTGGTGAGCCGCCAACAGGTTCTTCCCACGAAGGACCCCGAGGTTGCTGCCGTTCTTGAAGATGACTTCTTGAGGCGCGGTGTTCGCCTTCTGAAAGGCGCGCGAGCTATCTCGATCGAACGCAACGGCGACGAGGTCACGGTGAGTTGCGACGATGGTCGGGTAGTGCGCAGTTCGCATGCAGTACTCGCGATCGGCTCGGTGCCGAACACCGACGAACTGCGCCTCGAGCTTGCTGGAGTGCAAACCGACAGCGGGTACGTCACCATCAACCGGCATTGTCAGAGCAACGTGGCGCACATCTACGCGGCCGGCGACGTGAGCGGCAAGTTGCCCTTGTCGTCAGTAGCCAGCATGCAAGGTCGCAAAGTAGCCGAGCATGTGATGGGTCTCCACAAAGTTGCGCACCGTCACCTCGACTACGACAAGGCCGCTTCGGCCATCTTCACCGAGCCAGAAATTGCCGATGTGGGCCTCGCTGAAGCCGATGCTTTCGCGGTGGGTCGCAAGATTCGGGTGACGAAGGTGCCGTTCAGTTCGAACCCGAAGGCGTTGATCAACAACGACTCGCGCGGCTTTGTGAAGATCGTGTCCGATCCCGCGACGGGTGTTGTGCTCGGCGGTTCGATCGTTGGTCGACACGCAGCCGAGCTCATCAGCGTGATTGCGTTGGCGGTCACGGCAAACCTCACGGTGAGCGACATCGTCGAAAGCTTGCTCGTACATCCTGCAATGAGCGAGGCGCTCGCCGAGGCCGCCGAATGAGTAGCGCTTTGTGAACTCGTTTGGCCAATCCGATATTGATCGCGAGGCGCTGAATCAAGAACTTGGACTGCCCCCCGGCATTGTTCTTGCACCTATTTGGCGGCGCGTGCTCGCGCAGGCAATCGACCAGCTCGTGATCCTTGTGCCGGCTGCCCTGATTGCGATTATCGCGGTCGGGGTTCATACGCCCGACGATCTGAAAGTGCACGCGTTCGGCGTCAACGTTGCGGTCTTGGCCACTGCGTTTTTTTACGACTTCGGGATGATTGCACTGTGGGGCCGCACCGTCGGCAAGATTGCTCTTGGCACTCAGGTGGTTCGGGTCGACTCTGGCGGAGCGGTGTTGCCGTCGTCAGCCGCAATTCGCTCGCTGGTGCCATTGGCAGCCGGCGTTGCGCCGGGAATCGGTTACGCGTTGAGCATCGTTGTGTATGCGCGCATGATCTTCGACAAGCGACGCCAAGGGTGGCACGACAAAGGTGCGGGCACGATTGTGGTGATTCGTCGCAGCGAGTAGCCCGCTGCGATTAGGCGATGATGATCAACACATCGCCGGCGCCAACGGTGGCACCGGTAGTGGTCTTGATCTCTTTCACGGTGCCCGCCTTCTCGGCGGCAATCTGGTTTTCCATCTTCATCGCTTCGAGCACAACAACCGACTGCCCGATTTCGACAACCTGATCGACCTCGACCAAGATTTTCACGATGGTGCCTTGCATTGGAGCGGTCACGTTGCCGCTGCCAGCTCCCGCATTGCCTGCTGATGCACTCGCCGAACGAGTTGGCTTCTTGGCTGCAGCCTTCGAGCTGGCCACCACTGCCTGGCCCTCGGGAACCCACATCTTCACGTCGAAGCGCTTGCCGTTGACCTCGACCGTGGTGTTGCGCTGCACGAGTGGCTCGGCTGCATCGTCGCCAGCAGCCACCGGTGCGGCGGGCGCCTCGATGCCGCTGAGGTCGAGCACTTCTTCGACCCACTTGGTGCTGTGCTTCATTGCCTGAAAATCGGGATGCTTGAGAATCGCGAGGTCGGCGGGGATGGTGGTTGCCACACCTTCGACAACCATTTCTTCAAGGGCGCGGATGGTGCGTGCAATCGCGGTTGGGCGATCCTTGCCCCACACCACAAGCTTGCCGACAAGGTTGTCGTAGTACTGGCTGATCTCGTCGCCGGCCATGTATCCGCCGTCGAAACGCACGCCGAAGCCATCGGGGGTAACCAGCTTGGTGATGAGGCCGGGACTTGGCAGGAATTTGCCGCCGGCCGGGTTCTCGGCGTTGATGCGGATCTCAATGCTGTGGCCGCTGCGCGCTGCGGCAACTTCGGCTTGTGTCATTGGCAATGGCTCGCCGCTGGCAACGCGGATCTGCCACTCGACCAGATCGATGCCGGTGATCTCTTCGCTGACGGGGTGCTCCACCTGCAAACGGGTGTTCATCTCGAGGAAGAAGAACTCGCCGTCTTGGTAGATGAACTCGACGGTGCCGGCGTTGTAATAACCAACGGCCTTGGCGACCTTGATGGCGGCTTCGCCCATGGCGTCTTCGACGCCGTCGGGGAGTGCGGTGGCTGGAGCCTCTTCGACCAACTTTTGGTGACGGCGCTGGGCCGAACAGTCGCGCGTGCTGATCCATACGACGTTGCCGTCTTTGTCGCCAACAAGCTGAACTTCGATGTGGCGTGGCCAGGTGAGGTAGCGCTCGACGTAGATTTCGTCGCGGCCGAAATAGGCCTTTGCTTCGCGCTGAGCGCTGTCGACGGCGTCTTGAACAGAGGCTTCGTTGTGCACCACTTTCATGCCGCGACCGCCGCCGCCGAACGCAGCCTTGATGGCAATTGGCCAACCGTTGCTGCGGCCGAACTCGATGATCTCGTCGGCGCCCTTTGCGAACTCGGTGGTGCCCGGCACGATGGGTGCGCCGCCGGCCATTGCTGCCTTGCGGCTGCTGACCTTGTCGCCCATGACATCGACGGCTTCCGGTGGTGGCCCGATAAACGCCACACCCATCTCGGCGATGGCACGATTGAAGTCGGGGTTCTCGCTGAAGAAGCCGTAGCCCGGGTGCACGCCGTCGGCGCCACTGAGGCGGATTGCATTCAGGATCGCCTCGGTGTTGAGGTAGCTCTCGGCGGCGGTCTGTCCGCCGAGCGCATACGCCTCGTCGGCGAGACGCACATGTAGCGCGTTTCTATCGAGTTCGGAGTAGACCGCGACGGTTGCGATGCCCAGTTCTCGGGCGGCCCGAATGACTCGGACAGCAATTTCTCCACGGTTGGCGATGAGTATCTTCTTCAGCACGGCTCACATGATGACCGCTCAGCACCCCTGATTGCCACCTGACCGACGATTAGTTCGTGCGTCTAGGCTCGCACCATGTCTGAATCGCTTCCGAAAATCGCATGGCCAACCACGTGGCCGGCAGGTTGGCAGGTCACGTTTGTCGACCAAACCGGCTCAACGAACGCCGATCTGCTTGCGGCCGGAGCTGCCGATGCGCCCGACAGAACGGTGCTCGCCGCAGCCCATCAGACTGCGGGCCGTGGTCGACTCGACCGGCGATGGGAAGCAACCCCAGGCGCCAACTTGTTGGTGAGCCTGCTGCTGCGCAGCGTTCCTCGGTTCGCCCACGAACTCACCCAACGGGTGGCGCTGGCCGCGCTTGCTGCATGCCGCGAGTTGGCGGGTATCGAAGCCGACCTGAAATGGCCCAATGACATCTTGCTCAACGGAGCCAAGCTTGCCGGTGTGTTGGCGCAGGCCGGTTCGTCGCCGAGCGGACCGTTTGTAGTCGTTGGCATCGGCATCAATGTGGGTTGGGCGCCAGACGATGCAGCCAAAGTTGGCGATCAGGTTGGTCCGGGTCAGTTGCTCAGCGCGATGCTCACGCACTACGACGCATTGCCCGAAGTGATCACCCCGCTCTATCGCGCGCACCTCGCCACCATCGGCCAGCGCGTGCGGGTCGAGCTGCCGGGTGATCGCATGGTTGTTGGTCGGGCCACCGATGTCGAGCCCGATGGTCGCTTGGTGGTGCTCGACGACTGTGCCATCTCGCATCGCATTGACACGGGCGATGTCGTGCACTTACGTCCTGACGACCCGGGTGCTGCGGCCGGTGAGTGACTCGGGCTCGCGCCCGAACACGACTACCGTAAGCACTTGTGCAGCCAGCGTCGCGTTCTTCTGATTCGTCGCTACGCGGCCAGTCGAGTGCGGCGCGTTGGAATCGGGTCGGACCTCGCCGTCGTCAACGACGTCGAGTCGGCACGATGTTGTTTACCATCGGATGCGTTGCAATCTTCACTGCCGCTGGTGTCACCAGCGCTGCTCGCCATCAAGTAGCGGGCATCCAGCGACTCTCGGGGCTGAAGACCGCATTGAGTCCATCAAGCGCAAACGTCGAGAACTTCTTGCTGGTGGGCTCCGATAGCCGCGAGGGCGCCGACCCGACAGCCCCCGACTACGGCGGCATCGGCCCCGCCACCGGAGTTGGCGGCCACCGCAGCGACACCATCATGGTGTTGCGACGCGATCGCAATGGCGGTCCCGCAGCGCTGCTTTCCATCCCGCGTGACCTGTGGGTCACGAATGCAGTGAGTGGCCAACAGGGTCGCATCAACTCGGCATATCAGGATGGCCCGGCCACGTTGATCCAGACTGTGCAGCAATCGCTGGGCATCCCGATTCACCATTACGTGGAGATCGACTTCCAAGGTTTCAAATCACTCGTCGACTCGATTGGCGGGGTGCAGATTTGTTTCCCCACGCCAGCGCGAGATGAGCACACCGGATTGAACATCACTGCGCCTGGGTGTTATGTGCTCGATGGCATTCAGAGTCTGGCGTACGCGCGCAGCCGCTATTACGAGACCCTCGAGAACGGTGTGTGGGTTCGCGACGGAACATCCGATCTCGGCCGTACCAAGCGTCAACGGTTGTTTGTGAACACGGCATTGCAAGCGACGATTGCCAGCATCAAGGGCAATCCGTTCCGCACGGGCGATTTGCTCGCTGCGGGCACGGGCGCTGTTCGGATCGACGATGGTCTCGACGTGCTCGGCACAGCGGGTGCTCTTCGTGGCGTGTTGGGCGCGGGACTGCAGCCCTATTCACTTCCTGTTGTTCCGCACACTGTCGATGGCAACGCCGTGTTGCTTCTCGGCGACACAGCGAACGTGGTTTTAGACTATTTCAAGGGTGTTGCTGGCTCACCCCCACCAGCTGGCTGAGTGTCCTACACTTGCCACTCGTATGAAAGCACTCATTCTCGCTGGCGGCGCCGGTACACGGTTACGCCCGATCACCCACACCAGCGCGAAGCAGTTGGTCCCTGTAGCCAACAAGCCGATCTTGTTCTACGGAATCGAGGCGATGGCCGCCGCAGGCATCGTCGAAATCGGCATCATTGTGGGCGACACCCGCGCTGAGGTCATGTCTACGGTGGGCGATGGCAGCCAGTTCGGTGTGCGGGTCACGTACATCCCTCAGGATCAACCACTTGGTCTGGCGCACTGTGTGCTCATCGCCCACGAGTTCTTGGGCGACGACGACTTCGTCATGTACTTAGGCGACAACTTGCTCGAGCAAGACCTCGCCGCCTTCGTGCAAGCGTTCGAGCAAGCCCGACTCGGCGATGCACCGCCCACTGCGCAGATCTTGCTCAAGAAGGTTCCCGATCCGCACCGCTTTGGCATCGCCACGCTCGACACCGCTGGCAACGTCGTGCACCTTGTCGAGAAACCAGCAGACCCGCCGAGCGATTTAGCGCTGGTGGGCGTCTACTTGTTCGACCGCACCATTCACCTCGCTGTGTCGTCAATCGAGCCATCGCCGCGCGGTGAGCTCGAAATCACCGACGCGATTCAGTGGCTCATCGACCAGGGATACCGCGTGCGTTGCGAGTTGCTCACCGGTTGGTGGATCGATACGGGCAAGCTCACTCCACTGCTCGAGGCGAACCGATTGCTGCTCGAGAAGATTGTCACTCGCATCGATGGCACTGTCGATGATGCATCCATCATCGATGGCCGTGTCATCATCGAGCCTGGTGCCATCGTGACCAACTCAACCATTCGTGGTCCCGTGGCGATTGGCCGCGGTGCTCGCATTACCGACAGCTTCATCGGTCCATTCAGCGCCATTGGCGACGACTGCGAAGTGACCAACAGCGAAGTTGAGCACTCGGTGATCATGACGCGAAGCACCATCACCGATATCCCTCGACTCGAAGACAGCCTCATCGGTAAAGAGGCTGTCGTGAACCGAACCCAACTTCGTCCCCGCGCGCTTCGGCTCATGGTGGGCGACCATTGCCAGATCGACGTGGAGTGAGTTACTGATGCCAAATGTGTACGAAAGCGAATTGATCGCAGGAGCATGGATTGTGGAACCCACAATCCACGGTGATCAGCGCGGTCTGTTCATCGAGACCTATCGCCGTGAATGGTTCCCCAACGGTCGCGAGATGTTGCAGGGAAATCGCGCCAACCGCCAAAAGGGTGCCGTAGTCGGATTGCACTATCACCTGCATCAGGCCGACTATTGGTATGTCCCGTTCGGCACGGCGCGCGTGGTGCTGCACGACCTTCGTGAGGGTGGCCCCACCGATGGCAACACCCTGTGTCTCGACCTCAGCGGCGAGAACCATGTGGGCATCTTCATTCCGCCGGGCGTCGCTCACGGTTTCGCAGCTCTCACCGACATGGTCATTACCTATCTCGTCGACGGTTACTACAACCCGCAAGACGAACTCGGTGTGATGTGGAACGACCCCGCAATTGCCGGCGACTGGGGCGTTACCGACCCCATCCTGTCTGCCCGCGACGAAGCGAACCCGTTGCGTGCCGACCTTCCTGAGGGTCGCCGTCCGTATTGGAAGATGCGCACGTGAAGCAGTTCGTCACCGGCGCTGCGGGGTTCATTGGTTCGAACTATGTGCGCCATGTGTTGGCCACCACCGATGACACGGTCACGGTGTACGACGCGCTCACCTATGCGGGCAACCTCGAGAACATTCGCGATCTCATCGACGATCATCGCTGCCGCTTTGTGAAGGGCGACATCTGCGATCAGGACGACGTCATGGCGGCCATGGCCGGTCACGACGCGGTGGTGCACTTCGCAGCCGAAACCCACGTAGACCGTTCAATTCTCGACGGTTACTCGTTCGTGCGCACCAACTGCTTTGGCACCAACGTGTTGTGCGACGTCGCCCGCCAAATTGGCGTCGAACGATTTCTGCATATCTCCACCGACGAGGTCTACGGATCGATCGAGCACGGCAGCTTCGGCGAGACCGATGCGCTTGGTCCACGCTCGCCGTACTCGGCCGCCAAAGCCGGCAGCGATCTCATTGCGCTGAGCTACTACACCACGCACGGTCTGCCGGTGTTGGTCACGCGATGCAGCAACAACTTCGGTCCGTATCAGTTTCCTGAGAAGCTGATTCCGTTGTTCACCACCAACTTGCTCGATGGTCACAAAGTGCCCCTCTACGGCGATGGCGGAAACGTGCGCGACTGGATCCATGTGCACGACCACAACACCGCGGCCGAACTCGTTCTGCGCAAAGGCAACGTCGGCGAGATTTACAACATCGGCGCTGGCAACGAAGTGACCAACAAAGAGATCACCTATCGCTTGCTCGAACTCACCGGTCGCGATGAAAGCTTCATCACGCCAGTAGCCGATCGGTTGGGTCATGACCGCCGCTACTCGATTACGCACGACAAAGTCACGGCGCTCGGTTGGAAGACCGAACACAACCTTGTCGACGGTCTTGCCGAAACGGTCGAGTGGTATCGCAACAACCGTGCTTGGTGGGAGCCGCTCAAGGCCCGGGCAGCGCTCTAATGCGGGTGCTGGTTACCGGCGCCGGCGGGCAACTTGGCCGCGACACGGTGCTGGCGTGCGAGGCGCTCGGAGACACCGTGTATGGCCTCGATCGCAGTGCGCTCGATGTCGTCAACCGAGACGCTGTGATGTCGGCGGTCACCTCACTGCGGCCCGATACGGTCATTCACTGCGCGGCGTGGACCGCTGTCGATGCGTGCGAGAGCGAACCCGAGCGGGCATTTGTGGCCAACGGCGCTGCGGTGCGTTGGGTGGCCGAAGCGTGCGATCGCGTCGGTGCGCACCTCGTGCACATCAGCACCGACTACGTGTTCGACGGTTCAAAGTCCACGCCGTATCACGAGTGGGACATCACCAACCCGCAGTCGGTGTACGGCGCCTCAAAGCTTGCAGGCGAACGTGAGGCGCTAGCGCTTGGCCCCTCGGCCGCTGTGGTGCGCACCAGTTGGGTATGCGGCGAATACGGCAACAACATGGTCAAGACCATCATGCGTTTGGCTGCCCAGCACACCGAGCTGAGCTTTGTCGACGATCAGCGCGGGCACCCCACCTTTTGCGCCGATCTCGCCCCCATGCTTCGCCGCCTTGCGCTC
This sequence comes from Actinomycetota bacterium, assembly GCA_037139095.1. Classification (GTDB taxonomy): domain Bacteria; phylum Actinomycetota; class Acidimicrobiia; order Acidimicrobiales; family Ilumatobacteraceae; genus WLMZ01. Next base: position 68,931 of record JBAXHD010000002.1, read on the forward strand.
GATCGGCGTGGGGGAGTGCATCACATCACCAATCAAGGTGAGGTCAGCTGGTTCGAGTTTGCCCAAGCGGTAATACACGCCATCGGTAAGTCGCCCGACATGGTGAGCCCCATTGCTACCGCCGACCTGCTCCCGGCGCGGCCAGCGAAACGTCCGGCCAATAGTGCGCTCGACAACGCAGTTCTCCGCGCTGCATCACTGCCGTTGCTGCCCGATTTCCGTGAGTCTCTGGCGGCACTTGTTGCTCGACTCTGATCTGCGTGGCTTCGGTAGCAAACAGTGTGACGACCACCGCTGATTTCGTCTGAAGTTCGCCCGATGTCCCTCGGAGCCCCTCTTCGAACGGGCATGATGGAGCCCGTGCGCGTCGCCTATACCCTCGAGCAGTGCTGGCATCGGGTGCCGGGTGGCACCGGCGTCGCTGCGCTGCGCACCGCCGAGGCAATGGCTGGCATCGAAGGAATCGAATTGGTCGGTCTCGCCGGCCGTCACCGACACGGCCCTGACGCCGATTGGACCCCATCCATTCCGTGGGTTCAACTGTCCATTGGTTCGCCATGGCTCTACGAGACGTGGATGCGGTGCGATTGGCCCAAGGCTGAGTCGGCCACGGGTCCGGTCGATGTCGTGCACGCCACAACGCTGATCCCGTGCCCAACAAAACATCCGTTGATCGTTACGTTGCACGACCTCGCCTTCTTGCATAGCCCCGATCAGTTCACGCGTCACGGAGTTCGTATTTTCAGGCGCAGCCTCGAACTCACCAAGCGCAATGCCGACCTTGTGTTGTGCTGCTCGCAAGCCACGATGGACGATTGCGTCGTCGCCGGAATTTCTGCCGATCGCTTGCGCCACGTGCCGTTAGGTGTCGACCTTGAGCAAGCAACAGTGCTCGACCTTGCGCGTGTTCGTTCGGTGTATCAACTACCCGAGAAGTATCTGCTGTTCGTGGGCACGGTCGAACCGCGCAAGAACTTGCGCGGGCTTGCCCAAGCGGTTGAGATGCTTGACGACCCTATTCCGTTGGTTGTGGTTGGCGCCGATGGTTGGGGCGACGTCGCACTCGATATTTCTGGAGACGTCACGTTTCTCGGTTTCGTCCCAAACGATGACCTCTGGGCGCTCTACGCGGGGGCCGAGGTGTTTTGCTATCCGAGCAGTCTCGAGGGCTACGGCTTGCCAGTACTCGAAGCAATGGCACAGGGAACTCCGGTTGTCACCAGCATGGATACGGCCACCGAAGAAGCAGCGGGCGGTGCAGCGGTGCTCGTTGATCCGGCCGATGTTGTTGACATCGCGCGCGGCATCACCGAGGCGCGTGCTCGTCGCGACGAACTCGCCGCGCTCGGCCGCCAGCGCGCTGCGAAGGCAACCTGGAAGCACACGGCCGAACTCACTGCGGCCGCGTATCGCGAGCTGAAGTAGGCGTCAGACATGACGATGTCGGCAGCAAGGATTCGCGGCGCGTCTACGTCACGCGTGTCGGTGAACCTGTTGTGGTGCATCCCGACGAAGGTGGGCGGCAGCGAAGAGTATTTGGTGCGTCAGCTTCTCGGCATTGCCGAGATTGAGCCCGACATGCCAGTCACGTTGTACGTGCTGCCAGCGTTTGCTGAGGCTCACCCCGAACTCGCAGCAACCTTCGATATTCAGGTTGCGTCAATCGATGGTGCCAGCCGATTTCGACGGGTGATCGCCGAACATTTTTGGCTCGCGCGCCGCACCCGAGGCAGCCGTTTGGTGCATCACGGCGGCGGCACGGTGCCGGCTCGCGGCGCCGGTCCAGTGGTGCTCACGATTCACGATCTGCAGTACCTCACGTATCCGCAGTACTTCGGCCGCATTAAGCGCGCGTATCTCAATTGGGCGATGCCGCGATCTGCTGCTCGTGCCGATGTCATCGCAGTGCCCACTGAGTTCGTGCGTCAGACCGTGCTCGATGCCTATCGGGTTCGCGCCGATCGTGTTGTGGTTGTTCCCCACGGACTCGAGCCATCCATTGGTCTGCACGCCACCGACGAAGCAACCCTGCGCGCCCGGTACGCCCTCGGGGCCGGACCAATCGTGGTGCTTCCTGCAATGACCCATCCGCATAAGGGCCATCAGTTCTTGCTCAATCTGATGGCTCAGCAATGGACCGATCCGTCACTGCGCCTTGTGTTCATCGGAGGCAAAGGCCTCGCCGACGAAGCCGTTGAAGAATCGATTACCCGCCTTGGTCTGGCGCATCGGGTTATCCGCACCGGTCGAGTCTCATCGGCTGATCGTGACGGACTCATCAAGATGGCCCACGCGATGGTGTTCCCGAGCGAGTACGAAGGTTTCGGCGCGCCGATCATCGAAGCGATGGCCATCGGCACGCCGGTTATCTGCGCCGACCGCACGTGTCTCCCCGAGGTCGCCGGCAACGCGGCGTTGGTGCTGCCGTTAGAGCTTGAGGCGTGGGCGCCAGCGCTCGACACCGTTCGTGGCAAGCGTGCCGAGATGGTGGAGGCCGGTTTGCTACGTGCTGCACAGTTCACTTCTGCCGTCTCGGCGCGGGCGCTGCTCGTTGCCTACGAACTGGCCTCGTCATGAGCCCTCAGCAGCCCCAAGGACGCCCGCTGCGGCTCGCTGTCGTGTGTCCTCACTTTGAGCCCGACACGGCGCCTACGGGTGCAGTGATGACCCGCATCGTGCACGAACTCGCTGCGTTGGGCCACGAGATCCATGTGGTCACTGCGTTGCCCTGGTATCGCAATCACGCCATCGAGTCTGGCTGGACTGGTCGCCTCGTTCGGCGCGAACAAACCGATTGGGGCTCCGTCACGCGGGTGCACCCTTTCCCGGGCTCCGACAAGACCAACCTGCTTCGCCGCGCTCTCGGTTTTGGTGGGTTCAGCGCCCTCGCCGCGATCTGCGGTATTCGTGGTGGTCGAGTCGATGGAGTGCTCTCGATGTCGCCGCCGCTTACCAACGGACTCATTGGTTGGTTGATGAAGGTTGTCCGTCGCGGCCCGCTGGTGTTCAACATCCAAGATGTCTTCCCCGATGCTGCCGTCGAGACCGGAGCCATCACCAACTCGCGCATCATCGCCGCTGCGCGCTGGCTCGAACGCATCAGCTATCAGCGTGCCGATGCAGTCACGGTGCTCAGCGACGATCTTCGCGACAACGTGGTCGCAAAGATCGCGCCCGCGTTGGCCTCGCGCGTGCGCGTGATTCCAAACTTTGTGCTCACCGACGAGATCCGGCCGCTCGATCGTCTTACGGCGTATCGGACCGAACTCGGTATCGGTTCCGAACCCGTTGTGATGTACGCGGGCAACGTTGGTTTCTCGCAGTCGCTCGATCTTGTGGTGCAGGCGGCTCGTGAACTTCCCAATGTCACGTTTGTCATCAACGGCGATGGTGCAGCGAAGGCCTCGCTCGCCGAGCAGGTTGCGTCGATGGCCAACGTGCGCATCGGTGACTATCAGCCGATGCACCGTCTGGCTGAGGTGCTCGCCACCGGCGACATTCACCTCGTGCCGCTTCGGCGCGGCCTCGGGCGAGTCAGCGTTCCGTCGAAGACGTACTCGATCCTCGCCGCTGGTCGCCCGGTGCTTGCTGCCATCGATCCGGGCACTGAGGTGCCGCGCATTCTTGCCGCATCCGGCGCCGGCATCTGCGTGCCTCCCGACGATGCTCACTCGTTTGTCGCCGCCCTACGTGAGCTGTTAGCCGACACCGCACGGCTCTCGGCGATGGCTGCGGGTGGCCGCGAATGGGTACAGAGCGCGGCCTCGCCGGCAGCGGTGGCGGCCGCGTACGAACAATTGTTTCGAGAACTGCAGCCTCGCTCTCGTGGGTGATCGCCGAATCCACGCCCAGAGGCTGTAACCTCGCATACTCGTGGCTCCTTCATCATCCGCCAAAAAAGTCGCCAAGCTCGCTCAAAAGGGCAAAGGCAAAAAGGTTCGCTTCCAAGGAGGCGCCGTTTTCCCTCTGATCGTCGCCTTGGTGACGGTCCTTGGGCTCTCGCTCATTGTCTACTCGCGCTCGTCGCGGCCGGGTCCAGGCCAGGGTGCGCCAACCTCTAACGACCATTGGCACGCAGCCTTTGGCATCTATGCATGCGACGCCAAGGCGGGCTTGCAGGTATTGCCCAAGCTCGTGGGCACGCTCGAAGACAAAGACTCCACCGGACAATTCGTGAGCAACGAATTCGTTCGCACTGGCATCCACTCGCACGGCGATGGCATCATGCATTGGCATCCATCCACCAGCGGTGCTGCTACCGGTAGCAACGCCAAGTTGGGCGTGTTCCTGAACAACTACCACATCTCGCTCACGAACAAAAAGCTTGTCATCCCCAAAGAACAGGGTGGTCAGACGTTCGAAGAGGGCAAGTCGAAATGCGTCGTCGATGGCAAGGAAAAGCCCGCGTCGCTCAAGCTCTGGGTGTGGCCGAACTACAGCAAGGTCGCTACTGATGCGCCTCAGGTGTACGTGAGCAACTTGAACGACGTTCGCATTCTCAACGATGGCATGGTCTTCATGCTGGCGTTCGTCCCCGACGATGTGAAGCCAAAGGCACCCGATTGGGCAGCCGAGTTGCCAACCCTTGGCGCAGCCGACGGCGGCGCTTCTGCCACCACGGTTCCCGGTCAGACCACCATCCCTGGCCAGACCACCGTTCCGGGCGCAACCACGGTTCCTGGCGCTACCACTGTTCCTGGCGCCTCGTCGACAACAGTTGCGGCCGGCTCGGCAGCCAGCACCACCACAGCGGCTGCTGCCACCTCAACCACCGGCGGCTGATGCGCGCGGTCGTACTCGTAGGGGGCTTTGGTACTCGGCTTCGGCCGCTGACCAACAGCGTCCCAAAGCCAATGTTGCCCGTGGGTCACGTCGCCATCATCGAGCGTCTGATCGAGAACTTGGTGCGCGGCGGGGTCACCGACGTCACCCTTGCCCTTGGCTTCCGACCAGAACCGTTCATGCAGGCGTTTCCTGACGGCACGTGCGCTGGAGCCACGCTGGCCTACGCAGTAGAGCCAGAGCCACTCGACACCGGTGGGGCAATTCGTTTCGCTGCGTTGTTCGCGGGTATCGACACCACATTCGTCGTGGCCAATGGTGATGTTCTCACCGATCTCGACGTTGGCGCGCTGGTGAATTTTCACCGCAGCAGCGGAGCCGAAGCCACACTTCATCTCACGCCGGTTGAAGACCCGTCGGCGTTTGGGGTTGTCGACCAAGAGCCCTCGGGTCTTGTGCGTCGGTTCATCGAAAAGCCACCGCCTGGCACATCGCCAAGCAATCTCATCAACGCCGGCACCTACGTCTTCGAGCCATCGGTCATTGCGCGCATCCCCGATGGTCGAAAAGTTTCGGTCGAACGCGAAGTCTTTCCGGCCTTGGTCGCTGACCAAACGCTGTGGGCGATGGCCACCGACGACTACTGGATCGATACCGGCCAGCCCGATCTGTACCTCAAGGCAAACCTCGATGTCATCACCCGACTTCGCGCCGAGCACAGTTGGGCTCATGGCGTTGCCGAGGGTGCTGTCATTGGTGCTGGAGTAGCGCTCTCCGACACGGTGGTGGCCGACGGTGCATCCATTGGCGATGGTGCCGATGTCAGCGATTCAGTGCTGCTTGCTGGCTCATCGGTGGGGCCTGGCGCCCACGTGCGCCACAGCGTTGTGATGGGCCATGTCGGAGCCCGGGCCGTGATCTCGAATTGCGTTATTGGCGCAGGGGTCGAGGTCGCCGACGGAACCCACCACACCGACGAGCGGATTCCTGCACCTAGTGCTTAGCGGCGCGCCGGCCGGCTTGGCATCATGACAACCATGAATGCAATGGTCGTTGGTGGTGCCGGATTTCTCGGTTCGCATCTTGTCGACCGTTTGCTGGCCGAAGGCATTGCCACCGATGTCATCGACGACCTCTCTACGGGTTCGTTGGGCAATCTTGCCGACGCTCGTCACGCCGGTGGTTCGCTGAAGATTCATACGCTCGATGTGCGCGCCGCAGAGTTCGCCACGTTGGTCAGCATGCGTCGGCCAGAGGTCATCTATCACCTCGCAGTGCTCACGCCCGCCAATGCGCAGCGCGAGACCGATGGCGGCGCAGTGGCCGGAACGTTGGCGGTGCTCGAGGCGGCTCGTTTGCACGGCGTTACCAAGGTGGTCGTCGCGCTGCCCGCTGGCGATCTCTATGGTGAGGTGCCAGCGCGCGAGTTGCCGGTGAAAGAAGGCCGAGCGTTCGAGTCGTCCAGTGTGGCTGGCGTTCTCGCGCGCACGATCACCGATTTGCTCTCGGTGTATCGGGACCAATACGCAATCGAGTTCACGGTGCTTGCGATGACATCGGTATACGGGCCGCGGCAGCGTCCAGGTGACGGAGTCGTGGCATCGTTCGTTGCCTCCCACGTTGCTGGCGAGGCATTGGTGGTGCACGGCGATGGTCGACAAACGCGCGACCTCATCTATGTCGACGACGCTGTCGATGCGCTGCTCCGCGCTGGTCAGCGCGGCGGAGGCTTGGTCATCAACGTTGGCACGGGGGTGCAGACAGCGGTGCGTGATCTTGCCAGCGTGCTGCAACTCGATCCAGTGCTCGCGCATCAAGCCCGGCGTCACGGCGACCTCACCCGTGTGTGCGTATCGCCCACGCGAGCACGTATTCATCTGCAGTGGTCGCCATGGACCCAGCTCGCCGATGGAGTACAGGCCACGCTGGCTTACGCCGCCGCTGCAGCCGCCGAATAGCTCTAGAGGTCGATACCCACTGCAGCCAACGCCGTTCGTGCGAGCGCGGCGGAGATCTCGGGCGTGCTCATCACCGACGGCACTACTACGGCGCGCATACCGGCTGCTTCCACTTGTGGAGCGAGGTGTGCGTCGACCGGATCGATCACAAGCACCGATGCGATCGGTGCGTAGAGACGGGCGACACCAACCACCGATGGGTCGTGGCCGAGTTCGAGCATCATCCGATCGGCGGGCCCCTTCAGGGCAGCGCCGCCAACGATTGGCGAAATCGCAACTACCTGTTCGCGGCGGGCGGCGAGCGATGTGTCCATGCCGGCAAGGGCGCGCAGAGGTCCGATCGACACCAGTGGGTTCGACGGCGCGATCACGATGGCTTGGGCATCGTGCAGTGTTTGTACTGCCTTGCCGGAAAGCGCAGCCTGCTCGGCGCCTTCGAAACGAAGATTGCTCACGGGTACACCGTGTTGGCGCTGTACGAAATACTCCTGGAAACTGATGTCGCCTTCGCCGACAACGGTGACCACGGTAGACACGCGCTGGTCGGTCATCGGCATGAGCTTGACCTGCACACCGAACGCACGAGCGATCTCGTCGGTGACCTCGGTCAGGGTGGCGCCTTCGTCGAGCCGCGCTGTTCGGTAGAAGTGGGTGGCGAGATCTTGGTCGCCAAGATTGAACCACGTTGGCGCAGCGGTTGAGCCGGTTGGACGTACCGGCACAAAACGGGCAAGCGCCTGCATTGCTCGCCACGATTCGTTGCTGAGCCCCCAACCGCGCTCGCTATCAATGGCGCCTGCAACGGTGTAGGTAACCGTGTCGAGATCGGGGGAGATGTAGAGGCCATGCATTGTGGTGTCGTCGCCGGTGTTGACGACGGCGGCGATTTCGTCGGCCGGCATCACCAGCATCAGTGCGCGTATAAACCGCGCAGCTCCAACACCACCTGCGAGTACAGCAATCATTAGTTCCCCTCCTGAGCAACACGACGGTAGACCTCGGCCAAACGAATGGCTGTGTTGTTCCACGAGAAATGGTGCAAACGTTGTTTGCCCAACTCGATGAGGTTCACACGAAGGGCCGAGTCGGTGAGCGTGCGCTGCATGGCCTCAGCCAAGGCACTCACATCGTGAGCGGGCACCAACATCGCGGCGGCGCCGGCGATCTCAGGAATAGAACCCGCAGTAGAGGCAACAACCGGAAGATCGTGTCCCATGGCCTCAAGGAGTGGGAATCCGAACCCTTCGTCGAGCGATGGGTAGGCAAGCAGTTGAGCGTGACGCAGCAGCCAGTGTTTCGCTGCTTCGTCGATACGTCCGGTGAACAGCACGCGTGAACGCGCCGATGCGTCGAGAGCATCGATCGCGGTGTTGATCGCTCGGCGGTCGTCGCCATCGTTGCCGGCGAGAGCGAGCCGCAGATCGGGGTGAGCGCTTGCGATCTGACCGAACGCCGCCACGAGCCGAGGCAAATTCTTGCGGCGCTCAAGCGTGCCCAGAGCAAGCACGTAGGGCACGCCGACCAGTTCGGCAACGGGCGCATGCGGCTCGACATCGAATACATCAAGTGGCAAGGCTGCGAGCGGGATTGCCTCGACTCGATCGGTGTTTAGGAGATCGCGAACAGCAATGGCTGTTGCCTCAGAGCTCGTGTGCACCATTGCTCCGTTGGCCACGGCTCGGCGCAACACCTGCCCGGCGCGGTGCACATCGGGACTGGCGTCGGAGGCATTGCGCAAGAACCAGCAGTCGTACACCGTGACCACGCGCGGCATCCGGCTCGGGGGCACTACGTAGTTGGTGCCGTGCACTACTTGTGCGGGCCCCAGCCAACGGTCTACCCGTGGGCCAGGCAGACGCGCCCACAGGCGCTGGGCAATTGCGGCAGGCATTGGCAGTCGGGTGGTGCCAGGTTGCAGCTTGCCGCGAAAGCTGCACGCGTATGGAGTGAGTGTGACGTTGGGTTGCTCGCCCAAGGCGATCACCATCTGGCGAACGGCTGCGCCGATGCCGGTGAGTGGACCAAGCAGTGGCGACACATCGAGGGCGACATGCAACGGCTCTGCGAGTGCGTTGCTTGCTTGGTGCGAAGTCACCAAAACAGCCTAGTTCTCGTGAGCGGTAATGCCGTTTGGAGGGTTCGGCTCGGCCTAGACTTGGCCAACCGTCAATTAGCTGCGGGTCCCTCAGCCGCATTCAGGATTCTCAACATGCCTCGCGCGTTTATCACCGGTATCACAGGCCAAGACGGCCGCCATCTCGCCGAACTTTTGCACTCAAAGGGGTACGAAGTTTTCGGCATGGTCACGGGACAAAACAATCCCAAAGCCGAATACCTTCGGAACGAATTTCCGTTCATCGAAATCGTTCCCGGCGATCTTGCCGATTTGCCGTCACTCGTCAAGGCAATGGCTCATGCCCAGCCCGACGAGGTGTACAACCTCGGCGCCATCTCGTTCGTCGCAATGAGCTTCAATCAAGCAGAGCTCACTGCCAACATCACCGGCTTGGGCGTGCTGCGCATGCTCGAAGCGATCCGCATGGTTGGTGGCAACGAGAACAACCCCATTCGCTTCTATCAGGCGTCGTCGTCTGAGATGTTTGGCAAGGTTCGCGAAACACCGCAGACCGAGCGCACGCCGTTCCACCCTCGCTCGCCATACGGCTGCGCCAAGGTGTTCGGTCACGACATCACGGTCAACTACCGCGAGAGCTACGGCATGTTTGCGTGCAGTGGCATCTTGTTCAACCACGAAGGCCCACGCCGCGGACTCGAGTTCGTCACCCGCAAGGTGACCAACGCAGTGGCGCGCATCAAGCTCGGCTTGCAGGATGAAATCGTGCTCGGCAACCTCGACAGCCGCCGCGATTGGGGTTTTGCTGGCGACTACGTGAAGGCAATGTGGCTCATGCTGCAGCAGTCTGAGCCCGATGATTTCGTGATCTCAACGGGTTCGGCCTACAGCATCGAAGATCTCGTGCAGTTGGCGTTCGCCGAGGTTGGCATCGACGACTGGCGTCCGTATGTGCGCCAAGATCCCAAGTTCTTCCGGCCCGCCGAAGTCGATTTGCTCATCGGCGATTCGTCGAAGGCGCAGACCAAGCTTGGCTGGAAGCCCGAGGTCGACTTCGCTCAGCTCGTGAGCATGATGGTCACCCACGACTTGGCCTACGAGACCCGCAAGGCTCAATCGAACAGCTAGCACTGCGGTAGCAGCTCACGCTGCCTAACGCTCGAGGCGGTTTACGCCTCGAGCGGCATGTCGGTAGCGGCCTCCATCAGCGAGCCTGCGCTGGGCGCAATACCCACCCGCAACCGCTGACGCAGTGCAAGAGCGAACACCACTGTTGCTGCTACCGATGAGGCCACGAGGCCCGTCTCGACGCGCAGGTACAGGTCGTGCGAGCCAAGCCAGGTGAACAGCACAAACGCCACCATGCCGGCGCACCAGCCCAGCGCCACCAATGCGTGGCCGTGCAGGGCGATCACTGCTTGGGCGATGGTGAGCGCCACCATGTAGAGGGCGGTGCCAAAGACCAGCATCGTGATGGTGCGAGTGCTGAGATCGGCGTCGTACACCTTCTTGAGCATGAATGGCCCGAGCAGCGCTGAGCCAGCAACGCCCAGCGCTCCCACGCCAAGCACCACGATCATGAGCTTCTTGAAGCCTTGCTTGAATTCGGCAATCTCGTTGCGAACCGCAAGTCGGGCGAGGCGTGGCAGCAGCGCGGCTTGCACGGCTTGAAACAAGAACAGCGGCACACGGCCGAGCAGCACGCCATAGCTGAACTGGGTGACGAAGCTGTTGGGCTCGTCTTTCTTGAACAGGTCGACCGCGATAGGGCCAGCGTTCACGAGTCCGGCGGCGAATACTGAGCCCAGTAACAGCCAGCCAAGGTTTGGCGTGACTTCGGACCAAGCAGCCGGTGGGCCATCTTCAGTCTTCAGGTCGCCACGGGCAAACACGATGGCGACGCCGACAAGTGGCGCAAGTGCCACGGTGAAGGCATAGGCGCCCGTGTTCGTGACTCCGGCCGCCCACAGTGCAATGCAACCGATGATGCGCGCAGCGCCGTCGGCGCCCATCACGATGCCGTATGACCCGAAGCGACCGTGGCCCGAGCAGATACCGCGGGCAAGGTGGGCCGGGGCATATGAGATGAAGCCAACGATGAGGGCTGCAGTAATGACCCAGTCGCCCTCGAAGAACTTTGAGGTGATTGATCCCGAAGCAATCAGGATCGCTGTGCACACAATGGCCGTGAGCAGTGCGGCAAGCGGAACCACGCGGCGAACCACGGGGCGTCCGCCCTGGTTCATGCCCCGGCGGTGCGCGAGCGCCCGGCCGAGCTCTTGCTCGAGTGGCAAGAAGAATCCGGGGGCCAAGAAGAATGTGGCGAACCACAGGCTGCTGATCGGCTTGAATCCGTCTTCGCCGAGGGCTTTGACGCCCACCTTGAAGAATGCGTAGCTGGCGATACCAGCAACGAGCAGACCGCCGCCGACAGGCAATGTGCCTTCGGGGAGTGGAAGGCGTTGTAACGCCGAGGGTTCGTTGTCGCGCTTGGCCAAGATTGGCAAGACTAGCGTCACGGGTGGCCGAGCGAAGTCACCACCCGGTGAAGCGGGTGCGATATCGTAGGTGTTTTCACCTGCAGCGGCTAAGTTGTCACTCTAGGCGGTTGAATGGTGATCGAAGAGCGCGCAGGGTTCGGCGTGTCGGCAAGGCAAAGGACGGTGAATGACCAATGCAGCGCAAGCGACGACATCTTCTTGGGCCGCTCCTTGCTGTGGTCGCCAGCGCCGTATCGTGGCCAACCCCGGTAGCGGTTCGTGCCATTGCGCCGGCACCGGCGTCGATCGCTATCGAAGGGCACGGATGGGGTCATGGCGTCGGCCTCAGCCAATACGGTGCGCTCGGATATGCAGTCAACTTTGGCTGGAGCGCCGCGCAAATCCTCGATCATTACTATGGCGGCACGATTGCGTCCACGGTGGGTCCCTCCGACATCACGGTGCATCTCACAGCGCTCGATGGGTTCGCCACCGCAGTGGTCCACGACAAGGGCGCATTGGTCATCGACAGCTATGTCCCCGCCCCAGGGCAGCCAGCCACGTGGCGTTCGCTCGCCGCTAACGAAATCTCCGAAGGTCACTACAGGGTTTGGGGTCGAGTCGACGCCAACGTTTGCCCAGCCGCAGGTCTCAATCTTGATGACCCTGCCAATGGATGGACCGTGGTCATCGCCGACCAAGCCACTTCGGTCACCATCCGGCCGCAGACCGACACCAGTGCCAGCACCGATGTGAGCGACTTGGTTGGGTTGTGCGAGCCATCATCGGGTCGGGTTCGGTACTACCGCGGCGCGATCCGCGCCATCAACAACAGCGCACTGGCCAATCGCACTGTCAGCGTGGTTCCGCTCGAGCAGTATCTGCGCTCGGTGGTTGCCGGTGAGGTGTCTGCCGGATGGGCAGCGATGGGTCAGGGTAAAGGTGCTCAGGCATTGCAGGCTCAAGCCGTCGCCGCCCGCAGCTATGGCCTTGCTGAGAACAAAGAGGCGTACGCGAAGACCTGCGACTCGGGTAGTTGCCAGATGTATCGCGGGGCGGCGTATCGCGCTGGCGTTGGCGGTTCACTCGTTGCGCAAGAGTTCGCCGCAACCGACGCGGCCGTTACCGCAACCAGTGGTGTCGTTCGGCGTTACGGCACTGAAGCCGGCGCGATTGCGTACACGATGTTCTCGTCGTCATCTGGCGGCTATACCGCGAAGACCGCTCTTGGTTTCACGCCGGTGGTCGACGACGGCGACGCCGTCAGTTCCAACGCAGCTCACTCGTGGTCGGTGTCTGTCGGTGTCGCGGCTATAGAAGCGGCATGGCCTGCCATCGGCACCTACTCGGGCATCGTGGTGAAGACCCGCGAGGGCTACGGCGAGTGGGGCGGGCGCGTGCTCACGATGCGCATCAACGGCTCGGCCGGTTCGATGAACATGAGCGGCGACACGTTCAGGGCCACGATGGGTCTCAAGTCAAACTGGTTTCATCTCGTGGGTGACACTTCAGTGCCTGCTCCCGCCGATCCGTGTGGATCGCAAACCACGGCCACGGTGGCTGGTGTTACTGCCAACGGCGCTGCGAGTCGGTTCACTCCGCTCGCACCAACGCGACTCATCGACACTCGCTCGGGTCTTGGCGTGCCAGAAGCCCCACTGGGCGCCGGATGCACGCTCACCATCGATCCCAACGTTGGTGACGACGCAACTGCAGTTGTTGTCAACGTCACCTCGGTGACTCCGGCGATGAACGGATTCCTTACCGCGTATCCGTGCGGCGCCGAGCGGCCGTTTGTTTCCATCGTGCCTTCGGTCGCTGGCCGAATTGTTCCGGGCACGGCCATCGTGCCGCTCAATGCTGATGGCACGTTCTGCGTGTACTCGTCAACAACCACTGATCTTGTGATCGATCTCTCTGGCGTCTACGGAACCGCAACCGGTCAGCGATTCCAGCCCATCGCTCCTGTGCGATTCTTCGACTCGAACGCTTCTCCACTGGTGCGCGCCGACTCGGTAGTGCGAGTGCAGATCGCAGGCGCTCGCGGTGTGCCAGCCTCTGCTACCGGCGCAGCAGTCACCGTGCAGAGTGCAAGCGCTGTGGGTTCGGGATTCGTCACCATCTGGCCATGCGACGCAGCGCGGCCAACTACGTCGGTGCTCAACGCAACCCCAGGTGCATCGGTAACAAACCATGTGCAGATTGGGTTCGACAGCACCGGTGGCGTCTGCATGTATGCGGCCACCGCGATGCGGTTGATGCTCGATGTCAGCGGATGGTTCGGCCCAACGGCCGCATCCGATTTTCATGCGCTGATACCGCAGCGAGTGCTCGACACCCGTGAAAACATCGGTCTTGCCGCACGCTTCGCTGCGGGTCAGAACCGAGCCATTGCGGTCACCGGCGTTGGGGGAGTGCCAGCGGCGGGTGTCACCGCAATCGCTGCTGAGGTCACCTCGGTTGGTGCGCTCAAGTCTGCGTACATCACGGTGCACCCATGTCTCGCCAAAGTGCCGAGCGTTTCGATGGTGCGCAACCTCGCCAACTCGGTGGCAGCCACCACTGTTACCGGTGTGGTCGACGGTGCTGGTCGATGGTGTCTACGGCCAAACGCTTCGATGCATGTGCTCATCGATGTGAGCGGCTGGTACGGCACCTAACAAAGCAACGTGCGCGTTGCGCGTTATGTGCAGTGTCAGGCGGTGGCGAAGATGCGGGTACGCACTTGTTGGCGAGCACCCTTGGCGATGTCATGTGCCTGCACTAACAATGAACCAGCGCCTCCCGGGAGGTGCTTTTCGAGTGCAATGACTGCCTCGTCGATTTTGACCTCGAACGACTCGATGCGACTTTCGATGTCTGTCGCCTGATCGCTGATCGACTTGGTGATCTCACGCCGACGTACTTGTGCCTTTTGGAACGCAACCACAGCGAGGCCGATGGTCACGTAGGCCGCATCTTTTGCAGCATCGGCGAAGGCTTCGGTGTCGATGTCGGCGACGTTCACCTTGGGGAAGTTCAATGCTGAGAGGTTCAGCCGCGACATGTCGAGGGCGCTGAGGTCAACCGCGGGGAAGGTAGGGAATTTGATCGAAGCCATGTTGGCCTCCCTCTGGTGCGTGGCCGTGATTGCTGGCCGTGAAGAGATAGTGAACACATAATAGGTCGGAGTGACAACTTTTGCAAGCAGTCCGTCGAGCTGTCTACGGTTGCCCGCATTTGCCGGCCGATCACGACTAGCCTCGGCTCTTCGTGGACGTCATCGCCGAACTCGCCCCGCCCGTTGTGGCAGTTGTGGTAGTTCACGATTCTCAAGTCGATTTCGACGAGGTCTTGAGCTCGCTCGCCGCTCAGGAATACACCAATCTCAAGACGCTGTTCCTGCTGACCGGGGGCGACGACGAACTCACCGAACGCATCCACGGGTACCTCCCCGATGCCTTTGTGCGCGAGGTTCCCGACAACCCCGGCTACGGGGCTGCTGCCAACGAAGTGTTGCGTCTCGTAGAGGGCGACAACGGTTTGTTTTTGCTGATGCACGACGACGTCGCGCTTGACCCGGGAGCGGTTCAGTTGCTTGTCGAAGAGTTGTATCGATCAAACGCCGGAATAGTCGGCCCGAAACTGGTCGTATGGGATCAGCCGCAGGTGCTTCAACACGTAGGCCTTGGCGTCGATCGTTTCGGCGAAATCGATCCGCTCGTTGAGCCGGGCGAAATCGACCAAGAACAGCACGATGCGGTGCGCGATGTGTTTGCGCTGCCGTCGGCGTGTTTGCTGGTTCGCGCCGACTTGTTCCGCGCTCTCGGCGGCTTCGACGAGTCCACCGACTTTCACGGCGAAGATCTCGATCTGTGTTGGAGAGCCAACCTCAGCGGCGCTCGCGTCGTTGTGGTTCCCGCCGCCCGGGCGCGCCATCGAGAACAACTCGTTCAACGTCGCCCCGACTTGGCCCACCACCTGATCGCGGCGCATCATCGAGTACGCACCGTTGCCACGCTTACCGGCGGTCTTCGCTTGCCGTTGGTGTTGGTACAGACCCTTCTACTGTCGCTGCTAGAGATTGTTGTTGGCTTGTTCACCGGCCGACTCGGCGAGGCCGTGGCATCGCTGCGCGCCACGGTTGGTCTTGTGCCGCGAGTCGCCACGATTGTGCGCCGTCGACGCGAGGTGGCGAGCTTGCGTCATGTGCCCTACCGCGATGTTGCTGGCTTGCAGATTCGCGGCAGTGCGCGGCTGGCTTCGTATTTGCGTACCCGCGAGCAGCATCACATGTCGGTGGATCACAGCGCCGTTGGGCTGGGTCGGTTTACGCGCAATACCGCTGGGCAGGTCGCGGCGTGGACCTCGATCCTTGTGCTTGCAGCGGTGGGCAGCCGAAGCTTTCTGATGCACGGCGTCCCGGCAGTTGGAGAATTCTTGCGCTTCCCAGATCGCGCACGTGCCCTGCTTGGTCAGTACTGGTCTGGTTGGTGGGCGCACGGCCTTGGTCAAAGCACGTCTGCCCCAACGGGCATCGCGCTGCTTGGTGCCATCGGCATCTTCACCTTCGGGCATATGGGTTTGTTGCACACGATTGCCGTGCTGGGATGGTTACCCATTGGGTATCTCGGTGCGTGGCGCGTGATGTCGATCTTCCCATCGTCACGGGCACGCATTGCTGGTCTGGTTGTTTTTGCGGCAGTTCCGCTGCCCTACAGCGCATTGGGCGCTGGCCGCTGGGGCGTTGTGGCGGCCTATGGCGCGGCGCCTTGGGTCGTGCATCTGCTGCGCAAGATCGCGCTCATTGAGCCAGCGTTGCTGGCGCGCTCCGACGCCGATGTTGTCGACGCGTTCGACACCTTCAACCGCCGCGAAGAGCTGTACCACATCGCTCGTTTGGCGTTGCTGGTCGGCTTCGTCGCAGCGTTCGAACCGTCGTTCTTGGTTGTGGTGGTGATCACTGGGTTGTTGCTCGCGCTGGCAACCGTGGCAGCGCGTGGCTCGGCCCGCACCGCGATCACGTTGTTCTCCGGAGCCGCGATTGCAACTGGTGTCGGGTTGCTCATCAACTTGCCGTGGGTGAACTCGCTCATTGGCACTCATGCCTGGGATGCGTTTGTTGGCGCCCCATCGCGTCTTCGGCCCAACGTAGGAATTGCTACGGTGCTCCGCTTCGGCGTTGGCCCAAGCAGCCTTGGGATGTTGGCAATGGCATTGTGGCTGCCCGCTTTGGCGGCTCCATTGTTGGCTCGGGGTTGGCGACTCACATGGGCTGCTCGCGGCGGTGTGCTCAGCGTCGGATTCTTCGTGCTCGTCGTTGCGTCATTGCACAACGTCTTGCCGTTCCGGATGCCCGAGATGGGAATGTTGCTTGCGCCCGTTGCTGTGGGACTGGCGTTATCGGCGGCATGTGCGGTAGCCGCATTCGAGCAAGACGTGCAAGGCGCCAGCTTCGGTTGGCGTCAACCGCTTGGTGTCGTCACGGGTGCAGCGATAGTGATTGGCCTGGTGCCTGCCCTTACGGCAACAGCCGATGGGCATTGGTCCACGCCATCAACCGTGCTGCTGCAACCGTCTCAGCAATTTGCCCACGACCCGGTTGAGGGCGACTCTCGCACTTTGTTCGTTGGCGACACTCGGGTGATGCCGCTGGCTGGATGGCGGCTCGACGATTCGGGGCAAAGTGGTGTCTCGTTCACGGTTGTCGACGACGGGCCGCTGTATATCAACGAGCGGTGGTCTGGCTTGCCGGCGGCCGGAGAGCGCAACATTTCATCGGTGCTGCAACTCATCGCCGACGATTCCACAGCGCGAGTCGGCCGACTGCTCGCGCCGTACTCGATTCGTTACATCGTGGTGCCCGTAGTCAACGGGCTCGACTCGACATCTGGTAATCCGCTGCCGTTGCCGGCGGGCCTTATCGAGAGCCTCACATCGCAACTCGACCTGCGCCGGATGTATACGCCTCCCAACTACATCGCCTTCGAGAACGTGGCATGGATTCCTACTCAAAGCGTGCTGAGTCCAGCGGCCGCCGAGGCGAGCAAGAAAGCTGGCCCCGAGGTTCTTGCAAAGACCGACACGTCGGGTTCGGAACCGGTGTTGGTGGGTATGAGCGGCCGTGGTCCGGGCGCCGGACCTGTGAAGCAAGGCGTGTTGCATGTGGCCCGACCATTCGACGTCAACTGGCAGCTTCGTGTCGATGGCCAACGCATCGCCGGCCGCATTGCCTTTAGCGGCACAACAGCATTCGAAGTTGGCAGCGCCGGTAACGCCACGCTCACCTATTCCACCTCAGTGGGTCGTCACCTTGCGGTGCTCCTGCAACTAGCTGCCTGGTTGGCGCTTGGGCTCGCAGCCACCCGAATCCGCTGGGATCTGCTTCGGCGCAAGCGGCGCGTGGCGGCGGTATCTGAGGGTCCACTGCTCAGCCTCGACGATCTGCAACCAGTAGCGCCAGAGTTCAACGTTGCGGAACCAGCGCACCACACCGATGGAGTTGCGCCATGAACCAACGCCGCATTGTGGTCTCATCAGTTCTCGTTGTAGGCCTATTGAGCACCATCATTTTTGGTCAGCTCGACCAGCGGTCTGTTCCGGCTCGATTCGGTACGGCGCCGTTTGTGAGCCGGCCCTTCGCATCGCATCGAACCCCCATCACAACCACGTGGTACTGCCCGGGCGTTCCTGCGGGCGACGCCACTGTCGGCGGCGAGATCGTGGTGGCGAACCCAACTTCGGCGCCAAAGCAGGCGCACGTCACCCTGCTGGGCTCCGACCAGGTGGCACCGGTATCACGAGACATCACGGTGCCCGCCCGAGACACGTTTACGTTGTCGGTCAGCGATGCGATCAAAGCCACCTTCGTGTCGGCTGTGGTCGAGCTCGACGGTGGCGATGCAATGGTCGAGCAGCGGGCGCTCTACCCAGCCGGCAACGCAGTGTCGTCGTGCACCACGCAGACCTCTTCGAGCTGGTATTTCGCCGATGGGTTCACTGTCGATGGAAGCACCGACCAGATCATTCTCACAAACCCGTCTGCCGACTCCGTCAGCGTGAACCTTGCCTTCTTCACCGCGGCTGGAAAGCGCGAACCATCGGCTTTTCAGGGCGACTCAGTACCGCCTCATTCGGTGAAGGTTGTGTCGGTGGCCGACAACGGACTCAAGGACGAACGCATCATCGGCGTGCAAGTCATCGCGAGCCGAGGCCAGCTTGTTGTTGCGCGCGCGCAGCACTATTTCGGCGGACATCGACTCGGCTACTCGCTCACCCTTGGGGCCCCCGCTCCATCCGAGCAGGTGTGGTTTGCCGACGGCGAAAAGGGCGTCGGTATCTCCGAGCAATTCGTGCTGTTCAACCCCACCGATATCGACACCAGCATCGGTGTCACCGTGCTCGGCGTTGGCGCCACCTCGGCGGTCACCTCGCCTGCCCCCATCGCTGTCGCCGCTGGCGAGGTCGTTGTGCTCGAGGCGTCGGCAATTCCTGGGCTTCCCGATGGCCGCCACAGCATGGTGTTTTCAACGGTCAACGATTCGCGCCCGGCAATTGTGATCGAGCGGGTCATCACCCGCCCTGCGGGAAGCAAGATCTCTACCACGGTGGTGATGGGCATGACCTCTGAGTACACCGTGGGCAGATGGTATGTGCCCATCGGCGTGAGCTCACCTGCCGACCAAGCGTTGGTTGTCTACAACGTCGATGGCGTCGACACCACGGTCACGGTGAAAGCCATCGGGCCCGGTGGTGAAGTCGCAGTGGCAAGCCTCACCGATCTCGCGCTGCCTGCGGGCGGCGTCATCACCATTGATCTCACCGACCCGAGCGTGCTCGGGCGGCTGTTGGTGGTCGAGTCCAGCCAACGTCTGCTCGTCGAGCGACTGTTGCCGCGTGGTCACGACCTCACCGGCCGTTCGGGCTCGTGGGCGCTACCCGAATGTGGACTATGCAATTTCTCATCGCCGCCCTCCTTGTAGCCGTAGTTGTCGTTGCGTCGCTGATTCTGCAACGTCGCCGCACCAACGACCCGCCCACGCAGAACCGATGGCAAGCGCCGGCTCAACTCGATCGGGCCGATTTCGCTGACGCACCGTGCGACTGGGTCGTGGTCACGTTCACCTCCGAGTCGTGTCACACATGCGCCGACGTGAAACGGAAAGCAGCGGTGCTCGCAAGCAAAGAAGTGAGCGTTATCGATGTCGAGTTCTCGGCTCAGCGCGCATTGCACGAGCGTTACAACATTGATGCAGTGCCAACCTTGGTGATTGCCGACCGTGAAGGTGTGGTGAGGGCGAGTTTCTTAGGGCCGGTGTCTGCTACAGACTTGTGGGCTGCATGTGCCGAAGCACGCAACCCGGGCACATCGCCCGAACCCAATCTTGGTCACGATCACGATTGACGAACAGTCCCAAGCATGAGGAGCTTGGGACTGAACCCTGATCAGTCTTGGCCGTCGACCTGAGCTGTAGTGGCGCCTTCGAGATCGGTGTCGCGCACCATCTCGCCGAGGCCTTGCTGCACCAGGCTGGCAACCTCGGGACCATCGATGGTCTCGCGGTCGAGCAGTGCCTGAGCCACGAGGTCGAGTCCAACGCGATGCTTCATGAGTAACTCGCGAGCGCGCTCCTGCTGGAAGTGCAACATGGTTGAGATCTCTTCGTCGAGGATTCGCGCGGTCTGGTCGCTGTACTCGCGAGCGCTGCTCATCAGGTCTTCGCCGAGGAAGACGTGCTGCTGGCTGCCCCACGCCATCGGGCCGATGCGCTCGCTCATGCCCCACTCACGCACCATGTGGCGCGCAATGTTGGTGGCCTGCTCAAGGTCGTTGGCGGCACCGCTGTTGAGGTGACCAAACACGATCATCTCGGCAACGCGGCCGCCCATGGCTTTACAGATGGTGTCTTCGAAGTACTCGCGCGAGTACGTGTGACGCTCTTGCGGCAGGCTCCACGTGACACCCAACGCCATGCCTCGAGGCAAAATGGTCACCTTGTGCAATGGATCGCCGTGTGGCAGCACCGTGGCCAAAATCGCATGGCCGCCTTCGTGGTAGGCGGTGGCCCGCTTCTCTTCGGGCGACAAGACCATGCTCTCGCGCAGCGCGCCGAGCACCACTCGGTCGCGGGCGTTTTCGAAATCGATGCGCTCGATGACCTTTGAGCCACGACGAACCGCAACCAAGGCTGCCTCATTCACCAAGTTGGCCAAGTCGGCGCCACTCATGCCGGGGGTAGCCCGAGCCATGACATCGAGGTCGACATCGTCGCCAATCTGCTTGTCGCGGCTGTGCACCTTCAGGATCGCCAAGCGCTCTTCGGCTTCGGGCAGTGGCACCACGATCTGGCGATCGAAGCGACCTGGGCGCAGCAGCGCCGGGTCGAGAATGTCGGGGCGGTTGGTGGCGGCGAGGATGACGATGCCTTCGCTGGTCTCGAAACCGTCCATCTCGGAGAGCATCTGGTTCAGGGTCTGCTCACGCTCGTCGTGGCCGCCGCCAAGACCTGCGCCGCGCTTGCGGCCGATGGAGTCGAGTTCGTCGATGAAGATGATTGCTCGGCCCATCTTGCGAGCCTGCTGGAATAAGTCGCGAACGCGGCTCGCGCCCACGCCAACGAACATCTCCATAAAGTCGCTGCCGGTGACCGAAAGGAAACCCACGCCCGCCTCGCCAGCAACTGCACGGGCGAACAAGGTCTTACCGGTTCCGGGAGGGCCGACGAGCAACATGCCCTTTGGTACGCGTGCGCCGATTTCGCGGAATCGTTCGGGCATGCGCAAGAAATCGACGACCTCGCGGATCTCTTGCTTGACGCCTTCATAACCGGCGATGTCAGCAAAGGTGGTTGATGGCTTATCTGCCGAGTAGGTCTTGGCACGGCTACGGCCGACCGACATCACGTTGCCCATTTGGCCAGCAGCACGGCGCTGCATCCAGACGAGGAAGCCAATGATGAGCGCGAATGGCAACAGCAATGTGATGAGCCCAGCCCACCAGTTGCTCGTTGGCTGCTTGTAGTCGTAGGTGATGCCGCTCTTGTCGAATCGAGCGATGACCCCATCGGTGATTTGAGTATCGGCGGTGGTGGTGAACTTGAGCGGGGGGGCCGAGCCGACGGCCTTGAATTCGCCGCTGATGGCGCGGCTGCCGTTGTCGATGGTGATCTGCTTGACGGTGCCGTTATCGACCTGGGTCAAGAACTCACTCCACTTGAGTTTCTCTGACGAGGTGGTTGGACGAACTTGGAAGAACACGAGTCCGCCGACGACCACGAGAATGAGGAGAGCAATGCTCCACTTCGGCAGGCCCGGGGGTGGCGTTTTGCGGGCCTGGCCGGGCTGGTTCGGGCCGCTAGAACCGCGTCCACCTGATCCGCGTCCGGAAGGCGGTGGTGGAGGGGGCGGAGGCAGGTTGCTCATTCCGCCATGCTACGTGCAATTCAGCGCCGGAAAACCGTCGGTGCGGCAATCTCCTGAAGGGTGTACAGCCCTCAGCGGGGGCTCAACGTGACGAAGCCGCATCGTAAAGATCCACCACTCGCGCTGTGGCATCGGATATTTTCGACGTGTGCAGCGTCAGTGTTCTCGGTCCGGTTGTGCTGAATCAGCAGTCGTGACCCTCACATACCAATATGCCCGCTCTGCCGTGTGGCTCGACGATTTGTCGGCCGAACGAGATCCGCATGCCTACGACCTGTGTCAGCGCCACGGCGCGCGGTTGTCGGTTCCGCATGGTTGGCGGATGGAAGACCGCCGCTCGCGCAGCGATCTTGCCTTCGCCGCTGCAGGCTGAGGCGCGCTCCTCGCGCCCCACTGGCGTCTGTTGTACCGTGGCCCCTGTGTCTCAACGACGATCCCTCCGCGCTCAGGGCGACACAACGGCCACTTCTCCTGCATCGCCGGCTGCGGCGCTTACCATCGGCATCGCCTTGCTTGCATGGATGGCCGGATGGGTCACTGGCAACCTTGTAGCCAGTGCGGTGCTCGGCCTCGCAGGAAACGCCCACCAAGCAGCTGTCGATCGGCCGGTGTGGCTCAATGCCTCGATGGCGGTGGCTCTGTGGGTTCCACAACTCGCGGCGTTGGTAGTAGTCAGTCGAGCCTTTGCGTCCGGACACCCTGCGCGCGACTTCTCATTTCGGTTCGCCCCGCGCGATCTGTTGGGGATCCCCATAGGAGTGGTGAGTCAGCTGGCGCTGCTGCCGTTGATCTACTGGCCGTTACAGAAGGCGTGGCCCGACACGTTTGCCGACAAGCAACTCGAGCAGAACGCGCGTGATCTGTATGACCGCGCGCACGGCGGGTGGGTTGTCGCGCTGATCATGATGGTCGTGATTGGTGCGCCGGTTGTCGAAGAGCTTGTGTACCGAGGCCTGTTGCAAGGTGCCGCTCGCCGACGCCTCGGACTGGTCTGGTCGGTGCTCGTTGTTGCTGCGTTCTTCGCCCTGATTCACTTCCGGCCCGTTGAGTATCCCGGCCTCTTTGCCTTCGGACTTGTGCTCGGATGTTGTGCCGCGTTGACCAATCGACTTGGCATCGGAATTGTTTCGCACATGGCGTTTAACGCCACCGCCTTAGTGCTGGTTGCACGATGAATGATCGAGGTCTGACATGAGTTCACTGCTGCGAGATGCGAGAATGCGGCCCGCATGACCGAGCACAACGATCCTGTCGTCCCCGTTGATCCAGAGCTGTCCTCTGATCTAGGGCTGTCCTCAACAGACCCGTTCGATTTCAGCGATGTCGAAGCAGAGGCAACAACGGGCGATTTCTCGTTCTCGTTCGCCGATCGCGTCGGCCCACCGCCGAGCGAGAGCGGCGAGCCGCGTCGCTTTTTGCCCGCACCCGTGAGCCGCGTGGGTCGGGCTGTCTTCGGGCGCACCATCGCTTGGATCGACGCTCCATGGACCTTCGAGCGCATTGTGCGAGCCATCACCGCGTTTGTGATGTTGCTCGTTGTCGGCATCATCACGCTCAACGTGGTGCATTGGGATCTCATCACCAGTAACAACACCCCAACCGGTGGCGATATGGGCGCACACGTGCTGGGGCCGGCCTATCTGCGTGACCATCTGCTGTCGAACTTCCGGCTCTCGGGCTGGAACCCATCGTGGTACGACGGCTTCCCGATCTATCGCTTTTACATGGTCATTCCCGCACTCATGATCGTGCTTGTCAACGTGGTGCTGCCCTACGGCATTGCCTTCAAGCTTGTTGCGGTCATTGGCATTTTGACCTTGCCGCTGTGCTGCTGGGCGTTTGGTCGGTTGGCTCGCTTCGTGTTTCCGGTGCCCGAATTGTTCGCGCTGGCAGCGTTGGTCTTTTTGCTCGACGAGAGCTTCAGCATTTATGGCGGCAACATAAAGAGCACAATGGCTGGCGAGTTCTCGTTCAGCATCGCCTTGTCGTTTGCGGTACTCGGCCTTGGCTTGTTTGCCCGGGGGCTAGAAACGGGCAAGCTCCGCGGCCGAACGGCGGTCATCCTTGCGCTCGCAGTATTGAGCCACGGCATCGTGGCCATTTTCGTTGTTATTGCCGTAGCGCTGATGTGGCTGATCTCAATCGACAAGCAGCGATTGGTTTACGGCCTGGCGGTGCTGGTGCCCGCAATGTTGCTCACTTCGTTCTGGATGATTCCGTTTGTGCGCGGCACGCCGTTCATGACCGACATGAAGTACGGCAAGCGACCCGAAGGTGCCAACGACTCGTACTGGAAGATGTTCTTCAACCTCGATGTCAACTTCGACCGAGTGATTTTCGTGCTCGCGGTAATCGGCATCGTCGGGTCGGTAGTGCGTCGTCATCGCGCCGGCACGTGGCTCGGCGTGTGTCTGCTTGCCCTGGCCGTGCTCACTCGTCTCGCCGAAAATTCGCTCCCCATCATCGGCTTGCTGTGGAACCCACGCGTGTTGCCGTTTATCTATCTGTTGCGGTACCTGTTGATGATGGTGGGTGTCGTCGAAGTCGCTCGCGCAGCAGTGCTCGTGTTCAACTACGGCCGCATGGGTCGTGCCCTCGCTCTCGAGCGCCGCGCCGGTCACGCGGGCAGTGCTGTGCCGTTGCCAACTGGTCGTTCGCAAGCAACGGCTGGCGCGATTACGGCGCTCTTGGCCCTGGTTGTGATCGGCACGATCTTGTCCGTCGAGTTTGAAGTGAATTGGTGGGGTGCTGGTCGAAGCAAGGGCCACTACGCGCTCACCATCGGGCAAGACAATGGCAACCAGTTGGTGCTCTATCAGAAGCGCAGCACCAATGGCCGCGGTCTGTCCGACAGTTGGTCTCGATACAACTTCACCGGTTACGAATCGAAGAGCGCTTACGCCGAATATCGAGCCCTGGTGCTCGCGATGGACACCATCGGTAAGGACCCCAAGCATGGGTGCGGTCGTGCGCTGTGGGAGAACAACGGCGACAACGGTAAGTACGGCACAACGATGGCTTTGATGCTCTTGCCGCACTGGACTGATGGATGCATCGGTAGCAGCGAGGGATTGTTCTTTGAGGCATCTGGAACCACCCCGTATCACTTCCTCACCGCCGCGGCGATGTCGGCCGACAGCTCGAACCCGGTGCGTCAGCTGCGCTACGTAAACAACGATCCCAGCGTGGGCGTGCCGCACATGCAGAAGCTGGGCATCAAGTACTACATGGCATGGACCGAGAAGGCGGTGGCCAAAGCCGAAACCGCAACGGGCCTCACGCTCATCGTCAAGAGTGGGCCGTGGCATATCTACGAGGTGGCCGACAGCAACATCGTGGTGCCGCTCGCCGTGCAGCCAGTGGTTGTTGCCCAACGTCCGGGCGATCAGCGCGAACGGTGGCTCGAGCTCGGCTCAAGTTGGTTTCAGAACGCCGCCGATTGGGCAGCAGTGCCAGCGGCCGATGGTCCCGCGAGTTGGCAGCACATCACGGCTCAGGTCGATTCGAGCCGCGTCGCTACCAATCGCGTTGCAATACTCAAACCGGGTGAAGCGATCAAGCCGGTGAAACTCGATCCCGTGGTTGTCTCAAATGTGGTGATGGGCAACGAGACCGTCAACTTCGATGTCGACAAGGTGGGTGTGCCCGTTTTGGTCAAGGTGAGCTACTTCCCGAACTGGGAGGTGTCGGGCGCGCTGGGGCCGTATCGCATTGCTCCCAACTTGATGGTGGTGGTGCCCACCTCGAAGCACGTTCGGTTGAATTTCGCCCGTTCGTACACTGATTACTTGGCCTACGGCCTCACGCTGCTGGGCATTGTGTTGCTGTTTGTGCTGCGCAAATACGTGCACATCAACTATCGCAACGACGAGTTGGTCCTAGCCGTCGAGCCAGCGCCGCCGGTGCCGAGTTCGGTAGACCTCGACTATGTCGACGAAGCGGCGCTGCGCCGATAGCGTGCCCCTTGTCATGCCCAGACCAGACACACAGCCCGTTTCGAAGCTCGATGCCATTGTCAAGGCATACGACATCCGAGGCACAGTCCCAGACCAACTCGACGCCGATGTCGCTCACGCACTTGGCGTAGCGTTCGCTTCGTTCACTCAGGCTCCGCACATTGTGGTGGCGCAAGACATGCGGCCTTCGGGTCCCGAGCTTGTCGATGCGTTTGCTCGCGGAGTCATGGAGCAGGGCATAGATGTCGTGTTGCTCGGTCTTGCATCAACCGACTTGTTGTATTTCGCCGCTGGTCGTCTCGATGCGCCGGGCGCCATGTTCACCGCGTCGCATAATCCGGCGCAGTACAACGGCATCAAGCTGTGCTTGGCGGGCGCTCGGCCAGTGGGAGCCGACACTGGTCTTGACCAAGTCAAAGCAATCGCTCAGTCCGTGCTCGATGGCCACGGTCCGTTGCCAGCGGCGCGTCCGGGTCGTTCAACTCACCGTGATCTCATGTCGGCGTTTGTCGATCACGTGGTCTCGTTTATCGATCCCACACAACTGCGCCCGCTGCGCGTGGTGGCCGACACCGCCAACGGCATGGGCGGTCTTGTGGTGCCTGCCGTGTTCGAGCGTCTGCCCATCATCGATCTCGAGATCATGTACGGCGAGCTCGATGGCACCTTCCCCAACCATCCGGCCGATCCATTGCAGCCGGCCAACCAGCGCGACCTACAGGCACGCGTGGTGAGTGGTGGTTTCGACGTTGGTCTTGCATTCGACGGCGACGCAGACCGGGTGTTCGTTGTCGACGAGCAAGGTCGGGGCATCAGCGGTTCCACCACCACTGCAATCTTGGCCACCAGCGTGTTACGGAAGCATCCGGGCGCCACGATCTTGCACAACCTCATTTGCTCACGCGCTGTTCCCGAAGTGATTCGTGAGCATGGCGGCGTGCCGGTGCGAACCAAGGTTGGCCACTCGTTTATCAAGCAGATCATGGCCGAGACTGGCGCCGTGTTTGGCGGCGAGCATTCGGCGCACTATTACTTCCGCGAAAACTTCCGTGCCGATAGCGGCCTAATTGCATCGCTGCTTGTGCTCGACGAAGTGAGTCGCGTGCAGCAAGATCTGTCGGTTGTGCGTCAGCCATACGAGCGTTACTCGTCGAGTGGCGAGATCAACACTCAGGTCAACGATGCCAACACCGTGCTCGATGTTGTTGCGGCCACGTTTGCCGAGGCTCAGCAAGATCGACTCGATGGTCTCACCGTCGATTGTGGTCCATGGTGGTTCAACCTTCGCCCATCAAATACCGAACCGCTGCTGCGACTCAACCTCGAAGCGCCTACCCGTGACGAATGTGATCAGCATGTAGCCGAGCTACTTGCGCTGATCACGAGCGCCTAACACAAAGGACACCTACCCATGGCTCTCGATCAGCGCCTGCTCGAAATCCTCGCTTGCCCGCAAGACAAGGGTCCCTTGTTCTACTTGGCCGACGAAGGTGCGCTCTATAACCCTCGGCTGAAGCTGCGTTATTCGGTGCGCGACGACATTCCGGTAATGCTCATCGATGAGGCCGACCACGTCTCCGATACCGAGAACGAGCGCATCATGAAGCTCATCGCAGAACGCGACATCGCACCGACGTTTGCTGCGTAGATGTCCGTCGGCCGCACGCCACGTTTCCGAGGGTTCTTGAGATTTGGTGTTGTCGCGGCAACCATCTGTTCGTTGTCGGTTGTTTGCGTTGCCTCCAGTGTTGGGGCTGTCGCTGGCTTGGGCGCAGGTGGCGAATTTCACCCGCTGACGCCAGCGCGCATTTTCGATACGCGCGATCCACTGATCAATGCCGTCGTCGCGCCGTTACTCACCACGCCGGCAGGTAGCTCGCTCGATGTGCAGATCCTCGGCAAGGGCGGCATCCCCGATACGGCTGCCGACGTGCTCGCAGTAGTGCTGAACATCACGGTCACCGCACCTACCCAAAGCGGTTACCTGCAGGCGTATCCCGCGGGAGCGTCGGCGGGCATCTCAAGCATCGTCAACTTTGCCCCAGGCCAAACGGTGCCGAACCTCACCGTTGCAACGGTAGGTGCCGATGGCAAGCTCACGCTGCGCCTCTCTACGGTTGCACCGGGCAACGCCGACGTACTGATCGACGTGTTCGGTTGGTTCTCTACCAGTGCCTACGCAACAAACGGTGCGCGCCTCATGCCGGTGGGCCCCGCTCGCATTTGGGATACGCGCGAGGCGTCGTTCAACGGAACCGGGCTCCCAATCGGGCAGGCGCAAACAATTCGGGTGCCCATTCGCGGCGCCGATTCGCAACTCCCGGCCATCACCGACATCGTGCCCGATACCCCCAACGTGGTCGGCGTGGTGCTCAATATCACCGGCATCAACACCGAACCCAACAACGTGCCGACGTTCGTCAGCGTGTTGCCCGATGACCCTGTGGGCCAGGTGACTACCTCAAACCTCAACCTTGCGCAGAATCAGATCAAGGCCAATCTGGTCATCGTGCCGGTCACCAACCTCGACGGAGCGATTCGCATCTACAACAACGGCGGCAACGTGCATGTGGCCGTCGATGTCGTGGGCTATATGTTGGCCAACCAAGACGATGGTGTGCATCCGCGTCTCGGTCGGGTTATCCCGCTGTCATCACCGTTTCGCGCGTTCGACACTCGCGACACCGGGTTTGGTAACGCGCCACTTGGGCCGGGGCAGGCCGAGGCGTGGAGCTTCGATCAGTTCGTTGGCTCGGTCACGCTCGATGGCGTCTCACTTGGTAATCAGGTGGCCATGTTGGGCAACCTCACCGGTACCGAGTTGCGCCGGATCTTTCCCACACAACCCGTGTCCACCTTCTTTACCGTGTATCCCGCAGGGGTCGCTCGGCCATTCTCGAGCAACATCAATGTGACCGAGGGCGTCAACGTTCCGAATATGGCAGTGGTCAGCCTTGGCGCCGCTCACGAGATTCGAGCCTTCAACAACGCCGGGTACATCCATTACCTCTTCGACGTTTCCGCCGTCGTCCTTGGTGACTGATCACCTAGACTGCTTCGAACGCGGGCTGACATCAATGCGGTGCCAGCAGGCCCCGGCCCGAGATCATCCACTTTCTAGTTTCCGTTGGAGGAACTGTCATGACCTCGTCACTCGCTGAGCGGCGCGACTTTCGCGTCGCCGATCTTTCGCTTGCCCCGTTTGGCCGCAAAGAGATTCACCTCGCCGAACACGAAATGCCTGGCCTGCGCGCGCTGCGCAAGGAATACGGCCCATTGAAGCCACTCAAGGGCGCCCGCATTAGCGGTTCGCTTCATATGACCATTCAGACTGCAGTGCTCATCGAGACGCTCGTCGAGTTGGGCGCCGAAGTTCGTTGGGCAAGCTGCAACATCTTCTCTACTCAGGACCACGCGGCCGCTGCCGTTGCTGTTGGCCCCAGCGGCACCGTCGAGGATCCCCAAGGCGTGCCGGTGTTTGCCTGGAAGGGCGAGACACTCGAGGAGTACTGGTGGTGTACCGATCAGATGATGACCTGGCCCGCCGATATCAACGGCCAGCCACAGGGACCCAACATGATCCTCGACGATGGCGGCGATGCAACGTTGTTGGTGCACAAGGGCGTCGAGTTCGAGAAGTCGGGCGAGGTTCCAGACCCAACGTCGGCGACCAACCCCGAGTTCGCCATCGTGCTGGGTTTGCTCCAGCGCAGCTTGCGCACTGAGCCCACCAAGTGGACTCAGCTGGCCGCCGGTATTCGGGGCGTCACCGAGGAGACCACCACGGGCGTGATGCGCCTCTACAAGATGTTCGAGCGCGACGAGTTGTTGTTCCCCGCTATCAACGTGAACGACTCGGTTACCAAGAGCAAGTTCGACAATCTCTACGGCTGTCGCCATTCGCTGGTCGATGCAATCTGCCGGGCCACCGACGTAATGCTCGCTGGCAAGGTTGCAGTGGTGTGCGGCTATGGCGACGTGGGCAAGGGCTGCGCGCAGGCGTTGCGCGGTCAGGGCTGTCGCGTTGTGGTGACCGAAGTCGACCCAATCAGCGCTCTGCAGGCCGCAATGGAGGGCTACCAAGTCACCGTGCTCGAAGACGTGGTTTCGTCGGCCGACATCTTTGTGTCGGCAACCGGCAACGACCACATCATCACCGCGGGTCATATGGCCCTCATGAAGCACAACGCGATTGTGTGCAACATTGGTCACTTCGACAGCGAGATTGATATGGCCGGTCTGGCCCGCAGCGGTGCAAGCCGCGACGAGCTCAAGCCGGGCACCGACCTGTGGACGTTCGACGACGGTCACTCGGTCATCGTGTTGGCCGAAGGACGTCTCGTGAACCTTGGTTGCGCCACTGGTCACCCGAGCTTCGTGATGAGCTGCTCGTTCACGAACCAGGTCATTGCGCAGATGGAGCTCTTCAATAATCTCGCCGACTATCCATTGGGCGTGTACGTGTTACCGAAGAAGCTCGACGAGAAAGTGGCGATGCTGCACCTTGATGCGTTGGGCGTGAAGCTCACCAAGCTCACCGACGAGCAGGCCGACTACTTGGGCATCGACCCCAGCGGTCCATTCAAGAGCGAGCGTTACCGCTACTAGTAGTCAGCGTGCTGCGCTGGCAGCACTCTGAGTTTGTTGAAGACAATTGGTTGGCGTGCCGCCAATTGTCTTCAACAAACGCTCAGGATCGAGCAGGTGCGGTGCGTGCCTCGATCTCGCTACGTGTTTGGCGCGGTGGCAGTGCCAGCGGCGGCAACGTGAGTTGTACCAGCGGGCCAATGCCGAACATGAACATCAGCGTGCCGATGCCCGGTCGCACCCCAAGTGCGAGGCCGCTGATTCCGACGGCCAGTTCGATTGCAGTGCGGGCTCGTCGCACGCTGATGCCGCGGTTCTTGAAGCCCATCATCAAGCCGTCTCGGGGGCCGGGTCCCAATCCGGCTCCGATGTAGAAGCCAGATCCGATGGCGATGATCACGATGCCAGCCACAAGGTAGATCGCGCGGGGCACGAGTCGATCTGTGTCTGGCAGATGGGGAGCGACGAGGTCGACCACAAGGCCGATCTCGAACGCGTTCAAGATGGTGCCAACGCCGGGGCGTTGCTTGAGCGGAATCCAGAGCAAGAGCAGTAAGAAGCCCACCGCCTCGATAATGACCCCAACCCTGATGCCTGTTTTATGGCTCAGGCCCTGATGCAGCATGTCCCACGGCGCTGCGCCGAGATGGGCTTGCAGGATCAGAGCAATGCCAGCGCCAAACAACGCCAGGCCGAATACGCAACGGGCAAGTCGGTTCGCCCAGTCGGCCGAGACCGAGCTCGGCTCGTATTTGCGAGAGGTTGCGGTGTTACTTGAGAGGACCACGACAAGCACCGTACAGAAGTGGCCATCGTTGTCACACCCATTTATTACAACGGTCGCATGCTGATCAATCGTTGTGCAGGGTGCCGAGAGCCAGGGTTCGAGTTGTGTCGTCGGTGTCAGTTTGCCCTTGCCGCGTCACCGCCCGTCGTTACCGCGTCTGGCGTCATCGCTGCCACCGAGTTCGTGGGCCTACCGAAGCAGCTCATTATCGGGCTCAAGTTTCGTAATCGTCGTCGCATCGTTCGCTATTTGGCCGACCAACTCAGTCGCCGTATCGATCCAACGCAGATCGATGTCATCACGTGGGCCCCCACCAGTCGGCGCCGAGCGAACCGCCGCGGCTACGACCAAGCCGAGCTTCTGGCGCGAGCTCTCGCTGCCCGTTGGCGCAAGCCGTGTAGGCGCATGCTGTTTCGCCACCATGGTCTGGCACAAACGGGTCTCAATCGTGCCGACCGTTTGCATGGGCCGTCGTTCGCCTCGCGTCCCGTGCGCAACCCACCGCGGGTGTTGGTCATCGACGATGTGGTCACCACCGGAGCCACGCTGCTCGCAGCGCGCGCAGCGTTGCTTGCCGCAGGTGCTCGCTCGGTGGTGTTGGCAGCGGTGGCGGCTACCCCCGAGAGCTTGCCTCAGGCCAGACCGGCGAGAATCTCTACCGCTTCTATCGCTGGCGCACAGTCTTCGTCGACCACAACGCCAAAGATGCCCAGCAGTTCGGCGGCGGCCACGTTCGATGGCACATCGTCTAAGAAGGCGCACCGGCGTGCATCAGCGTTGAGCCTCGTGAGCGCAAGCTCATAGATGGCTGCATTGGGCTTACGTAGTCCCACCTCGTGGCTGTCGACAATGTCGTCGAACAAGGTGTCATAGTCGAGCACCGACCTCCAATGCTCGCGAAACTCACGCACGTTGTTGGTGAGAATCGACGTGCGCAGCCCGGCGGCGCGCAAGCGCACCACCAAATCAATCATTGGCTCGTTGGGCTGAAACGTGATGGCCGGTGCGCCGGGCTTGGCATCGGCAGGGGGCTCGGGAAGCTCAATACCAAGCTCGGCCAAGCCAATGCGGTTGAGGCGACGAACCTCATCAAATGCAATCTCGCCTCGCTCGAGGCGATGCCACGGATGGTCGTTGTCGGCGCCGTAATCACCCATGAACACCCGCAGTGCTGCTTGGGCCTTATCGGCAGGAAATCGCCGCACCAAATCGCTCTGGCGGCCGTTACTCATGAGCACCCCGCCAAGGTCGAAGATGACAGTGTCGATTTGGCGGGCGCTGCTGCTGGTCACGCCAGACATCATGTCTCACAGCACCCGTCGCCACCGAACCGATAGGATCTCGACTCGCATGGGAATTCTCGATCGCATCCTCCGCGCCGGTGAAGGCAAGAAACTGAAGGCTCTCGAAGGCCTGGTTCCTGAAATCAACGCGCTCAGCACCTCAATGACGGCTCTCTCCGACGATGCGCTTCGGGCGAAGACCGGCGAGTTCCGTCAGCGCATCGAGCGAGGCGAATCGCTCGATGACCTTCTGGTCGAGGCATTCGCGGTGACCCGCGAAGCCGCCGGACGCGTGATTGGTCAACGTCACTACGACGTGCAGATGATGGGCGGCGCCGCGTTGCACTTCGGCTGGGTCGCCGAAATGAAGACCGGCGAAGGAAAGACTCTTGTGTCTACGTTGCCGGCCTATCTCAACGGTCTGAGTGGCAACGGCGTGCACCTTGTCACGGTCAACGATTATCTCGCTCGGCGTGACGCCGAGTGGATGGGTCGAGTGCACAAGTGGATGGGGCTCAAAGTGGGCCTCGTCATCCCCGGTTTCAAAGAGCGCCCCATTGAGAAGCGCGCTGCGTACGCGGCCGACATCACCTACGGCACCAACAACGAGTTCGGTTTCGATTATCTGCGCGACAACATGGCGCCCACGCTCGACGATAAGAGCCAGCGCGGCCACAACTTCGCCATCGTCGACGAAGTCGACTCGATCCTCATCGACGAAGCGCGTACGCCGCTCATCATCAGCGGCCGCCTGGCCGATGCCGCCAAGCTGTACTACCGCTTTGCGTCGGTGGTTCGTTCGCTCAAGCGCGATGTCGATTACGAAGTCGAAGAAGACAAGCGCATCGTGGTGCCGCTCGAAGCCGGTATCGACAAAGTCGAGCTCGCCCTTGGCGTAGAGAACTTGTACGACGAAGTGCAGCAGAACTTGGTGCATCAGCTGCAGGTAGCGCTCAAGGCCAAAGAGCTGTACAAGCGTGACAAGGACTACATCATCCA
Organism: Actinomycetota bacterium; assembly: GCA_037139095.1. GTDB lineage: Bacteria > Actinomycetota > Acidimicrobiia > Acidimicrobiales > Ilumatobacteraceae > WLMZ01. The sequence goes on from JBAXHD010000002.1 coordinate 102,238, forward strand.
AAATGGTGAGGTCAAGATCGTCGATGAGTTCACCGGTCGCGTGCTCGATGGCCGCCGCTGGAGCGAAGGCATCCACCAAGCGGTCGAAGCCAAAGAGGGCGTGAAGATCAAAGAGGAGAACCAGACCCTCGCCACGATCACCCTGCAGAACTACTTCCGTATGTACGACAAGCTTGGCGGCATGACCGGTACGGCATCTACCGAAGCTGCCGAACTGAAGAACACCTACGGCCTCGATGTCGTGCCGATTCCGACCAACAAGCCTGTTGGTCGTGTTGATCACGCCGACTTGATTTACAAGGGCGAGCCGGGCAAGTTCGATGCCGTCGTCGAAGACATCGCCGAGCGTTTCGAGCGCGGCCAGCCCGTGCTCGTGGGCACCATCAGCGTTGAGAAGAGCGAGTACCTTTCGCGCCTGCTCACCCAGCGCGGCATCGACCATGAAGTGCTCAACGCCAAGCAGCACACTCGTGAAGCTCAGATCGTTACTCAGGCCGGTCGGCTGCACGCGGTCACCGTTGCGACCAACATGGCCGGCCGAGGCGTCGACATTTTGTTGGGTGGCAACCCCGAGGGTCTCGCCCGAGCGCAGGTGCTCAAAGAGGGCCATTCGGCCGATGTCATGGTCGACGACTTCGCGTTGTCGTTGCCCATCGACGAGATGCCCGAAGACTTCCGTGAGGCGCGCACTGCAGCGTTTGCTCGCTACGACCAACTCCTCGCCGAGTTCACCAAGTCGTGCCGCGCCGAAGGCGATCAGGTGCGCGAACTTGGCGGTCTCTACGTGCTCGGCACCGAGCGTCACGAGAGCCGACGCATCGATAATCAGCTGCGTGGTCGCGCCGGTCGTCAAGGCGACCCCGGCGACAGCCGTTTCTATCTCAGCCTCGATGACGAGCTGATGCGTTTGTTCGCTACGGGCGCACTCAGTTGGGTGATGGGTCGGGCCTTGCCCGACGACGAAGCCATCGAAGCCAAGATGGTCACCAAGGCCATCGAGCGGGCCCAGAGCACCGTCGAGCAACGCAACGGCGAAGTTCGCAAGAACGTGCTCAAGTACGACGAAGTAATGAACGAGCAGCGCAAGATCATTTACCAGCGCCGCGATCAGATCCTCGAAGGCGCCGATCTCAAAGCGGCCGCGCTCGAGTATCTCGCCGATGCGATCGACACCTTGGTCGACAGTCACTGTGTCAGCGAAGCCGACGACGAGTGGGATATCGACGGCCTCGTCACCGAACTGCGTTCGTTCTGGGCTACCGGCATCACCGAAGAGCAGCTTGCTGGCTGCCGCGACACTGACGAGATGTACAAGCTCGTGATGGCCGACGCCTCGGCGCACTACGAACTGCGCGAAGCCGAACTCACCGCCGAGGTCATGCGCGATGTTGAGCGTCAAGTGATGCTTCAGATCATCGACCAACGCTGGCGTGAGCATCTCGAGGAGATGGATTACCTCCAAGAGGGCATCAACTTGCGGGCGATGGGCCAAAAGGATCCGCTCACCGAATGGCAGCGCGAGGGCTTCGAGATGTTCGGCGCGCTGATGAAGGGCGTGGCCCAAGACTTCGTTCGTTACGTCATGCATGTGCAAGTGGTGCGTAACGACGAGCCAGCACCGATGGTTCAAAACGTGCAACAGACCTCGGCCGACAACGCTCAATCGTCGGGCTTTCAGATTGCTGCGCAGGTCGCTGCCGCCGACGGCGAGATTTCGCCCGAGCTCGCTGCATCTGCCGCACAAAGTCAGCAGAAGTCTCAGCCCGTCGTGAACGACGAATGGTCGAAGACTCCTCGCAATGCGCCGTGCCCATGCGGTTCCGGCAAGAAGTTCAAGGTGTGCCACGGCGCCACCGCCTAGGCACCCAACACCCCACCACCCATGCGCGACTTCTCCGACGACATCAAGGATCTGCGACGCCGCCTCGGCGAAGCAGAGGCCTACCTCAAGATCAGCGACAAGCGTGCCCGTCTGGGCGAGCTTGAGCTCGAGGTGTCGCGCCCCGACCTGTGGGACGACCAAGAGTTGGCCAAGAAGGTCAACGGCGAGTACGCAAATGTGAAGAGTGACATCGACACCTTCGATGGCCTCTCCAGCGACATCGCCGATACCGAGCTGTTGCATGAAATGGCCCGTGAGGTCGACGATGCCAGTCAAGAGCCCGAGCTGGTCGATGCCATCGCCAAGACAGCGTCCACGTTGCAGCAACTCGAGATGCGCAGCTTGTTCACCGGCGAGCACGACGAACTCGATTGCATCGTGCAGATCAACGCCAAAGACGGCGGCGTCGATGCTCAGGACTGGAGCGAGATTCTGCTGCGCATGTACGGCCGCTGGGCCGAGCGCCACGGATTCGGCTTCGAGGTCGACGGCATTTCCGAAGGCACCGAAGCCGGCATTCTCTCAGCAGAGTTCACGCTCACGGGTCGCTACGCATATGGGCTGATGACCAGCGAGCGCGGCACGCATCGTTTGGTTCGTATTAGCCCGTTCGATAACCAAGGGCGACGCCAGACCAGCTTTGCGGCGGTTCAGGTGTGGCCAGTGCTCGAAGATCCCGATGTCGATCTCAACGAATCTGATGTTCGCATGGAAGTCTTTCGGGCCAGTGGCGCCGGTGGCCAGCACGTGAACAAGACATCCTCCGCTGTGCGACTCATCCATGAGCCCACCGGTCTGGTCTCGAGTTCGCAAGAAGAACGCAGCCAGTTGCAGAACCGCGAAAAGGCGATGAACCGTTTGCGCACCATGCTCGCTGCCAGGGTTGAAGAAGAGCGCCAGGTCGAGATGGATCGCATCGCCGGGCGTCAAGCACAGGTGGGCTGGGGCAGTCAGATTCGTAGCTACGTGCTGCAGCCCTACCAAATGGTGAAAGACCTTCGCACCGAGGTCGAGTCGGGCAACGTGGCCGCAGTGCTCGACGGCGATCTCGATGTGTTCATGGAGGGTTACCTCCAGCATCGCCGCCGCTCGCAAGAGTGACCTCCTTGGCCCGCCGGGCACTGGTAGGTTTTGCTGTCCGCGGGCGGCAGACACGTACGCATTCCACTTCCGAGGAGCCAGATTGATACGCCTCGAGAACGTCACCAAGATTTACAACTCAGAAGTCACCGCCCTGCGCGACGCCACCTTCGATGTTGCCAAGGGCGAATTCGTTTTTCTTGTTGGACCATCAGGCTCGGGTAAGTCGACCTTGTTGCGCATGATGAACCGCCAGGAGAGTCCCGAAAAGGGTGCTGTCTGGGTTGCCGGACGCGACATCAACGAGATGCCCGATAGCAAGGTGCCGCATCTGCGGCGCAACATCGGCAACATCTTTCAGGACTACAAGCTGTTGCTCAACAAGACCGTGCACGAAAACGTGGCCTTCGCCCTCGAAGTGATCGGCCGCCCCAAGCACGTGATCCGCCAACAGGTTCCGGCCGTGCTCGACCTTGTGGGACTCACGGGCAAAGAAGATCGCTTTCCCCACCAGTTGTCTGGTGGCGAGCAGCAGCGTGTGTCAATTGCGCGGGCCTTCGTGAACCGTCCACTCATCTTGCTTGCCGACGAGCCCACCGGAAACCTCGACCCCGCTACCGGCGAGGGCATCATGCGCTTGCTGGATCGAATCAACAAGACCGGCACCACTGTGGTGATGGCCACGCACGACCAACGCATTGTGAACATGATGCGCAAACGCGTGATCCAAATGGACCGCGGCATTATCGTGCGCGACCAGGCTCGCGGAGTGTACGAATAATGCTGTCTCGCCTTGCCTATACGTTCCGCGAGACCGGTGCCAGTCTGCGGCGCAATATCACGCTCACGGTGGCGGCCATCCTCACCAGCGCAGTGTCGTTGTTCTTGGTTGGAGGCACGTTCTTGGTGCAACGCGGCTTCGACAACCTGCTCTCGAAATGGGCCGGTGGCGTGCAGATGATCGTGTACGTGAGCCCCACCGCCACCCCCGATCAGGTAGCCAACATCAAGAGCGCGCTTGAGTCGAGTCCAACAGTTGTCGACGTCGGCAAACTCGAGTACCTCAACTTCGAGCAGTCGCTTGCCGAGGCAAAGCGGTTGCTGGCCGCCGACCCCACCACGTTTCGGTTGCTCAATGAAGCCAACCTGCCCACCGAGTTCAAGGTTGTTCCCAAAGCCGGTCAGCTGAACGTGCTGGTTCAACTCTCCAACGGATTTGCCGAAGTACCCAAGGTGCAAAAGGTGGTGCTTGCGCGCGATCAAGTCGAACAGATCAGCAAGCTTCGCGACTTCGTGCAAACCGTCACCGTGGGTTTGTCGGTGCTGCTTCTGGTTGGCGCGCTCATCTTGATTTGGACCACGATTCGCACGGCGATGTTTGCCCGTCGCCGCGAGATCGAAGTGATGAAGCTGGTCGGTGCCACCAACTGGTTCATCCGAATACCGTTCATGCTCGAAGGGCTCATTCAGGGGCTCATCGGGGCGCTGATGTCGTGTGGCTTCCTGCTGTTCTTTAACCGACTGTGGACCCATGGCGTGGTCAAGCTCAAGGGCGATAACGGGTTCATTGCCTTGGTGGTGAGCAACAGCTTTTTGAACATGGTGATGTTGCTTGTGGTGCTGTTCGGCATGGCCGCTGGCGCTATCGCGTCGGGCGTTGCCGCCAGTCGCTTCCTCGACGTGTAATACATCGACCCCCTCGCATTCCATCGACCCCCTCGCATTCCATCGACCCTCGCGCATTTCATCGACCATCCTCGGTTTGTTGAAGACCTTTGGTCGACCCTTGACCAAAAGTCTTCAACAAACTTTTTGGTGGCGGGGGATGTGGCGGGGGCAGTGGGTCGATCGGGGCAACCGACGGCACATGTTCTAGTTTCGGTGCCATGTACACCGAGATTCTCTATGACGTAGCCGACCACATTGCGACCATCACGCTGAACCGGCCCGACAAGCTCAACGCATTCACCAACACGATGATGCGCGAACTGATCGCAGCATTCGATCGCGTTGATGCCGACGACGACGTGCGCGTGGTCATCGTCACCGGCGCTGGTCGTGGGTTCTGCGCAGGGGCCGACCTCTCGGGTGGCGGCGACACGTTTCAGGGCGGCGGCAGCGATGTGCAGACCCGTGTGGGCGTACCGCGCGATGGTGGAGGCCTCGTATCGCTGCGCATCTTCGAATGCACCAAGCCGGTCATCGGAGCCATCAACGGAGCTGCAGTCGGGGTGGGAGTCACGATGACCTTGCCGATGGATATTCGTCTTGCGTCCGACGCGGCTCGGTTTGGATTTGTGTTCGCCCGCCGCGGCATCGTGCCCGAAGCGTGCTCTTCGTGGTTCTTGCCTCGGCTCGTGGGCATCAGCCAGGCTGCCGAATGGGTCTACACCGGGCGGGTGTTCGGCGCCAGCGACGCGCTCGATGCGGGCCTCGTACGCAGCGTGCATCCCGGCGACGAGCTGTTGGCTGCGGCCCGGGCGCTTGCCAACGAGATCGCCGAGAACACGGCCCCCGTTTCGGTGGCGTTGTCGCGTCAGATGATGTGGCGGATGCTTGGTGCGTCGCACCCCATGGAAGCGCATCGGGTTGACTCGCGTGGCATCAAAGAGCGCGGCAAGAGCGCCGACAGTCGCGAAGGCGTGATGAGCTTCCTTGAGAAGCGTCCACCGGTGTGGGTCGACAAGGTGAGCGACGGCTTGCCCGAGATTTTCGCCGACTGGGAAGCCCCTGAATTTTCGTGACGTTGGAGGCATCAGCACTTTGTGACTCAGATCACAAAGTACTGAGGGTGAATCCGCCGCTCCGACTCGTCTATCGCCATGAGAGAACGCCAGACTGTCGGCCATAGCTGCGAGAGATAAGGCAGCGTCTCAAGGAGAGACTGATGATCACATTGTTGAGCAACCGAATCGAATCTGGCGATGTCATCGAACTCGATCGAGATGGCCTGTGGATTTCGGCGATTGTGCTGTTGGCCACTGACGAGGCGATCATTCTCGATGCCTGCGATGATTCGACACCGTTCTTGATCCGCCCGATCGACCTCGTGCGTTATCGCGTGTTTCGCCCCGAAGCAGCCTGACGCTACGGCGTAGGCTGCGTGGCAATGCCGAACGACGCCGAATCCGAATCCATCTCCGTTTTTGACACCGTCGGCGGAATGGCCTTCTTCGAACGGCTTGTCGATCACTTTTACGCCGGCGTTCAGACCGACGATGTGCTGGCCCCGTTGTATCCCGAGGCGCCCGACTTCTCCGGAGCTCGTCATCGGCTCACGCTGTTCTTAGCTCAGTATTGGGGCGGGCCGACCACCTACGCCGAAGAGCGCGGACATCCCAAGCTGCGGATGCGGCATTTTCCATTTCCGGTGGGCCCGCTGCAACGCGACCACTGGATGCTGCACATGGCCAATGCCGTGAAACTCAGCGGTGCCTCGCCCGAGATCGAGCAGACCTTGATTGATTATTTCGTGCGTGCGGCCGAGCACCTGCGCAACGACACAGGGTTGCCGATTAGCAGTGCCAACTACCCGCGCTGAGCACTTGGCATCAGCGCCGAAGCGCGTAACACGCAATCGCTGCGGCGGCGGCGGCATTGAGCGAGTCGACGCCAGCCGCCATGGCAATCGTTGCGCGAAGGCTGGCGGCGTCGAGTAGTTCGTCGCTGAGTCCGGTGCGCTCGGCGCCCAACAGCAGCATCACTGGTTGGTGCGTGGCCGGAAGCACGCAGTTGAGAGGCATGGCATCGTCGGCCAACGCAAGTGCAACCACGAGCGTGCCACTATCGCGGGCTGCGCGCACGGTGTCGACCAACGACTCGCTGCGGGCGAAGGGCAGCACGAACGACGTACCCATTGAGACGCGCAATGCTCGGCGAGCAAGCGGATCGGCGCTGGTGCGATCGAGCAGGAGCCCGTTCCAGCCGAGCGCCGAAGCACTGCGCACCACGGTGCCGATGTTCACGGGATTGTCTACGGCCTCGAGGGCAACGATGCGCTTGCCTCGAGTAAGCGCCCTGGGATCAAGCGGTGGTGGCCGTCGAAATAGCGCAACGATAGACAGCGGCACGCCGAGGCCCATGCCTGCGCGGCGGATGTCTTCGGTGCCTGCGTACTGCTCGACATTGGCATCGAAGCGCTGAGTCACTGGCGGGGGAGCGGCAACATCGAAGAATGCCATCACGGCTTCGTAGCCGGCGTCGAGCGCGCGACCGACCACGAGGTCGCCCTCGGCAACGAAGAGTCCGGCGCCGGTTTGCTCTCGCCGATCGGCGCGAGTGTTGATGCCGCGCTCGCGCATGCGGAACTGGGCAATGCGCGGGTCATCGGGGTGATCGATGACGATCATGTAGCGGCCGTTAGAACAGCCACTTGTATGGGGACCAATCGGGGTCGCGCTTTTCGAGGAACGATTCGCGGCCCTCTTGAGCTTCGTCGGTCATATAGGCCAAACGCGTTGCTTCGCCCGCAAACACTTGCTGGCCCACGAGTCCGTCGTCGATGAGGTTGAACGAGAACTTGAGCATGCGTTGCGCGGTGGGGCTCTTCGCGTTGATCTTGCGGCCCCAAGCGAGCGCAGTAGCTTCGAGTTCGTCGTGTGCCACAACGGCATTGACCATGCCCATGCGGTAGGCGTCGTCGGCGGTGTATTCGTCGCCAAGGAAGAAGATCTCGCGGGCAAACTTTTGACCGACCTGACGTGCCAGATATGCCGAACCGAATCCACCATCGAAGCTGGCGACATCGGCGTCGGTTTGCTTGAACCGAGCGTGCTCGCGACTGGCGATGGTGAGGTCGCTCACCACGTGCAAGCTGTGCCCGCCACCCGCTGCCCAACCGGGCACCACCGAGATGACCACTTTGGGCATGAAGCGAATGAGGCGCTGCACTTCGAGAATGTGGAGTCGTCCGGCGCGGCCTGGCTCGATGGTTGCGGCGGTCTCGCCAGCGGCACCGTCGGGGCCTTCGGGCAGCGTGTACTTGTAGCCGTCGCGGCCGCGGATGCGTTGATCGCCGCCACTGCAAAATGCCCATCCGCCATCTTTGGCTGATGGTCCGTTGCCGGTGAGCAGCACGCAGCCCACGTCGGTGCTCATTCGCGCGTGGTCGAGCGCAATGTAGAGCTCGTCGACCGTGTGTGGACGAAAGGCGTTGCGCACCTCGGGCCGGTTGAACGCGATGCGCACGGTGCCGTGAGCTCTCGCTCGGTGATAGGTGATGTCGGTAAAGGAAAATTCCGGAACCGTGTGCCACGCCGTTGGATCGAAGATGTCGGAAATCACGGTCACATGTTGACCGCTTTATGGTCGCAGCGCCACATTGTTGTGGCGACGGGGGGCTCATCGGCAAGACTCGCAGGATGAGTGGTCTCGAAATCTTTGGTATCGGCGGCGTTGGAGAGATCGAACCGGGCGCTGATCTCGCCGAAATCAGCGCAAGCGCTGCACGCGATGCGGGTACTCCGTTGCAGAGCGGCGATGTGTTGATCGTAACGAGCAAGATCGTTTCGAAGGCCGAAGGTCGCACGGTTGAGCTTGCTGATATCACGCCCTCGCAGTACGCGCTTGAGTGGTCGAAGCAGTGGGACAAGGACGCTGCCGTCACCGAGATTGTGTTGCGTGAAGCCAAGCGTGTGGTGCGCCAGATCGGACCCATCCTCATCACCGAAACCCACCACGGTTTCGTATGCGCGAACTCAGGAGTTGATCAGTCGAGCAGCGGGGCCCATGGTCGTGCCGTGCTGCTACCGCTCGACTCAGATGACAGCGCCCGCCGTATTCGCGTCGGATTGCTGGCCCTCGGCGTTGATGTGGCGGTGATCATCAGCGACACGTTTGGCCGTGCGTGGCGTGAGGGTCAGACCGACATCGCCATTGGCATTGCCGGCATGCAACCGATCCTTAGCTACATCGGCCAGGTTGACCCACACGGTCATGAGTTCAAGGTGCAGGCGTTGTGTGTGGCCGACGAACTCACGGGCGCTGCCGAACTGGTGAAGGGCAACCTCAGCCGAGTGCCACTGGCCGTGGTGCGCGGCTACCAATGGGAGCGCGACGAGACGGCAACGATTGCTCCGGTGCTTCGCGATCAAAGCCGCGACCTTTTCCGCTAGGGACTTTTGTACTTTCATCGGTAGGTGACTCGATCATCTACCTACCAGTAGGTAGGCTGCCTTCTGTGACTCCACAGACCTTCCTCGCTGAACTCGAACCAGTGGCCGGCAAGTTGCTCGACCGGCACCTCGCGACAGCCAAGGAGTGGTTTCCGCACGAGTTGGTTCCGTACGACCGAGGCCACGATTTTCCGGCCGGATACGAGTGGTCGGTCGCCGACTGCAATCTCGATGGCGCCGAACTTCCCGAGGCAGCGCGCAGTGCGCTGTTTGTGAACCTGCTCACCGAGGACAACCTGCCCTACTACTTTCGCGACATCGAGCGAATGTTCACAATGGATGGCGCGTTCGGAACATGGAACCGGCGTTGGACTGCTGAGGAGGGCCGCCACTCGATCGTGATGCGCGACTACCTCATTGCCACTCGTGCCATCGATCCCGTGGCTCTCGAGCGCGGCCGCATGGCACAGGTGTCAGCTGGCGAGGTACCCACTCCTTCGTCACCGCTCATCGGCGTGATCTACGTGAGCTTGCAAGAGTTGGCCACACGAATTGCGCATCGCAACACCGGCAAGATCATCGGCGATCGTCGCGGCTACGAAGTAATGGCTCGAGTGGCCGCCGACGAAAACCTGCACTACTTGTTCTATCGCGACCTTGCGACGGCAGCGTTTGAGCTTGACCCTTCAGAGATGCTGATTGCGACCGAAGAAGTGGTGCGTACGTTCGCGATGCCCGGCACGGGCATTGCTGATTTCGATCGCCATAGCGCTGCAATCGCCCGCGCCGGTATTTACGACGCCACGATCTTCCATGAGCAGGTGCTGGTGCCAGTGATTCTGAACCATTGGAAGGTTGAGCAACTCGCCAACCTCAGTGCTGCTGCCGAACGAGCACGCGAGGCATTGTTGAAGCGCATCGACCGACTCGGCCAGCTTGCCAAGAACCTTGCGGCGCGCGCCGAGCGGCGATTGGCCATGCCAGTTCCAACCTGATGATTTCGCGAAGGACGTGCTGTGATCAGCATGACCATCACGTTGCGGGATATCGGTATAGGGTCAGCGCGACTTCCCTTCGACAGAATTGGAATCCGTTATGACCCCCCGAATTACTGCTTTTGTTCTTGGATCCGTTCTCGCTGTCAGCGCAATAAGCGCGTGCAGCAGCGACAAGGCTGCAACGCAATCCACGGCTGCGCCTGTTGGGTCAGTTGCCGCTCCAGGCGGTGCGCTTGGCACAGTTCCCGGTGGCGCGCTTGGCACGTTGCCAACTGAGTCGGTGGCTGCTCTAAAAATCTCTGGTTATTCGTTTGGCGCCGTTACCGCAGCCGCTGGCCAGACCATCACCGTGAGCAATGCCGATTCGGTTCTCCATTCGGTTACGGCCGACGACGGCTCGTTCACCGTTGATGTGCCTGCCGGTGGCACCGCTGATTTGGTTGTGGCCGCTGCCGGTACGTACGCCATTCATTGCCGCATTCATCAGAGCATGACTGGCTCAATCACCATCTCCTGATGCATCGCCACGCGCTCGAGCAGTGCTCGACGTGATCACGATGTAGTTCAGCCGGGCACGAACGCCTTCACTGCTGCCACGGCTTCGCTGGGGCGGCTGGCGTTGAGTCCCTCGAGACCCATCGCGAGCAACTCGTTGTAGCCAGCGAGGTGCTCCCACTTGCCATCGTCGGGCCACACCCAAATTACGTAGCCAGAAGCTTTGCTGAGCGCGATGCTTTCGGGGCTGAGCACATGCACGCCCGAGTAGTCGGGTGGCAACTGCAAGATGCGCATGCCGGCAGGCAATGGGGTCTTGTTGAGAATGAAGGCCGATGCCAAGCCGAGGCCTGGTGTGACTTCGACCGTAGGCGCCATCTCGTGGAACGCGGTGACGATCTCGTCGTGGAACGAGGTGACAACGGCATTCTTGAGGCGGTGCAACTCGGTGAGTTCGGCAGCGAGTTCTTTCGCCGCGGCGAGAGCTGGGTCGCCGACGCCCTTGATCTCAATGTTCAACGGCATCGAAGGAAAGCGTTCAACGATGTCGCGAAAGCGCGGAATGATGAAGTCGTCGGGCGTGTAGCCCGGCAATGGTGGCACGGCGCCAGTGCGCATGCCGCGCAGGATGTAATCGGCTTCGGGCTTGTCGTGGCAGGTGCACTCTTTGGTGAACCAGTAGGCGTTGTCGAGCTTGGCGAGGTCGGCGTAGTTGGTGTTTGCGATCACGAGGTTGAGCTCGGTGTTCGAGCCAGTGTCTTCGTTGTGTTGAACCACAAGAACGCCGTCTTTGGTGAGCTGCACATCGAAGTCGAGCATGTCGACACCGGCCTTCACGCTGTCGGCGTACGCGTAGGGAGTGGAGTGTGGATGCTCGTCGTTGCCGCCGGCGTGGGCAAGCACAATGGGCCGACCAAGCGAGATGAGTTGATCGATGGTGAGCGGTTCTGCGGGCGGTGCCTCGGTTGGCGGCGTGGTCTCGGCTGGCGAAGTAGTTGCAGATGCATCAATCGACGCGGCGGTTGTGCCTGATGTTGATGATGGGCTTGAACTGCAAGCAATCAAGCTGATGGACAACACGGCTACGGCGGAGAGGGCCTTCATGCGAACCACCGTAGTAGGAGTGTCGGGGTTGGCCCTAGATGGTGCCAGCGATGATTGGTGACCTTGGCCTCTATCGACCGATGGGCGCCCTTTCGTACCATGCACACATGAGTGGTGATCAGCCACGCAAGAGGTGAAAGCGATGATCATGCGACTACCGATGAGATTCCTCGGAGCGATCACGATGCTCGGAGCCGCTGCGCTGGTCGGCCCAGCAACTGTTGCTCATGCCAGCTTGAGCGGGCCGTGCGAGGCCACTGGAGTTTTTCAGACGGGAATAAAACCGGCTGGATCGTTCACTATCAATGCCAAATCGCTTGGCTCGGCGACAGTGGTCATTCCGCGTCAGGACACCGTGAACTGGCAAGGCGCAGTAGACGTGCCCGCGCAGTCTCGCTCGTATTCGGGGTCGATTCGAGTGAAGTTGCCGCCTGGGTTTGGCAGTTACACGATCGACTCGTGGCGCTCAACGAGTGACAAGGTGGCGAACCAAGGTGTCGAGGAGTACAAACTGCCGTCGGTGGTGCCCGCGGGCATCACGTTTGTTGTGAGCGGCGAGCATGTTGAGCCCGCAGCCACATGCTCTGGCACGGTGAACGTGAAGATCGAGGGCGGAGCGTTTGACTCGCCCTTGGCGCCGGCGAGCCTTGTGCTCACGGGACTGTCGGGGGTTGGGTTCTTTGCGGTGATTCGTCCGCTGTTCAGGAGGATTGTGTGATGAAGGTTGGACGGATCATCGGCACTGCAGTGCTGGGGCTCTTGCTGTTCTTGTTTGTGGGGATTGATCTGGTGCTCTTTGGCGTGGTGGCACTCGACAGCATTGTGCTCACCCTGTTCCCATTTCTGGGCTTGGTTGTGGGGGCGGCGTTGGGCGTTGCTGTTTCGAAGCGCCACGCCTCAGCGACTTGAGAGTGCAACGGCTTGCTTGAGTGCTTCGATCATTGATCGTTCGTCGGCAACGCCGGTGCCCGCAATATCGAACGCAGTGCCGTGATCTACAGACGTACGAACCACGGGCAGACCGATGGTGATATTGACGCCAGCTTCGAGCCCGAGCACTTTCACCGGGCCGTGGCCCTGATCGTGATACATCGCGACGACACAGTCGAACTCGCCGCGACGAGCGCGATAGAACAACGTGTCGGCCGGCAGCGGGCCGACGACATCGATGCCTTCGGACTGCAACTGAGCGACCGCGGGCGCGATCTTGTCGGCTTCTTCGCCGCGACCAAACAGGCCATTTTCGCCGGCGTGCGGGTTGATACCGCACACCGCGAAACGCGGCAGATCGATGCCAGCGCGGCGCAACGTGCTGTGCGTGCGGCGAACCGTGCGTTCGATGAGTGCCGGGTTGATTCGATCGATGGCATCGAGGATGCCGATGTGGGTGGTCACGTGGACAACGCGCAGCCCTGGGGCCTCGAGCATCATCGAGACTTCGTCGGTGCCGGTGAGATGAGCGAGCAGTTCGGTGTGGCCGGGGAACAGGTGGCCGGCAGCGTGCAGCGCCTCTTTGTTGAGTGGAGCGGTGCAGATCGCTTGAACCTTGCCCGAGATAGCTAACTGCGCAGCGATCGCTACATAGCGATAGGCCGCTTCGCCTGCCTGTGGAGACACCACGCCCCACTCGAGTGCCGCGGGAACAACTTGGGGATCGATGACAGTGATGGTGGACAGTTCGGTGGCTGAGGCGAGCTCGGATGGATCGGCCACCACGCGGATGCGCAGCGAGAGACCACACAGTTGAGCGGCGATGGTGAGTCGGTGTGCGTCGCCGATAACCACGGGTCGACACATGGCAGTGACCTCTGCGCGGCTGAGCGCTTTGACGATGACTTCGGCGCCGACGCCGGCGGGGTCGCCCATCGTGACTGCGATGATGGGGAGGTCGGTCATTGGCACGACGTCATTATGGCCGCGAGAGAAACTCGACGGCGCGTTGCAGAGCGAGCGTGTCGCCGAATCCGCCAGCCTTGGTGACCACCGTGATGTCTCCGGAATCGCTGCGCGCCGTGGACCATGCAATGCCGGGTTCTACCTCACCGCGAATATCGAGTGATCGCACGTTGAGTAGATCGAGCACGATTCGGGCAGTGGCGCCGCCCGTGAGCACGAGGCCGTCGGCTCCAATCGCAGCGCGCTCGGCGCGGGCGCTGAACTCGGGATCGAGCGGATGCAACGCAGCGACGTTTGTGGACGGGTTGAGCGCGGCGATCTGCTCGAGCGTGTTCGGGTGCTGTGAGCCAGCGATGACAACAACTCGCAGGCAGCGTCGGTGCTCGGCTGCGAGGTTGTTGATCGGTTTGAGAGCCGCATCGTTACGCGCCATAGACGCACCGACGTGCCGGGCGAGTCCGGCTGAACCAACCCACAACGTGGCTTGGGCGCGAGAGCCGACTGCAGCTGCGAGGTCGTGCTCGGTGTGTACCTCGGGAATTTCTACGTTGCCGTCAATGCGTAACCCATCGAAGAGTTCGAACAGATCGGGACCGTCGAGTGGCACGCCGCGCACGTGTACGCGACCATGTGTGACGGTTCGTCCAAGTTGCGGAAATGCGGGACAGATCACTATCCGATCGGGCGGTGTGGGCATGGCCGACAAGGCTGCTTCAACCGTGGCGCGGATATTGCCGCGAAGCGTGGAGTCGATCTTGATGAAGAGCTCGGTGGGCGCGTGTCGTGTGATCGCAGCCGATGTGCTGGCGAATGCATCGGATGCGCTCATGTCGCGACTGTCGGTGTCGATCACCACGATCGTGTTGCGCGGCGTGCGGCCGCCCGTGGATAAACCATCGAGGGAGACAACGCAACGATGGCCGCTTGATGTGAACGCGGCGGCTGAGTCGGCCGCGCCGGTGAGGTCGTCGGCGATTACGAGCATGGCGGCCAACGATTCATTGCGTCATTCTGTCAGTAGCGACTCAACAGATCTCGCGAGGTGCACTGAATGAAAGCGGCTGCGACCTGCTGAGTTGTTTCCTCCGCGGGACTTGTCGGGACCTTTGGCCCTATTTGAGCGGAGCACGCCTTGTTATGAATGAAACACCTACTACAAGGAGTGTTCACATGCGTCGAGGTATACGGCTGGTTGCCACGGCAGCCATTGGTTTGGCGACGCTCGCTGGTTGTTCCAGTTCGAGCAAGACCACCGCCAACACAACGTCGGCTGGAATCACAGTGCCAACGAGTGCCACGGGTACTCCTGTTGCGGTGACAGCTGGCGATACAAACGACACCACGCAGTACCTCAAGGTGGAGCCGGTAACCGTTGCTGCTGGCCCGACCACATTCACGCTCACCAACTCGGGTACCAAAAAGCATGAGATGGTTGTGCTCAAGACCGACACGGCGTTCGACGCCTTGACAGTAGACACCGCCACGAACAAGGTCAGCGAGGCCACCACAGTTGGCGAAGTTGGTGAGACTGACATCGGCAAAGTTGGCACGGTCACGCTCGACTTGAAGCCTGGTAAGTACATCCTCGTGTGCAACATCGAGAAGCACTACGGACAGGGCATGCGCGCTGCCTTCACGGTTACCGGATGACCTGGTTGCGAGCCATTGTCAGTGGCGTCGTCATCGTTGGCATCGCATTCGTGTTGCTTGTGGTTGTTCCTCACATGATGTTGTCGAAGATCACGAGCTTCGAGCGGGGCGGCCGTGTCGCCCTCGCAACTGGCTGGTTTGCGGCTTCACTCACTGGACTGCTCTGGGGGCTTCGCCGCCTCCAGAGCCGTCACATCATTTGATGGCAACTCCACCACCAATTCCAGATGCTGCTTGGCTCTGGGAGAACGAGCCGTGCCGGGCGGCTTGCCCCGTGCACACCGATGCCGGTGCATACGTGACAGCGATCGCTGAGGGTCGCTTCCGTGACGCATACATGATTGCGCGGGGCCCGAACCCGTTTCCGTCAATCTGCGGTCGGGTGTGTGCAGCGCCCTGCGAGTCGGCATGCCGCCGCGGCAACCTCGACTCGCCGGTGTCGATTCGAGCGTTGAAGCGTTTCGTGAGCGAACGCTATGGCGTCGAGAGTTTTGCGGGTGCGGCGGCTTGGCACGAAGGCCATGGCCCGGTTCCCGCGGCAACCGGCTCATCGGTTGCAATCATTGGTGGAGGCCCCGGCGGCTTGGCCGCAGCACATGATCTTCGGCTCGCTGGTCACGCAGTCACCATCTACGAAGCCGAATCGCGGCTTGGCGGAATGATGGTGCTTGGTATTCCTGAGTACCGCCTGCCGCGTCCATTGATTGAGCGCGAGATCGATGCTGTGATCTCACTTGGCGTGGACGTCCGTTTGAACTGTCGCATCGGTCGCGACATCACATTCGACGAACTGATTGCGCAGCACGACGCAGTGTTCGTGTGTGTCGGAACGGCACGCGGCCGAAGCCTCGATATTCCGGGCAACGACCTTGATGGTGTGTTCAAAGCTGTTGAGTTCTTGCTCAACGTGAACCAAGGATTCCGCGTGCAACTTGGTTCGCGAGTCGTGGTTGTTGGCGGCGGCAATGTCGCGTTCGATGCCGCTCGCACAGCGCTTCGTGCCTCGGCGCGTGACGAGGCCGCTCCGGCTCCTGTAGTGCTGAGCCAGAGCGCAGGTGACGACGCGAGACGAGGCCTCACGACCACTCTTGATGCGGCCCGCGCTGCTCTGCGCGCTGGCGTGTCGCACGTGACCGTGGTGGCTCTTGAGTCGTTTGCTGAGATGCCCGCAGCGCTGGAGGAGATCGAAGAAGCTGAGGCCGAAGGCATTCACATTATGTTTCGCCGCGGTCCGCACCGCATCGTTGGCGAAGGTCGTGTGACTGGCCTGGAGACCATCGAGGTTGTGTCGGTGTTCGACGAACAGCATCGCTTCGCGCCGGTCTTCGCGGCAGGAACTGAATCGATCATTCAGGCCGACACCGTGATTTTGGCGGTGGGTCAATCGCCCGACGTTGTCTTTCTCGGAGAAGGCAACATCGATCGCAATCGATTCGGCGGCATTGCGGTTGATGCGAACATGCGCTCGAGCAATCCTCGTGTTTGGGCTGGCGGCGATGTTGCGTTTGGCCCACGAAACCTCATCGATGCAATCGCTGATGGACGCAAGGCGGCCGCTTCGATTCATGCTGTGCTGTCGGGCAGCGACCAAGTTGCCGATGGTGCGCAACGCCACGCCAGTGTCGTGCGCATCGAGTTGATTTCAAAGCCCAACTTCAGGCGTATGGCTACGGGCTACGACGCCATCGCCCGAGTTGCTGTGCCAAGTGTGCCGAACGATCGTCGCATTGGCTTTGCCGAAGTTGAGACCGGTTACGACGAGGGTCACGCAGTGCTCGAAGGGTTGCGCTGTCTGCGCTGCTTCGAGAACGTGATGCTCAAGCCCGAACTGTGCATCTTGTGTGGGTTGTGCGTGGACGTGTGTCCTACCAATTGCATTTCGATTGTGCGTGCCGATGATGCCGGCCACGGAACTGCAGCCCAGTCGGTGCTGTTACTCGATGAAGAGATCTGTATTCGATGCGGGTTGTGCGTCAACCGATGCCCGCCCGGTGCCCTGTTGATGGTTCACGCCAGAGAGGTTGTTGCATGATTGACCAAGAAGCCGGAAACAGCGAGCAGTTGCGAGACGCGCTCGAGCCAGACGTGTATCCGGTTCCAGAAAGTCGGTGGCAGCGAGTCACCCACACCGAAGCGTGGCGCTCGGTGTTTCGTCATCCGCAACTCGACACACCGCGTGGTCGCGCATTGCAGGGATTCTCCAACGTGTTCCTGCACGTGTATCCAGTGAAGGTGCCGCGGCGCGTGCTGAGGCTGCGCTATTCGTGGCGCTTGGGTTACATCGCCACGGTGCTCTTCACGATCTTGGTGGTCACCGG
Organism: Actinomycetota bacterium; assembly: GCA_037139095.1. Lineage (GTDB taxonomy): Bacteria > Actinomycetota > Acidimicrobiia > Acidimicrobiales > Ilumatobacteraceae > WLMZ01. The sequence continues at coordinate 119,774 of JBAXHD010000002.1, forward strand.
GGTGTACCTGATGTTCTTTTACACGCCGTCGGTGACTGCCGCCTACGGAGACATGCAGCAGTTGCGCACGGGGGTCGGCTTTGGACAACTTGTTCGCAACGTGCATCGATGGTCGGCGCACCTGATGGTGCTCGTGGTCGTGTTGCACCTCATCCGAGTGTTCTTCGCCGGGGCATACAAGCGGCCTCGACAGTTCAACTGGGTGATCGGCATGGTGCTCTTCGCAATCACCCTCGGTTTCTCGTTTACCGGCTACCTGCTGCCGTGGGACCAACTCAGCTACTGGGCGGTCACCGTGGGCACCAACCTTGTGGGCTACGTGCCCGTGGTTGGCGGCATTCTCACCGACTTGTTGATCGGCGGTCCCCAGATTGGTCAGGCCACGTTGCAACGGTTCTATGCGCTGCACGTAGCGGTGCTGCCGTTGGCCTTGGCAATGATGTTGATGGTGCACATCTGGCGGGTGCGCAAGGACGGTTTTGCAGTGAAGCGCGGCAGTGCCGGTGCCTTCGCCGAAGGTGCCACTGAGGCCGTCGATGAGTCGGCGACTCGTACGCCGTCGTTGCCGATGTGTACTGCGCGTGCAATCGACAACGGAGATCGGGTGCGTGTGCTTGGTGTTGTTGATCGCGAGTCGGTCACGGCAGAAGAACGCCTTACCGACGACACGGTGTTTGCGTGGCCACACCTGTTGGTGCGCCACGCTGTGGTGGGCCTGGGCACAGTCGCCACGGTGATTGCGCTCGGTGTGGCATTCGCTGCACCACTTCGCGACATCGCGAATCCAAACCTCACCCCCGAGCCGGCGAAGGCGCCGTGGTACTTCGTTGGTCTACAAGAGATGCTGTCGCATTTCGATCCGCTTGTTGCTGGCATCTTCGTGCCGGCGGGTGTGTTGCTCACGTTGGCGTTGCTGCCGTATTTCGATCGGAATCCAGCCACTGAATCGAGGAACCGAAAGGTGGCGGTGTGTGTGTTCGCCACGATCTTGATCATTGCGGTGACGCTCACCGTGATTGGGGCTCTGTTTAGAGGCCCGGGCTGGGAGTTCGTGCCGCCGTGGCAACACTCGTACTTGGAGATGTGAGGAACGATCATGGCCACAACACGTAGGAACCTGCTTCGCGCGGGATGGAGACTGTGCGGCAGCATGCTTGCGCTCGCCGCAGGATGGACTTCGTGGGAGTTGCTTCGGCCGCTCACTGCGGCCGGTGCCAGCGGGAAGATGAAATTGGGCAATCCGGCCAACTTCAAACCGGGCACAGCGACGTTTGTGAACCAGGGTCGACTCTGGGTGGCGAATGCTGACGGGCACTTGTTTGCGCTGTCGCAGAAGTGTCCGCATCTTGGTTGCCGAGTTCCGTTTTGTGAAAGCTCGGGTCAGTTCGAATGTCCGTGTCACGGATCGGTGTTCGACATCGGCGGCGAGTGGGTCAAAGGGCCATCGCCACGCGGTATGGACCAACATCCGCTCACCGTGGAGAACAACGAGTTGGTTGTTGATACGAGCAAACGCATCGATGGCCCCGACCGCGGTGCCTCAGCATTTCTGACTGCTCCGAAAGGCCCGGCGTGCGCCGGGAACGGGTGACGGCGATGCCAGAGCGTGCACCGAAACCCCAACTCGACGAACCAGAGTGGCTGCAACGCAGCCTTGACCGCTACCTCACGTGGGGCTTGGTGTTCATGGTGGTGTTGCTCGTGGCGTTCCCGCTGTATCGCCTGCGCGAACCAACGCTGCGCGCTGACGCAAAGGCCGAGCAGCAGCAGAACTATGAAAAGACCGGTGGCGAGTTGTTCTCAACGAACTGCGCGTCGTGTCATGGCAAACAAGCCACGGGCGGCACTGCGCCAACCTTGAACTCGAAGCAGTTCCTGAGTACCACCACCGATAACCAGATCGCGTTGATCGTTACCGGTGGAGTCTCGGGTTCGTCGATGTCGGCATGGAGTCTTGACTATGGCGGTTCGCTGACTGACGAACAGATTCGTCAGCTGGTGACCTACCTGCGCACGCTGGAGCCGAAGGCGCCAAGCATTCCTGACTGGCGCACCGGAGCCAAGGCACCGTAATTCTTAGCTCAGCAATTGATCTGCTGGCGCCCAACAACTGTGTGTGCCACTCGAGATGCGCTCGGGCAACAGCACGCTGGCAATGGGCCCGGCAGCGATGTCTTGCGCTGCGAAAATCTGGCACTGCGATTGATCGTTGTTCATGTCGGTTGTGAACGTGACGACATAGCCATCGTCTTCAGCAATTGAACCGATGCGCGGTGCCATCGGTGCCTCGCTGGCGTAGACGCCATCGGGGAACTTGTATTCATCGACAGTGCCGGTGTGCGTATCGAGCTTGGTGAGTCCGTTGAACAAGAACCAACCCGGCTTGCCCGTGACCGTGTAGGTGTAGCGATACGGCTGGCCTGCGTAGCGCCCGTTGATGGTGCCGAACTCGAGGATGCGATCATCGAGGCGTTCTTCGGTGGTGCGGCCAGTGCGCATGTTGAACCGCCAGCGATGTGGATGCGGTTGCATGCGGGCGAGGTCGAGGAACCGAAACATCTGCTCGAACTCGGTGTCTTCGGGTGCCGCTTTGGGACTGGGATGTGTTTGGTAGAAGCCGTCGAGCACGATCTCGTCGCCGTCTTCGAATGCGTTGATCCAATGCAACACATAGGTGGGGTCTGCCTCAAACCAGCGCACATCGCCAGCGTTGCCGCGGCGCGGGATGATCGCGAACCGAGTAGGCATCTCGGGGTAGTAGCGCACGGCGTAGATGTCGCGTTCGAGGAGCCGCGGATCCCAGAACATCGGGCAGTCGTTGAGGATCGCGTAGTTCTCGGTGAACGCCATGTCGTGCGGCAAGCGCGGCCCCGGCAGAGGAATGGGCGTGTAGTGAACCAAGGCGTTGCTGGCGTCGACCACGCCGTAATGCATGTACGGAGCGTGGGTGGAGTAGTTGAAGAACAGCATCTCGCCGGTGCGTTCGTCGACCTTGGTGTGCGCCGAAACGCCTTCAGCTGGGAAGTGGCCATCCCAAGTTTCGCGTGAGAGATCGGCCAGCGAGATGGGGTCGTGGCGATAGAGATCGCCGCATTGATAGAAGCTGGTTTTGGCGACGCCAGCGTGTACCACCACGTCGGTGCTCGATGCATCCTTCAGACGAGCGCGTGCGCCCCATCCGTCGGTGCGTATCGATCGTTGTGGGCTCTCGGCGAGTCCGGCCCAGAGCGCGTGGCCGGCCTCGTTCTCGGCAGCGAGCGCAGCGGTGCGAACAAAGCGGTTGGCATAGGTGGCTCGCCCATCGGCGAAGTGGATCGAGTGCAACATGCCGTCGCCATCGAAGGGGTGATAGCGACCGATGGACTCGTGCACGGGGTTCTCGGTGTTGCGTAGGTACACGCCCGCAAGGTCGCGTGGGATCGAGCCGGTGACACGCAGATCGCCGATGTCGTAGGTGGCGTCATACTCGGTGCGGTTGGGTTGCCACGGCCCGGTTCGATACGGGTGCGTATCGTTCGGGTCGAGCGAGCCAACCGTGGTGTGAACGACTCTGGATGTCATCGTGTCCCCATGGCAGCTCACAGTACCTGCGATGAAGAGTTGTCCCGAACGTAGGTGCAACACTGAGGCAATGACAATGACCTACAACTCGACCGGCCTGATAGTGCACGACGCCGATGCGCACGTGATGGAGACACCGGGTTGGTTGCGTGATCACGCAGACCCAGGCATTCGTGATCGAATCGCTGCCCTCGAATATCAGGGCGGTAGTGAACTGCGCCAGACCGGCGACCCCGATGAACAACTCCGTGACATCAATGCGGCATTCGCCAAGCTCACCGAGCGTCATCTCTCCGATGAGTACCGCTCGGTTGAGCAGGCCGAGATCATGTTGCGCAAAAACTTCGCGGCCACCGGTTCGTTCATTGCCGAAGACCGTCCGCGAGCGCTCGACATGCTTGGCTTCGCGAGCCAGCTCATGTTCAACACGTTTCACAACACTCGGCTGCACGACTGGGAGCATTCGGGCGACATCGAGCTCGCGATTGGCGCAGCGCGCGCCCACAACCGAGCGATGTTTGATTTCTGCTCAGTCGACAGCCGATTGTTGCCAACCATGTACGTGCCCCTCGCCGACCTCGACAAGGCTGGCGGGTTAGCGAACGAGGCAATTGCAATGGGTGCCTCAGCGTTGTTGGTGGCATCGGGATGTCCACCGGGGCATTCGCCGAGCCACCTTGGCCTCGACTCTGTGTGGCGTGCCGCCAGCGAGGCGCGCATACCGATCGTGTTTCATGTGGGCGGCACGGGCTCGCTCATCGACCCCAACTACTTCGTGAACGGTTTGCCGATCCCTGCCGATTTCCATGGTGGTGCCGAGAACTTCCGCTCGGTGGATTACATGGGCATTCCGGTGCCTCCGGCGCAGACCTTGGCCACCATGATTTTCGATGGAGTCTTCGACCGGTTCCCCGATCTGCGCGTTGGGATCATCGAGCAGGGAGCCATCTGGGTGCCCTCGTGGATGCGCCAAATGGAGGCTGCCTTCGATGCATTCGTTCGTCACGAAGACCGTCTCAAGCGGCTCGCCATGCGCCCCAGCGACTACGTGCGCCAGCATCTTCGTTTCACGCCGTACCCCACCGAGGATGTCGGCTGGATTATCGAACAGGCGGGTGAGCAGGTGTGTCTGTTCTCGTCCGACTATCCCCATGTCGAGGGTGGCCGCCGGCCGATCGAGCGGTTCGAGACGTCGCTCGCCAATGCCTCCGACTCGGTGCGTCAGGCGTTCTATCACGACAACTTTGTTGACCTGATGGGCTCGGCGCTCGATGGAGTTCGGCCGACGCCTGCCTGAGCAACAGCTCGTGTGAGGTGTCGGGGGGTACATGTCGGTTTTGTGTCGGAGCGACATGTGTGCTTGAGTTTCGCGCCGCGCGTGCCGATATTGAGGAATGCTAGCGATCCAACCAGAAGCCCCTTCTGCGGGGCTGCTCGACGCGACGGTCCTGTTGGATTGCCTTCCTGATGTTGTGCTCGTGCTCGACGAGGCGGGTTGTTTGCGTTACGCGAACGCCGCAGCAGAGCGACAATTGGGTTGGACTCGTGACAAGTGGATGGGTCGCTCGGCGTTTGATTTGTTGCATCCCGATGACCTTGCTGTGGCCGTGGCCTCGATGGGCACGATGCAGGGCAAGGACTACGGCACCCCGGTAGAGGTGCGAGTGTCCGATGCCGATGCTGGCTGGCATTGGATGGAAATTGTGGGTGCCAACCACCATCATCACGCCAATGTTGGCGGCCTTGTGTTGGTGGTGCGTGACATTACCCAACGTCGAATGTGGGAGGTCGCCGGCGGCGATGTGACCCGATTTCAACAGGTGATTCAGCACTCGCCATCGATCACGATGTTGCTTGATGCCGACGGCATCGTCACCAGTGTGAACGGCGCCTTCACGCGTCTGCTTGGGTTTGACCCATCGGTTGTGATCGGTGAGCCGCTGGCCACCTTCGTTGCCCATGAGTCGTTGGGTTCGCTCGCCGACCTGCTGAGTTCGATGAGTCGAGATCATCGCGCTACGTCGACCGAGTTGTCGATGATGCGGCTCGGTCGTAGCGAATTGCGACCGATCAGATTCGAGTTCGCAGACTTGGTGAGTGACCCAGTCGTCGCTGGCTTCGTGGTGTCCGGATACGACGTGACCGAACTGCAGCGCGCTCGTAATGACCTCGAGCAGATGGCTCGACACGATGCACTCACCGGCCTTGCGAATCGCTCGTTGCTGCTGTCGTGCCTCGATACGTATCTGGCAACCGGCCGACCCGTTGCCGTGGTGTTCATCGACCTCGATCGGTTCAAGCCAGTGAACGACTTGTTCGGCCATGAGGCTGGCGATGAGCTGCTTTCGCAAGTGGGTGTGCGCCTTGAGCAAGTGGTGCGTCCGGGCGATGTTGTAGCCCGTGTGGGCGGTGACGAGTTCGTGGTCTTAGCCCCGGGCATATCAGGGTGGTCGGCTGCAACGTTGTTAGCCGAACGGATTGAGTCGGCCCTGTCGGCGCCGTATGTGCTCAGCGTGGGGCCGGTGAAGATTGGGGCAAGCGCGGGCGTCGCGATATCGGACGCGATGTCGAGCGTTGCCAGCTTGCTCGCTGACGCTGATGTGCGGATGTACGAAGCCAAGTCAGAGCGCCGTGGTATCACGTCGCGGGTGGCTGGCGAACCACGAAGAAGCGCTTCCGAGCGACGTCGGCTGGCTGACGAACTCGCAGCCGGAATTGGCCGCGGTGAAGTGGTGGCGCATCTGCAACCCATCATTGATCTCGATACCCGTGAACTCGTTGGGGTCGAGGCGCTCGCGCGTTGGAACCACCCCGACCTTGGCGAGCTTGCGCCGGCGTCGTTCCTTGATCTGGTTGAGGACGCCGGCCTTGACATGCCCTTTGGCGCTGCCGTGCTGGAGTCTGCGTGTGACACGTTGGCGATCCTGAAGACCCGTGGCATTCGGGTACCTCTTGCGGTGAACCTGTCGGTGGGTCAGCTCGCTCACCCGTCGTTGAGCGAGCAAGTTCTTCGAACCCTTACTGAGCACGGCTTAGAAATGTCGCAACTGATCATCGAGATCACCGAGCGGGCGATGCTCACTCGCCACGCCGCTGCCGGAATGTCGTCGCCCGACGAGACCTTGCGCAAACTGCGCGCGGCCGGAGCTGCGCTGAGCCTCGATGATTTTGGCACCGGATTTTCGTCGCTGACCCATGTGCGTCGCTTTCCGTTGGCTTCGCTGAAGATCGATCAGACCTTTGTGGCGGGAATGGAAACCTGCGCCGAGGATCGAGCAGTGGTCGAGGTGGTCGTGGGCCTCGCTCGAGGGTTAGGCCTGCAGGTAGTGGCCGAGGGTGTGGAGACAGCGATGCAATGGGAGATGCTGCGCCAGATGGGCTGCGATCATGCCCAGGGTTACTTGATGTCTCGGCCGCTCGATGCAGACGATGCGGTGTCATGGATTACGTCGTACGTGACCGCGCTGTGATCGAAGCCACTTGGTGGCCTTCGTGGTTGTGAGCGCCTCACGTGAGACACGCTGCCACTGCACCTCAAGGTTGCAGCGATCGTGTTGTTCGCAGGCGATGAGAAATTCAACTCCGGTGTCGCGACGATCACGCGTGCTCGCAACCTCGCGTAACCATTGCTCAGCCAACGCCGAATCGTGGTGTTCGCCGAGCAATTCTTGGATTGAACTGGCCAGCTCGCCGAGTTGAGCGGCGTGTTTGCCCACGATCGATTCGATCGATTCGGCCGCGTATCTGCAGCGTTTCGCCCGGATACGAATTTCGTGTAACGCCTCAGGCGAGGGGGTATCGCCAGCGGCGCATAGCGCATGTTTGAGCGAGTGCCACGCGTGCGCCGTGAGCTCAGTGCCGACGTGCGCCGCAGCCTTCCGTGTAGCTGCATTCGCGTTGTTGTTGAAGACTGGCTTGCGAGCCGCTCGCACGAGATCGTTGATGAGTCGGTCATAGCGCGTTGAGCGCATATCGGCGAGCATGTTGCGACGTGCGTCATCGCGCTGCTGTGCGAGCAACGTGACGAGGCGACCAAACGATGCAGCGGATCCTTTCGGCAGCGACGCTTCACGTTGGCGGAGGCGTTCGGTGAGAACCTCGTTCTCGCGAACGGCGCCGAGGCTGCTGGCGAGCCAAGACAGCTCGTTGCGAAGCGAGCGACTCCACGAGCGATCAAGCAGCGGCGCATACGTGCGCAGGTTCGAACGGAGCTGCCGCGTGGCCACACGGAATGCGTGTACGGCTTCGGGGTCTTCGCCGAGTCGCACCCCGGCATCGTGACGAATGATCTGCAGAATGCTCGCTGCAATCGTGTGCCGCACGAGGCGTCGGGCGCTCGAATGGCGAGCGCTCAGCGGTCGAACCACCACGTCGGGTTTCGCGCTGGCATGTGAGCTCAGAGCGCGCACCAGTTTGGGAAGTGGCGTGTGGCCATCGGCGCCAGCCTGAGTCAACACGTGTTCGATGGTGCTGAGGATGTCGTCGGAGTGGTCGTCGGTGATGAGTAGCTCTACCTCGATCTCGCGAAAGACATTCAACAACAGGTTGCCGTCGTAGACCGACACGGTGTCGTCGACAACCTCAGCAACACTTTGACCATCGGGTCGGTGGATGTCGAGAGTGAATCGAGTGGACCGCAGAGTGGCGACGTGTACCAACGGACGAGACCTTGAGTACGCGCGCACGAGGTCGGCTGCGGCCACCGGCACGTGGCGATGCGTTCCGGCGAAGGTGAGTTCTGATCTGGTGACGGTGTTGTGATGCTCAGCGATCGGAAGCTTGAGTGTCCACGGCGTGCCGCCGTCGCCAGATCGGTGACGTAACGTGACGCCGAAGCGGGCGAGCGCAAGATCGCTTGTGTCGAAGTACGCAGCGACAAGACGTTGCTTGTGGCGTGGTGAACTCACGAGGCCGGATGTCGATAGATCGAACTTCGGCATCCGAAACAGAGGTGAAGCAGTCAGTTTCACCTCGCGCTCAACGTTCACTCGTGGCGTATCGCTTTCCACGTGAACAGTCTCGCTCATGTGAACGACCGCGATTTACGGACCGGCGGCCTCGTCGTCGGCAGGGTTCGGAAGGCCAATGACGCTGTAATACGCCTTCATCGCGCTGCCGATGGTTGGGTAGAGCGACTGCTCGCCAATGCGGTCGGTGAGCCCGTAGAGGCGAAGCCGGTCTTTCACCCCGCCTTCCATGTCGGCGACCACCAGTGTGATCGAACGTGCGGTGAATTCGTCGAGCAGGCCGCCGAGCATTTCGGCTGCTGTGGTATCGATATCAGTGATTGGTTCGGCGGCAAGGACCACCCATCGAATTGGCTCTGGGCGATCGTTGATCGCTGCGCGGATTTCTTGAGCGAAGTGATCGGCGTTGGCGAAGAACAGCGGCGCATCGAACCGAAAGAGCACCAAGCCCGGCGCGAGGATGGCTTCGGGGTGGCGAGCGAGATCGTGGTAGCCCTTGCGGTTGGTGATGCGACCGAGAACAGCACTGTGCGGGCGCCAGGCCCTGCGAAGAAAATCGGCAACAGAGAGTGCTATCGCTACGCCGAGGCCGCGCATTGGGCCCAGCCACGCAACGCCAATCGTGGTGATAAGTGAGAGAGCGAGTTCGACTCGGCTGACCTTTGCTAGCCATGTCAGCGTTGGTAGATCGGCGAGAACAAAGGCAGCCGAGATCAAGATGGCGGCGAGTGTCGCGATAGCGAGGTTGCTCATCAGGTTGTTGGCGAAGACCAGAATGGCCAAGATTGCGGCTGAGCCAATTACCCCGGTGAGTTGGGTGCGGGCGCCGTTTGTTTCGGCCACTGCGGTTCGGCTTGCCGACCCGCTCACGGGGAATCCGTGGAAGAGGCCAGCCGCAATATTCGAGGCGCCGATTGCCACCATCTCGTGACTCGCATCGACATGATCGCCGCGTTTGAGCGCCAGGGCTCGAGACACAGGTGAGGTGTCGGCAAGTGCGAGAAAAGCGAGGCCGGCGGCGCTGACAATGAGGTCGCGTAGATCATGGGCACTCACGTTCGGGACGCCGAGGCGAGGGAATCCGCGCGGCGTTGTTCCGACAGCAACAACGCCTCGCCGCTTGAGATCGAGCACACCCATTGCGACGATTGAGCCCACAACTGCGAGCGCCACGCCGGGCACTCGTGGCACCCAGTGGCGACACGCGACGATGAGCGCGAGCGAAGCGAGACCAATGATCGTTGTGTTGAGACGGGCATCGCCTGCTGTGAGGCCCTTGGCGAACAGCCACAGTTCTCGTGGTACCGAACCCGTGCGTGTCGCGAGTCCGACGAGCTTGGGAAGTTGGCCGGCAATGATGATGAGCGCCACACCGTTGAGGAAGCCGATGCGCACTGGCTTCGAGAGCAGCTCGGCGACAATGCCGAGCTTGGCTAATCCGGCGGCGACACAGATGAGGCCCATCAAGATGGCGAGGGCGCTTGCAAGTGCAACGGCGCGTGCGGGGTCGGCTCCGATGCCTGCGACCGCAACAAGGGCGGCAAACACAATCGGGGCCAAGGTGGAGTCGGGCCCGACGACCAAGATTCTTGATGGGCCAAAGAGCGCGTAGGCAAGCAACGCCGCGGCGGTTGTGTAGAGGCCTACCTCGGGCGGGAGGCCGGCGAGGCCGGCATACGCCATGCCTTGAGGAACCAGCAATGTGGTGAGTATAAGGCCCGCGACGAGGTCGTGACGGAACCATTCGCGCTTGTAGCCGCGCAGCACTGCGAAGCCCGGGACGAGGCGCCCAATTTGCCCAGATCGCGAACCACTGTGGACGGACATTTCACCGTCAGAGTAGCCGGATCACAGCGGGGCTGAAGCGAGCGCTGCGGTGAGGCCGGTGATGCGACTGCCCGGCGTCTGTACCGCTTTGACGACGGCGGCGGCTGTGCCCACCACGATGAGGCGACGGGTAGTGCGCGTGACTGCGGTGTACAACAATTCGCGGCCGATGAGCGGCGAGGATTCGGGCGGTAACACGACAACCACTGTGTCGTATTCGGATCCTTGGCTCTTATGAATGGTCATTGCGAACGCGGTCTCGACCGACTCGAGTTGCGCGGGAGCGAAGAGCCGAACTTCGTCGCCCACACGAAACGCGGCGCGTGGTCCTTCTGGTTGCGCTACGACCACGCCAGTGTCGCCGTTGGCTAAGTGCGTGCGCGGATCGTTGCGGGTAATGAGCAATGCTCGCCCGGGATAGAAACGAGTGGAAGCGGCAGAGCCGAGCATCCACTGTTCGATGGTGTGGTTCCATGTCTCGGCGCCGAACGGCCCGTGCTTGTGTGCGCACAGTACGCGCACGCCGGTGAGCTCGCGCAACGCATCGTTGGCTCGATTGTCGAGTGCCGCAGCGAGCGACGCTGCGCACGGCTCGGCCACCACAGCGCGCACCGCTGCCATAACGGTGGGGCTGTTTGGGTCGCGGTGTTCGACAAAGGTGAGCAGCGGCAGCCCGGTAGTGGCGTCGCTGGCGCCAGCGCGCAGCAGTTCGACAACGTGGTTGGGAAGGTTGTCGCGGATGGCGTCGGCCAAGGGGGCAATGGGTGATCCGCTCTGCTGGCGGCGAGGGCGATTGAGACGCACCACGTGTTGGTGCAGCGGCGACTCGGGGGACTGGGCAGCCGTGACCATGTTGGCGAGCACTGAGCCGACCTCGATACTTTCGAGTTGATCTGGGTCGCCGACCAAGATCAGCGTTGCATCGGGTCGCACGGCTTCGAGCAGCCGAGCCATGAGGGGCAGCGACACCATTGAGGTTTCGTCGATAACCACAACATCGTGCGGTAGTGGATTGCTCGCATTGTGATTGAATCGTGTGCTGTTGAGGCCGCGCGGTCCCAGTAGCCGGTGCACGGTGGTGGTGGGCATGCGGTTGAGTTGGTCGGCGATTTCGGCGGGCAAGATGGGGGAGCTGTCGTGGGTGGCACTCGCAGCGGTGATGATGGCCTCACGTAATCGCGTTGCGGCCTTTCCGGTGGGCGCCGCCAAGGCAATGCGCAATGTGGTGTCGCTCTCGCGTGCGTTGTGGAGCATGACCGCTAGGAGACGCGCGATGGTGTGGGTCTTGCCGGTTCCGGGCCCGCCGACGATGACACCCAAGGTGGAGGACACGGCGGCGAGCGCCGCTTGATGCTGCGTATTGGGGTCGTTTTCGTGCGTGACCGGGTTGAGCTCGGTGGCGGGCAGGAGGCGGCTGAGCAGGGCTTCGGCGCTGTCGCTGAGCGCAGCGATCGCTGTGCCAGTGCACCGAGCTCGAAGCGATGTGGCCACGATGCATTCGTCGACCCATTGACGTTGGGTGTAGAGCTTGAGGCCATTGAGGACCAACGGATGGGTGTCGAACACGGGCTCGGGATCGACTGTCGAGACCACCCTGACCACGGCGCTTGCCCGCAGCGCTTCGGACCATTGTTCTGGGTTGGGCCAGCTCAAGGTGTCGAATGTTGATGGCGCAACTGCCGCTTCGGTACCGAGCCGATCGCTGTCTTGATCGTCGGCGAGTTCGGCGAGTTCTGCGCGTGTCATGACGACTGCTTGGCTCAGGTCGATGCACACGTGACCGTGAAGCGGTGCCCACAGAGCCAAGGCGGCGCCGAGATGCACCAACGGTGATGCCTGCGGGTCGGACCGAGTGATGACTTCGGTGGCGTGTAGCTCTGCCACACCAAACACGCCGGCATCGACCCATGGCTGAAGCGAGGCGACCGATGGTGCCAGCGTTGGCACGAGTGGCTGGGTGATTGATGAGGTCACGATGCACTTCCGGTGGCAAACAGATTGTCGAGTGCGACGACCGTCTCGGTTGGTGGTCGCCATGAAAACACGCCATGGGACACATCGTGAACACGGGGTGTATGCGGGCCGACCATGCCGCGAACAAACAGGTAGCCAACACCACCGAGATGTTGATCGGGGTGATAGGCGGAGCCAAGGCGCCAACGCAGATAGCGATGGAGCGCCACGGTGTAGAGCAGCGCCTGAAGCGGGTACCGATGCTCTTGCATTGCCGACACCAGATGCTGGGGAGCGTATGAAGCTACGGGATCGGTGGCGCCAGGCACATGCAGACGGTTGGTCTTGTAGTCGACGACGAGGTACTTGTGTGTGTCGTTGTGTGGCACTCGGAATACGGCATCGATAGATCCGTTCATCCAGCCAGAGATGTCGATGCCGTGTGTCTCTGCTGCGAGAAGTTCGGCGTAGGGGCGCACCGGGTCGGCGGTTGGCAGCGTGCGCAGCAGAATGTCGGCAATCGCACGAGTTGGCATGGTGTGCGCTGCGGCGGCGGTGGCCTCATTGATTGGGAAGTCGAAGTTGAGTTCGCTCAGGCGGTTGTCGGGAGACAAGTCGCAGAGCGCGAATTGATTGAACAGTGGACCAAGCGGTGTTTGCAGTGCAGCGATGAGGCCCGCCACGACCCGCTCGGTATCGAGATGAAGTGCGTTGCGCTGAGCATGGTGAGTGACCAGCGCACGCACATCAGTTTCGAGATTGGGTGAGGTGAAATCGAGTTCTTCGAGAACCGTGTGCACGAACGTGCCGAATGAGGTGCCCGCCACGGCGTCGGCGAGGTGGGCGACAACCTCGCCCGATCGCTGTGGTTGTGGCGCTAATGCGCGTGACCCACCGACGGTGATGATTCCATCGGCAGAAGAGGTTGGCTCGTCGGAGCCACCACGAACTGGAGCGAACGCCGCATGATCGACGCCGCCGTGGGTCATGGTGTCGATGGTGTTGCCGAGGCGGGTGAACGACCAGCGTTTCCAGGTGGGGTTGGCGAGGGTGCGGCGCGTACCGGTGGAGGCAGTTGCAAGGACCGCCGAGGATCGCTGGTCGGCGCCAGCCCACCAATTAGTGGAGACGTGCTCGGGTACCTCGTTCAGGCTGATGGCGCCGGCGCTGGTGGATGCGAGCACGCGCAGTTGTTCAACAACGTCGTGCATTGAGAGGGCCTGATACGCCGGAGCCGTTTCATCGATCGTTCCGGTGCGTTTGACCCGTAAGGTGCTGGCCGAGTTGAGCGACAGCCCGTTGCCATCGCGGTCGAGCAGAATGCGTGCGAGGGCAGACTTGTTTGCCGACGTGGTGGAAGCCCACCACACCTCAAGGCGGTGCTGTGCGCGGGTGAGTGCGACGTAGAGCAAGCGCAGGTCGTCGCCCTCGTTGTCGAGTCTGGCCCGCCGTTCGCGAGCACCTTGGTCGCGCGCGCTGGCGGGGTCGTCAGGGTCGAGCAAGCCTTGGTTCCACGCAACCGAGGACGCGAGGTCGATCGTGCGCGCGCCATCGGGGCTGGTATACGAATATGGCTTGTTCAGTTTGTTCGGCTGTTTGAACCCAAATGGCAACAACACGATGGGGTACTCAAGACCCTTGGCCGAATGGATGGTGGTGATCTGCACCGCCAAGGCATCGGAGTCGATGCGGCGCATGGTGGACTCGCTGCGGTCGCTGGTTGACCGAACCATCTCGTCGAGAACTCGCAGCACTTGGCCAGCTTCGGCCCCGGCGGGCAAGGCGTTGGCCAAGAGTTCGGCGATGTGGTCGAGGTCGGTGAGGTGCCGCTCGCCTTGTTCGAGGCGCAGAATTGATGGCAGCAGTTCGGGCCGGGCCTTTTCTTCGTCGTACATCGCGGCCAGGCCATTTCGGTGCAGGCGAAGCGCCATCGTTGCGACCCGCTCTTGCATCGCGGCAAGCGTGGCATCGGCTTCGGGGCCGCAGAATGCGGCCGGGTCGGTGCCCAAGAACCAGCCAAGTGCCGCGCCGCGAACCGACGGAGCATGGGATGGATTGGCCAACGCGGTGAGAAGCAAGCGCCACTGCATCACGGCCGGTGTTGTGAGGACTGAGCCAGTTCGAGTGCGCACTGCTGGGATACCGGCCTGGCGAAGCGCTGCGGCAACGTGTTCGGCGTTGCTGTGCGCGCTGACCAACACAGCGATGTCGCCGGGGCGCACGGACTTGGGTGAGGTGCTCCCCGCAGCGGTGATGGTGTCGTGCTCGAGAATGTGGATGATGCGTTTGACAAGGTGGGACAGCACGACTGCTCGCACCTTGGGCATGCGCAGTTGCTTCCCGTTCTTTAAGAGCAAGCTGTCGTGGGGCATGACTGCGTGTAGTTGCACAGCGGCTTCGGTGCCGAGTGCGTTGAACGGGGCGGTTTCGCAGGGTTCCACTGGCATGAACCCGATGCGCGGATCGCCGAGCGTGGCTCCGGTAAAGAGATGCTCAATGCCGAGCAGCAGTTGCCGATCGGAGCGGTGGTTGGTGGCCAGACTGAACACCGTGGGCTGATCGACAGCGTTGAGATAAGCGTGAACATCGGCTCCGCGAAACCGGTAGATCGCTTGTTTTGGGTCGCCCACGGTGATGAGTGCTTTGCTCGCGAAGGCCGTCTGAAAGACCTGCCATTGCACCCGATCGGTGTCTTGAAATTCGTCGATGAGCACTACCGAGAACCGTGCAGCGAGTTGCTCGGCCACGGCGGGTCCGTGCACTGGATCGATGATTGCATCGTGCAGATCGGTGATCAACGAGTCGTATCCGATTTCACCACGTGCTTGTTGTCGAGTCTTCACCTCGGCGCACGCGCGCAGCACGAGATTGCTCCACCGCTTCGCGAGGGCTCCGGTGATCTCCTCGTCGACCAGCTCGGTTTCGGCGGACGGCACGAATCGGGCACCCGGGTTACTGATCACCGCGGTGACCGCCTCGATCAAGCTCGTCTCGACCTTCGGCGGGGTAAGTGCATCTTTTGAGCTGTTGTCAGAGAGCACGGATGGATCGTCGGCCAACTGACTGATGAGGAGATCTCTGCAGACCTCGGCGACGATGTCTGCTGCGTTGTCGACAAGCTCGGCATTGGGGTTGTTGCCCGCACGTAGGCCGAGTTGCCCCAACGCCTGTTGGCAAAATCCGTGGATGGTGGTGATGGCGAGTTCGTCGAAACGGGCGATGGCCTCAAGAAGATGTCGGCGCCGTTTCTCGGCGTTGCCCGCGCTTGCGCTGGCCTGCACGAAGTCGATGAGCCATTGAGGTGTGCCGCTGAGATCGGCATCGGGAAGTAGGGCTCTTGCTGCTGTTCCGAGCATCGACCGTGTGCGATCGCGAAGTTCGGTGACAGCGGCGCGGGTGAACGTGACCACGAGCAACTGGTCGGCGGTGATGCCGTTCTCTGCGATGTAGCGCACGATCAGCGCAGTGAGTGTGTAGGTCTTGCCGGTGCCGGCGCTGGCCTCGAGCGCTGCGCGGCCAGTGGGTAGCGGCAGGCTGAGGTTGAACGGCACCCGCTCTGGAGCAGCGAAGGAATGATTACTCATGGCGCTGCATCCGCGAGGAATGAGTTGTAAGCGCCCCACAGAACACGTGCCAACGGATTTGCTGCAGGGAGCAACTGATCTGGGTCGGCGTCTTCCCAGAGGAACTTGGTGTAGGTGTCGTTGAGGTCATTGTTGAGCTTGTCTTCGTCGATGCACCCCGTTGTGTAGAGGTCCTCGGACGCGAACTCAAACAGCGGTAACGGCTCGCGTAGCGCCTGAAGTCGTAACGACAGGGCGACATCGAGCAGGTGCTGCGCAGCGGTGACGCGCTGGGGTCCATCGGCTGGGGTGAGCCACACGGGCTTGGGCTTTTTGCCGCTATCGCCTCGGGCGGCGACAACCGCTTTCCACGGATGCTCGGGTTGGGCCACCACTGCGGCTGCAAGATGCAGCGCTGCAGCGAGCCGGTGGCGCGGCTTGGGTCGGCTGTAGCTCACCCGCACCAGGGTGTGCTCGGCGAGGTCGGTGAGGGTGGCGACAAGTTGCACTGAAACGGGTTCAGTGCCGGCGCCGATATCGACGGAGGTGAGGGTGAGATCGATCGCCGCGATCTCGGAGTGGGTCATCAGTTCGGCGAGATCGGGATGCGAGTCGATCAGTTCGCGGACCTCGGTCTCAACGTCGTGGAGGGCGGATTGCGACAGCTTGCGCGGCGGCAAGGCTCCGCTGAGCTGTTGAGCAGCACGCCACTGCTCGAGTTGCTCGGCCGACGCCGCGCGGCGGTGCTGCAGCAGCAGATCGGCGCCCATTTTCGAGGCATCGAGCGGCGCGATTTCGAGCGGTATTTCGGTGGCGACTTCATCGGGTTTGCTGGGCATTCGGACATCGAGCCGATCGATGAGATATGTGCGCGATGGTTGGGAACATGACTGCGTGAGATCGTCGAGGCTTACGGTGTCGGGCACCACGGGCGGCAGCGGCAGTGCGCTGACCGACGGCGCTGTTGCTGCATGCTCGCGGCGCACGACGGCCGCGTCGAGCATGCTGTTGTCGAAGCTGAATGGTTGGCCCGGCGGAGCCATTTTCGATATGTCGCCAATGGTGAAGTTGGTTTCGTCGTATGCCTGGCGAGGGTGGTGGGTGATCATCAGCTGCTCAGCCGCCGCTTCGGGGGTCATGCCATCAAGCCCGCTTGCTGGGAGCGTGGCGGCAACTGCGTCTATGAACTCAATGAGCTGCACGGGGAGTGGAAGTGTGCGGTTGGTGGTGATGTCGCTGCCATCGCAGGTGATGATGAACTGCTCGCCAGCCGCCATCAGTGCATCGAGGAGAAGATGTCGACCCTCGACGCGAGGGTCGCGTTCGCCCACACATGGCCGGGCACCCAATAAGTCGTCGCCCTCTGCGCCGGACGACCGCAGGCTGCTCTCGTCGAGGCCAAGGATGCAGATGACCCGCGCAGCAAGGTTGCGCACCGGGACCATGCCCGTGATGGTGACGGCTCCTGAGCGCAGCGTGAGTCGCCCGCGCGGCGCCGAGTTGATGTCGGTAAGCAACGCTCGAATGTCGTTGAGTGCCAATGGCACTTCGTTGGCGACACCGGCGAGTTTTGAGTTGGTGCGCAGGTCTTCGATTGCGCCGATGACCTGAGCCAACTGCCATGCATCGTTGGGTGCCGTGGCCAACAACGAACGAGCGATGTTGGTGAGTGAATCGACCCAGTAATCGATGGGGTGATCGCCCATCGTGGCGGCGCGCGCGATGCGCAGACGAGCGACGAGCTCGGCGAGTAGGCCAGCGGTGCGCAGGCCGCCGGCAGCAACATCGTCGAACGGCACGATGCCGTCGGGCCCGAGGCGTGGCGAAGGCGCCGCCATTGCTGCGCCCATCAGTAATCGGTCGATGGAAGACGCCCACGTGCCTTCTGCGAAATTGTCAGGAAGCCAAACACTACGGTGCCCTGCATCGAGGCCCCATGTGGTGTTGAGGTCGTTGATCCATTGGTCGATCGTTGAGATGTCTTCTTCGGAGAGTCCGAGGCATTGCTGAATTGGGGTCAATGCGCACAGACCGAGGAGTTCGGTGGCGGTGCAGCGACCTGCCACAAGCTGGATCACCGCAGTGAGGGCGACTGCAACGGGATTGCTGGCACCAAGGGAAAGATCGCTGACATAGACCGGCACGGGCAACGAGCCGCGAGCAAACACCGATGCGGCCAATGGGGCGAAGCGGGCAAGGTCGGGGCAGACCACGATGATGTCGTGCGGCATGAGTGTTGGATCGGCTGCGAAGAGATGCCCCAACGCATCGCGGAGTACCTCGAGTTGGCGTGTCGCGCCGTGGCAGGCATGAATCTGCACACTGTTGTCATTGGCGAAGGGGTGGGTGCCAGATGGATCGTGGTCGGCGGCGATATCGGCCTGCAACTGATGCAGCAGCGACAATGGTGCATGTGGCGCCGAGTGAAGTGCGCGTAGTAGAGGGTGAGGGTATTCGTAGTGGGTGGCGCTCAAGCCGCTAAATAAGGCGGCGGCTTCCATGGATGGCCGCGCCCATGATCTGGTGAGCCGATTGTTCACGTTGGCGGTGGCATCGCAAGCGCTGCGCAGCGTGAGCCGGCCAGCAAGTTGTTGGCGACATTGCTGCCATGCGACAACAGACGGGTGCATCAAGAACAGATGTACCTCGTGCAGGGCGGCTAATGCATTGATCACGCTGAGTTGGCCAGGCGAAACGGCGCTGACGCCAAACACGCTGAGGCGTTGGGGGAGCTGTGGCTCAAGCCGGCCAGCGGCGAGATCGGCGAGCAGCGTGGGAAGTTGCTCAGCGCGGCTGGGGGACGCGATGAGTGCTTGCACCTCGCGCCACAGCGCGGGTTGCCACATTTGGTCTGGTGCCAGGGGAACGACCGCACTGTTCTCGTCGAGTGTGCCGTCGCCGAACAGATTGTTAGCCCAGAGTTGCAGCATCTCGGGGCGATTGGTCTCATAGCTATCGAACAGATCGGCGATGCGACGCGCCGTTGCATAGCGACTGCGGTTGGCAGCGGTTTCGTGAGGGCTCTCAGCAAGAAACGCGGGCACCTTCGCCGATGGAGACTGAAGCACCCTCAGCACTGACCATGTGAGGTGATCGATATCCCATGGGTTGGTAGCTGCAGCGGATTGGTCAAGGGCCCGGGCGATGAAGCCACCGGGGAAAGGCATCTCGATGTTGGCGGAGATGCCATTGCGGTGACCGCTTGCGCCAAGGCGAAGCGCAAGCTGCTGCTGCAGCCAATCGCGTATGCCGGCAGTGGGCACGGCCACAACCTCGGCAGCGAACGGATCGGAGAGTGGCGTTTCGAGCAGCGCTGCCAATGCATCGCAGAGATCGGTGAGCTGGGCTCCATGGTGAATATGTAGGCCCAACGTGGTCTCCTCTCAGCAATGGCGCGATCGGCGGACAGCCCCCCGTGTGCTCGGCTATTTGACCACATGGGTGCGACACAGAATGGTGGATCACGTTCTGGCTGCGAGGCCGCCCCAAACAATGGCGTACGATTTCGTCAAAATCATCAGGAGGATCCAACAATGACTGACACATTGACCAACTACGACAAGCTCTACATCAACGGGGCATGGGTCGCATCTACCTCAACGGAAACACTTCAGGTCATCGACTCGGTGACCGAAGGTGTGATGGCCACCATCCCGTCGGGCACCGCTGCCGATGTTGATGCCGCAGTGAAAGCCGCCGCAGCAGCGTTCGAGTCGTGGGCCAATACCCCTCGTGAAGAGCGCGCCAAGTACCTCACTCGTATCGGCGACGCACTCGGTGCACGCATGGACGAAATTGCCACCGCCATCTCGAAAGAGACCGGCATGGCCAAGTGGCTCTCGCAGATGGTGCAGGTGGGTCTACCCATCAACAGCTTCAACACTGCTGCCTCGCTCGCCGAGACCTTTCAGTTCACCGAGACCATTGGCTCCTCGCTCATTGTTCGTGAGCCCATCGGCGTCGTTGCCTGCATCACGCCTTGGAACTACCCACTGCACCAAATCGCAGCCAAGGTTGCCTACGCAATGGCCGCCGGTTGCACCGTGGTGCTCAAGCCCAGCGAGATCGCTCCGGTCGATGCGTTCATCTTGGCCGACATCATTCACGAGGTGGGCCTGCCCGCAGGTGTGTTCAACCTCGTGTCAGGTCTGGGCACCGTGGTGGGCGAGGCAATGTCGTTGCATCCAGCCGTAGACATGGTGTCGTTCACTGGATCAACCCGCGCCGGAAAGCGCGTGATGCAGGCCGGTGCCGAGACCATCAAGAAGATCGCACTCGAGCTTGGTGGCAAGAGCGCCAACGTGTTGCTCGCCGATCTCGATGCCGCCGGTTTCTCCAAGGCTGTGGCCGATGGTGTTGGCAAGGCGTTCTTGAATTCGGGCCAGACCTGTTCTGCGCTCACACGCATGTTGGTCCCTCGCGATCGTCTCGCCGAAGCCGAAGCAATTGCCGGAGCAACCGCCGAAGCAATGGTGGTTGGCGACCCGTTCGCTGCCGGCATTCACCTCGGGCCGCTCGCTTCGGCGGCCCAGCGTGACCGCGTGCAGGGCTACATCCAAAAGGGAATCGACGAAGGCGCCACGTTGGTTGCTGGTGGTCTCGGTGCACCCGAAGGCCTCAACGTCGGTTTCTACGTGCGGCCAACCGTGTTCTCCGGTGTCACACCTGAGATGACCATCGCCCAAGAAGAGATCTTTGGCCCAGTGCTGTCGATCTTGCCCTACGACACCGAAGACGATGCAGTGCGCATTGCCAACGGCGTGGTCTACGGCCTCGCTGGTGGTGTGTGGTCGGCAAGCAAGGAGCACGCTCAAGCAGTGGCCCTTCGGTTGCGCACCGGTCAGGTAGAGGTCAACGGTGGGGCATTCAACCCCAACGCTCCATTCGGTGGCTACAAGCAGTCGGGCATCGGCCGCGAGTACGGCCACTTCGGCCTCGAGGAGTTCCTCGAGATCAAGAGCCTGCAGCTCTAGGAGCTTGTTCGAATCGTGGGGTCGGTTGCGTCAGACAAGCTGGCGCAACCGGCTCTCGACATCTTCCCGATTTACGTAGCCGCCGCACATGCGTCGCAGGCCCGTAAACGCTGCTCGGCCGTGCATCACGCGCCAGTTGTCGAACAGCAACGCTTCGCCCGGCGCAAGCACGTGGCGCCACTGCAACGACTGGTCATTGGCCAATGTGTCGAATGCGCGCAGCGCGTCGTAGAACGCGATCATCTCGTGCTCGGGCAACAAGAACGGAGCCCGGTCGTAGTTGTTAAACGACACCTGCACGAGGTGACCCGCATGGTCGTGGCGGAACACGGGCCGCGCCGCCATCAGATGCGAGCCATCGCCGATGTACTGGCCCGGCACCGCAACGGTTGACAGCGTGGCGAAATGCTCGGGCATCTCAGCAGCCATGTGCTTGGCAATCGCAAACGCGTCGACCATGGTGCTGTCGCCTCCGGTGCCGTCGAACTGCAAGCAGTGCAGCAACTGCACGCCAGGCGCGTCGTGCGAATAGGTGCCGTCGGTGTGCGGGCGAAGCTCAAGGTTGGTGTAGGCAGTGTCGGCCTTGGTGAGATCGGCGGTGAACTCCCACATGCCACCAAAGATGGTCTCGCGCACGTAACCAATGCGGCGCAGCAGCGCCTCGGTGGCCTCAGCGTTGGCCGGCGTACCCACGGCGAGGCAGAAGCCGAACTCGGCGGTTTTGGCTAACCACTCGCGCACGCCATCGTCGGAGCCCATGATTGCGGCGTATGGAACCATCGGCACATGCGCGCGAATGATGGCGCCGTTCCACAGCGTGATGCCGTCGCGAGACGTGGCACGGGCGACGGTTGGTGTGCGGTACTTGGCCAGAAAGCTCACGGGCAGCACCGAGTTGGGGCTCGAATCGCTCCACGCAAGATCGATGGAATCTTCGGTGAGCGCTACATCGGTGGCCACCAACTCGGCATCGAGTTCGGCGGTGAAAAGTTGGCGCTGCTGGGTCACCGGATGAAGGGTGTCGTCGTCGTGGGCATGATCGCGCAGCCAGATCCACGGGTACCGAGTAACGGTGTTGTCGGTCCAGGTGACGACCAGTGAATTGCGATCGAGATGCAATGACGAGATAGCGATCATGCGCGGAACTCCGAACGGGGATGGGTGCGGCCGTAGGCCGCCGTGACTGCGTACCGAGTGTATGGCTTAACGGAACAGGTAGATGAGGGCCACGATTACACCGAACACAATCACGAATGGCCGAAGCCGCTTGCTGGGAATGACCCCAACAAGACGACCGCCCAGATTGCCACCCAACAGACTTGCTGGCGCCATCACCAACACGAGGGTCCATTCGATGCGGCCTGAGAAAACTAAGAAGGCCGCTGCGCAACCGTTGATGACCACAGACATCAGCTGCTTTACGGCGTTGACGCGTGTGAAGGGCAGATGCGAGAACAGGCCGAGCACGGCGACCAGCATGATGCCCAATCCTGCACCGAAGTAGCCGCCGTAGATCGCAGCCAACAAGATCGAGCCGAGTTCGAGAACGCGATGCGATGTCGACCCTTGTGTGCGAGTTGTCAACATCGCGCGCAGACGATCTTGGAAACCGAGCAACGCGCATGCCGCAAGAATCATGAACGGCACGATCTGGCGGAATACGGCCTCGCTGGTAACCACCAGCAAGATCGATCCGCCAAGGCCTCCAAGCGCTGCCGTCAGCAATTGCACACGTAAGCCGCGACCGAGGCCAGCAAGGTCTCGTCGTTGCGCGTAACTGCCGCCTACGTAGCCGGGACATAGCGAGACGGTGTTGGTGGCGTTGGCTCGAACAGCTGGAATCCCGATAGCCGTGAGGATGGGGAAGGTAATCAGCGTGCCGCCGCCAGCGATGGCGTTGACACAGCCGGCCGCAAGGGCTGCCGCCGCAGCACCCACATGGGCGATGGCTGAGATGTCGGTCATGCTGGCGAACTCACGGGCCAGAGGCTAGTTGTCGAAGGCCTACTGATTGGGGGTGGAACGCGGCAATCCCCGGGGTCGTCCCCCGGGGATTGCCGTTGTTGGTTGTAGTTGTGGTCGTGATTGTTGGTTACGGGGTCACGTTGAGGTTGGTCACCGAGGTCACCGATGCCGCAACGTTGCTGACCCGAATGTTGTAGAGACCAACTGTGGTGCCGACGGCGAGCCTGAATGTAAGGCTTGTGCCATTGGCAGCGAGGACCGCAGGAGTTGGGATCAAGCGGGTGCCCTGAACCAAGGTGACGGTGCTTCCGGCTACAAAGTTCGTGCCCACAACTGTGATCACTGGGTTGAGTAGCAGCGAGGTGGTGGTTGGCGTGAACGTGGTGATCGTTGGAGCGACGACCACGGTGAACGAAGCTGCGCTGAGCACAGTGCCGAAGCTGGTCTGCACCGAGATGGTGCCGCTGGTCGTTCCCTTAGCCAAGCCGCTGATCACCAAGGTGGTGGGGCTCGTCACCGTGAAGGCCACGACAGCTTTGCCGCCCACGGACACCTTTGTGGCGGTGCGGAAGTTGTTACCCGTCACCGTGATGGTGGAGGTGCCGTCCGCAGGACCCGCTGTTGGGGTGAACGATGTGATCGTCGGTGCGGTTGCCACGACAAACTCAAGCGAGCTCGGCGTGAAGCCCGTGGTGCTGACGGTCACTGGACCTTGCACTGCGGTAGCTGGCACGGTCACGGTCAGCGCCGTGGAGGTGCGTGTCGCCGCTGTGACGGCTGCGGCGACGCGGTCGCCGGTCGCAGTGGTGAAGGTGACAGTGCTCGCCGCCGTGAAACCAACGCCTCGCAAGGTGATCGCAGTGCCGCGGGCGGCACTGACAACGCTGAAGCTGGTCAGCGTTGGGCTCGGGTTCACCTTGAAGTTGTTGACGGTGGCGGTGCCGTTGGTGGTTCGCACCACCAACGCAGCATTGGTGATGACTGCCCCTGTGGTGTTGGCGGCCAGCGGCACGATGACGCTGATGGTGCACACCGCTGGGGTGCCGACGCATGCGACAGGCACAGAGACCGTGGCTGCAGCACCGTTGATGGTCACTGTGGTGGCGCCGACCGCAGGGTTAAAGCTGGTGCCGGTGATTTTCACAGTGGATCCGGCGTTCACGCCGGTGGCTGCGGTTGGCAGCGTCGAGGTGATCGTCGGTGGGTTACCTGCAACTGTCAAGCCGCCGACGCCGCCAGCCTTGCTTGCCGTGCCACCTTGTGTGGTCACCGAGACAGCAGTTGCCACTGGCGTGTCAGTTGCGCCGTTCAGGTTGGCAGGGATCACCGCAGTCACCGTGGTGTTGTTCACAATAGTGAACGATGTCGCTCGCTGAGCGGCCTGGCCGGCTGCCGTGAAGCTCACCGAGGTGGTCGCTGCCAGATCGGTACCGGTGAGGGTTACCGAGGCGCCGCGCACTGCCGATGCCGGAGCAACAGCCGTCAGCGTTGGCGTGGGTACGCCGACACCGGAAACCACGATGTGCGAGATGCCGTTCTGGCCGCTGTGAGTGATCGGGATCGATGCGGCTCGCACGCCGTCGGCGCTTGCCTTGAAGGCAACCGTAACGGTGCAACGGGCGCCGACAGCGAGCGTGGCAGGACAGTTTGTGGTGCGGGTGAAGTCGCCGGGGTTGAGGCCTTCGACAGCGCCAACCGAGATGCCGCTGATGGCGCCAGGGCCAACGTTGGTGAATGTTGCAACGTTGGTGGTGCTGGCGACGCCGAGGGCACCCGAGCCGGAGAAGCCAGCGTCGAGCAGCACAGGTGCCACGGTGACGTCGGCGATTGGGGCCAAAGCTGGCAGGTTGCCGGCAACGGGGCAGCCAATGGTTGGGCCTGGAACTTCGGCCCACTCGGCGTGGCTGTTCTCGTTGAGGGCCAGTGGAATGCGACCCAACCAGAGGGCGTGCGACAAGCCGGTCACAGCGAGCTGCACGTCAGCTGGGGTCAGACCGGTGAAGGTCGCTGTCCAGTTGCTGCCGTTCATGGTCACCGAGCCGTCGAGGCCGAATGCGGCACGCAGGTCTTGGCGGCCGCTGACCGTGAAGTTGCCTGTGGTCTTGGTGGTGATACGTGGCTCAAATGAACCGACGGCCAACGGCAAGCCGGTGAAGGTGTCAACAGCTGTACCGGTCATCACCACGGTGTTGGCGTTTACTGCCGTTGCTGGCATGTTCACTTCGACACTCTGAACATGGATCTGATCCATGCTGTTGATCACCGAAGGGTCGGCCTGTTGCCGTGCAACAGCGCGGATCACGTCGCCGGCCCGGAGGTCGGGCGTTGCATTGGCCCAGCAACCGGTCGAGACGATGTGGTTGGCTTCGACAATGCCGCCAGGGAAACGTGGCGACAGTGCATCAGACTGACCGATCAACACACCATTGCGGTATGCCTCGATGGTGACCACTTCGTCAGCTGCGTAGCCGGCGGCAATGGCGTAGTCACGCACTGGGAACACGCTGAGTGCGTGCGGCAGACGTGGTGGGTCGAATGCGCCTTCGGCCGAGATCGACGACGTGCCAGTGAGCGCAACGCTCTTGTCGCCGAGAGGGTCGTTGGTGCTGATGGTCAGGTTGGCGGTGCGGGTGTTCACGGCACTTGGCGTGAACGTCGCAGTGATGGTGCAGGAGCTGCCGGCGTGAACCGGAGCGGTTGTGTTGCAGGCGCCTGGAAGATTTCCGCCGACAACATGAAAGTCGACAGCGTTCGTGCCGGGCGTGGTGTTGGTCACGCTGATGCCTGCGAACGTGAGGTCGGCGGCACCTTCATTGCTCACCGTGACGACCTGTGAGCCGGTGGTGAGTCCCACCTGGGTGTCGGCAAAGGTCAGCGCTGCAGGTGTCAACAACGAGCTTGGAACCACGGTGCGCACGGCGAGGCCGGTTGCGGTGGCGGTGTGAGGCGAGCCCACAGCGTTGTCGTTGATACGGATGATTGCTGAACGAGTTCCGGCAAGGTTGACCACCTGTGGCGAGAAGCGAACAGTGAAGGTTCCGTTGCTCTCTGGCGCGATCGGTGCGGGCACCGCTCCAACCAAGCTGAAGTCTTCAGGGTTGCTGCCACCGAATGTGATCGAGTTGATCACCAAAGGCGTGGTGCCGACGTTGCGGATTGTGTAGGTGCGGTCGCCGATGTCGCCAGCTCCGAGCGTCGGGAAGACGTTCGAAGAGGTCATCACGGCGATGCCTGCGGAAGGTGCTTCGGCAGGTGCGGTACAGGGAATCGTTGGGCCGTTTGCAATGAATGGCGAGTTCTCAGCGAATGTGAGTTCGGCGAGTGCCAATGGCTGGCGGCCGAGCCACATCACTCGGTTCTGCTGCGAAGCGGCCAGAGCCACGTCGCCGGCAACGTCTGACGAGGCGTTGAAGTCCCACGTTGCGGTGAATTGAACGCCATCTGGGTTGGTTGCGCTGATTGGGTCGTATGCCAAGGTCGCATGAGTGGCGGTATCAGCGGCAGTGAGGGCACGGCGACCGGTGATGGCAAATGGGTTGGCCGTCGATGAGATCAGACGGGCGTCGAGCTGTGCTCGTGGGAATGGGCCGCCTGTTGCCAGGTCACGTGCCCAACCCTTCATCTCAACGATGCCGCTACCGGGGAATGTCTCGGTGGCCTTCTGGGTCACTCGAACGTCGGCCTCCGTCATTTCGTAGGCACTGCCATCTCCGCGGGTCACTCGCAGAACGTCTCCGGCACGAAGGTCTGGCGTTGTGCCTTCCCAGCACTGGCCACCTGGGTGGTTGACCTCGGCGATGCCATCTGGGTGGGCGATCACGTTGAACGCTGAACCGACAACAACACCCTGACGGATGACCTGCACCGTCAGTGCTTCGCCGGGAATCCAGCCAAGCAGCGACACGAAGTCACGGTTAAGGAAGGAGTTCAGGGCGATCGGAGCGTGTGGAAAAGGAACAATGTTGTTGGTGATGAGGCCGGCGCCCGACAACTGCACAGCAACTGCTGCGGTACCGGCGGCGCCGTTTTCGTCGGTGAACGATGAGCTGATGTTGAGTGTTCCGGAGCGGGGGCCCTCAGCTGCTGGCGTGAAGGTGATGCCACCGGTGCATGACTGGCTTGGCAAGATCTCAGCGCAGCCAGCGGTGCCGGCGAACTCGGTTGAGCCCACGAAGGTGCCTGTTGCGTTGATGGCTGACACGTTGCCGTAGTTGGTGATGGTCAGGGTTTCTGGCAACGAGGTGTTGCCGGCTGGGCGGGTACCAAAGTCAAGGTTGGCTGGCTTGGCAACGAGCACCGCTGCCTGCTGGCCTGCGTTCAGTGCATAGCCCGTGGCGTTGAGAGTGACCGTTGAGTTGCCGGCGTTGCTGAGAATCTCGATCAGGCCGGTCTTGAGTGGGCTTGGTGCCGACGAGGTTGGGCTGAATACAACGCTGATGTCGCAGCCGGCGCCAATCACGATTCGGGTTCCTGCGCAGGTGTTCGAAACGAGGCTGAACTGATTGCTGGTTGAGGTCACCGACGAGATCACGAGTTCGGTCGATGGGTCGGTGCCCACTCCGGTGTTGGTCACATGGATCACGTTTGCGTCCGACGATGCACCGACAGTGGTGGCAGCGAACTCAACGGAGGGCTTGTCGGTCGACACGGTCGGTCCAGCGAGCGGTGGGCAGGCAGCCGAGAATGGACCAGCGGCGATGGCCGGTCCAACTTCGAAGATCGTGCTGCCGAGGCCTCCGCCAGCCCAGGAGATCTGGCTCTGGGCGTTGAGTGCGAGAACCATGTCGACTGCGTTCAGGTTGGTCCAAACAGCGGTCCAGTTGCCGGCGCCGTCAGCAACCACGGTGCGACCGTCGGTGGCGATGGTGTCGGTTCCGAGGGCGAGAAGAACTCGCTTGCCGGCGAATGCGCCGCCGGTGTAGAGGGCTTTCGATCCGCTGAGCGCTCCTGCCTGCAACTGGGTGGCAGCCATTGGCGAGCCGTCGAGATTGAAGGCGGTACCGCTCATCTCCACTCGGCCTGCAGCTGTTTCGTGGATGGTCGTGGTGATGTTGATCTTTGCGGTGGTCGTCTGGTCAACCACGACTGGAACGTGGTTGGTATCAAGGGCAGTGAGGCGAATGACGTCGCCGCCAACGATGTTGGGCGTGATGTTTTCCCAGCATGGGGAGCCAGGGTGGTTCACCTGAACAAGGCCGGTGCCCGCATCGGGCACCACGTTGTGGGCGACGCCAACCTCTTGGCCGTTACGCATCACCTGCACGTCGACAAATGGGTAGGCAGACCAGTCGGCGCCTGTGAGCATGTCGCGTGACGGGAACGACACGATGGTGCCCGTGACTGGCGGTTCGTTCACCGGCAGCACGGCACCAGCGGAGCCTCCCGATGCGGGCAGGATGAACCCCGCACCGAACAGTGTTGCCGTCAACGCAACTGCGGTCATTCGCCGACGCCGAGCGGCTGGCGATTGGTGAGTTGCCTTTGTTACTCGGCCGAAACCTGTCTTGCCATTGGGGTTCATTGGGGGTTGCCCTGTCTATGCGTAGACCTCTCGCGAGACCTGTCGTTGTTAGCCACCACAATGACGATTGGCTCCTTGAGCGGCAATGGAGCATTAGTCCGCATCAAATAGTCGCGCTGTCGTAAGCGCACGTGCACAAAGGGCTTACGACTCGCAAGCAACAATCCCTCAACAGCACACTGTTTTCGATCGAACGGCAGCAACGAGTGGCAATGGAAGCGTCATCGTTCAAAACGGAGGCTCAGCCGACGACCGGGGTGTAGGCCCGATACGACCAAGTATCGTGTCACGACATGGCGACCTCAATGTGTGTTCTGGGTGACTTCGCCTGGGATGTTCTGATTCAGACCAACACCGAACTCAAAAAGGGTGGCGACACCTTTGGCGAGGTAATGCTCACGCCAGGCGGCAGCGCTGCCAATGTTGCGGTGTGGGCAACTCGCAGCGGGATGGACACATTGTTTGTCGGCAAGATCGGTCGAGACAGGTTCGGCCAACTTGCCCAAGAGAACCTCGATCACGAACACGTGAAGGCCTATCTCGTTGAGACCGATGCGCACCTCACCGGATCTGTGGCGGTCTTCGTCGATCACACCGGAGAACGGTCGATGGTTTCGGGGCGCGGCGCCGACTTCTATCTGTTGTCGTCCGAACTGCCGCGAGCATCCATTGCAGCCACCCGCCATCTGCATCTCACCGCATGGTCATTCTTTACTGACCCGCCTCGGTCGGCTGCTCGCACGGCCGCGCATATCGCCAAGGCTGCGGGGGCAACGCTGTCGTTCGACCCTGGCTCGTTTCAGATGATTGAACAGATGGGTGTGGCCCAGTTCTTGAAGGCCACCCAAGATCTCGGAATCGACATCTTGCTGCCCAACTTCGAAGAAGGCTCGATTCTCACTGGGCTCACCGAGCCAGCCGCCATCGCCGAGCAACTCACCGTGCTGTATCCGGGAGCTCTGGTGGTGCTCAAGCTTGACGCCGACGGATCGTTCGTACATCAGCACGGCGCCGATACTCATATCCCGCCCGCAACGAACAACTTGGTCGATGCCACCGGCGCTGGCGACTCGTTCGCAGGCTCCTTTCTGGCGCACTATCTTGAGAGCGGATCAGCGCTCGACGCCGCTCGCTTCGCAACGCGTGTATCGGCTTGGGTCATCGAGCAGATTGGCGCTCGGCCAGCCCCCGACGCCCGCTTGCGTGCTCTGCTCAGCCAGCGTTAACGAAGTCGGCCGGCGCACTTCAACGTTCAGTAGAGTTCGGGTCGTGAGCCAAGCGAAGCGTCTCAAGATCGCCGTAGCGCTCAACGTGGTCATCATCGCAATGCAGATCAGCTTCGGAATTCGAGCCCATTCGCTGGGCCTACTTGCCGATGCTGGCCACAACTTCACCGACGTTGGAGCGTTGTTCATCTCGCTCTGGGCGGTGCAACTCGTTCGCAGATCACCCACCACCAAACGATCATTTGGGTATCACCGCTCCGGCATTCTTGCGGCGCAAGCCAATGCAGCATTGATCTTGATCGCATCGTCGTTCATCGTGTTCGAGTCAGTGCGACGCTTTGCGCATCCGCATCATGTCGAGGGCTTCGTGGTTGTTGTCGCCGCCGCAGTGGCGTTGCTCGCCAACGGAGCCGCAGCGATGCTGCTCAACGATCACTCCGGTGATGTCAACATGCGGTCGGCCGTGTTGCACATGGTTGGCGACGCGGCCGCGTCAGCGGGTGTAGTGGTGGCTGGGCTGGTGATGTACGTAACCGATGGCTCCGAGTGGCTCGATCCATTGGTGTCGATTCTGATTGGCATCGTCATCGCATGGAGGGCAATCCAACTCTTGATGCACACCACCGACATCCTCATGGAGGCCACGCCTGCCTCGCTCGATGTTCAGGCCATGACCGATGCGGTCATGGCAGTCGATGGCGTCGAGAGCCTGCACGATCTGCACGTATGGAGTCTCTCGAGCGCGATGCGGGCGCTGTCTACACACATTGTTCTCGATGGTCATCCCACGCTCGAAGAGGCTCAACGTGTGGGTGAACGAATCAAGGCAGTGTTGGCCCACGACTTCGCTATTGGCCACGCCACGCTTGAACTCGAATGCGAACCGTGCTCCACGCATCTCGACGGCTGCCTCATCGCTGAGACTCACAGCCACCACGCTCACGGCCACGGCCACGCTCATTGAGCCGGTGTTCTCGTAAGCAATGGCGGGTCGCGACGAACACCCTCTGTACTGTGGGGGTCGCAGCGAGGTGACAAGTGAGCGATCAGCCAAGCGTTCCCACGGGACCGAGGGTTAGCGACGAAGAGTCCCGAGGTGCGATGCGCGCCTTCCTGCAGCGTTGCGAGGTTCGGCTCTCCACTATTCATCGAGTCGCTCAGGCCCTCTTGGGTGGCTCTGCGCTGATCTTGTTGCTGCCGCTGTTCCTACGCGACGCGTTTCCGAAGATGATGACAATCCTCATTGCGTTGTACGACTCGCACCAAAATGTTGTGCCGACGGTGGCGCTCGGAATCGCTGCCACCTTGGTGATCTTGTTGCCAGTGCCGGCTATCTATTTGTTGGTGGGCGACCTGCTGGCCTTCTATTTCACGAGCAATACCTTCGGGGCGCACCCCGACGGACCCAAGGATCCCAAACGGGTCATCTTCAACCCGCGCTTTATCATCCCCGGCCTCGGGTTTAACAACGACGAACTCAGTGCTGAGACCGAGCGGCATCTCGCCGATGGCCGCGACGACGAATGGACCCGTGGGCTCTTGGTGCCGCACAGCGCCGACGACAACGGTTGGCGCGATCGATTCGATACGCGCACCCATGATGTGTGGGGGGTCATGGCTGAAGAGGGCGTTGCCGGCGATAACGAACGTGTTCGCCAAGCTTTCCGTCTTGCCGGCCTCAATCGTGACCGCACACTGGCTCACGATGTCGCTCGCACCGAGGCGTTGATGGCGCGCCACGTGTTAGCCATTCGCACGTTGGTGCTGCGATACACCAAAGCACTGCTGCTGCTCGTTGCCACTACCGTTGTCACCCTCGCCGCATCGGGTCTGGTTGATCAAGCGGTGCGTGAAGACCCCAGCAACGGCAAGTTCGATGGCGGATTTCCGTTTCGGTTCGTCTTTCTCGTGTCGGTTGTCTATGCCTGTTGGGCGCCGATGGCGGCGCGAAGCGTCACTTCTCCGCTGCGCATGATTCAGCGCAGCACCCCCGGAGTTGGCGAGCATCGCGACGTGCACCTCGACAAGTCCTCGAACCAGTTTGAGACGGCAACGGTGTTTGTCACCTTGGTGGTGCTTGTTGCCGCAAACACTGCTGTCATCTTCGCCGGGGCCAAAGCTGGAAGTGGTGTCGGACTTGCTGCAGGTATTGCTGTTGCTGTTGTCACCGTTGGTGCGTGGCTGCTGGCGCTCAATGACTTCAGCGCCAGCCTGCGCGACACGGTCAGCGCTGTTGGCTTGCTGCTGCGTGGCTACAACGGTCGTGCTCCCGCAGCGGTGGTGGCGAGGGCCAAGGCTCTGCGCGCGCAGGCGTCAGAACAAAAGACTCGGTAGTCGCCACTCACCAAGCGTGCGAGTCGCTCATCGCGGCCATGCATGACAGAGTGCACTCATGAACGTTGCTGGAGTACATCGATCCGCTTCCGGAGTTAACTTCGTCCGCACTCCCGATGATCGCTTCGTCGGTCTCGTCGATTGGCCCTACGCGCCGCACTATCGCGAAGTCGACGGGTTGCGGATGGCCTATGTCGACGAAGGTCCGGTTGGGGCCACCACGTTGTTGTTGCTGCATGGCGAGCCAACGTGGAGCTATCTGTATCGGCGAATGATTCCGGTGCTGCTTGCCGCCGGGTATCGAGTGATTGCCCCCGACCTCATCGGCTTCGGTCGTTCCGACAAACCGATCAACCGCAGTGCGTATACATATAAAGGGCATGTGGCCTGGGTCGCCGAGTTCGTGAACGCGCTGGGTCTCAGTGACCTCACCTTGTTCTGCCAAGACTGGGGCGGGCTCATTGGGCTTCGTATCGCGGCCGAGAGCCCCGGGTTGTTTGCTCGGCTCATCATTACCAACACAGCGCTTCCCGAAGGGTCGCCGATGGGTGATGGGTTCATGCGTTGGCAGAATGCTTCGCAGAAGATGGCCGAGATGCACTGCGGTCGAATCCTGCAGAGGTCTGCCCTAGCGCGTGAGCTCACCGAGGCAGAGGCGCAGGCCTATCAGGCTCCTTACCCCGACGAGACATACATGGCTGGGCCTCGACAGTTTCCGCTGCTGGTTCCAACATCTACCGACAATCCGGCGGTTGAGGCCAACCTTGCTGCGTGGCGCGTGCTCGAGGCGTGGACCAAGCCGGTACTCGTGCTGTGGGCACCCGATGATCCGGTCTTTGGCCCCACTCAAGCAACGTTTACTGATCGCATTCCGGGGGCCATGGGTCAACCGCACCAAACGTTTTCGCCTGCCGGCCACTTCATTCAGGACGACGCAGGCGAGCAGGTTGCCGCAGCGGTAGTGGCCTGGCTGGGTTGATCAGGCCTCTACTTCGGCGAGATTGCCGGTCTCTACTTCGTAGACAAATCCGCGGATGTGGTCCTTGTGGGGCACGAACGGGCTGCTCTGCAAACGGCGGATCGATTGCCGCACGTCTTGATACGGGTCTTTGAAACTCTCGAACGACCACGATGGACGCATGCCGGTTTCAGCTTCGAGAGCGTCCATCAGTTCGTCTGACACAACTCGCTGCAGCCCGCAATCGGTGTGGTGCAGCAGGATGATCTCGCGCGTATCGAGCAGGCGCTGCGACAGCAACAACGACCGAATGACGTCGTCGGTCACCACACCGCCAGCGTTGCGGATGATGTGCGCATCGCCATGGGCGAGTCCGAGCATCTCAAAGATGTCCATCCGGCTGTCCATGCACGCCACCACGGCAAGTTGGCGGCGGGGTCGCAGTGCGAGTTCGTGGTCGGCAAATGACTCGATGTAGCGAGCGTTGTTGGCGAGCAGCTCGTCGGTGTTCGGTTTGAACTCGTTGTTGAGGCCGTCAGACATGGCACCGACGGTAGCGGTCGGAGTTCAGCCCAGCGGCATTCCGGCACACATCAATGAGCCGATTGTTACCTTTTGCCACTCTCAGCGAGTAGCTCTGCCAATAAACCCTGCACGAGTTGGTCGATCTCGTCGCGGATCGGGCGCACTGCTTCTACGCCTTGTCCGGCCGGATCGGCCAGTGCCCAATCGAGATAGCGCTTGCCCGGGTAGTACGGGCACTTGTCGCCACAGCCCATCGTGATCACCACGTCTGAGGCTTGCACAGCGGCGTCTTCAAGGCGCTTGGGCGTCGCCCCGGCAGCGTGAAGGTCGATGCCAAGCTCGGCCATCGCAGCTACGACCGATGGGTTAATTGAGTCGGCCGGTGCGGTTCCGGCAGAGCGGACCTTCACCCGGTTGCCGCCGTGATGGGCGAGCAGCGCGGCGGCCATCTGCGAGCGGCCTGCGTTATGAATGCAAACGAACAACACCTCGGGCACCTTGGTGTTGATCGAAGGCGCGTCGGTGGCGTCGGTTGCCTTCGGCACAAAGATGAAACGAATCAGCCCAAACGCCAGCAGTGCGCCGACGAGTTGCATCACGATGAACATTGGTGCCGACGATGGCTTGATGCCCGCAAAGGTGTCCGAAAGCATGCGCGCCACCGTTACGGCCGGGTTGGCGAAGCTGGTCGATGAGGTGAACCAGTAGGCGCCGCCAATCCATGCGCCGACGGCAAACGGCACAGCCTCACTACGCCCGCTGCGAACACAGCCGTGGATCACGAGCAGCAGACCGATGGTGGCAACGACCTCGCTGAGCCAGAGAGCCCCCGATGATCGAGCATGTGTCGAGAAGTGAATGGCGGGCAGTTCGAACATCAGGCTGACAGTCACGCTGCCGAGGCAGCCACCAATGGTCTGAGCGATTGCGTAGAGAACTGCATCGCGCGTGCTGATGGCTCCGAACAACCGATCAACCAACGTGACCACCGGATTGAAGTGGGCGCCCGACACGGCGCCAAACATCAGGATCAGACCGATGAGCGCGCCAGCAGTGGCGGCAGCGTTCTCGAACAACTGCAAGCCCACGTCGGTGGGCGAGAGGCGAGTGGCCATGATGCCCGACCCCACCACGGCGATGATGAGCAGGGCGGTGCCAAGAGCCTCGGCGGTCAAGCGGCGTGCGATTGAGATAGCCGGGGCAGGGGATTGGGCTGGTTGATTCATTGTGGGTCTTTCGACGAGGAGAGAAGAAGGGTGATTCGCTCGCGCAGTTCTGCAGCGGTTGCGTCGAAGGCGCGCTTGGTGCCAATGGCCACGGGGTCGCTGATCGACCAATGCAGCCAGTTGGGGTGGACGGTGATCTCTTCGTGGGCTTGATCACACACCGTGATCACCAGCGAAGGCAGTCTGCCCACGCTGTGCAGAGACCGAGGTGCGGTCGTTGAGATGTCGATGCCGCAGCGTTGCGCGGCGGCTACGGCCCCTGGGTGCACGCGCTCTGCCGGGTGCGTGCCAGCCGACTCGGCGGGTGCATCGGCGATCGATCGCCAAAGTGCCGCCGCCAACTGGCTGCGCGCCGAATTTCGGGTGCACACGAACAATGCCTTGCCGCGCGTGATGGTTTGCTTGGGACCGAGATCTGACAGCGCGCCATGAGTGAGCCGCACATACTTGCGGCGAGCGTCACCACTTGAGGTTGAGCGAGTGATTATCCCCACGTCTTCAAGCACAGCGAGGTGATGTGCCAAGAGGTTCGACTCGATGCCGAGCAACGTGCGCAGCTCGGTGGGTGTGCGATCAGACAACGAGAGCTCGTCGACGATTGCCAATCGTGCGGAATCGCCAAGCGCGGCATGTCTGTTTGCTCGAAGTTCTACCGAGGGCACGAGGGCAAGTTAATCACTCAATAATTATTGAGTCAATAATTTTGTAGCAATAACTAGCAACTTGCACGAGTTAGCTGCGCGAGAACTCACGAATCACGCGGCCCGGCCGCGCTCCGGTGTGAGCGCCTTGTTCGGTGACGATCTGACCGTTTACAAGGGTTGCTGCATACCCGCGTGAACGAACGAGCAGTCGACCCTTACCGTTGGGAAAGTCGTAGCGGTACTCGGGATACTCGGGCGCAATCGCTTCTGGGTCGAACACGTTGATGTCGGCGAATGCGCCAACCGCAAGGGTGCCTCGGTCGATGAGGCCAAGTGTTGCTGCTGGCTTCGAGGTGAGGCGGCGGATGGCGTCGGGAAGCGTGCTGATACCGCGGTCGCGAATCCAGTACGACAGATAGTGCGTTGTCGCGTCGGCGTCGCAGATCTGACCGGCGTGTGCACCAGCGTCACCCAGACCTGGGTAGATGTGTTCGAGTTGCAACAAATCGCCCAATGCCTCGGTGCTGCGGTTGTAGAACCACACGTTGAAGAGCTCGTGGCCTTCGCTGGCGATGAGTCGATCGATCATCAACTCAATGGGGTGTACACCCGCAGCGGCGGCCAGTTGGCCCAGCGATAGGCCGCCCGCAATTTGATAATCAGGCGCATCGCCCAGACCAAGCGGGTAGATCAGGTTGGGGTCGAACCACAGGCCCTTGGCTTTGCCCTCGTCGATGAGCGCGGAGCGCGTGGCGTTATCGCGCAGCGCAGCGACGCGGTCGGCCACGGTTGGCTTGGCCATCAGCGCTGCCCACTCGCGGCCGCGCACGGGGCCCACCTGGGCAAGTCCCATGAGCATGCCGCTGGGCCGTGTCATCGTGGCCGAGGTAATGCGGCCGGCCTCGGCGCGTGTCTCGCTTAAGAACGTGTCGTAAAACTCCACTGCGTGAGCTCCGCCGTCGCCGACGCCACCCGAGAACAACACATCGCCGCAACGCTCGGCCATCGCTCGCAGCAGTTGCACTTCGTGTCCGGCTTTGGTTTCGAAGTCGAGTACGGCCTGAAAGAGTCCGCCACCGGCAAGGTTCATGCCGTCGGCGATCGCGAGGTACTCGTCGATCGGGGCGAAGGTGCCGGGCACGTTGCGCCCATCGGGAACCTTGTGGCCCAGGAGGCGTGATGTTGAAAATCCCACGGCTCCGCCAGCCACCGATTCGGCGGCAAGGTCGCTCATCTGGGCGAGTTCGTCGGCAGTAGCCGGCTCGGCCGAGATCGAGCGATCGCCCATCACGTGATAACGCACAGCGCAGTGACCCACCATGCCCACCACGTTGAGGGCAGGCGCAAGGCGTTGCACAGAGTCGAGGTATTGGGGGAAGGTCTCCCAGTCCCATGGCAGGCCGCCCAGGATTGCCTGCCGCGGAATGTCCTCGACGCTTTCCATCATCTCGGCGAGGTACTCGCGATTCTCGGGACGTACTGGCGCAAAGGTGACGCCGCAATTGCCCATCAGCACGGTGGTAACGCCGTGCCACGAGCTAGAGGTCATGTAGGGATCCCACCCAATCTGAGCATCGAGGTGGGTGTGCAAATCAACGAAGCCGGGGGTGACCGTGAGCCCAGTGGCGTCGATTTCGCGAACTGCGATTTCGCCCGACAAGTCGCCGATTGCTGTGATGCGTTCGCCGTTGATGGCGATGTCGGCACGAACGCCGTTAGCGCCGGTGCCGTCGATCACTGTGCCGTTACGAATGATCAGTTCGTGTGCCATGGTTCCCCCGTACGCGCGGTGCTGACCCGCAAGCGGGTAGCGGTTGGTCGTCTCGTCGCATTGCGTCGAAGCCGGTACTGTACCAATCTGCGATTTCAGCGGGTCAGCCAGACGGGCTCGGCCACAGTGGGTTGGCCACATTCGCTGCGCATATCACCCAGAGGAGCAATGTCATGAGCGAACGGTTCGAGAACGGTTTTGCAGGTCGCGTCGCAGTTGTCACGGGCGCAGGCACGGGCATGGGTCGCGAACTTGTTCGACAGCTCACTGCCGATGGGTGCGACGTTGCAGTGTGCGACGTCATCGGCGAGAACCTTCGCCAGACGGCAGCAATGTGCGCCGAAGATGGCAACACCGGTCAGGTGCTCGAAGTGATCGCCGATGTCTCCAGCGAAGAACAGATTCTTGCGTTTCGCGATGCCGTCGCCGAGTGGCGCCCGCATGTCAACCTGTTGTTCAACAACGCCGGCATTGCGGGCGGTGGCAGCATCGTCAACGGCGATCGCGCTCAGTGGGACAAGACCTTCGCCGTGTGCTGGAACGGCGTGTATCTCAACACTCGCGCATTCATGCCGCTGCTCATGCAGGCCCCGGTCGGCCATGTCATCAACACCAGCTCAGTCAACGGGTTTTGGGCATCGGTTGGTCCCGACACGGCGCACAGCGCCTACTCCTCAGCCAAGTTTGCCGTAAAGGGTTTCACCGAAGCGCTCATCACCGACTTCGCCATCAACGCTCCGCATCTGCGGGCGTCGGTGGTCATGCCCGGCCACATCGGTACGTCCATCGTGATCAACTCACTGAAGCTCAACAGCTCTGCTGCCGATTCGGGGCTCATCGATGTCGAGGGCATGGGCGAGATGTTCCGCGACAACGCACCAATGACTGCGGGCGAGGCCGCCACCATCATCCTCGATGCCGTGAAGAACGAACAGTGGCGGGTGCTCGTGGGCGCCGACGCCGAACTGCTCGATGCGGCGGTGCGTGCTCGACCCAACGAGGCCTACCAACCCAACTTCTTTCAACTGTTCGAACCACAGGACTGAACTCGTCGCAATCGGTTGGGTTCGTGGCTCAAGCGGGGGCGGTGGATCGCGCCGCGGCTGATAACCTCACCCCCGTTCACGCGGGTGTAGTTCAGCGGTTAGAACCTCAGCCTTCCAAGCTGATGACGCCGGTTCGATTCCGGTCACCCGCTCCAGACGTTTCGTTCGCAGCGCCTAGGTCGTTCACAGTGGTCGCCGTTGGCCCTTGTCGGTTAGGTGCGATCGCTCGGCAGCGGAAACAAGCCATCCACGAACAGCCTCGCCGGGAATGCGTCGGTGGAATCTTCGAGTTGTACCCCAAAGGTGTTCAGCGTCATCGACACCAACGTGTACTGGCCAACGGCAAACACAATGTCGAGCAACTGCTGTG
The DNA here is from genome assembly GCA_037139095.1 of Actinomycetota bacterium. GTDB lineage: Bacteria > Actinomycetota > Acidimicrobiia > Acidimicrobiales > Ilumatobacteraceae > WLMZ01. Next base: position 158,204 of record JBAXHD010000002.1, read on the forward strand.
CGTTCCAACGCTCGCTCAGCAGCGCGTACGTTGCCTCGCTGATGAACTTCGAGCCGACCAGTTCATCAGCGGCGAGCAGCAGGGCGCGATCTTGGTCGCTCCACTCGATCGAGGTTGGGCCCTCAGCGATGCGCTCAATTTCTGAATCGCTCAGACCGGCGTCACGCCCGATCGCGGCGTGCTGAGCCCATTCGTATCCGGAACCGCACAGGTAGCCGGTGCGCAAGATAATGAGCTCGCGTTCGCGTGCGGGCAAGGTCGAACCAATCAGCACATGGTTCGCGAACACCATCCAGCGCTTGAGCAGTTTTGGATGGTGGGCCAGGGTGCGAAAGATGTTGAGCACCTGCCCGTTGGCGAGCTTCACGCCAGCGAACAATCGGCGGGTGTCTTCATCCCACTCGGCAGATGTGGTCAGAGGCAGTCGAGATCTGGTGAGTCGCATCAGCGGACAGTAGCGCCGGACTCGGGGGCACGTAGCCAGCCGTCAAACAATGGTCGGAATGAGAGGATTTGAACCTCCGACCCCCTGCTCCCAAAGCAGGTGCGCTACCAAGCTGCGCCACATTCCGTTTCGCCGCATCATATCGGCCGAACGCATTTCCAACGTTCCTTGCTTGGGCAAATAGTGCGGCGAGTGAATTGGAGGTCGTGTGCCGCCGGCCACGCTGGGTAGATCGGCGGCACACGAGAACTTGCTACTTGACGATGACCGCCGTGACCATTCCGAACATGCCCTGCGGGCCTTCGGCGTGGGTGAGGATGTGGCAGTGCCAAGCCCAGACGCCCGGGTCAGTGAAGTGGTACACCACCGTGTAGCGCTCGCCTGGGGCCACGAGAATTGTGTCTTCGGCCATCGGTTCCTTCAGCGGCACGCCGTCTTTGGCGATGATCCAGCCCACCGGCTGGTGCATGTGCATTGGGTGAGCCGTGAGACCCTCGTTGAAGTAGTTCACCAGCATCGTGTCGCCCACCTTGGCCGAGTAAGGCTCGGTAGCCGGGAAGCTCTTGCCGTTCAGCGACAGCCCGATGGTGCCAGCGTCGTTGAGCATCATGTTCACTGTCTGGTCAATCTTGGTGATTCCTTTGTCGGCCAGCGAAGCGGGCAATGGCATGTCGCCGATGATGAAGGCCCCGGCCAAACCGTTAGGGATCTGGGTCTGAGCGTCGTGGTGCGAGTGGTACATGCCAACCGCAGGCTCAAGAGCCGTGAACTCATACGTAAACGATTTGCCTGGCTGCACTGGATCCTGTGTGAACGGATCCACGCCGTCCATTGCGTTGGGTACCCGAATGCCGTGGAAATGAATATCGGTTGATTCCGGCAGTTCATTCTTCAGAACAACCCTCACCTTGTCGCCAACTTCAACTCGGATCGACGGACCCGGGACCATGCCGTTATAGGTCCATGCTTTCACGATCTTGCCGGGCTCCACTTCCCAGTCGACGATCGAGGTGGTCAGGTCGAACTCCTTGGTGCCGTCGGCGAGAATCTTTGGCTGAAGCGGAGTGCCACCGAATGTGCTCTTGGGCTCGTTCACGAATCGCAATGCCCGGTCGCTCATTGCCTTGTCCATCGCTTGATACGACATTGTCGTCGGGGGAGCCGACGCTGCGCTCGCCGAGTTGGCGGCGGCAACATGGATCATGCCCTTCATCCCCGAGGCTGCGTGCCCAGGGATGCTGCACTGAAAAGTAAGCTCGCCCGCCGCAGCGTTCTTGAGGGTGATCGTTTGGGCCTCGCCGGGCTGCAGGTCTCTCGTGGTGAGGTTGCGTTCGGCGATGCTGAAGTTGTGCGCCACTGTGCCCGAGTTGGTGACATGAATGGTCACGTCTCCGGGTGGCACGTCGAGCATGTTGGGTGTCATTGAGAACTCGGTGAGGTTCACATCGACAGCGGTGGTTGTTGCTGCAGCAGATATCGAGCCAGCCGAGCCTGAGTCACCCGAGCGCGAGATCGCAAAACCGGCAAAGGCAAGCGACACCACCCCGAGCCCAAATCCTCCGACAGCCAGCACGGATCGTTCGTCATTGTTCATGGCCGTCATTGTGTTTGGACGGCGCGCGGCCTCATAGGGACAATGGTCTCAAGGGCTCGGGACTTTGGTCACTGCTGTGCCGCGGCGCAGAATTACAGCGGCACGTTCCAGGTCACCAGCGTGCCGCCGGTGGGCTTTGCCTGAATGTCGAATGATCCGCCGAGGCCGGACGCACGCGCTGCCAAATTGCCCAGACCATTGCCGCGACCGAGCGCGTTCGGCGCGATGCCCACCCCGTTGTCGTCAATCGTGACCGTGAGTTTGTCTTCGACCCGGATCTCGACGAGCACTTCTGTTGCATGCGCATGGCGTGCCACGTTGCCAAGGGCTTCGCGGGCCACAGCAAACAGTTCGAGACGAACTTCGGCGGGAATCAGCAGTTGGGCTGCGCCGTCGATCACAAGGCGAGGGGTGAACCCGAGCAGGCGCGTCGCCTGACGAATGAGCGCCTGAATTTCTTGGCCGAACGAACCTTGCCGCTGCGCTGAACCCAGCGTGAACACCGTGGTGCGGATCTCGCGGATCGCATGATCGATCTGGTTGACAGCTGAAGTGACTCGCGAGGTCATCGCTGGGTCGACCAACATCTCGAGCGCCTGCATCTCGAGGCCCAGCGCGTACAGATGCTGCAGTGCCGTGTCATGAAGGTCGCGGGCGATGCGCTCACGCTCGGACACAAGAGCAAGGGCCTCGTTGCTCGTTTGCAGGCGACGCTCAAGCTTGACTCGCTCAGAGATATCGCGGACGCTGGCAACCACCGAGTGACCGCGCTCGTTGTTCAGCACGCTGAGGGCGATGGAGACAGCGATTTCGGTGCCGTCGCGGTGCAGCAAACGAACGTCGCCGGCTGGCCCCATTGGCCGCGAAGCGTCGGCTTTCACAAACCCGGAACGCAACGTGGGGTGCGACGGGCGGGCCGAGGTGGGCACCAACACCTCAATGCGTTGACCAATCAAGTCGGCCTTGCTGTAGCCCGACATCGCTGCCATTGCTGCGTTGACGAACAAGATGACGCCGGTGTCGTCGCACAGCACAAGTCCGTCTGGTGATGCTTCCATTACCGCTGTGGCGGGGAGCTGGCTCAGATTGGTCGACTCCATGGGCGAACCATACCCCACATTTGGTCACCGAAAAAGATGACCTAAGTCCCTATATGCGTCGCCCCTACCGTGGTCAAATAGTTGAATGTCTGCAAAGGTGCGCGTCTTTCTTCTCGATGATCATGAGGTCGTTCGTCAGGGCGTCCGGTCCCTGCTCGAGGCCTCCGGTCAAATCGAAGTGGTCGGCGAAGCCTCAAGCGCCGCCGAGACCTTGGCTCGAGTGCGCGCATCGCAACCCGATGTTGCCGTACTCGATGTGCGCATTCCCGACGGCAACGGGGTCGAGGTGTGCCGCGAGATCCGCAGCGAGTTCCCACATATCCATTGCCTGATGCTTACGTCGTACAGCGACGACGATGCGTTGTTCGAAGCCATCATGGCTGGTGCCTCTGGTTACGTGCTCAAGCAGATCCGTGGCTCAGAGTTGGTGTCTGCCGTGATGCGTGTGTCGCTTGGCGAGTCACTGCTCGACCCAGCCGTGACAGGCAAAGTGTTGGCTCGGCTTCGTTCGCCCGAACCCGAAGACGATCGCCTGGTCCATTTGAGCCCGCAAGAACGGCGCCTGCTCGAACTCATTGGCGAAGGCCTCACGAACCGCCAAATCGGTGCCGAGATGTTCCTAGCTGAAAAGACGGTGAAGAACTACGTGTCTACGTTGCTCGGCAAGATGGGCATGCACCGCCGCACTGAAGCGGCCGTGTATGCCGCTCGGCTCGATATGAGCCAAGCTCGCAAGAACGACTAACGCTCCCGAACAAGTGGTTGTTTAGCGCCTTGCTGCCGCTTTCGCGAGGCGCTTGGCGGTCTTGCCTGCTGGCGCAATAGAGCGGTGATCAAGGTCGCCGTGTTCGGCGCCGTTGGCGAACAACACCCGGTAGCGCTGCCAGTTGAACCCGTTTGCCAGAATCACGCGACCAGCGGTGCCCACGGGGACGCCGTCGAGTTCGATGGTTGAGGTCACACGGTCGCCCATGCTCAACTCGAGCTGGTCTGCGTGTGGTTTGGCGAGGGCGTGGGGTTTCCAGAACGTCACAGGTTCCATTCTGCCCGATGAGAGGGAGTCGTTGCATCTTTCTGCGCCGATACACTCGGCCACCTGTGAAAAGCACTCTCGAATCCCTAGAGGGAAACAAGGTCAAGCTGTCGGTCGCCGTTGACGAAACCGAGTTTGATCGCGATATTGACTCAGCATTCAAAAAGATCGCTCGCGAGGTGCGGTTGCCAGGCTTTCGAGCCGGCAAAGCTCCACGCAAAGTGCTCGAGGCTCGCATCGGCATTGCAGCCGCACGCGAGCAAGCGCTTCGCGATGGCGTGCCGAACTATTTGGCACAGGCCGTGCGAGAGCACGATGTCGACCTCATCGCTACGCCCGAGATTGAAATCACCGGTGGCGAAGAGAGTGGTCCTATCTCGTTCGACGCAACGTGTGAGATCCGCCCCGAGGTCACTGTGCCCGGCTACGGCGGCTTGCGTGTCGAGGTCCCGGCCATCACCTGCACCGACGCCGACATCGATGCCGAGGTCAAAAAAGAACTCAGCCGTCAAGGAACGCTCGCCGATGTTGAGCGCGCCATTGCTGTTGGCGATCAGGTCACGCTCAACCTGCAGGGACTGCGCAATGGTGAGCCCGTCGTTGGTCTCAACACCGAAGATTGGCTCTACGAAGTTGGCAAGGGTTGGGTCGCTGGAGGCTTCGACGATCAACTCGTCGGTGCCAAGGCTGGCGACGATCTCAGCTTCACCTTGATCCCCAACGGCACTGAAGAGCCAGCCGACTTCGAAGTCACCATCAACAAGGTGCAAGAGCTCATCCTGCCCGAGTTCAACGACGAGTGGGTCGACTCCAACATCGCCGAATACGACACCGTTGCTGGCTGGCGCAGCGCGCTGCACGACCGCCTCAGCGAGACTCATCTCAATCAGGCTCGTAGCCAAATCGTCGATCGCGCTACATCTGCCTTGTCCGAGTTGGTCGACATCGAGCCACCAGAAGCAATGGTTCAAGGCGACCTGCAGGCTCGTGTGCAGAACACGGTGCAGCAGTTCCAGAGCCAGGGCATTGCACTCGACCAGTGGCTGTCAGCCACAGGCCAAGACGCGAACAGCTTTGTTGAAGGCTTGCGCGTCCAGTCGCTCAAAGCCGTCAAGGTCGATCTCGCGCTGCGTGCCGTGGCCGTTGCCGAAGACCTCTCCGTCGACGACGACGACTTCGAGCGTGAGTTCGAGCGCATTGGCATGCAGGTTCGTCAGCGTCCAGCGCAGGTCCGCAAGGCCTACGAGAAGAACGATGCGATGAGCGAACTTGGTGCTCAAATTCGCAAGACCAAAGCACTCGACTGGTTGCTGCACAATGTAGAAATCGTCGACCCTGCGGGTGAGATCATCGATAACGATGTCATTCTCGGTCATGATCATGACCACGATCATGACCATGATGGTGACGACCACGATCATGATGGTCACGACCATGACCACGCCGAACACGATCACGATCACTAGGAGAACTGCAAATGAGTCCAATGCGTGAACCCGTGCGTAACTACTACGTACCAAATGTGATCGAGACGACAAGCCGCGGCGAGCGTCACTCAGATCTGTACTCGCGCATGTTGCGCGAGAACATCATCTTCATCCCTACCGCTATTGACGACACCGTTGCCAACCTTGTCTGCGCGCAACTCATTCACCTCGAGAGTGAGAACCCTGACAAGGACATCAGCATCTACATCAACAGCCCCGGTGGCGACATCACGGCGCTGTTTGCCATCTACGACACGATGCAGTTCATCAAGAACGACATTGCCACCATCTGCCTCGGACAGGCCGCCTCGGCTGCCGCTGTGTTGCTGGCTGCAGGCACCAAGGGCAAGCGCCTCGCACTGCCACACGCCCGCGTGTTGCTGCATCAGCCATGGGGCCAGGTTGGCTACGGACAAGTCACCGACCTCGAGCTTGCAGCCAAAGAGATTCTGCGTATGCGTGATCTCCTCGAAGAGATCTTGGCCAAGCACACCGGCCAGACCGTCGAGAAAATTCACGCCGACACCGACCGCGACTACGTGATTGAAGCGCCCCAGGCCGTTGAGTATGGCATTATCGATGAAGTAATTACATCTCGTTCCGCTGTCGACCGCTCCGGTCCAATTCGGTAACGCACGCCAACCGATCCGGTAGGGGGAATAGTGGCGAAGTTTGGTGACACCGGCGAACTGCTGAAGTGTTCTTTTTGTGGCAAGTCCCAGAAGCAGGTCAAGAAGCTCATCGCTGGTCCAGGCGTGTACATCTGCGACGAGTGCATCGATCTGTGCAACGAGATCATCGAAGAAGAACTCACTGAGTCCAGCGAGCTGCGTTTCGAAGACCTGCCAACACCTCGTGAAATTCGTTCGTTCCTCGATGAATACGTCGTTGGCCAAGACGATGCCAAGAAGATTTTGTCGGTGTCGGTGTACAACCACTACCGCCGCATCCAGCACCAGCAAGTGGTCGGCGTTGGCCGCCGTGACGAAGTCGAACTCGCGAAGAGCAACATCTTGCTGCTCGGTCCTACCGGTTGCGGCAAGACCCACCTCGCCCAAACGCTGGCGCGCATGCTCAACGTGCCGTTCGCAGTTGCTGACGCAACAGCGCTTACCGAAGCTGGCTATGTTGGCGAAGACGTCGAAAACATTCTGCTCAAGCTGATCCAGGCCGCCGACTTCGATGTGAAGAAGGCCGAGACGGGCATCATCTACATCGACGAGATCGACAAGATTGCGCGTAAGAGCGAGAACCCCTCGATCACCCGCGACGTCAGCGGCGAAGGCGTGCAGCAGGCGCTGTTGAAGATCCTTGAAGGCACGGTCGCTTCGGTGCCGCCGCAAGGTGGCCGCAAGCATCCGCACCAAGAGTTCATCCAGATCGACACCACCAATGTGTTGTTCATCTGCGGCGGCGCCTTCGCTGGTCTCGAACAGATCATCGAGCAACGCATCGGTCACAAGGGCGTGGGCTTCAACAGCACGGTGCGCTCCAAGCAAGACCGCGATGCCGGCCAACTGTTTGGCCAAGTGCTGCCCGAGGACCTGCTCAAGTTCGGCATGATCCCTGAGTTCATCGGACGCCTCCCTATGGTCGGTGCCGTGCGCAGTCTCGATCACGAGGCGCTGGTCAAAATTCTCACTGAGCCGAAGAACTCGCTGGTCAAGCAGTATCACAAGGTCTTTGAGTTCGAAGATGTCGAGCTCGACTTCACCCCCGAAGCGCTCATCGCTATCGCCGATCAGGCGCTGTTGCGAGGCACTGGCGCTCGCGGCCTACGGTCCATCGTCGAAGAGGTTCTCCTCAACACGATGTACGAACTGCCGGGCCGCACCGACATCGGTCGGGTCACTATCGACGAAGACACCGTGAAGAACAAGGTGAATCCCACGTTGGTTCCTCGTGAACCCGTTCGCACCACGCGCCCTCGTCGGGCCGCTTCCTGATTCTTCGTTTCTGACCTGCGGGCATCGTCTCGCACCCATAGGGTTGTCATCACATGAACTACGCCGATGCTCTTGCATATCTCGACGCGCACGCCACCTACGAAAAGACGGGTCTGATCGAGTCGCCGTCGTTGGCCTCGATTCAGCGACTCATGTCGGTGATGGGCGATCCGCAGACCACGTATCCGGTGATTCACATCACTGGCACCAATGGCAAGGGTTCCACCTCGCAGATGATCACTCGACTGCTGATGGCTCACGGCCTCACGGTGGGCACGTTCTCAAGTCCTCACCTCGAGCGCGTCAACGAGCGCATGACCTACAACTGCGAACCAATCAGCGACGAAGAGTTCGGCGAGCAGGTGGGTGCAATCGCCGACCTTGAGGTGCTTGCTGGCGTGACTCCAAGCTATTTCGAGATCACTACCGCAGCGGCGTTTCGATGGTTCAGCGACATCGCGATTGATGTGGCCGTAGTAGAGGTTGGCCTGCTCGGTCGTTGGGACTCAACCAACGTGGTCGATGCCCAGGTGGCCGTGGTGACCAATGTTGCCCTCGATCACACCGAGTTCGCAGGCCCAACAAAGGCCCATATTGCTCGCGAGAAGGCGGGCATCGTTACCCCCAATAGCGCGGTCATTATCGGCGAGACCGATCCCGAACTTGTTGAGATCTTCCGGGCCGAGGGTGGCGCTGTGGTGTTCGAGCGTGGCGAGCAGTTCGACTGCATTGAGAATCAGCTTGCGGTTGGCGGGCGGCTCGTCGATCTGCGTACTCAGACCACCGTGTATTCCGATGTGTTTGTTCCCTTGCACGGACAGCATCAAGGCGACAACGCAGCCGTAGCACTGGCAGCGGTCGAGGCCTTTTTTGCATCTCCGGTTCCAGAAGAACTGGTACTCGAGGCGTTTCGAAATGTGCATATGCCCGGCCGTTTCGAGGTACTGAACCACCTTCCGTTGGTCATTGTCGATGGCGCACACAATCCCGCCGGCGCCGACACATGCGCGCAGGTGTTCTTCGAAGATTTTCATCCCGAGGGTCGGCGCATCTTGATCGTTGGATGCTTGCGCGGTCGCGATCCTGCGCAGCTGCTCGGCGCGTTGCGCGCCGAAGAGTACGACGTGGTCATCTGCTGCACTGCTCCATCGCCACGCGGTCTGCCGGTCAACGAGTTGGCAGCGATAGCTCGGCGCGTTGGCTGCGACGATGTCTACGAAGTCGCATCAGTGTCGGCGGCGTGCCAACGCGCGCTCGATATGGCCACGGTCGACGATGCCATCGTGGTGTCGGGCTCGATGTATGTGGTGGGCGAAGCCCGCCCGTTCATGATCACCCGTCGCATCGCCTAGTTCGCCGCAGCGCTGATTGCCAGTGCCTACTGGCCGCTGCGGTAGGCGAACTGGTCGCGGCGCCGTAGCCTTTGGCTCCATGTCTGATCGCACTCTCGTCCTCCTCAAGCCCGATGCCGTCGAACGCGGTTTGATCGGCCAGATCACCTCGCGTTTCGAGGCCAAGAACCTCACCATCGCTGCGATGGAACTGCGCCAGCTCGATAGCGAGATCCTCGCTCGTCACTACGAAGAGCATCAGGGCAAGGGCTTCTACGGCGAACTCGTTGAGTTCATGTCTCGTGGCCCAGTAGTGGCCATGGTCATCGAGGGTCCTGAAGACACTTGGGAAGTGGTGCGCACACTCGTTGGCGCCACCAACCCCCGTAAGGCTGCCCCGGGCACCATCCGTGGCGACCTCGGCATCTTGTTCACCGAAAACTTGGTTCATGGCAGTGATTCGCTCGAGTCGGCGCAGCGCGAGATCGGCATTTTCTTCCCGAATCTGTAACAATCCGCCCGTCCGCTACCATGACCGGGAACGGCACCGCCGCTTCGGAAGGTTTTTCCCATGGCCCGTAACAATCCGCTTGCCCTCGGTCGAGACCTTGCCATCGATTTGGGCACAGCGAACACGCTCATTTACGCGCGTGGACAGGGCATCGTGCTCAACGAACCGTCGGTTGTGGCGCTCAATGTCAACGATGGTCGTCCCGTTGCAGTGGGGTTCGAAGCCAAGCGGATGATGGGCCGCACGCCTGGCCATATCAAAGTGGTTCGGCCGCTCAAAGACGGCGTCATCGCCGACTTCGATGTGTGCGAAAAGATGCTTCGCTATTTCATCCAAAAGGTGCATGCCAGCAAGTGGAGCAAGCCGCGCATGGTGATCTGCGTTCCATCGGGCATTACGGGTGTCGAGCAGCGCGCCGTGCAAGATGCAGCCGAGTTCGCCGGTGCTCGCAAACCGGTGCACATCATCGAAGAGCCAATGGCCGCCGCTATCGGCGCCGACCTTCCAGTGCACGAGCCCAGCGGCAACATGATCGTCGATATCGGCGGCGGCACTACCGAGGTCGCAGTGATTTCGCTCGGCGGCATTGTCACCGCCCAGTCGGTTCGAGTCGCGGGCGACGAACTCGACGACGCCATTTTGCAGTACCTCAAAAAAGAGTTCTCGTTGGCAGTGGGCGAGCGCACCGCCGAGGAAATCAAGATTCATATGGGTTCGGCGTGGCCGCTCGACATCGAACTCACCGCCGACATCCGTGGCCGCGACCTCATCAGTGGCCTCCCGCGCACGCTCGAGATCACCACCGAGCAGGTGCGCGAAGCCATCGCCGAGCCGGTATCTGCCATTGTTGACGCCGTGAAGACCACCCTCGACAAAACACCGCCCGAGTTGGCCGCCGACATCATGCAGCAAGGCATCACCATCACCGGTGGTGGCGCACTGTTGGCCGGTCTCGATCAGCGCTTATCACACGAGACGGGCATGCCCATCCATATCGCTGCCGAGCCGCTCTACAGCGTTGTTATCGGGTCCGGACGTGCACTCGAGAACATCGACGCGATGCGCGGCCTGCTGTCACAGAGTGGCGACGACTAGTCGTCGCGAGTTCTCAATACTGTGCCCATCTATTCGGTCAGCCGCCGTCGCGCAATAGTGCTGTTGGTGCTGTCATCAGTGCTGTTGCTCACCATCGACCTGCGCGGTAACCCCGTGATCGATGGTGCCCGCTCGCTGTTCGCCAGCGTGCTCTCGCCATTCGAAACGGCGGGGCGTGTCATTTCGACCCCTATCCGCAATGCATGGAATGGGGCCACGAGCTACCACGATCTTGAGCGCGAGAACGAGCGCCTGCACGACGAGATCGCTCGCCAGCGAGGCGACCAGCTCACGGCGCGCGCCATTGTGTCCGAGTACCAAGAGCTGCTCACGCTGAACGGCCTCACCGCGAAGTATCCAACGGTTACCGCTCGCGTGGTGGGCGCGGCGCCAGGCAACTTCAGCCAGACCGTTGAGATCGACCGGGGCAGCAACGACGGCATCTTGGTAGGCATGGTCGTGGTGAACAACGCTGGCCTGGTGGGCAAAATCACTACGGTCTACGACAACCGCAGCGTGGTGATGCTCGCCAACGATTCCGAGTATGCAATTGAGGCAAAGGTTTCGGCGGGCGGCGAACTGGTGTCGCCCTCAGCGGATACGTCAACCTCGACCAGCCCGTCAGCAACCCTCAACAGCTCAACCACAACCACAGTTGCTGGGTCGCCGCTCAGCGGGCCCGCGGTCACATCCACTACGGCGCCAGAGACCACCACCACCACAACCACCACTACGGCGCCGAGACCCTCGGGCGTGACCACCACAACGATCCGCATCGATCAACACGACACGGGCGCGTTCGAAGGGCGTGGCAAGGGACGTCTTCCGGCGATGAGGTTCGTGGCCGAAAGCGCGATCAGGGTCGGCTCAGTAGTGTCCACCACCGGTGGATCAAAGAGCTTGGCGCCTCCCGACATCATCATCGGCGAAGTCATCAACGTTGTTCGACGTGCTGGGTCGGCAGGCCCGCTACTTGAAATCAAACTTGCCGCGAACTTGGCGCAGCTGAACTTCGTGCAGGTCGTGCGCTACCGGCCGCCATCAGAAGTGCCGCCAGGCTGACGTGGACGCAATTCTTCGCCGTCCAATCTTTCGGGTCGCCCCTGTGGCGCTGATGCTGATCGCGCTGCAGCGCGTGGCCATTGGCGATATGCGGTTCTGGGGTGTGGCTCCGCAGATCGTGCTTGCGTTTTGCGCGTCGGCTGGTATTGCGGGCGGCGCAGATCGCGGTGCTTGGCTGGGCTTTGTGGTCGGGCTGATGTTCGACCTTGGCACGGGCTCATTACTTGGTCAGCACGCATTGGCCTATGGATTGGCGGGCTACACGGCAGGCCTGGTCAATGTGGTGGCTGTCGATCCGCATTGGTGGCTCTCGATGCTGTTCGTTGGCCTCGGCAGCACTGTTGGTGAGTTCACGGTCCCCGTGGTGAAGACATTCGTCAGTGATGGGGGATGGCACGGCGAACGGCTGTCGACGATCCTGCCGGTCGTAGCGATCACCAGCGCGATGGTCTCATTTGCGTTCAAACCGCTCGGCCGCTGGTCGTTGGCGATTCGAAAGAAGACCTGGAAGGCGCCGGCCGCATGACCCCGCCGCGCTCTGCGTTGGGTACGCACAGACCAGAATGTCGCCATGGCAGTTGACAAACGCTCGGCCCGGCTCGGGGCGCTGGCTCTGGTCGCGGTGATCTTGTTCAGCTCAATCGGAGCGCGTCTGTGGTTTTTGCAGACAGTGCAACGAGACACCTTTCAACAGCAAGTGTCGGTCAGCAAGACCCGCACGCAGTTGCTCGTGCCCGAGCGGGGTCGCATCTTCGATTCGGTGGGTCGAATCATCGCCGACAACAAGCGCGTGCTCACGATCACGATCGACCGTTCGGTGATTCGCAAGAGTGCCAATCGCCATGAAATGTTCTTGCGCCTCTCGGGGTTGCTTGGCGTGTCGGTGCAAGAGATGGAGCTGCGCTATAAGAGTGGCCGATACAGCAACTTCTTGCCGTTGCCGTTACGTGAAGATGTGCCTGAGGATCTTGTACTGCAGATCGAGAGTCGTAGCGAAGACTTTCCCGGGGTGCGCGGCGACGAAGACTGGAGCCGGGTGTATCCGTTTGCTCCGTTGGCCAGTCACGTGATCGGCTATCTCGGTCTCATCCTCGACACGCAAGCAAAGCAGTACAAAGAGTTGGGCTATCTCAACAACGAATCCATTGGCCAGTTCGGTGTTGAAAAGAGCATGGAGTCCACGTTGCACGGTACGTGGGGCAAGGTGGTCTACGAGGTCGACAGCACCAATCATGTGGTGCGAGAACTCAGTCGAGTCGAGCCCGTTGCGGGCAAAGACATTCAGCTCACCATCGATCTGAGAGTGCAGCAATACGCCGAACAAGCGCTACAAACCGAACTTCGGTTGCGCCGCGAAACCACCGACACGTCGGGTATGGCGCGCAATCCGCTCGACAAGTTGGGCAACCCCAAGTTCACCGGCGAAGCCTTTGTTGTCGACCCAGCCAGCGGAGCCCAATACCTTCCGTATCCATCGCCCGCTGGCTCTGTGGTGGTGATGGATCACGAGACGGGCCAAGTGATTGCGATGGCGAGCTACCCCACCTTCGACAATCGTTGGTTCAACGCTGGTATCAGCGGCGAGAAGTTCAAAGCGCTGTTTCCCAACGATCAGGCGCACCCTGAGAAATCGATTCTCGTGAATCGTGCGATTCAGGGTCAGTACAACCTTGGCTCTACGTTCAAGCCGTTTGTTGCCTACGCGGGCATGATGACTGGCGTCATTACTCCCGACGAGTTGTACACCGACAGGGGCAGCTACAAGCTCGAGAGCATTGATCGCAGTGTTTGCAACTCCGGAGTGCGTTGCGAATACTTCAATGCCACCAACGCCAACACCGGGCGGCCCAGTACCTACGGGCCCGTCAGTGTCGAATCTGCGCTGGCCATCTCCAGCGATGCGTTCTTTTATCGCCTCGGCGAACTCACGTTCACGGCTGGCCGCAACCTGCTGCAAGACCAAGTGAAGAAGTTCGGATTCGGCAAGGACTCGGGCATTGAGTTGCCCTTTGAGTTCAATGGCCGCGTGCCCGACACAGAGTTGAAAAAGCGACTCGTCGAATCCGGCAAGCTCGCCAAAGGCGAGGTTCCTCGATTGCTCGTTGGCGACAACGTGCAGACCGCAATCGGACAGGGACTCATGGCCGCCTCACCGCTGCAACTGGCGAATGCCTACGCCACCTTGGCCAATGGTGGCTTCTTGAATAAGCCACACATCGTTCGGGCGATCTACCAAGGTGGTGTCGCCGAGGTGTCGCCCGGCCTCGTCGATCTCACCAAGGGCGTGCTGATTACCTCATACGACAAGGCCGATCTTGTTGAGCAGATCGATCTGCCGCCTGCGGTGAGTGACCCCATCGTGGCGGGTCTCAAACGTGTGATCACGGGCAAAGGCGTGCGGTACCCATCCAGCTTCTACCATGCCACTACCGGCGAGACGCTCTTCAAGAACTATCCCTACGACAAGCTGACCATCGTTGGTAAGACCGGCACGGCGCAAGGTTTTGCGAGTAAGCCATGGAACGACTCGTCCGCCTTCGCGGCGTTCAGCACCAATCCGTTCAAGCCCTACACGGTGGTGGCCTACCTCGAAAAGGCTGGCTATGGCAGCAAGGCTGCTGCGCCGGTAGTGAAGTGCGTTTTCGAGGCCTTGGCGGGAGCCATCAAACTGGATCCAGTGGTGCCCTCTGATCCGCTCGACATCACCTCAGCGCTGCCAGCGCTGCCCGAAGAACTGCGTTCAACAAACTGTCTACAAAATCCCCTCGATCCGGTTCGCGACTAGTGGCGTTCTCTGTACTGAATCGTCGGCCCGACTCGGGTCTGGGCAACGTGCGCTCAAGTCCCGGCGACCCGAGCCGCAACGTCGACTGGGTGTTGCTGGTCGCCCAGGCGGCGCTCACCGTCATTGGATGCTTCACGGTGTACTCGGCTTCGCGCACAAAGGTGTCGAACCCATATCTGTTCACCACTCGTCAGGTGGTGTTTGTCATTCTTTCTACGGGCGTGATGTTGCTGATTATGACGCTCGACTACTCGTGGCTTCGCGAGCGCGCTCGTGCGTTTTACGTGGCGAGCTTGGTCAGCCTGGGTTTGATCTTTGTGTTGGCCAAGGTGAGCAACGGCGCGCAGCTGAGCTTCAGCGTGGGGCCCATCAACATTCAGCCCAGCGAACTGGCCAAGGTGGCCGTGTTGCTTGCGCTGGCCGCGTTTCTCAGCGAAGACAGCAGTGATTCGGTGTCATACGAACGCTTCGTCGGCGGGCTTTGGCTGGGCGGCTTCCCCGTAGTGCTCATCATTTTGCAGCCAGATCTGGGGTCTGCCTCGGTATTCGTGGTGCTGATGATGGGCCTCTTGCTGGTCGCCGGCGCGCGCGCGAAGTACATCGCGATGATCACGCTGTTGGCCATCGGCACGGTTGCGGCTGCATTCGTTACTCGGTTCGTGAGCGGCTACCAGACGATTCGAATCCGGGCATGGATGAGCCCCAACTCGTCAGACAGTGCGTTGCAGAAGTACATCTTCCAGGGCCGCAACGCCCTGCGGGCTACGGCCACGGGCGGAATCACTGGTAAAGGTTGGTTGCTTGGGCCGATCACCAACGCCAAGAGCGACATCCCGGTGCAGTGGGCCGACTTTCCGTTTAGCGCTATCGCGGAACAATTCGGGTTGATTGGTTGTTCGGTACTCATTGGGTTGTTTGCTGTCGCTCTGTTTCGAATTTGGCGCATTGCGCATCTCTCGCGCGACACACTGGGCCTCTACATCTGCGCCGGGGTGTTCTCGATGCTGCTCTGGCAGATCTTTCAGAACATCGCGATGACCCTTGGGCTGATGCCCATTACGGGCCTGCCGATGCCGTTTATCTCCTATGGAGGCTCGGGAATGCTCGCCTATTTTTTGATGTTTGGGCTGGTGCAGAGCGTTCACATGCGCCGAATGCGCTGACGCAAAGGCTGTTCGCACTGCATGTTTAGGCATTGTTCACATGTACGACTTGTTCGAAATGTCGATACCGTTCAGCACCAATATCGTCGTGCCGCGGCCAAGGTCGCTCTACGGCGTAGTGTTGTCGACAACACATATCGCTCGCTCTGCGTCTCGCGCAGCGGGAAATAGCAAGGAATCCGGGCGAATGCTGCCCGTTTATGAGGTCGAAAGCGACGGCGCCGGTTGGGAAGAGTCCCACCTTGGGCAGCCGCTGCAAAGAGCTCACCGGGATGGTGAGCGCACACGGAGGGAATACGTCCATGGACGACATACGGGTCGAGAATCTCGACGAACCGGTACAGAAATCAGCTGAAACGGTCGCCGATGCGCCCGATTCAAGCCCCCAAGAAGTATCAGAAGGCGGAGTTGTCGACGAGACGGGCCAAGAGCCCACAGTTCGACCAGTTCGCAAACGTCGTCGCGGCTCGCGTGGCGGTCGTGGCCGATCGAAACCCGGCACCGGCCAAGGTGCCGCAGGCGATGCCGACGATGCTGACGACGACGACTTCGACGACGATGGCGACGACAGTGAGGTTTCTGAAAACGACAGCGACCTTCAGTCGGCAGCGTCGCCTGCTCTCGCAGCGCCCAAGGC
>JBAXHD010000003.1:0-114103 GCA_037139095.1 Actinomycetota bacterium
ACTCGTCGAGAGCTAACGAATAACGCGAATGGGCCGGGGGCAACAGCCTCCGGCCTATCGTGCATTCTGAGGCGAAAGCACCGTGAATCTGGCGATAGCCAATGCGGTGGCAAATGTGTGGTTCGGCGCTGCGGCAGTCGGTGGGTGTCGGACGATGCGGCGTCTCAGCAACATTCAGCAGAACGTTGCGAGTCGGCTGCAATGGCCCAAAGAAACATGGTGCGCCCCCTGGGTTTCGAACCCAGAACCTGCGGATTAAGAGTCCGTTGCTCTGCCGTTGAGCTAGAGGCGCATGTAGCCGTTGGATTGTATGAGCAAGCGCGAGCCTGCCCAAAATCTACGACCCAGACCCGGGCGAACCCGAACCTGATGAGGGTGACCGACGGGGCTCGAACCCGCGACTTTCAGTACCACAAACTGACGCTCTACCAGCTGAGCTACGACCACCATGAGGATGCACAGTCTGCCACGGATTGCCTCGATTCACACAACCCATTCTCGGTCTCGTTCGAGATGCAGGAAGTTGCCCGGAGACGGCCGTTTCGATTGCGTGGTATCGTCACCACAACGTATTTCACAGGGGTGATCCCATGAGCGCATCCGATTCAACGCTCAGCAATGATTTGACCAAACGAGCTCACGAGATCACTCGTCGCGAACTCGCCCTCTACGTCTCACGCACCAAGCGTTCGCAGGCGGTTACCCAACGTGCTCGCAAGGTGATGCCCTTGGGTGTGCCTTCCAGCTTTCAGGCCTATGACCCTCACCCCATCGTGGTGAGCCGCTCACAGGGCAGCTGGATGGAAGATGTCGACGGCAATCGCTACACCGACTACGACATGGGCTTTGGGGCGTTGTTCGCCGGGCATTGTCACCCAGCGGTTCGTTCGGCCATCGAGGCACAGCTTGACGACGGCACGTTGTTTGTCACGCCATGCGAGTCCAACTCCGAAGTCGCCGAGATGCTCGGTGCGCGCTATGGCTTGCCGATGTGGCGGTTCACCAATAGCGGCACCGAAGCCACGATGGACGCCATCCGCGTTGCCCGCGGCGCAACGGGCCGCGAAAAGATCGTCAAGGTCGAGGGTGGCTATCACGGCCACCACGACGAAGTAATGATCTCGATGAAGCCGCCGCTTGATCTCGCCGGCCCGGCCGACAATCCCACACCGGTGCCCGGAACCGCTGGCGTCACCAACGCCGTGCTCGGCGACACCATCGTCATTCCATACAACGACCCCGAGGCGCTCGAGCGTGCACTGCGCGGCGGCGACGTGGCCTGTTTCATCGTCGAGCCGGTGATGGAAAACATCGGCATCTGCAAGCCGTTGCCGGGCTATCTCGAAGCGGTGCGCGAGATCACTCAGCGCTATGGCACCTTGTTGGTGTTCGACGAAGTGAAGACCGGTATCACGGCAAGTTGGGGCGGGGCCACTGGGGCTCTCGGCGTTACCCCCGACTTGGTGGCTCTCGCCAAGAGCATCGGCGGCGGCCTTCCCTTAGGCGCGTTTGGCGGCAAGGCCGAATACATGGACCAGATCACATCGGGTCGCGTGGTTCACCTCGGCACATACAACGGCAACCCGTTGTGCATGGCCGCTGCCAAAGCGGTGTTGTCTGAGGTGTGTACCCCCGAGGCCACCGACGGATGTATCGATCGCAATCGCGAGCTCCTTGTGGCGTGCGATGCCATCATCGATCGTGCCGGCATCGCTGCTCATGCCGTGCAGTTCGGTGCCAAGGGCTGCATTACCTGGTCGGCCAACCCGGTGCGCAACTATCGCGACTACAAGAACACCGACTTTGATCTTGCCTTTGCGCAGTGGATTCACGGCATCAACCGGGGCATCTTGCTGCCACCGGGCCTCGACGAGCAGTGGCTGATTTCGATCATGCACAGCAACGCCGATGCCATGCGCTACGCCGCAGTGTTCGAAGAGTTCGTGGCCGAACTCATCGCCTAAGGGTTGCTAACTCCAGCGGCGTTGCTCTGTGTAGCGGGTGCGTATTGGCTGCGACCAACGATCCCGCCGCCGCGCCGCGGCCGCTGAGGCCAAGCACGCCGCGCCACCAAGGCCAATGAGTGCGGCGGCGAGCATCAGCCGGCCAAGTGTGGTTCGTGCCATGTTGGGCAAGATCGAGGCCCACGCGTTATCTGAAAACAGCGGAAGTATCAGCGCTGGCACGATGAATCCGAAGATCACCAGCATCAGTGCGGTTCCGAGCAACAGCACGCTGAGCGCGCGGAGTTGCTCTGCGCGATTGGGTCGGGTGGCGAGGCCGGCGAGAATGAGCAAGGTTGCGGCGGCACCCGAAATTGGAACGAGCCAGTTCAGAACTTGGCGGGTAGTCGACATTGCTCCAATGGTTGGTACTGCAATGGCTGCAGGGGCAACTGTGGCGGCGAGTTGATTGCCAACTAACGGCACCATCTGCTCGGCGGTGATGAACACGGGCTTGGTGCTTGCACCAATGAGATGAGCGTGCGCTTGGGCAATGACGCCCGCCAACAGATCAGATCCCTCGCCGGTGGCAGCTCCTGCTGCAACAACCTGTTGCACGAGCGCTGGGTTTTGTCCGAGCGTAGGAGCCGCAGCTTGAGCCACAACTTGGCCGATTTCGTTGCGGATTGCTGCGTCGCGGAGCACTTGATGGCTGGTGTTGTACGAGCGGCCGGTAGAGAACGAGGTGAGCTGCAACCATGCGCCGCCGAGAGCGAGGCTTCCGAGCGCAGCAGCGGCGCCCAACAACAATCCTGAAAGTGAGTTGCGCACGGCTGCAATCATCGCATCTTCGGCTGGCTCAAAGTGGTAGCTACGCTGATCGCATGTCTGTGACTCGTCCCTCGGTGCCGCTGATGTTTCGCCGAGCAGCGATGTTGCAGTGCGCGTGGTGTGGCGATCGACCCGGATTTCGGCGTGGTTGGTTCCGGCGTCACGACTCGTGCCAACACTGCGGCTTATCTGTGCAACGGGGTCACGATGGCTTCGAATTGGGCGCCGCCACGATGAACGTGATGATCATGCTGGCAACGCTGGTGGTTGCCGGGGGAGTGTCGGTGGTGATCACCTATCCCGATGTGGCCGTCAAACCGTTGATGCTGGTATTGGGGGCGGTGGCGATCGTGCTGCCCGTGGTGCTGTATCCGTTCAGTTACACACTCTGGTTTGCGGTGGAATTGCTGATGGATCCGCCGTCTGATGAGTGGCTCGCCCGGGCGGCCGAGACGATTTCGGAGATTCCCGTCCCGAATGCTTGATCGAACGCTTGTACGAAGTTACACTCCTGTCGTTCGCCGCTCGCAGTACTTCACCGAATGTGGTTCATGGTTCTCGGTAACCCTGTAACACCCCTTTCGTATGGTGCCGCTCAGCGAATCGGGCCTGAGATATTGGCCCCGCAGCGATTACTGAGACAGACAACTAAGAGACGAAAGAAGTAGGGAGAACATCATGGCGATGGAACGTGAAAAGGCGCTCGAGATGGCGCTGGCATCGATCGATAAGCAGTTCGGCAAGGGCTCCATCATGCGCATGGGCGAAAAGACATCGCTCGGTATCGACACGGTGTCCACCGGCGCTTTGGCGCTCGACCTCGCACTCGGCATTGGCGGTCTGCCCCGTGGCCGTGTGGTCGAGATCTTCGGTCCAGAGTCCTCGGGTAAGTCCACGTTGGCCATGCACGTCGTGGCCGAGGCGCAGCGCAACGGCGGCATTTGCGCCTATGTCGATGCCGAGCACGCAATGGATCCCATCTACGCCCGTGCCATCGGCGTCGATATCGATCAGTTGCTTATCTCACAGCCAGACACTGGCGAACAAGCACTTGAGATCGTCGACATGTTGGTGCGCTCCGGCGCTCTTGATGTGGTCGTCATCGACTCGGTGGCTGCACTCACACCCCGTGCTGAAATCGAAGGCGAGATGGGTGACACTCATGTCGGCCTGCAGGCCCGCTTGATGAGCCAGGCATTGCGCAAGCTCACCGGCAACCTCAACAAGACCAACACGGTCGCCATCTTCATCAACCAGTTGCGCGAAAAGATCGGCGTCATGTTCGGTTCGCCCGAGACAACCCCCGGTGGCCGTGCGCTCAAGTTTTACTCGTCGGTCCGCCTCGACATTCGTCGTATCGAGAGCATCAAAGACGGTGCCGAAGTTGTCGGCTCACGCACCCGCGTCAAGGTCGTCAAGAACAAAGTCGCACCGCCGTTCCGTCAGGCCGAGTTCGACATCATGTACGGCAAGGGCATCAGCCGCGAGGGCTCGCTGCTCGATCTGGGTGTCGAGATGTCCATCATCAAAAAGTCGGGTGCATGGTTCACCTACGAAGGTGAGCAGCTTGGCCAGGGTCGCGAGAACGCGAAGAACTACCTGCAGGCCAACCCGCAGCTGATGGTCGAGATTTCCGAGAAGGTACGTGGCCAAGCAGGCCTCGATGGCGACATCGATACCTTCGGCGCTAAAGACGACGAACCAATCTCACTCGAGTCATAAGACGTGTGGCGGGGGTGCCGACCTCGGTCCGCCCCCGCCACACGCAGCTCGTGTGTCCAATCGAATGTGCTCCCGACTACCTTGGCGTGGCCGCCTGACAGACATGCGTCACAAACTGGAGTACACCATGAGCACCGTTCGCGCATTCACCGTTGGCAAGTCTGAGTCAGGCTGGACCCGCAACGTCACGCAACTCTCCAACGATGCCCTCGGCGACGGCGATGTGTTGATCCGAGTTCAGTATTCGGGCATCAACTTCAAAGACGGTCTTGTCGGTTCCGAGACAGGTCGGGTGGCGCGCATTGACCCCATCGTGCCGGGCATCGACCTGGCCGGTGTTGTCGTCGAGAGCGCCGATCCTGCAATCGCTGTGGGCTCGTCGGTCTTGGCGCACGGCTACGACATCGGTGTTGCTCACCACGGCGGCTACGCCCAGTTCGCTCGCATCCCGTCGGCATGGATCGTGCCGATGCCAGCGGGACTCGATGCTCGCACGGCAATGATGGTCGGCACCGCCGGGTACACCGCGGCGTTGTCGGTTGATGCCCTGGAGCGCGCCGGACTAGTGGCCGGAGCCGGACCAGTTCTGGTCACCGGTGCCACGGGTGGCGTTGGTTCGATGGCCGTTGGCATGCTCGCCGCTCGTGGCCACGAAGTTGTTGCCAGCACCGGCAAGAGCGATCAGGCCGATTGGTTGCGCTCGTTGGGCGCCAGCGAAGTGATCGATCGCGCGGAGACCTCCGCCGAGTCCACACGTCCGCTCGAGCGTGAGCGTTGGGCCGGTTCGGTCGACTGCGTGGGCGGCTCCACATTGGCCTATGTCTTGCGCACGCTGCGCTACGGCGCCTCGGTTGCGGCCAGTGGTCTCACCGGCGGCACCGATCTGGGTACCACAGTGCATCCATTTATCTTGCGCGGCGTGAACCTGCTCGGCATCGACAGTGTGCAGACCCCGTTGGCGCCACGCATCGCGATGTGGCAGCGCATCGCCACCGACCTTCGTCCGACCTGGCTCGACACCGAAGTTGCTCAGGTGATCGGCCTCGATCAACTTCCGGCCGAACTCGACCGCATCTTGGTGGGCGGCATGCGTGGGCGGGTCTTGGTCGATCCGCAGCTCTGAGCGCTGCAGCCCGGCGCCGTGGCCCAGAGGTGAGCCGCGGCCTAGAGGTGATATGTCTCGGTGTTGCCGTCGACCCCAATGGCTTGGCCCGAGATCATCGCCGACGCGGGCGAGGCCAAGAACAGGCACATCGCTGCCACATCTGATGGTTCAACGAACCGCTTCAGCGACTGCCCGGACACGTATTCGCTTTCGACAACCGATGCCGGCACGCCTCGGAGTTCGGCCTCGGCTGCAATCACGCCGTCCATACGCTCGCCACGAACCGAACCTGGGCAAATGGCATTGCATCGAACTCCAGAAGGCCCGAGTTCAATAGCGAGCGACTTCGTGAGGCCAATGACGGCCCACTTCGCCGCTGCATATGGCGTGCGCATTCCATAGCCAAATACGCCCGCCATCGACGACATGTTGATGATCGAACCATGGCCTTGGGCCTTCATCAATGGAGTAACTCGCCGAGCGCACAGGAAATGGGAATCGAGGCTTGCCGCTAAGCAGGCGTGCCATTCGCTGATCGAGATGTCTTCGACCATCGCGGTGGGGCCCTTGGTGCCAGCGTTGTTAATCAATACATCGACACCGCCCATGTCAGCAACGGCCATATCGATCCATTCGTCGAGCGCAGCGCTATCGGTGAGATCTACCTGTGTTGCCCGCAGCGCAGGCGATTCGGAGCGACACAACGAGATGGCCTGTTCGTCGATGTCGCAGAGGTGAACGGTGGCGCCAGACGCAGCGAACGTGTCGGCGATGACCCGGCCGATGCCCGCCGCTGCTGCTGTGATGAGAACGCGTTGAGACACGATGGTCCTTTGGTCGGCGACGGATGACGATCGACACTACCGAGCGTTGATAACTCGAATGAGTACAGCGCAGATCACGGCAATTCGGCGGGTCACGCGGTGATGAATCGCAGAACGAGTGTTCCGGAAAACGGTGCGTGAATTGTCAAGGATTCTTGACACTCCATAGGAGCGCCACTAACGTCCCGAGAGTTCCGAGAGACCTCAACTCGGACCAATCACATGGGGAGAGAAATGAATTTTTCGAAACTTGATCGTGCCCGCCGCAGTGTCGGCCCACTCGAGAACGACCTGATCGACAGCTACGCAAATGGAGCCATCTCGCGCCGCACCTTTGTGACCCGCGGATCGGTCCTCGGTCTCGGCGTCGCATTCATGGGCACCATCATCGCCGCCTGCGGTTCTGATGCAAAGACCCCGGCTGGCACCACTGCTAGCTCGGTAACCGGTGACACCACTGCTGGCACCCAAGTTGCTGGTGGAACAATCAAGCAGGGTGGCACCCTCAAGATCGCTGCGCAGAAGCCGGCCGGTCCTCTTGACCCAGTGGCGATGGCCAACTTGGGCACCTACACCCCAGTGGTCATTTCGTTTGAGTACCTCGTGAACACCTTGGGCGCCGACTTGTCGCCAATGCTGGCCGAGTCGTGGAAGCCAAACGCTGATGGCAGCGTGTGGACCTTCAACCTCCGCAAGGGCGTCAAGTGGCACGACGGCAAGGACTTCACTTCTGCCGATGTCGTCGCCACGATGGACCGCTTGGCTGGCAGCAACCTGAAGGCATACATCACCGCTGGCTCCACTAAGGCAATCGACGCCAACACCGTCGAGATCACCTTGCTCGCTGCCGATGGTCAGTTCCCGTACCAGGTCGGCCCATACAACCCTCAGTCCGTGATCACCCCAGTCGACTACGTGCTCGGCACCACCCTCGACAAGGTTCCCAACGGCACCGGCCCATTCAAGCTCACCAAGTACGACGAGGCCGTTGGCGCTACCTACGTGGCCAACGCCGATTACTGGGATGGCAAGCCATACCTCGACTCGCTTGAGTTCACCTTCAACGAAGACCTCGCCACCTTGGTGTCAGGTATGCAGGCTGGCGAAGTCGATGCAATCGTGCAGTTCTCGGTCATCGGTGGCGACGCACTGCTCGCCGACGACAAGATCGACGTTGGCATCATCCACGGCTCGGCGCACCGCATGGTGTGGATGAACACCCGCGAAGGCGACTTCGTCGACAAGCGCGTTCGTCAGGCAGTTGCCCTCGGTATCGACCGTCAGGCACTCATTGACACCATCCTCAAGGGCAAGGGCGACATCGGCAACGATCACCCAATCGCTCCGATCTACCCATACTTCGATGCCTCGCAGGCACAGCGCACCCGCGACATCGAAAAGGCCAAGCAGTTGCTCAAGGATGCGGGCAAAGAGGGTCTCAAGACCACAATGTTCTTCCCCAAGCTTCAGGAGATCCCCGAGCTTGCTCAGCTCATGCAGAGCCAGCTCAAGGAAATCGGCATGGACATCACCCTCCAGCAGGAGACCGAAGTCGATGGCATCGAGTGGTGCAAGGTCTATGACTCGAAAGTTGAGCCAGCAGGCTGCGACGGCGGCGGCGACTTCGGCATCGTCGACTACGGCCCACGTGGCGTTCCCGATGTGTACATCGTGAAGGCATACGCAACAGGCGAGTGGAACTCGGCTCACTACATCTCCGAGCCATTCCGCGCTGCAACCAAGGCATATCAGTCAGCTCTTACCGACGCCGATCGCAAGGCGCCAATCGCTGACATCCAAAAGATTGCCAACGAAGACGTGCCATACGTGATCCCATACTTCTACAACACGCTCTTCGCGAATAAGAAGACCGTGACGGGAATTGTGGCCACGGGCCTCGGTCACTTCAACTGTGGCAAGGCCGGCTTCACTGCCTGATTCTGAGTGAGCTAGAAACGTGTTCAGGCCTGTGGCCCGCTGCCGTATGGTGGCGTCGCCACAGGCCTGACGTGTTCATAACCCATGAGCGATCAATTGATTTCATGAAGGAGGCCTGATGGGCCGGTATCTGCTGAGGCGTTTTGCCTCTGCGATCGTCACCTTGTGGCTTCTTGCCACAATCGTGTTCCTTATCGTCAGCGTGCTGCCCGGAGACGTTGGACGTAAGGTTCTTGGCCCGTTTGCTCTCAAAGAAGACGTAGCGCGGTTCAACCACCAACTGGGCACCGACCGCCCGTTGCTGGCGCAATATCTCACCTCGATCCGCCGACTGTTCACGCTGAACTTTGGGTCGTCGTATAACAGCGGGGGATTGGTGCGCGACATCATCTTCCCGGCGCTCTTTCGCTCGGGCAAGCTTGCGTTGCTTGCCTTTATCATCACGATTCCCATCTCGATCGCTGCTGGCATCTTTGCCGCGCGACGCCAGGACAAATTGTCCGACCGCATCGTGGTCAATGTGGGCCTCGCCACATCGTCGATTCCCGAATTCGTTACGGCAGCGTTGATCATGTCGTTGTTCTGTGTGCACTGGAAGCTTGGAAAGGTGTTCGCCGATCCGCCAGCAGGCACATCGGTTATTGGCCAACTGCGCATGCTGCTTGCCCCCGCGATGGCGATGGTGATTGCTTACTTTGGTTACATCGCGCGTATGTCTCGCGCTGGCGTTATTCATGGCCTGCAAAGCGACTACGCCCGCACCGCAACGATGAAGGGCCTCTCAAAGGGTCAGGTGATGCGCACGCACGTGCTCCGCAATGCCTTGGCTCCCACCATCACCGTCATCAGCGTGCAGGTCGGGTATCTGTTCGGCGGCATCATCGGCGTTGAGAAAGTCTTTAACTATCACGGTCTGGGGTCCACGATGCTCGGCGCTGTGAAGTCTCGCGACATCCCGGTGCTGCAAGGTGCCGTGCTGCTGGTGGGCATTATCTACATGGTGTCCACGCTGCTTGCCGACCTACTCATTGCGGTGTTGAACCCTCGCGTCCGACTGGAGACAACACGATGAGCGGCTCCGATCACCACAGTCCTCACCACGATGAACTCATCTCTACCCCTGGCGCCGATGTGCTTGTGCCCAGCACTGATTCGGCCACCGACATGCTGTTACCCGCCACTCCCGTCGAGGTCGAACTCAGTGGTGCCGTGCAACTCAGCGAACGCCACCAAGCGCGCCGCGAAAACTGGCGGCTCATTCGTCGTCGCCCTGCGTTCATTATTGGCACCTGCATCGTCGCCGTGTGGTTGGTCTGCGCAGTGCTGGGCGATCGCATCACGCCGCATAATCCCCTCGACTTCCGCGCAGCGACGCACCTTTCGCCGCGAGCGGCTTTTCCGTTTGGCACAGATTCGCAAGGCCGCGATGTGCTGTCTCGCGTGATGGCCGGGGCCCTCGACGTGATGAAGGTGGCGCCGCTCGCAGCTGTGCTCGGCGTGGTGTTCGGAGTCACCATCGGAATGCTGATGGGCTACATCGGCGGCTGGCTCGACCAGATCCTCAGCCGCATTGTTGAGGCCTTCCTTGCGTTGCCGGTGCTGCTCGTTGCGCTGTTGGCGATTACCACCCTCGGCAACTCCACCATGGTTGTCATCGGCGTGGTTTCGGCGCTGTTTACGCCAGTGGTCGCCCGCACGGTGCGAGCCGCAGTGCTTGCCGAACGCGACCTCGACTACGTCACCTCCGCCAAGCTTCGTGGCGAATCGTCGCTGTTCGTGATGTTCAAAGAGATTCTGCCCAACGTGAGCGGGCCGATCATCGTTGAGCTCACCGTGCGCATTGGTTACGCCGTGTTCACCGTGGCAACGTTGTCGTTTCTTGGTGCGGGCCCGCAACCTCCATCTCCCGATTGGGGCGCGCAGGTCAGCGAGGGCTTTCGCGTGATTAGCGCAGGTATCTGGTGGACCACGTTCTTCCCCGCTGTGGCAATTGCCAGCTTGGTCATTGCGGTCAACCTCATTGCCGATTCGGTGCAGTCAGTTTTGGAGGCGTCATGAGCGTCACGGGTGAAACCGCCGTGAGCACAGCTGCGCTGTCGGTAGAGAACCTTGAGGTTGCGTATACCGTTCGCGGCATCGACCGAGCCGTGCTGCGCGGCGTCTCTTTCTCGATCGCGCCAGGCGAGGCATACGGGCTTGTTGGCGAGAGCGGTTGCGGTAAGTCGACTACCGCATACGCATCGCTGCGCTACCTTCCGCGCAACGGCAAAATCTTGAGCGGACGCGTACTCGTTGATGGCGACGATGTCACCAACATGACCAGCTCGCAACTGCAGCACTTCCGCGCCACTGAAGCATCGATGGTCTACCAAGATCCTGCGCAAGCGATGAATCCATCGATCAAGATTGGGCGTCAGCTCATCGAGAGCTTCACGCTGCTTGGTCGCTCGAAGTCTGATGCCGCCAACGATGCGCTGCAGGCGCTGCGGCGAGTTCGTATCGCCGACCCCGAGCGCGTGATGGATCGGTATCCGTTCCAGCTGTCGGGTGGCATGCAGCAGCGTGTGGTTATCGCAATGGCATTGGCGTGTGACCCAAAGTTGTTGGTGCTCGACGAGCCCACCACAGGCCTCGATGCAACGGTCGAAGCCGAAGTGCTCGATCTGGTGCGCGTGCTACGCGAAGAGACCAACGCTGCCGTGTTGATGATCGCTCACAACCTTGGCATCATCCGCTCGCTGTGCGATCGGGTGGGCGTGATGTACGCCGGCCAGATCGTTGAAGAAGGTCGGTGTCGCGAAGTTTTCGACGATCCGCAGCACCCCTACACGGTTGGTTTGCTGCGCTCGCTGCCACGTCGTGGTGTGCGCAAAACCGAGCAGGCCTTGGCCACCATCCCGGGCATGCTGCCGCTCATCGGCACCGATCTCCCCACGTGTGTTTTCGTAGACCGTTGCCCACTCGCCGACGATCTTTGCCGCACCGTTGTTCCACCAGTGGTGCCCGTGGGCATCTCGGGTGATCGATACACACGTTGCCATCACCTCGACCGCATCAGCGACATCATCGAAGCCCCTATCGATGTACCCATCGGCATTTTGGCCAAAAGCGCCGACAACCCCGATGTGCTCGAGCTGTCGCATGTCTCCAAGACTTTCCGTCAGCGCAGTGTCGAAGTGCCAGCGCTTGTCGAAGTCGACCTGCAACTCGGCGAGGGCGAGACCCTCGGCATCGTGGGCGAGTCAGGTTCGGGTAAGTCGACCCTCGCGAAGACCATGCTCGGCATCGAGTCGGCCGACGTGGGTGGCGTGGTATCGCTCGATGGTCACGCTGTGGCAAGCAAGACCACCGGACGCAGCACCGACGATAAGCGTGCGATGCAGATGGTGTTCCAGAACCCCGATTCGGCGCTGAACCGAGCGTGGTCGGTGCGTCGCATTCTGCTCCGATCGGTCACCAAGCTCACCGGCATCAAAGGGGCCGAAGCCAACGACCGGGTCGAGAAGCTCGCTGCGCAATTGCGGCTCACGCCGCGTCACCTCGATCTCAAGCCACGTCAACTGTCGGGTGGTCTCAAGCAACGTGTTGCTATCGCCCGAGCGTTCGCCGGCGACCCACGCATTGTTGTGTGCGATGAGCCAACCAGCGCCCTCGATGTGTCGGTGCAGGCAGCCATCTTGAACCTGCTCGCCGATCTGCAGACCGAGCAGCACACCAGTTACGTGTTCATCTCGCACGACATGGGTGTGGTGCGTTACCTCGCCGATCGAATTGCTGTGATGTATCTGGGTCGCATCCAAGAGATCGGGCTCACCGACGACATCTTCAACGGGCCCAATCACCCGTACACCGAAGCGTTGCTGTCGGCGGTGCCCAGCCTCGATGGCGAGATCACCAGTCGAATTCGCCTCGATGGCGAAATCCCAAGTCCAGCAAATCCGCCGTCGGGCTGCGTGTTTCATCCGCGCTGCCCACGTGCCATTGCAGGCGTGTGCGAAGTGAGCGAACCGCCGTTGGTCGAGGTTGCGATTGGTCACTCGATGCGCTGCCACATTCCCATCGACGAACTTCGCGTTCTCCAGCAGGGCCACTAACGCATGGATGCTCAGCGGCGTCCTGACAACGTCGTTGTCATCTTGCTCGACAGCCTCAATCGTCATGCCCTTGGCTGCTACGGCGGCACCGAATGGGCCACCCCAAACCTCGATCGCTTTGCGCAACGAGCCACTCGGTTTACCAACCACCACACCGGTTCGTTGCCCTGCATTCCGGCGCGTCACGACCTGTTGGTTGGCGCTTGGGATTTCATGTGGAGGCCGTGGGGTTCCATCGAGTTGTGGGAAGAAGCGATCACCGCCACGCTTCGACGCGCTGGTGTTGTCACCCAACTGATCACCGATCACCCGCATCTGTTCGAGACCGGTGGCGAGAACTATCACAGCGACTTCACGGCATGGCAGTACGAGCGCGGCCACGAGAGTGATCCGTGGAAGACCCGTCCCGACCCATCGTGGATCGGTGCGCCAAGCTTCGGCCGCGGCCATACGCACTACGACAACTCGCGTGGTTACTTCATGGCCGAAGACGACTTCCCGGGGCCGCGCACCATGGCTGCCGCGGCGCGTTGGTTGGGCGATCATGCGCCGCATCACCGTGCTGCGGGTCAACGGTTCTTTTTGTGGGTCGACGAATTCGATCCCCACGAACCATTCGACACGCCCGAGCCGTGGGCCTCGATGTATGACCCCGATTGGCAAGGCCCCAATCTCATCTGGCCGCCCTACAAGGTTGGGGCGCTGGCCGATGGCGTGTTGTCGCCCGACGAAGCGCGCCAGATTCGCGCTCAGTACGGCGGCAAGTTGTCGATGATCGATCACTGGCTCGGCCGGGTGATGGATCAGCTCGATGCCACCAAGGGATGGGACGACACCGCTGTTGTCATTTGCACCGATCATGGTCACTATCTCGGCGAGCCCGATGTGCACGGCCGCGATGTGTGGGGCAAGCCAGCGTTGCCGGTGTACCGAACCCTGGGGCATACCCCGATGATGGTGTGGTGGCCCGGCGCCGAAACGCAGGGCGGCACATGCGATGCGCTCACCACCACCTCCGACCTGCACGCCACGTTGCTCGATGCATTTGGTGTCAGCGTCTCGCATCGCACGCACGGCCATTCGCTGGCGCCACTGCTCACCGGTCAGGCCACCGACGTGCGCGACTGGTTGCTCACTGGCGTGTGGGGTCGCGAGGTGCATCTCGTCACCAAGCAGTGGCGCTACGCGCGCGGGCCCATCGGCAACAACGCTCCGCTCTCTATGTGGTCGAACCGTTGGAGCACGATGCCCATCGGCAGCGCTCCCGATTTCAAGATGCCTCCGCCCGACTCACGGGCCACGCTCGATCGCATGCCCGGGTCCACCATCCCGGTGATTCGTCAACCGTTTCAAGCTGGCGACCTGTTGCCGTTCTGGGCCTATGCGGCGAAATACGAGACCTTGCTGTTCGATCGTGTCGAAGACCCGTTCGAGACGCGAGACATTTCGGGTTCGGTCAACGAAGCCGATCCTGCCGAGTTGTTGCGCATTGCGTTGCAAGATGTTGATGCTCCGAGCGACCAGTTCCAGCGGCTGGGTCTGGCCTGATTCTGCCTGGCCTGATTGGTTCTGGCCTGATTCGGTCTCATCTGATCTGGGGCAAACAACCGATCGGCGCTGGGCCTACGCGCAGTAGGCTGGCAATCCTATGAGCCGCAGCTATGTCATTCGCACGTACGGGTGCCAGATGAATGAGCACGACTCCGAACGCATCGCCGGCATGCTCGAAGCCGACGGCCTGGTGCTTGCCGAGTCCGAAGACACTGCCGATGTTGTGGTGGTCAACACCTGTTGCATTCGCGAAGGCGCCGACACCAAAACCTACGGAAACCTTGGTCACCTCAAGAGCTGGAAAGATCGGGTCGAGGGTCGCCAGTTGGTCGTGGCCGGATGCATGGCGCAAAAAGATCGCGATGGCGTGCGCGAGCGCGCCCCGTGGGTCGATGTGGTGCTGGGCACGCACAACGTGCATCGTGCCAGCGAACTCATCACCTCGGCGCGTACTAGCGGTCCCATCACCGAGATCTTCGACGAAGCAGTGATCGATGACCACGCACTGTTTCCCAGTGCGTTACCCGTGCGTCGCGAGAGCAGCTTCAACGCGTGGGTCACCATCCAAATTGGCTGCGACAACTCGTGCGCGTTTTGCATCGTGCCGGCCGTGCGTGGCGTTGAGATCAGTCGTCCGTTCGTCGACATCGTGCAAGAGGTGCAACTACTTGCCTCGCGTGGCGTCACCGAGATCACCCTGCTTGGTCAGAACGTAAACAGCTACGGCCGCGACCTTGCTTTGGCCCAACGCCAAGGCGGTGCCAGCGATGTGCGCGTGCGTCCAATGTTCGCCGAGCTGTTGCGCGCTGTTGCTGCGGTGCCGGGCATTCGTCGTGTTCGCTTCACGAGCCCGCACCCCAAAGACATGCGTCCCGACACCATTGCGGCAATGGCTGAGTCAGCCTCGGTGTGCGAGCAGTTGCACTATCCGTTGCAGGCTGGCTCCGATCGGGTGTTGGCCGCTATGCACCGCGGCTACACCGCCGAGCGCTATCTCGAACGCCTTGGTCAGGCTCGCGCAGCGATGCCCGATCTGGCAGTGAGTACCGACATCATCGTTGGGTTTCCGGGCGAGACCGACGCCGACTTCGAGCGCACGCTTGAGGTGGCCGCAGCCGCCGAGTTCGACTTCACGTTCACGTTCATCTTCTCGCCCCGCCCGGGCACCGAAGCCGCAACTATGCACGATCACTTCGTCGATCCAGCTGTTGCTGCACAGCGATTCGACCGACTCAAGTTGGTGGTCGAGCGCAGCGCGTTACTGAAGCATCGCGATCGCATTGGGCGCACCGAAGAAGTACTGGTCGAGGGGCCGTCACGCAAGAACCCGGGCATCGTTTCGGGTCGCACGCGCCAATACAAACTGGTGCACTTTCCGTCCGATACCCCTATCCGCGCTGGCTCGTATGTGAGCGTGCAGATCGCTACGGCCGCACCGCATCATCTCGGTGGCGAGATGGTCGAGTTCCTCGCCGAGCCATCGCACAAGATTCACATTCCCGTCGCGGCAGGCTGATCGGCTCGCTCGAGCATGAACGCATGCGGGTTGCGCTGGTGAAGCAGATCGTCATTCTGGGTCCAACAGCCAGCGGCAAAAGCGATGTCGCAATGGCGCTCGGCGCCGAACGTGGCGGACCGGGCGAGCATGGCGACATCGAAATTGTGGCGGTCGACGCGATGCAGGTGTATCGCGGCATGGACATCGGCACCGCCAAGCCGTCGCTGGCCGATCAGGCAGCGGTGCCGCATCACTGCATCGACCTCGTGGGTCCGCACGAACTGTTCACCGTGGCCGAGTTTCAGCGTGAGGCGCTTGTGGCGTTGGCGGGCATCGCTCAGCGTGAGCACACTGCGGTCTTGGTCGCAGGAACCGGCATGTATCTCACAGCGGTCATCGACAACTTCACCTTGCCGGGCGAGTGGCCTGCTCTGCGCGCCGAGCTCGAAGCAGTAACCGACATCTCTCAGTTGTATGCGCGACTTGTCGAGATCGATCCCGCTGCTGCCGCGAAGATCGAACCCACGAATCAGCGCCGCCTTGTGCGCGCCCTCGAGGTGTGTCTGGGCAGCGGCAAACCGTTCAGCAGTTTCGGCCCAGGGGCAACGGCCTTTCCGCCGATTCCTGCCGTGCAGATTGGGCTGCGGTGGCCTCGAGCTTTGTTGGCTCAACGCGTTGAGCAACGCGTACACCTCATGATCGAACGCGGGTTAGTCAACGAAGTGCGCGCGCTGCTCGAGAGCAGCGAGGGTTTGTCGCGTACGGCACGCCAGGCGCTGGGTTATCGCGAGTTGATCGCGGCGCTCGAAGGCACGTGCTCGATCGACCAAGCGGTGGCCGAGATCATCGTGCGCACCCGGCAATTTGCGGTGCGCCAAGAGCGGTGGTTCCGACGTGACCCTCGCATACAGTGGGTCGACATCACCGCCGATCCGGTTGCCGAAGTGCTTCCTGTTGTGCGGCAGCACCTCGCATGATCACACTCACCAAACACCACGGCCTCGGCAACGACTTCTTGGTCTGCGACATATCGCAGGTGGGTCCCGACGCGCCATGGGCCGCGCTGGCAGTGCAGTGGTGCGATCGCCGTGTTGGCATCGGAGCCGATGGTCTGTTGTTGCTCGGCGTTGTTGCCGACGACGAACTCACGATGGTGTTACACAACGCCGATGGCAGCCGCGCCGAAATCAGCGGCAACGGCATTCGTTGTTTGGCCCAGGCCGCCTACATCGCTCAGGGGCGCACCGGCAACGTGAACTACGCGGTACACACCGATGCCGGGCTTCGTGCGGTGTCTGTGCACTCGGTCGATTCGGTCACCGTGCAAGCAAGCGTCAGCATGGGCGCAGTGGCAACTCTTGAGCAGCCATCCGGGTGGGCAGCCATCGGAGCCGACCCAGCGCGGCCGGTAATGCACCTCAGCTTGGGTAACCCGCACACGGTGGTGGGTGTCGACGATGTCGCGGCTGTAGATCTGCTTGCGCTCGGTACCAAGATCCCACAGGTGAACCTCGAAATCGTTGAGGCCGGCCCCGAGGTGAATGCCATCACCATGCGCGTTCACGAGCGTGGGTCGGGCATTACTCAGGCCTGTGGTAGCGGTGCGTGCGCCAGTGCATGGGCGGCGGCACAGTGGGCGCTTGTCACGCCCTACGATGGCGAGGTCATCGTGCACATGGATGGTGGCGACGCAACGGTTCGTCTCAACCAACCAGAGCAAGGTCACGTCACGTTGGTTGGTCCAGCGGTGTTCGTTGCTCAGATTCACATCCACCAGTAACCACGGCGTCTGAAAGGCGGGCCATGACGAATCCTTATCAGGAGGCCCTTGGCGCAACGCTCATCGAACGCACCAAGCGTGAGCGCATTGTGTTGGTGGGTGTTGTGCTGCGCGGCCAAACCGACGAAGAGATGGAGGCCAGCCTCAACGAGTTGTCGCTGCTGGTCGATACTGCCGGCGCCGACGAAGCGGGGCGGATGACCCAGCGTCGCGACACGCCCGACCACACATGGTTCATCGGCAAGGGCAAGGTCGACGAGTTACGCGAACTGTGTCTTGCTGTCGATGCCGACACTGTGGTGTTTGACAACAACCTTTCCCCGGCGCAGCAGTACAACCTCGAGAAGCAGTTGGGTCGTACCGCCATCGACCGCACAGCGGTGATCCTCGACATCTTCGCTCAGAACGCGCACACGCTCGAAGGTAAGGCCCAAGTTGAGCTTGCGTTGTTGCGGTATCGGCTGCCTCGACTTCGTCGTGGCGTCAGCGGCAACTTGTCGCAGCAGGGCGCTGGCATCGGCACACGCGGCCCTGGCGAAACCAAACTCGAAGTCGATCGCCGGCGCATCATGCGGCGCATCACCAAGCTCGAGCAAGACCTTGTCGAGTTGCAACACACGCGCAAACTGCAGCGCAAAGGCCGCGACCGCAGCGGCCTCGGTTCGGTCACCATCGTTGGTTACAC
Source organism: Actinomycetota bacterium (assembly GCA_037139095.1). Classification (GTDB taxonomy): domain Bacteria; phylum Actinomycetota; class Acidimicrobiia; order Acidimicrobiales; family Ilumatobacteraceae; genus WLMZ01. Next base: position 17,972 of record JBAXHD010000003.1, read on the forward strand.
CAACGCAGGCAAGTCCACGTTGCTGAACCAGCTCACCCAGGCGGGCGTGCTCGTCGAGAACCGTCTGTTCGCCACGCTCGACCCCACCACGCGTCGGCTTGCGCTGCCCGGCGGTGAGCCGGTGTTGCTCACCGACACCGTTGGGTTCGTGCGCCGCTTGCCGCACGGTTTGGTGCAGGCGTTTAAGAGCACGCTCGAGGTGGTTCGCGAGGCCGATTTCTTGGTGCATGTTGTCGACGCAAGTTCACCCGACCCCGAAGGTGAGATCGCTGCCGTTCGTGCAGTGCTCACCGAAATCGATGCGCTCTCTGTGCCCGAGATGTTGGTGTTCAACAAGAGCGACCTCGATCCGGTCAGCGCCCAACGTTTGGTCGACCAACACGAGGGTTCGGTTCAAGTGAGTTCGCTTACGGGCGCCGGCATCCCTGCGTTCTTGCAAACGGTTGCCGATCGCCTGCGTGCCCTTGCCAATGTCGTTGAGTTGCTCGTGCCGTACGACCGTGGCGACATTGTGGCTGCCGTGCACCGCGAGGGCGAGGTCGTGTCTACTTCGCACGAGACCGAGGGCATTCGCATCCGCGCCAGGCTTGCTTCCGCATCGGCTGGTCGCCTCGATCAGTTTGTGGTTCACGGGGTCTGATCGGCCACCATAGAGACACCATGACCGCCGGATTTGTGCCACCTCCGTATCCCTACGATCGCCTCGATCGTTTTAAGCCGCTTGCGAACGCGTTCGACGGCGGTCTGATCGACCTCTCCATCGGCACGCCGTGCGACGCGCCGCCGCGGTTCGTGATCGATGCGTTGTCGCAGTCGAACTCAGAGCGCGGCTACCCGCCAAGCATCGGCACCGACGCGTTGCGTCGCGCTGCGCAAGGGTGGATGTCGCGTCGCTTCGATGTCGACGTGCCCTTGGCACAGATCGGTGCCTGCGTTGGCACCAAAGAGTTCGTGGCCACAACGGCGCAGTGGTTGCATCTTCGATCGCCCCAACGCGACACAGTGCTGTATCCCGCGGTCTCGTATCCCACGTATGAGATGAGCGCAACGCTTGCGGGTTGCCGTGCGGTGGCTGTGCAAGTCACGGCGGCGGGTGGTCTCGATCTTTCGTCTATTGATCCAGCCGACGCTGCGCGGGCGCTGTTGCTGTGGGTGAACAGCCCCAACAACCCAACCGGCGCACTCGACGATCTCAACGCTGCGGCTGCATGGGGCCGGGCCAACGACGTGCCCGTGTTCAGCGACGAGTGCTATGTCGAGTTCACGTGGGATGGCCCCGGCCGCACCATTCTCGAAAGCGGACTTGATGGCGTTGTCGCGGTTCATTCGCTCTCGAAGCGTTCGAATCTCGCAGGCCTGCGCGCCGGGTTTTACGCAGGCGATCCCCAGTTGGTCACGTACCTGCAAGAGGTTCGCAAGCATGTCGGCATGTTGGTTCCTGGCCCGGTGCAAGCTGCAGCGGCCGTGGCGCTCGCCGACGACCACCACGTAACAGCGCAGCGAGACATCTATCGTCGGCGGCTCGAACGCATGGCGCACATCGTCACGGCGTGGTCGGGACTCGAGATTCCGTTCCCGTCGGGCGCCTTCTATCTCTGGTTCGATGCTCACGACGGTTGGGAGTTCGCCGAAAGGTTTGCTACGGCTGCCGGCGCATTGGTGAGTCCCGGCGACTTTTATGGCGCTGGCGGGGCGAACAATGTGCGCATTGCGGTGGTGCAGCCCGACGATCGCATTGAGCTCATCGCGAGACGCCTTGGGGTGAGCTGATGTCAGACCCAACACTTGTTCACCCGGTGATCGAATCAGTGCCGCACCACGTGCGCGGTTCGAGGCGCAAGGGTTCACTTGGTGTGGGATTACTGTTGCTTCTTGGCGGCATTGGCGCTGGCGCAGTGTTGTTCATGAACGCTGGTTCGCAGTACAAACTTGCGGTCACCAATTTGCAGCGCAGCCCGGTGGGGTGCAATACGGCGCTCAATTTCACTGCAACCGGCACGTTCACGTTTTATATCGAGACCATTGGTCGGGTCGGCGACCTTGGCGGAGACTGCGTGAACTCAAACCGTGCCTACGCTCGGCCGCCCGATTCACCGTTACCTGTGGTTGCCCTCACGCTGACAGATGCATCGGGCACTGAGGTGCGTCTTGATCGAACATCGGGTTCGAGCTACAACGTGGCAGGTTTCGTGGGGCAGGCGGCGCGCAGCCTCAGCATTGAGCAACTGGGTCAATACACGCTCAGCGTTGAGAGCGATGCCAACGATTTTGCGATTGCGATTGGGCGAGACCCTGCGAGCGACTACGACAAGCAACGTCTGGTGGCACTTGGGTCAGCCGTTGGGGGATTGGTCGTTGGCGGACTCTTGACCCTGATGGGTCTTCGCCGACAGACACGCACTGCTGACTCAGCGCAGGCGACGGCCTCTGTGCAGCAATGGTGGCCCGACGATGACATGCAATCGCTGTGGAAACCCGCTCCCGAACCGAAGACTCCGGTACCAGAAACTGCGGCGCCACAACCAGCGAATTGGCCGCCACCCGCGTGGCCGCCCCCCACGCCGCCAGCGCAATAGCGCCGGAGCGAAATTAGAGGCGGCGCATCACCGTGACGACGCGGCCAAAGATCTCGACCTCGTCGGCAGAGAAGACCATCGGCGACAAGCGACTGTTGGCGGGCACCAGCGTGACCACAGTGCCCTTGCGCTGATAGGTCTTGACCGTGGCCTCTTCGCCGGGAATGCCGGCAATGACGATGTCGCCGTTGTGTGCGGTCGCCTGTTGGTGAACCACAACAAAGTCGCCGTCGAGGATGCCCGCATCGATCATTGAGTCGCCACGAACGCGCAGCATGAACAAGTCGCCGTCGCCGGTGAAGTCGGTGGGCATCGGCAAGAGTTCTTCTACGTTTTGCTGCGCCAACACATCGGTACCTGCGGCGACATCGCCCACGAGTGGAATGTGGCGCACTGGGCGACGCTCCATGGCGACGCCCGAGTTGGGATCGAAGCGAACCTCAAGAGCTCGTGGCTTCGACGGATCGCGGCGCAAATAGCCGAGTCGCTCAAGCGTGGCCAAGTGGCTGTGCACCGTGGATGGCGAGGTGAGGCCCACGGACTCGCCGATCTCGCGTACCGATGGCGGGTAGCCACGGTCTTGCATGTTTTGCTCGATGACATCGAGGATTTGGCGCTGGCGGGCAGTGAGCGAAACTTCTGTCATGTCGGGCAGCGTACGAGTGTTCGATAGCAAAGTCAAACACCCGTTCTAGAAACATTTGTTCGATCGAACGTTGACATCGAACGATCGTTCGGGCACACTACGTACGTCTGTTCGTCGAACACCCGATCGTGGGTGTTCGTCGCTCCGGCGGGTTCATCATCAATCCACGCTGTTGGCGCAACCAGGAGACCAGTCATGACCGCAACGCTGTACCCCGCACAATTCGGCGAGTTCGAGGTTCGCCTTGGGCTCGGTCGTCCTGCGCACTCGGTGTACATGCGTCGTCGTCTCGCTGTCGGTCTGCTGCTTGCTGCCGCTGTCGCGGTGCTTGGTGTAGCCGCCAACACAGTTCTGGCGAACCGTGGGGGTGTACCTGCCTCCACCTCCACGGTTCGTCCAGCCAATGTTGCGCTTGCGCCAGCGGCAATGCCCATCGCCATGCCGGCCGTCGTGGCCTCACATGCGATCACCTACATCGTGCAGCCAGGCGATTCCATCTGGCAGCTCGCTGCTCAGTTCCGAGGCACGCATGGTTTCAACAACTACGTCGACTCACTGATCGCGTCAAATGGCGGCACGGTCTTGCAGCCTGGCCAGATCTTGGTCTTGCCGTAGGCCGCAACACGGTTGTAGGTGACTAGCCTCACGGGGCATGTTCTGTCCCACCTGCCGCGCCGATGACACCAAGGTCATCGATTCTCGCTTGGCCGAAGAAGGCAACGCGATCCGCCGTCGGCGCCATTGCCTGCAGTGCAGCCATCGGTTCACCACCTACGAACGGCTCGAAGAACTGCCGCTCATCATCGTGAAAAGCTCAGGAAATCGCGAGTCGTTTGATCGCTCCAAGGTCATGGCTGGGGTGCAGGCCGCATGCAAGGGCCGTCCCGTTTCGTCAGAGCAGATCGAAGTGCTGTCTGAGGCAGTCGAAGACGATGCCCGTTTGCATGGCAACGAAGTGTCCAGTGCCGTTGTTGGCCTTGCCGTTCTCAACCGTCTTCGCGAACTCGACGAGGTTGCTTATCTTCGCTTCGCCAGTGTGTACAAGAACTTCGATGCGGCCGGCGACTTCGCTCGCGAGCTGAAGCTGTTGCAAAAGCTGCAGTCAAACAAGGGCTAATCGGCTCGCACGTAGCGGCTGAACACAAATCCGTCGTCCTCAAGCAAATGCACTAAGTGAAACCGACGGCTCATTGGGGGAGCAGCGGTGATCAGTCGGGGTCCGTCGCCACCCACGATTTGTGGCGACGTGGTGAGGTTGATTTCATCGATCAGATTGGCGGCGGCGAGCGCGCCGTTCAATGTTGGTCCGCCCTCGGCATGCACGAAGGCAGGGCTGCCGGGTAACGAGCGCAGCGCGGCATCAAAGTCGATCTCGCCAACTCCGGCGCGTACGGACTCGATCGCATTTGGCGGAGCGTCTTCCGGCAGGATCAAAAAGCCGGCGCCGCTCGCGAACAGTGCGCTGCTCGCATCGACATCGCCGGTGCGGCTCACCACACCAATCCGTTGTCCAAGCTTGCGTGGTGCGCCGTAACCCTCGCTGCGTACCGTGCCCGCACCAACGATGATCACATCGGCAAAACGCCGCAGTGTGAGAAGTACCTCGCGGTCGGTATCGCTTGAGAGTCCGCGCGATTCACCATCGAACACGGTGGACCCATCGAGGCTCGAGACCATGCACAGCTCGACCCAAGGACGTTTGTCGCTGAGCGCCGGTCGGGGCATGCCGTACGCCTCAGCGATGGTGATCGGTGTGGCGGGTAACGGGTAGAGGCGTTGCACAGCGCGATACTGCCACCATGACTGAAACCGCGTCGACTGCAACCACCGCGCAACATGATCCAGCGGGCGATACCCGCACCGCATTTCGCACGTGCCCACTGTGCGAAGCCGGATGTGGCCTCGAGATCACCATCAAAGGTTCACAGGTAGTGCGCATTCGCGGCGACCGCGACGATGTGTTTAGCCACGGCTTTATCTGCCCCAAGGGTTCGACCCTCAAGCAGTTGCACGAAGATCCCGATCGCATTCGAAAGCCGTTAGTGAAGCGCAACGGCGTGCATGTAGAGGTCGAGTGGGATGAGGCGTGGCAAGAAGTTCACGATGGCATCAACGGCATCATCGATCGCCATGGACGTGAGGCATTTGCTGTGTATCTCGGCAACCCCGGCGCGCACAGCCTGTCGGCGATGATGTACAACCGCGTCGTGTTGCAATCGGTTGGAACTCGTCAGCGTTATAGCGCTTCCACTGTGGACCAAGCGCCGCGTCAAGTTGCCTCGGCGTATGTCTTTGGCACAGCAGTCAGCGTGCCGGTGCCCGACCTTGATCGCACCGATTACTTGATGATCCTCGGCGGCAACCCATATGCCTCGAACGGAAGCATGTGCACCGCCCCCGACTTCCCAGGCCGCATCGAAGCCATCAGGGCGCGTGGCGGCAAGCTGGTTGTTGTCGACCCTCGCCGCAGTCGCACTGCCGAGGAAGCCGACGAGTGGTTGGCAATTCGTCCCGGCACCGATGCGTTGTTGTTGATGTCTATCGTCAACGTGTTGTTCGCCGATGGTTTGGCCGATCCGGGTCCGGTGGTTTCGGGCCTCCTCAACGGCCTCGACGAAATTCGTGAAGCAAGCGCTGCGTTCACTCCCGAAGCGGTAGCGCCCACCACTGGGCTTGACCCCACTGTCGTTCGCCGTATTGCCCACGAGTTGGCCGCAGCGCCAACATCTACGGTGTACGGGCGTATCGGCACCACCACTACCGAATTCGGCACCACAGCGTCGTGGCTCATCGACGTGATCAACATTCTCACTGGCAACTTCGATCGCCCCGGCGGAGCGATGTTCGCGATGCCTGTGGCTGGCGGCGCGAGCACCCGTGGTCAGTCGGGCACCGGACCTGGTTTCAAGACCGGCCGTGGCCACACCCGCGTTCGTAACCTTCCCGAGATCATGGGCGAGTATCCGGTGGCAGCGCTGGCCGAAGAGATCACCGAGCCGGGCGAAGGCCAAGTGCGCGCGATGATCACCGTGGCTGGCAACCCGGTGTTGTCTACCCCCAACTCGCATCGTCTCGACGCTGCGCTCGAAACACTCGAGTTCATGGTCAGCGTCGACATGTACCTCAACGAAACCACACGTCATGCCAACGTGATCTTGCCGCCGCCGTCGCAGTTGCAGCGCGGCCATTACGACCTGTTGCTGCTGCAGTTCGCCGTGCGCAATGTGGCCAACTACAGCCCTCCGGTGCTACCACTCGACGAGGGTCAGCCCGACGAGTGGGAGGTGATGGCCAAGCTTTCGATGATGTTGCAGGGCAAGGGAGTCGATGCTGACCCGGCAATTGTTGACGATTCGTCAATTTCCGGATTGGTCCGCCACTCAGTGTCAGATCCCAACTCGCCGATTCGCGGCCGTGACGCCGACGAGATTCTCGCGATGTTGGCCGAGTCGGGTCATCGTGGGCCGGAGCGGACGCTCGATTTCATGCTGCGAACTGGCCCCTTTGGGGATGGATTCGGCTCCAATCCACAGGCTGTGAGTTTGCAGACGCTGATCGACCACCCACATGGGGTCGATTTCGGCGCTCTTGAGCCTCGCTTGCCAGAAATCCTGCGCACGCCGTCGGGCCGAATCGAGCTTGCTGCGGCGCCACTCATCGGCGATGTCGATCGTCTGGCTGCAGCGATGATCACCCCTGACGCCGACGAGTTCATGCTCGTGGGCCGCCGGCATCTGCGCTCAAACAACTCGTGGATGCACAACATCAACGTGTTAGTGAAGGGCAAAGATCGGTGCACGCTTACTGTGCATCCCGACGACGCGGCGAAGTTGGGCCTCGTGAACGGTGGATATGCCAAGGTCACGAGCCGTGTTGGCAGCGTTGAAGCGCCCGTTGAGATCAGCGAGGACATCCGCCCAGGCGTGGTGAGCTTGCCTCATGGCTGGGGCCACGGAGTCGAAGGCACACGGATGGCTATTGCATCTGAGCACGCCGGCGTGAACTCGAATGTGCTTGCTGACCACGAGGCATTCGACCCCTTGTCGGGCACGTCGGTGCTGAACGGAATTCCCGTCACGATCGTGCCGGTTCTGGCTGTCCCTTCGCGCTGACTGCTACGCAGGGCGCGAAATGGCCTGTGGATAAAAGTGGCGTGTTTACCTGAAAGTCATACCGAATTTGCTCTCTCCACACGCTATGCGGAGCAAATTCACATGGTTATGCCTCTTTCTATCCACAGGACGCAGGACCTACGCTGCATCTCGTAACGGCCGCGGTGACGAGGCGCGGATGGGAGACGCACAGAGCTGAAATATCCCTCAGCAGATGTTCGACTCGGGGCTGGTGTCCTAAACCTGCGACCTCTCACCGTGGCCAACACAGATTCAAAAAATGTCTTCGGTATCACCCAAATCGCGCGGAAGTCGCGCGAAAGTGGTACTTGACATTGATGTAACTACAGTGCTGTAATCTTCCAACTGCTTGTGGCACGGCCTCAGAATCGTGGTTGCTAGGCACAACATGTTGTGGTTGTTGAGCAACGGCTCCGTGAACGTACGGGGGCAAGTTCACCTTCCGTCCCCAGCTCAATTCATTGCACCAAGTAACTAAACGGGTACGTCCGAAGTGCCCCATTGATCCGTCTCGAAAGCAGGAACCCAAATGTCATTGGCGCCAGAACGACTCTCCATTGGAATCAATCGTCACTTCACCTCGCCAGGTGTTCATCCTTTCGATCAGGTCTCTTGGGAACGTCGCGATGCGCGCATTAGCAACTGGAAAGACGGTTCGGTTGCGTTCGAGCAACTCGGCGTCGAGTTCCCCGAGGGTTGGTCGCTGAACGCCACCAACATCGTCGCCCAGAAGTACTTCCGTGGCGCCCCCGGAACTGCCGGACGTGAGGGCTCGCTGCGTCAGGTCATCGACCGTGTTGTCGACACCATCACCCGTTGGGGTATTGAGGGCGGCTACTTCGCCGACGACTCAGAGGCCGACTCGTTTAGCGATGAGCTCAAGTTCATCCTCGTCACCCAGCGCGCTGCGTTCAATAGCCCGGTGTGGTTCAACATCGGCGTCGAAGGCGTTCCTCAGCAGGCAAGCGCCTGCTTCATCCTCGCTGTCGACGACACGATGGACGGCATCCTCAACTGGTACCGCGAGGAAGGCACAATCTTTAAGGGTGGCTCGGGTTCGGGCATCAACTTGTCGAAGATCCGCTCGAGCCAAGAGTTGTTGCAGGGTGGCGGCACGGCCAGCGGCCCAGTGAGCTTCATGCGTGGCGCCGATGCGTCGGCCGGCACCATCAAGAGCGGCGGCAAGACCCGTCGTGCCGCCAAGATGGTCATCCTGAACGTGGATCACCCAGATGTCGAAGAGTTCATCTGGTGCAAGAGCAAAGAAGAGAACAAGGCCCGCGTGCTGCGCGACGCCGGCTTCGACATGGATCTTGATGGCGCCGACTCGTTCAGCGTGCAATACCAGAACGCCAACAACTCGGTTCGTGTCACCGACGACTTCATGCAGGCCGTGGTCGAAGACGCCGATTGGAACCTCACCGCTGTCACCGATGGTCGGGTCATCAAGACCATTCGTGCTCGCGATCTCTGGCGCCAAATCGCCACTGCGTCATGGGAGTGCGCCGATCCGGGTCTGCAGTTCGACACCACCATCAATAAGTGGCACACCGCACATGCAACGGGTCGCATCAACGGCTCGAACCCATGCAGCGAGTACATGCACCTCGACAACTCGGCGTGCAACCTGGCCTCGATCAACTTGCTCAAGTACCTCGACGAGGAAGGCAACTTCGATGTCGATGCCTACAAGCACACCATCGAGGCAGTGTTCACCGCCCAAGAGATTCTTGTCGGCCGCGCCGACTACCCAACGCCTTCTATCGGCGAGACCAGCCGCCAGTTCCGTCAACTCGGACTTGGCTATGCCAACCTCGGCGCATTGCTGATGGCATTGGGTCTTCCCTACGACTCACCACAGGGTCGTGCATGGGCCGCATCGCTCACCTCGTTGATGACCGGTCACGCGTACGCCGTCAGCGCCCGCACCGCTAGCCGCATGGGTCCGTTCGCCGGGTTCAGCGACAACGAAGTGCACATGCTCAATGTGTTGCGCATGCACCGTGACGCCAGCTACGAAATCGAAGCTGCCGACGCGGTTCCAGCCGAGCTCGTTGCTGCCGGTCAGCATGCGTGGGAAAACGCAGTGCGCGATGGCGAAGAGTACGGCGTGCGCAACAGCCAAGCCAGCGTGCTGGCGCCTACGGGCACCATTGGTCTGATGATGGATTGCGACACCACCGGCATCGAGCCGGACCTCGGTCTGGTCAAGATGAAGAAGCTCGTTGGTGGCGGCAACATGAGCATCATCAACCAGACCATTCCACGTGCACTGCGCAAGCTCGGATATACGCCTCAGCAGATCGCAGATATCTCGGCCTACATCGATGTCGAAAAGAGCATCCTTGGTGCTCCGCACATCGCGCCCGAGCACATCGCTGTGTTCGCCTGCAGCATGGGCGACAACACCATCCATTACGAAGGCCACGTGCGCATGATGGGCGCCACCCAGCCGTTCTTGTCGGGTGCCATTTCTAAGACCGTGAACATGCCCGAAGAGGCCACGATCGAAGACATCGAAGCACTGCACCTGTTGTCGTGGGAGCTCGGTCTCAAGGCCGTTGCTATCTACCGCGACAACTGCAAGGTTGCTCAGCCGCTGTCCACCGGCAAGAAGGGCGATGCCACCATTGGTGCCGACGGCATGTTCACGCCTGGCACTGCGGCCGCACAGACCGTCGAGCGCATCATCGAAAAGGTTGTGCATCAGCCAGTGCGTCAGAAGCTCCCACGCAGCCGCCGTGGTCGCACCTTCGAGTTCCGTGTCGCCGACTGCAAGGGCTTTGCCACCATTGGCGAATACCCCAACGGTCAGCCCGGCGAGATCTTCCTCACCGTGTCGAAGCAGGGTTCAACCCTCAGCGGCATCATGGATGCGTTCGCGAAGAGCATCAGCTACGGCTTGCAGTACGGCGTTCCGTTGCGAGCCTTCGTCGAGGCGTTCACCAACATGCGCTTCGAGCCAGCCGGCATGACCGACGACCCAGACATTCGCTTTGCGTCGTCGATCATGGACTACTTGTTCCGTCGCCTCGGCCTTGAGTACCTCACCTACGACGAGCGTTCAGAGTTGGGCATCTTCTCCATCGACGAGCGCCTGCAGCCAACCCTGCCAGGTGTGTACGAGAGCGCCATCGAGACCCGCACCGGCAGCGACATTGCCAGCGACCCCAAGACCATTCCTTCGGCTGGCGACCTCGCCATGTCGATCGAACTTGGGTTGGCGCCTATCGCACCAAAGAGCGATAACACTCCTGCCGCAGGTGCCCCTCGCGTGCGTCACTCTGATGCGCCAATGTGCATGCAGTGCGGTGTGCAGATGTTGCGTGCCGGCTCGTGCCATGCATGCCCAAGCTGCGGAAGCACCAGCGGCTGTAGTTGATGACAAGTGACTCCGAGATTTCAGTGGAAATGACACACTGATTTCAGTGGAATGACACGCGAATTTCAGTGGAATGACACGCACTTTCAGTAGATGATCCTTCGTCGCTGGCCCTTGGTATATGCCCACGGGGCCAGCGGTGATGCGCTGATCTTCTCCGCCGAGACCTGCGAGCGCTTCGCCTGCCGAGTTCGGTCTTCAGAAATTAGGGACAGAGTTCACCTTACGCTCATAACGATTCTGCCTCTTTGTGGTGAGATCAGGGTGCTCAACTCGGTAGGAGGATCTATGAAAAGACTTGGGATTCTGATGGCTGTCGCGCTGGCGTCCTGCGGTTCCACGACGACTTTCACAGAGCAGGCTTCGATACGGTCGCTAGCGTCCCCGTCGACGGCACCACAAGCGGAGGGGCCGAGAGACCGAGCCGCGGTGGAACAGACGATCGATCAGCGAACACCCGTGACGAATCAACCAGGTGTGGATGGCGAATCGATCGCAGCTAGTCCAGAGTCCGTCACTGGCTACAAAATTGGTGACACAGTGCACGAAGCGGAACTCAACACGCCCATACCCTGGAACGACTCTTCGGGATTGCCAATTCCTGACAAGATGCCGAAGTGGATCGCTGCAGGTACGGCTGACGGAGTGGTCGTGGGCTACATCAAGACTGATCTCAACTATCTCTCGCTGCCACCAACTGAAGCCGCGAAGATGCCGAATCCCGAAAACATCATTTGGGATGCGTCAGGCATCAAGGCGATCGGGTGCATGACGGGCTCAGGTCCGGTCATGAAATTGGGGGAGGCGATCACCTGTGACTAAACCGCTACGAATACTGGTCATAGTGGCAGCAGTGGTGGCAGCTACCTTTCCAGCCCTCCTCGCAGCTGCCGACCCAGTAATCAGCCCGAACTAAGCTCCACCGCCACCGCCAACACAACCCTGGTCGCACCCATATGGTGTGTCGTGGTGTCCGAAGCTCTTCAACGGCACATACGGCACGGTCTTTTTTTCTCAACCACAGGTGTGGGTCAGCTACGGACGCACTTGCAATGCGCTTTGGGGACAACCCACGTGGTGGATTCGTGCTGATGCTGAGAGGTACACGGGCTACATCAGGACGGCTGTCAATACGGTTCTCAGTACGTCGCCGCAGTCGTACATCCAGGCACAAGTCGACCGGGACCCCAACGCCACCGCGTATATCGCGAGAGGCCAGTTTTTCGATAGCCAAAAGTGGTGGACGATGGGTATTTGCTTCGGATCGGGTTGCGACAGCTGACCAGGCACAAGCCGCACGGGGGAGCGGGTCGGGATGGGTTCCAAAACGCAGAACTGATGGGTCCTCAATTACTGAGTTACGCCGCATCGGTCCACACCTTGGCCATGGCTTTCCTCCATCAGTTGATGAAAGTATCGCCGGCACGAATTCGATCTCTGGGTCGTTGTCAGTCGAGAGCGCGTCGATCTTTGCGGACGCGGCGGCAGATTCGTAGGCGACGGTGTTGTTCGCAATCCGCAGCCCAGGGGAACGTCCTGCGCAGGCTCCGCTGCCCAAGCATCGTCGCTATCGACTCGACAAACATCCCATGGTGATCGCCTTGATCGCGAACGTGTAGCGCAATGAGCCCTGATCCTTCGCGAGTCTGAGGTGCGCTGAGTCGCGTATCCGCGTTGCGGCCCTTGTGGCCTGCTTTTCTTGGCGTTGCGAAGCAGCAACAACACCGACTAGGCGGTTTTCGCACGTCAGCGGATGTAACCAATGTCTCGGCCGAGTACATCTAGCGCCAGTTCGGATGGATCTACACACCCGAAGTCATCCACTGAAACCGGTTGTCACTCGGACTGAATCTTGGATGGCACTCGACATCACTTCTCTGTCACGCTCGTTTGACCGTCGCGGAGCTTCACGTATATAACCCCCCGCCAAGACACTTTGGGAGAGCGCAGCATGTATCTATTTTTGGCCCTCTCCAGTGGCGTGTTATGGGGTGTGTGGGGATTCGGGTACGGCCGATACGGGCGCGTGATGTCTCGCTACAGCGTTATTCTGACCAGCGCATCGGGCGCTGCTCTGGTGTTTCTCATCACCGGACTTGTTCGCCACGACATCAAGATTGACCCGATCGACCTGAGAGACGGTCTGCTCGGCGGAATCCTGAATCTGCTTGGGTCTGTGCTGTTGCTGAAGGCAGTCACGATGGGCAAGATCGGAACCGCCTCTGGGGTGAATGCCTCGTATGTGCTCATTCCGCTCGGGTACGCGCTCATCATCGGTGAAACGATTTCGGCCCAAGAGATCGCTGGCGGTCTCGTCATCATCATCGGCCTGGCGATTTTCTTTCTTCTCAAGCACAGCGATTCTGGGCACAGCAGCAGGCCGTTGGCGTCAGTTGGTCTGGCCTTCGTATCAGCGATCTTCTACGGCGCAGCGGTAGTTGTGCTGGACTTCGGAACGAGGGACAACCTCTATGGAACGATGTTCTTGGGTCAACTCCCGTGTATCGCAATAAGCCTCGTGATGTTGACGAGGGCCAGATCGTTTGGTGAGTTGCGAACTCGCCACTTTCCTCCGCTGCTCGGCACAGGCTTTGCGCTCGGCTTGGCGGGAATCGCGTTCTATACCGCAGCCGACTACGGCGACCTCGGCATCGCTTCGGTCCTTTCGTCGATCAGCCCGGTCGCAACTGCGGTCCTTGCATTTCTGATTCTGAAAGAAAAGATGATCAGAACAGAGATCACTGCTCTTGCCGTCGTTCTCTCAGGAGTTGCGCTGACCTTCATCTGAGAATGTCCATGAGACGCTCATCCCCAGGAGGCCACCGAGAGGCACCGTGGACGAGCTTCGTCATGACACTCTGAGCGAAGCGGTTTCTCATCGGTAATCGCCGATGGGCCGATCACGATTGCATTAGCGCCGTTCTGCGGCAAGTGCCCCTTCAAGGAACCGTCGAGTGGCTCGGGCCGACTCGGAACGCCATCTGGCAATCAGGTCGCTTTCTGTTGCCTGTGCCACCAATGACTCGAGCGCCGGCTCGAGCGCTGCGATCTGCGCAGTGAGCAGCGGCGCGGTAGGGATGTCTCGGCGTTGGCGCAGTGTGAGCTTGAGCAACAACTCGGTGCGTATATCTCGCAGGTGCACCACGGGCTGGTCGAGCCACGCAGCGGTCGTGCGCCGGCCGCGAGCGGTGGCTGCGAGCACGCTGCGATCTCGGCCCCTGCCGGCCTCGACTCCGGCGCGTGTGATCAGTTGTTGGTCCACCAAGGACTCCAACGCCCGGTAGGTGAGTGGTCGACTGAGCGACCAGATTCGGCCGAGGTCGCCGCCCGGAGCAAGCAACGAACCGATTGCCCAGCCATGCGAGACGCCTTCGACAACGAGCGCGAGACACGTCTGTTCAGCGAGCGGCGGCGGAGCATCACTCCGGCGGGCGGTGGTCACGGCGACATGGTAGTAGCTCGGACTGACGGACAGGACTTGCCCGAGTAGTCAGAATATAACTACTCTCGTTGCTTGTGTCGTCCTTCAGTCGTTCGGGTCGCGTAGTCGCGCTTGTATGTGTCATTGCCAGTCTCTTCGCTGCGTGCGGTACGTCCGCAACACTGGATTCCTCGCTGCCTACCGAGGCGGTGTCCGTCGGCGCCTCTGTGGCGCCCACCACAACCGCACCCGCTCCCGTGACGATCGTCGTGTTTGCAGCAACCTCGCTCACCGCATCGTTCAACGACATGAAGGCTGCGTTTCAAGCGGCCTATCCCTACATCACGGTTACCACGAGTTACGGCGCGTCGTCGGCGCTCGCCGCCAACATCAACAACGGCGCGCCCGCCGATGTGTTTGCCTCGGCCGACATCACGAATATGAATCGCATCAACACAGTGGGGGCGAAGACGCCGTTCGCCCGAAACCGACTTGAGATCATGGTGCAGCCGGGTAACCCCAAGGGCATCAACACGCTTGCCGACCTCGCTCGCCCGGGCGTGTTGTATGTGACCGCGGCGGCGGGCGTGCCGATCCGTAACTACTCTGACCAAGCGCTCGCCAGCGCGGCAGTAACGGTGACACCAGTGTCGTTGGAGGCCAACGTTGGAGCCATCGTCACCAAGATCACGTCGGGCAATGCCGACGCTGGAATTGTTTACCGCACCGATGTCATCGCTGCCGGATCGAGCGCCGTTGGCGTCGTCATCCCCGACGCCAACAATGTCGTTGCTGAATATCCGATTGCAATAGCGTCGGGGTCCACTCACCAGGCGGAGGCGGATCTGTTTATCAACTTCGTGCTCTCCGCGGCAGGCCAGAACCTCCTGACCGGCAGAGGCTTCATCGGTAAATGAGTGCCATATATCCGGGTCGCTCTACGAGACGAAGAACTCGGCGGGGCCGCTCTCGCCCTCCGGTAGCGGCCGTGCTGTTGGCAAGTGTTGCGGTGCTGTTCTTTGCGCTTCCGCTCCTGGGCATCGTCATTCGCGCCCCATGGCGGTCGGTGTGGCACATCGTCAACGCCTCAGAGGTTCGCCAAGCGGTGTGGCTGTCGCTCAAGTGCTCTCTCACTGCCACGAGCTTGTCGTTCGTGTTCGGCATTCCGCTTGCGTGGGTGCTGGCCCGTGCCAACTTTCCCGGGCGCGGAGCCGTGCGCGCGCTGTGCACGATGTCGATGGTGTTGCCGCCGGTGGTGGGCGGCGTTGCACTGTTCTTCTCCCTTGGCCGCAAGGGTCTCGTCGGCCAGTACCTCTACCGATGGTTCGGGTTCATGCTGCCGTTCACCACGTGGGGCGTCATCGTGGCCCAGACCTTCGTAGCGATGCCGTTCCTTGTGCTCACAGTTGAGGCCGCGCTGCGACAGTTCGACCCGCGTCTCGACGATGCAGCGCGCTCCCTCGGTGGGTCGCCGTGGTACGTGTTTCGTCGCGTGACCTTGCCGTCGATACGGCCAGCGCTTATCGCTGGTCTGGTGCTGTGTTGGGCTCGCGCGCTCGGCGAGTTCGGCGCCACGATCACCTTTGCAGGCAACTACCCGGGCACCACTCAGACCATGCCGGTCATCACGTATCTCGCCATCGATACCAATCCCGAGCAAGCGTTGGTGCTGTCACTGCTGCTGATCGCGATCTCGTTTGCTGTGTTAGTGGGGCTGCGCGACCGATGGCTGGGCACGGGAGCCAACGCTGGCGCTGCGTCCTTCGGCGGCGCCGCTTCATGAGCCTCAACGCGTCGCTTGGGTTGCAACTCGGCAGCCTCGACCTTGACGCGCACATCGCCGTGGCCGATGGCGAAGTCGTTGCTGTGCTCGGGCCGAACGGAGCGGGAAAGACGACGCTGCTGCGCTGCCTCGCCGGACTCGTTGCGGTAGATCGTGGACGTATCGAGCTCGATGGCGATGTGCTTGATGATGCATCGTCGGGTGCGTTCGTGGCCGCCGAAGCTCGTCATGTCGGCGTCGTGTTTCAGGACTACTTGTTGTTCGCCCATCTGAGCGCGCTCGAGAACGTTGCCTTTGGTTTGCGGGCTCGTGGGGTTGGCAAGGCTGAGGCGCGCGGGCGAGCGAGCGATTGGCTTGACCGAGTTGGTCTCACAGCACATGCTCGTTATCGCCCGCAGGCACTGTCGGGCGGGCAGGCGCAGCGCGTGGCACTGGCGCGGGCACTGGTTACGCAGCCGCGCATGTTGCTGCTCGACGAACCCCTTGCTGCACTCGACGTGGGAACACGCGGTGATGTTCGACGTGATCTGCGTAAGCATCTCGATTCGTTTGGTGGCGCCACGCTGGTGGTTACCCACGATCCGGTCGACGCCTATGCGCTCGCTGATCGGGTGATCGTGCTCGAGGCTGGTCACATCTCGCAGCAGGGCACACTCGCCGAGGTGACAGCGCAGCCACGATCGCGTTACGTCGCCGAACTTGTCGGTGTCAACCTGATTGCCGGAACGCTGCGCGCCGGTGTGCTGCAGACCGACGATGGCGCTGCCGTAGTTACCGCAGGCGATACCCCCGACGGTGCGGCGCTGGCAGTCATTCGACCGCAGTCGATCTCGCTCTATCGCAATGCACCCGAAGGCAGCCCTCGCAACGCGTGGCAGTGCACCGTGGCCGATCTTGATCAGCGCAGCGAGCGTGTGCGTGTGTTGCTCGGCGGCCCACTGCGTCTGGTGGCCGAGATCACGCCGGCCGCATTGGCAGCGATCGATGTGCGCCCTGGCGATGAGGTCTGGGCCACGGTGAAGGCCTCAGAGATCAGTACCTCAGCGCGCTGATCACCCGCGTAGTGATGCACGACATGCGTGTCGACACCAAAGGACTCAACCAGCGAGAATGAGCGTTCCTGAAATTGCCTGCGAATTGGATTGAACCGTGGATCACACTCGAGAGTCGTTGACAGCAATCCGTACGTTCGACGATGCGCGCCGCGCTGTCGACAGCGGCGCTTCTGTGCACGAGGCAACTCGAGCATTAGTCGCGACGCTCACAGACCACGAGAAGCTGTGGTGTCTCGACGGCGACGCGCCCACCTGGGCCGGCCTGAAGTTCATGTCCGATGACGGCTACCACAAGTCGGTGTTCGTCGGCGCCGAACTCGATCGCATTGGATTCTCAGGTGTTCGTTTTTCCGATGGTCCTCGCGGCGCGGTGGTGGGCAATGCCACGGCGTTCCCGGTTGCGATGGCTCGCGGCGCCACATGGGATCTCGACCTCGAACAACGCATCGGCGATGCCATCGGTAGCGAACTGCGCGCTATCGGGGCCAACCTCACCGGCGCAGTGTGCATCAACCTGTTGCGTCACCCGGCTTGGGGTCGGGCGCAAGAGACCTATGGCGAAGATCCGCATCATGTCGGCGAGTTTGGTGCAGCGCTCACCCGCGGTCTGCAACAGCACGTGATGGCATGCGTGAAACACTTCGCCTGCAACTCGATGGAGAACGCTCGATTCAGCGTCGATGTCCAGGTCGACGATGTGGCGCTGCACGAGGTGTACCTGCCGCACTTCCGTCGAGTAATCGACGAGGGCGTTGCTTCGGTGATGTCGGCGTACAACAGTGTCAACGGCGAATGGTGCGGACAGAGCCATCAACTGCTCAACGATGTGCTCCGCGACGAGTGGGGCTTCGAAGGGTTTGTCATCAGCGATTGGATTCTTGGCGTTCGCGATGCGGCCACGTCGGTTGCTGCCGGCCTCGATATCGAGATGCCATATCGCATGGTGCGGCAGCAACATCTGCCTGCAGCCATCGAGCGCGGCGAGGTCAGTTGGGCTCATATCGAGCGCTCCGTCGAGCGGGTGATCTCCACGTTGCTGCGGTTCGACCAGGTGCTTTCGGCGCCATCGCCTTCGGCTGCGATCCTTGGTTCGCCCGAGCATCGCGCGCTTGCACGCGAGACGGCCGGTCGTTCGGTGGTGCTGCTGCGCAATGAGGCCATCAACGCGCAGTCGGCGCTGCCGATCTCGCGCACCAACACTGTTGCTGTGTTCGGCCGACTCGCCGACACGGTCAATATCGGCGACGGCGGTTCGAGCGATGTCTGGGACCTCTCGTGCCGAACCGTGCTCGATGGACTTCGCGACGCGATCGATCACGTCACCTACGACGATGGGTCTCTCGCCGATCGCGCCGCTCAGGTAGCGGCCGCAGCTGATGTAGCCATCGTGGTGGTGGGGTACACATACCTCGACGAAGGCGAATACATCGGCGAGACCGACTCGTCGCTAATGACGCTGTTCCCGCCGGGTGACGAAGCCGATGTGGTCGATCGATTCCAAGAACGCCTTGAGCAGTTGGCGCCCATCACCAAGCCCTCGCGGTTGGGCGAGCGTCCGCGCATGTTTAGCCGCGGGGGAGACCGCAGCTCTCTGCGCTTGCTGCCTGACGATGTCGAACTCATCCGTGTCGTCGCGGCTGCTAACCCACGAACCATCGTGGTGATTCAGGCCGGTAGCGCCGTGATCACCACCGAGTGGGCGCACAGCGTTTCGGGCATTGTGCAGGCGTGGTACGGCGGTGCCGAGGCTGGCGCCGGTCTTGCTGACGCGCTGCTTGGCACGCTCAACCCGTCGGCTCGGCTGCCGTTCACCGTGCCGTTCGACGAAGCAGATCTTCCCCTGTTCGATCGCGATGCCACCAGCTTCACCTACGACCGTTGGCACGGATGGTGGCGCGCTGCACGCAACCACATTGAGCCGGCGTACCCGTTTGGATTTGGCCTGTCGTACACCACATTTGCTGTGCGCAATGTGGCCGCAACATCCAACGACTCTGCCATCGTGGTGCGCGGCAACGTGCACAACACCGGTGACCGCGATGGTGCCGATGTGGTGCAGGTCTACGCCGAACTTCCCGACGCCGACGCACCCCATCGGCTCATCGGATTCGCCCGGGTCGATGTTGCTGCTGGCGCCACCACACCGTTTGAGATTGTGGTGCCACTCAACCGACTCGCCAGCCGCGACAGCGCGGCCAAGGCGTGGCGACCAGCGTCGGGGCGGCACATGATCACGGCTGCTCGGTTCGTCGGCGATGCCTTCGCCACCACAGTCGAAGTGAGTCTGTAACCGTCGTCGTCGCCCACGACGGTGCAGCCTTATCGGCTGCCAGCGCGAGTACGAGCGCTACTCTTGCCCGGTGCGCAGCGGACTACATCTCGGACAACAAGGCCGGGTAACTCCGTCGTGAAGATCGCTACGTGGATACCCGTACATCGCCGCACAGAGCTTCGAGCTCTGGCCACCCGTTCGCATCAAGTTGTGTTGCTTGCGGCCGTCACCGGCATCATCGTTGGTGCCTTCGTCGCGATGTTCGATCGCGTCGTGCATGGTGGCCTTGACCGCGTCCTCGAATTGTCACCGTGGGTTATCGCGTTCTTCCCCGGACTTGGTCTGCTCGTCGGATTAGCGGCGCGCCGCTTTATCGCGCCAGGCACATCGTCGGCGACCGCCGATGAATACCTGCACGCGTTTCATGATCGTCATCACACGCTGCAGTGGCGGCCGTTCGTCGCCCGAATGGTTGCAGCGGTTGCCACTGTTGGTTCTGGTGCCCCCATGGGACTCGAGGGTCCTTCGCTATACGCCGGGGCCACTATCGGCTCAAACTTGCAACGCCGTTTGCCACGGGTCTTTCGTGACGCAGAGCGTCGCACCCTGCTCGTAGCCGGTGCTGCTGCGGGTGTCGCAGCCATCTTCAAAGCGCCGGCAACTGGTGCCGTGTTTGCGCTTGAGGTGCCGTATCAAGACGACCTCGCCCGGCGGATGCTGTTACCCGCACTCGTTGCGAGCGCCACCGGCTACTTCACGTTCGTGGGCATCGACGGCACATCGCGCCTCATCCCAGTTGATGGCTCCTCGAGCTTGCTCTTTCGCGATCTGCTCGGAGCACTGCTGGTTGGTGTTGTGGCAGGCATCGCCGCCAGAGGTTTTGCGCGCATGCTACGCACCGCCAAACGGATTGCCATTGGTAACCATCGCGTGCTCGTCACGGTCGCTGCCGGTGTCGTGCTGGCGCTCACATTTGGCGCCGGTCGGCTGCTCACTGGTGAGTCGCTGCTCGTGAGCCCGGGCTACAACGTGGTCACCTGGGCGGTGACAGCGCAGCATTCGGCATGGCTGGTCCTCGCCATTTTTGTGCTGCGCAACCTGGCCACATCGGCCGCCGTTGCTGGCGGCGGTGCCGGAGGAATTTTCATCCCGCTGTCTGTTGGCGGAGCCCTCACAGGATCGATTGTGGCAACGATTGTGCATCACCCTGACCCAACGCTGTTCATCGTGATTGGTGTCGCAGCCTTCCTTGGCGCCGGCTACCGGGTGCCGCTCGCTGCCGTCATGTTCGTTGCCGAGACCACTGGCCGTCCGTCGTTTATCGTGCCGGGCCTGTTGGCTGCCGTGATTGCTGAGCTCATGATGGGCTCATCGTCGGTGACCAAGTATCAAGTGGGCGCTCGACCATTCGATGCGCCCACCGACGTCCCCGCCCACCCCTAACCATCCCAAATCGCCCCCATGCAAATGGGGTGGGCGACGTGCGCGGACGACGGGCTCTGGGGTGGGCGACGTGGGGTTGCAGCCCGTAACGTGCAGGCGTGTCCGAAGCGAACCGTTACGTGTACACGGCCAACGAGAAGTTGCCGATCGAGATCCTCGTGTTCGAGATGGCCCCCGAGCATGTCGACGAGTTCATCCGCATCGATCACGAAGTGTGGACGCTGGGCGAGGCGTTCGCAGATGGTCTGAGCCGCATTCTGTTTATGTCAAAAGAGGTCTGGCTCGACAATTCACGCCCGGGTGAGGTCACGATCGTGTTCGTGTGGGAATCGATGGCTGCCTGGCAAACCGTTGGCGAAGAGGTGCTTCAGCAACGGTTGCTTGCTCAGTTCGATGCTCGATTCGTTCATCCCTACACGCTGGTGCGAGCTCCTCACGAGGATTCGAACGCGGCGATCTATCGTGTGACCCGATTCGAGCGCTGCGACTGAGCGCAATCGTTGGTGGCCCTTGCGGGGTATGGCAAAGTACAGAGGTTGATTTGTGAAAGGAATGTTGCATGAGCACGCCCAATGAGATCGCCATGGGCTCCTCCGGGAAGTCGCTTCCCGCTGGAGCATTTGTGGCTGCGTCGTGGCAACCATCGGGCCTCGAACTGCAGTGCGTCGATGGCACCGCCACCTTGGTTGCCGATTGGCTGCGCGACAACTGTCCATGCGCTTCATGTCGCATCGTGCAGACCGACGAACGCCGTTGGCAGCCATGGAGCGCCAGCGGACCAGCCGAGTCACATTCGGCTGCCATCGTCGACGGCCAACTCGTTATCGAGTGGAGCGATGGTCACTCGTCGGTCTACTCGCGCGCAGCATTCGATGGCTTCAACCGAGCCATGCACCGCAACTCGTACAACGCCCGACTGTGGCGCAACGGCGACGACCTCGGGTGGTTCGATCACGACACCGTGCTTGCCGATATGTCTCAGCGTCAAGCGATGTTCGCAACCTTCCAGCGCGATGGGGTTGTCATCATCTCGAACTCGCCAACCGAACCGGGCGCAGTCATCGGATTCGCGAAGGCAATCAATGTGGCGTTGGTCGATTCTCAGTTGGGTTTCATCTTCGACGTGAAGCTCGACCCCACGGGCTACAACATTGCGTATACGGCCGAGGGTCTGCCTCCACACAACGACAACGCCCAGCGCACCCATCCACCAAGCGGCCAAGTGCTGGCGATGCTCGTGAACGACGCCGATGGTGGCGAAAGTTTTGTCGTCGACGGATTCAGCGTGCTCGAACAGTTGCGCGCTGTTGACCCCCGCGCGGTCGACGTGCTCGCTCGGGTCTCGGTTGGTTTCCGTCAGTATTCTGAAACGGCCGATGGCTTCACCCGCGCCCCACTGGTAGCGATGGATGCCGCCGGTCGGTTCACCCACCTACGGTTCTCGAACCAGCTTCGTCAACCGTTGCCGTTCGATCATCCCGATCTCGAAGAGTGGTACCGCGCATATCGCTTGCTCGGCTCAATCGCCACCGATCCAGCCAACTTCGTTTCGTTCCGCTTGAAGGCAGGCGACATGCTGTTCGTGAACGGCTACCGGGTGATGCATGGCCGTCACGAGTATCAGCCCAATGGTCCTCGTCATCTCCAAGATGTGTATTTCGACGTTGATGACTTCTCTGCCAACCTGGCTCTGCTCACCGGACAAGCGACGAATGCGATGGTTCACTGATGAGCCACTTCGACGATCGCAAGGTTGCGTTCACCACGATGGCCGACGGCACGCTTGCCGATTACGAGTTGGTGTTCGAGCACGAGAAAGAACAGATCGACACGCAAGCCGATCGCATCATGGATTGGTTGCGCCAGATGGAAGGCCCATCGCCCTACCAAGTCTCGCGGCTCGATCATGTGCTGCAGTCGGCCACTCGAGCCGAGCGCGATGGTGCAGACACCGAGACTGTTGTGTGTGCGCTGCTTCACGACATCGGCGACGTCATCGGTACGGCCAACCATTCGCAGGTTGCTGCGGCGCTCATTCGGCCATATGTCACCGAGCAGAACTGGTGGATCGTGAATCAGCACGGCCTGTTTCAGGGCTACTACTGGCTTCCGCATTACGGCCGCGATCGCAACGAGCGCGACCGTTACATCGATCATCCGTACTACGAAGCCACCGTCAGGTTTTGTGCCGAGTGGGATCAAAACTGTTTCGACCCCGCGTACAAGCACGAGCCGCTTGAGCATTTCGAACCCATGGTTCGCGAGATCTTTGCGCGCGCACCACGCGACCCGTTCTGATCAATGTCCTCGTAGGGGCGCAACCGCCGGTTGTTTACGCGCGCAGCAACTCGCGAGCGATGTGCGTGATCTGGATCTCGTCGGTGCCGGCATAGATCTGCAACACCTTGGCATCGCGGGCCAGCTGCTCGACCCTGAACTCCGACATGTAGCCGTTGCCGCCGAACACTTGCACTGCCTCGAGGGCTACTTCGGTTGCGGCGCGTGCTGAGTACAGCTTCATCGCTGACGCTTCGGCCAATGACATCGTCTTGCCAGCAGCGCCCATCTCGATCGTGCGGAACACAAGGTTCTGCACGTTGATGCGAGCCACTTCCATACGCGCCAGCTTGTCTTGAATCAGCTGGAACTCACCGATTCGCTTGCCGAACTGCACGCGATCTTTGGCGTAGGCAACGCTGAGCTGCAAGCACTCTTCGATGATGCCCAGAGCCATCGCGGCCACGCCCGAACGCTCTTGCTGGAAGGTTGCCTTGGCGCCTTCACGGCCGCCCGCTGGCTGATCTTCGGTCTCGCCAATGAGGCGATCGCGACCAACACGAACGTCGTCGAGGAATAGTTGGCCGGTTGGCGATGAATGCATTCCCATCTTGCGAAGACGCTTCGATTGCTCGAAGCCAGGAATGCCGCGGTCGAGCACAAAGCTGACCACCTTGCGATTCTCGACTGGCCCTCCATCATCGAGCTTGCAGATGAACACGGTGATGTCGGCGTATGGCCCGTTGGTGATGAAGGTCTTTGATCCATTGAGGATGTAGTCGTCGCCATCGCGCCGAGCGGTGGCGCGCATTGAGCCGAACGCATCAGATCCGGAGCCGGGCTCGGTGATGGCCCACGAGCCCACTTTGTCCATCGTGAGCAGATCGAGAGCCCAGCGCTCTTTTTGGGCGATGGTGCCCTTCGACATGATCGCTGCCGACGTGAGGCCCATGCTTACGCCCATCGCGGTGACCATGCCGGGACAGACACGGCACAACTCGATAATGGGGATCAGCGACATCGCCGCGCCGCCGCCATCGCCGCCCGAACGCTCGACATGGGGAGGTGGTGTTTCACCGCGGGCGACCATCTCGGCCACCGACTTCTCTCGGGCAATCTGCTTGGCGAAACGATCGCGGGCCATTGAGTCCATGCCGAATGTCGCGAACAACTTGCGCAGGATGTCGTACGGCGCGAGGTCGCCGTGCTCAAGCTCTTCCACGTGTGGACGCACTTCGTCGTCGACGAATCGCCGCACGGCATCGCGGATCATCTGCTGCTCTTCGTTCCATTCGAACATTGGTTGCCTCGCTTGTTCGCACCCCGCGGGTGACGTCGTGCTCATGGTAGGGAAGTGGCGACGCTGGCACCCAACCGCGCTCACAGAACTAGCGCGCAACCTCGTTTGTGACTCAGTCGCTTACGAGGCAAAACTCGTTCTGCTCTGGGTCGAGCAAGATCTGAAATGAGCCGGCCTCGTCGCTCATGATGACGCCGACGGCAGTGGCGCCGAGCGCAACGAGTCGCGCCGTATCGCCCTCAATGTCGGTTGACCAGATGTCGAGGTGCACGCGGTTCTTCGCCACCTTGCCCTCGGGCACCCGTTGAAATGCCACGGTGACTCCGCCAGGTGCAGGATCGCGAACGATGGCCCAATCGTCAGAGCGAATCTGTGCGTCGTCTGCGCCGAGAACGTTGGCCCAGAAGTTGGCGAGCAGCGCAACGTCGGCGCAGTCGAACACCACCTCGCACACGGCCGGCCTTTTGGGGATAGTTGCAAATGCACGTACCGGGAATGTGCCCATGCCAGCCACCTTCACTGGGGTAGCTGTGAAGGTGGCTCCGTGACTTGGCACCGACTGCAGATTCGTGAGGTGCTCGACAATGGGGATGCCCGCAGCAAGCAACAGGCTGTGTGCCGGACGATCGCTGCCCGCTGTGGAATCGATGTTCAGCGAATCGATGCCAACAAGGGCAACACCGGCATCGATCAGCGAGCGCACCGTGGCCTCGTCGAGAAACGCGTGCTCGGAGCTGAAGTACTCGGGCGTTCCCCAGTGCTGGTCCCAAGCCGTGTGCACCAACAGCGCTGCGCCGCGCAGGGTGGTCAACACCTCGGCCGGTACCTGTACTGCGCCAGTCGCGGCGGCCCGCACCACTACGGCGCGCAGGTCGGCGCAGCGCTCAAGCGTGAGTCCGGCGAGATCATGTCCGTCGGGGTAACGGTGAAATGGCGTATCGAGGTAGGTGCCAGTGTTCGCGCACATATCGATTGATCCGATATCAAATTCGATGCCTTCGGCGTATCGTCCGCGGCTCTGTTCGCGCGAGAGCACAGAGCCAAGGCGCGGGGCGGGCAAGCCCGGATACGTGACCATCCCGTCGTGCACGTCGTGGCTGAGTTCTATGAATGTTGACATCGCATCAGTCTGACAGGCGCACATCGGAATGAGAGCGGCAATTACCGCCTGTGCGAGGCTGTCGCGATGATCGAGGCATCCGAAACATTCGATGGCACGTGGCCATTCGCCGCGCACTTTTACGAGGGCAACGGCTTCCCGATGCACTACGTAGACGAAGGCGCTGGCGACACCATTTTGTGCTTGCACGGCGAGCCCACGTGGGGCTACCTGTACCGCAATTTCATTCCCAAGCTCACCAAGTATGGACGCGTGATCGTGCCCGATCACATGGGTTTCGGCAAGAGCGCCACACCCCAAGACCGCGACTACTCAATCCGCGATCACGTCGACAATCTCGACTCATTGGTCACTCACCTCGGCCTCAACAACATCACGATTGTTGCTCAGGATTGGGGCGGGCCAATCGCCGCTGGGCTCTCGCTTCGTCATCCCGAGCTGATCTCGCGGATGTGCTTCATGAACACTGGCGTGCCGGGTCGGCCACCCGCCGGAGTGCCCACCGTTGCCGATTATCCGTGGTTCAAATGGGTACATACCGACGAGGCCGCTGCCACGTTGTCGAACCTCGGCGCGACGATTCTGTCGGTACTCAAGCGCATTGGTTTCGAGCGCACTGCAGTGGTCAACGAGACCTGGATTCGCGCCTACGCATCACCATTCCCGACCCCCGCCGAATGCAAGGGCGCAATTGCATTCCCGCAGCACATCGCGAGCGACGCGGCAACGATGGTCATCCTCGAAAACCTCTCGAACCTCGCGGCGCTCGCCGCAAAGCCAGCGATGTACATCCACGGCGAAGAAGACCGCGCCGTGCCCACCGACTTCGCGGTCGGCATGTTCCGCGACACGTGGCCCAAGGGTCCGGTGGTCACGTTGCCCGGTGTGGGTCACTTCTTGCAGGAAGATGCACCCGAGGCGGTCGTGGCGCTCATCGAGCAGTTCATTCAGATGACGCCGGTGGGTTGAGCAGTCCCCGTTGGTGCGGCCATCTGCGTGCCGCGCCTAGTCTCATGCGATGACGTCTCCCATCGGCGCTGTGCGCTCTCACGACCCAGATGACCTTGCAGCCAACGGTGTTGCATGGGATCTCCCGCCGCTACTGAACGGTGCTCCCAATGTCGATGCGCTGATTGATGCTGCCGATGCGATCTGCGCCGAACTGGTCAGCAGCGGACGTGACCGCATCGCATTAATGAACGCCACGGAGCTCAGCGCGTTTCATCGCCGGTATGCCGAACTCATCGAGCTGCTTGGCCGCGCAGGTAGCTACGCGAGTTTGATGTTTGCTGGCGACACCGTTGACCCCGCCAATGGCGCACGCGTTGCGCATGTGCAGCAGCGCGCCACAGCGATCAACACCCAGCTGCTGTTCATCGAACTCGAATGGGCCAGCGCATCCGACGAGCACGTCGATGCAATTATCGATACGCCCGATCCAGCGCTCGACTTCATCCGTCATCACCTGCGCTCGGCCCGCCGTTACCGTCCGCACCTACTCAGCGAACCCGAAGAAAAGATTCTCGCCGAAAAGACGGTCACCGGCGAGAGCGCGTGGGGGCGGCTGTTCGACGAACTCAGTGCCTCGATGGAGATCACCCTCGAGCAGCCCGATGGCACCACCACGATGGCGCCACTGTTGCAGGGCCTAGCAATGTTGCAGCACCCTGATCGCGCAGTGCGCCAACGCGCTCACGCAGCCGTCAACGCTGGCCTCGAGCCCGGCATGCGTACGCGCACCTTTGTGTTCAACACATTGCTCAACGACAAAGCCGTCGACGACCGCCTGCGCAATTTCCCCACGTGGGTGAGCAGCCGCAATTTGGCCAACGACGCCAGCGACGACAGCGTGCAGGCCTTGGTCGACGCAGTGGTGGGTCGCTACGACATTCCGCACCGCTGGTATGCGCTGAAGGCAAAGATCCTCGGGCTCAACACAATCGCCGACTACGACCGATCTGCTTCGGTAGCCACCGCCGAGAGCCAAGTGCCGTGGTCGGTAGCCACCGAAGTTGTCACCGACGCGTACTCGTCGTTCAGTGGCGAGCTTGCTTCGATCGTCCAGCGGTTCTTGCGTGAAAACTGGATCGACGCGCCCAACCGCGCGGGCAAGCGACCCGGCGCGTTTTGTTCGTACACCGTGCCGTCGCATCACCCCTATGTGTTGCTCAACTGGACCGGCCGCACCCGCGATGTCGCCACACTCGCTCACGAACTCGGGCACGGCGTGCATGGCTATCTCGCGCGTGAGCAAGGCGTGTTCCAGATGAGCACGCCGCTCACGCTCGCCGAGACGGCGTCGGTGTTCGGCGAGACAGTTACTAGCAAGCGTCTGCTCGGCATGCTCACCGATCCCAACGAGCGTCTCGCATTGTTGGCGGCCACGCTTGAAGACTCGATCGCCACGGTGTTCCGCCAGATCGCAATGAACCGTTTCGAACACGCCGTGCACACAGCCCGACGTAGCCAAGGCGAGCTTGCGATTGAGGCCATCAACGAACTGTGGGCGCAGACGCAAACCGACATGCTCGGGCCAAGCGTTGACATCACCGAGGGCTACCGCAATTGGTGGAGCTACATACCGCACTTCATCCACACGCCTGGCTATGTGTACGCCTATGCCTATGGGCAACTGCTTGCGCTCAGCGTGTACCGCCGCTACGAGCAGGTTGGCGAAGGCTTCGTGCCGCAGTATCTCGACATGCTTCGCGCTGGCGGCTCCATGAGTCCTCAAGAACTCGCGCGCATCGTCGACTGCGATCTCGCCGACCCCAACTTCTGGGTGGGCGGATTAGCGATCGTCGACGAACAACTCACAGCGGCTGAGGAAGCCGCAATCGCGGCAGGGCGCGTGTAAGCGCTCACCGACTACGGTTGCGACAACATGGCTACGTTGCGTTTCAGTTTCGGCACGATGGGATGCGGCAAGAGCACCCTCGCATTACAGATTCACCACAACCTTGAATCCCGCCATCTCAGTGGCTTGTTGCTCACCAAACTCGACCGAGACGGATCCCAAATCACGAGCCGCCTCGGGGTCTCTGCGCCCGCAATCGAGGTGCATCCCGAACTCGACATCTTCGCCTTGGCGCAAGCCACCGACGGGTTGTCGTTCATCGTGTGCGATGAAGCGCAGTTCTATTCGATTGAGCAGTGCGATCAGCTCGCCCGCACGGTCGACGAACTCGATGTCGATGTGTTTGCGTTCGGTCTCATTACCGACTTTCGCGGTCTGCTCTTCGAAGGCACCAAGCGCTTGCTCGAGGTTGCCGACGAACGCGTTGCGTTACAGGTTGAGGCGCGCTGTTGGTGTGGGCGCCGTGCAACACACAACGCTCGGCTCGTCAACGGCCACCTGGTGTACGAAGGCGAGACCGTTGTGGTGGGTGATACCGCCGACGAGGGCGAGCCGGTGCTGTTTGGCGACGTGGTGCGTTACGAGTTGCTGTGCCGCAGGCATTACGCCAGCGGCGAGTTGGGCTGACCCGCAGCCCAACGCCACATCACTTCCAGCTGCACCGCATGCGCTTGATGCCGTTGATGAAGGCGCTCTGCAGCATCTCGGGCTCGTCGATGATTTGCATGTTTGGCAAGCGGTTGCGAATCTCTTCGAACATCACGCTGATCTCGCGACGGGCCAAGTTTGCGCCCAGACAGAAGTGGGGTCCACCGGCGCCGAAGCCGGCCTGAGCGGGCAGGGTTGGACGCTGCAGATCGAAGGTGTATGGATCTTTGAAGGCGCGCTCGTCGCGGTTGGCCGAGTTGTACCAAAGCACTACTTTGTCGCCGGCCTTCAGGTTCACACCCGACAACTCGGTGTCTTCGGTGACGGTACGACGGAAGTGGATCACCGGAGTTGCCCAACGAACGATCTCTTCAACAGCGGTCTTGGTGTTGGCCTCGAAGTCGTTGAACCACAGTGCGCGCTGATCGGGATGCTGGGTCAGCGCACGCATGCCGTGGCTGATTGCGTTGCGAGTGGTTTCGTTACCGGCCACTACGAGCAAGATGAAGAAGCTGCCGAACTCTTGCGGTGACAGGCGCTCGCCATCGACCTCGGCGTGCATCATCGCGCTGGTCATGTCCTCTTTGGGATTGGCCAGACGGCTCTCGCCAAGTGCCTGCGCATACATAAACATTTCGAGCGCAGTGGTCATCAGCGCGTCGAGCGTGCCGCCGAACTCTGGGTCACCCGCACCAAGGATCACGTTGGTCCACGAGAAGATTTGCTGTTCGTCTTCTTCGGGGATGCCCATCATCTCGCAGATGATCTTCAGCGGCAGGGGAGCAGCAATCTCTTCGACGAAGTCGCACTCGCCGTCGGGGAACCGCTCAAGAAGGCTGTCGACAATTGCCTTGGCCTTGATCTTCACGTAGTCCTCAACACGACCGATCTCTTTGGGCGTGAAGCCCTTCGAAACAATGTTGCGAAGACGGAAGTGCTTCGGGTCGTCCATGTTGATCATCGAGCCGAAGAACTCGTTCATCTCTTGGGGAAGGTCGCCGATGTTGCTGCCCTTGCCGCTGCAGAACAACTGAGCGTTGCGGCTGGCGGCCCACACATCTTCGTGGCGGGTCAACGCGTAATAACCGGGACCAACGGGAAACGGAACGTCGGGGATTTCGCGCTCGGCGAAGAACGGCAAGCCTGGCGCGTCGCGCAGCGACTTGAAGGCGGCCTCGCGGTAATCGCGGGGTGCAACCCAAAACAGTGGGTCAGAGAGGTCGAAGGAATCCGCAGCAACGGTGGGCAAAGTCATGACGGCAATCTAGTCGGCCGTAGTCTTCAGGGCATGTTGGAAGCACACGAGGTACAACGGGCGCTGGTGATCACCGCCCACCCTGACGATGTCGACTTCGGCGCTGCTGGCGCCGTGGCGAATATGACCGATGCGGGCATCGAGGTCACCTACTGCCTCGTCACCGATGGCGATGCTGGCGGGTTCGATCAGACCATTGCCCGTCCGCAGATGGCGTTGATGCGTCGCGAAGAGCAACGCCGAGCGGGCAAAGAGGTAGGTGTCGAATCACTCATCTTTCTGGGCATGGCCGATGGCCGTGTCGAATACAACTTGCAGCTGCGGTGTGCGCTTTCGCGGGTGATCCGCGAGGTGCGTCCGCAGCGTGTGCTCGTGCAATCACCTGAGCTCAATCTGGCTCGCCTCTATGCGAGCCATCCCGATCATCTCGCTGCCGGGCAGGCCTCGATCGCGGCGATCTATCCCGATGCTCGCAACCCGTTCGCCTATCCCGAGTTGCTCGCCGAGGGCCTCGAGCCATGGGCTGTGTCTGAGATGTGGGTGATGGGTATTCCGGTCAATCCGGCCGAAGAGTTGCACGTCGAAGACGTGACCGACAATGTCGAGCGCAAGATTCGGGCGTTGCTTCACCACAAGACCCAACATCAAGATCCCGCCGCAACCGAGCAGCGCGTTCGCGGGTTCTTGCTCGCAGCTGGTCAGCGATACGGGCTCGCCGAGGGGCGTTCGGCCGAAGTGTTTCGAGTGGTCGACACTCGCTAGAAATCGCGCTCATTCGTAGATCGTGCGGGCCTGTCGCTAGGCTCACGACTCGTCATTATCTTGTTGTTACACGTCCCCAGGGGGAACCATGCCTGAAGCAGTAATCGTCGCAACCGCTCGCAGCCCGATTGGCCGTGCCAACAAGGGCTCGCTCACCTCGTTGCGCCCCGACGAAATGTCGGCCCAGATCGTCCGTGCGCTCATGGCCAAGGTCCCCTCGGTGCAGGCCAGCGATGTCGAAGACCTCATCATGGGTGTCGGCCAGCCAGCAGGCGAAGCCGGATTCAACATCGGCCGTATGGTCGCCATCCTCGCCGGCCTCGACAACGTTCCTGGCGTCACGGTGAACCGTTACTGCTCATCGAGCCTGCAGACCATCCGCATGGCCGCTCACGCGATCAAGTCGGGCGAAGGCGATTGCTTCATCTCGGCCGGCGTCGAAGCCGTGAGCCGTTACCAGTTCGGCGCCAGCGACACCGCTCCGAACCCAATCTTCAAGACTCCAGGCGAGCGCACCCGCGAGCGTTCGGCCGGCGGCCAGCCCACATGGACCCCGCAGGCCGGTTTGCCCGATGCCTACATCGCGATGGGTCAGACAGCCGAGAACGTGCGCGAAGTCACCGGCGTCAGCCGCGCCGACATGGACGAATTCGCCAAGCGCTCGCAAGACCTCGCCAGCGCCAACGTGGCCAACGGTTGGTTCGAGCAGGAAATCACCCCGCTCACGCTTGCTGACGGCACCGTGGTTTCTACCGACGACTGCCCACGTGCAGGTACCACCCTCGAGGGCCTCGCTGGCCTCAAGCCAGCGTTCCGTCCCGACGGCGAGATCACAGCGGGCAACGCTTGCCCTCTCAACGACGGCGCCGCTGCGGTCATGGTGATGAGCCTCGACAAGGCCAAGGCGTTGGGTCTCACGCCACTCGCTCGCATCGTTGCCTCGGGTGTGTCGGGCCTCAACCCAGAGATCATGGGCCTCGGCCCAGTCGACGCTGTTCGTCAGGCGCTCAAGCGTGCCGGTATGACCATCAACGACATCGACCTCGCCGAGATCAACGAAGCCTTCGCTGCTCAGGTTCTTCCTTCGGCCCGTGAACTCGGCATCCCCATGGAAAAGCTCAACGTGAACGGTGGCGCAATCGCCCTCGGTCACCCATTCGGCATGACCGGTGCTCGCATCATGACCACCCTCATCCACGGCCTGCAGACCGCCGACAAGACCTTTGGTCTTGAGACAATGTGCGTCGGTGGCGGCCAGGGCATGGCAATGATCATCGAGCGCCTCAGCTGACCAATCGAAGAACCCGCCGTCAGCGACTCTTTGTTGTAGTTGTCGCTTTCTGCTGTCTCTTTCCAAACTTCATGTTCGGGCCGCCTGGCTCGCTGTCGCTCTCGGGTGACAACGAGCCAGTGCCGGCCGGTCCATGGCCTGCACCGTCGCAACGTCAGCCTCAATGGAGTCTGAACAGCGACGGTGTTCCATTTTTCAGCGGTCGCCCGGCGTGCTCGTTGCGCTACGCCAACATCATCGCCAACCAGTTCGCACGTGATGGGGCCGATGAAGCCACGCAGCAGTGGGCCGTGTATATCGCGTCACGCGAAACCGGTTGTACGTACAACACGGTCACCGTCAACGAACGCACTCGCGATGACTCACACTGTGCATTTCAGCTCAACGTGCTGTCGGGAACTTTTGCGCCCACTGGCGAGCTCGGACGGCACGGCTGGACTCCGGCCAAGGTGCGCAGGTCAATGCATAACTGCGCCGATGCCGCAAGCGATCTGTGGGTGTCGTGTGGTCGTGGACCATGGACCCCGCCGTATTCGTGTCGGCCGCCCACCATCGGCGCCTAGGGCCAAGCGCTCGCTGACGCAATCACGGCGTTGCTGAACTCGGGCCACAATCTCAGTGCTTCGGTGCGCCACTCGTCGAACGGCCGGTCGGTCAACGCAACCACGCCAATACCAGCCGCTGGGTCGACCCACATCATGGTGCCTGCGCCGCCGAAGTGACCAAAGGTTGCGGCGCTATTGGCCGACCCCATCCAGTGCGGCGACTTAGCGCCGTGGATCTCAACGCCAAGGCCCCATGGGCACGGCCGAAAGCTGCCGACGCCTGGCACCACGCCAGCGAGTTCGGCGAATTGGGGCGTTGTTGCCTGCTGCACGGTGGACGCTGCCAGCAACGTGGGGTGCATCATCTCGGTGATGAACCGCACCATGTCGTTCACCGTGCTCCAGATGCCGTAGGCGGGGGAGCCGTGCAGCTGCGTGTCGGCCATGCCGAGTGGCTGCAATATCGCTTCGCTGAGATAGTCGCCGAATGGCATACCCGTGGCTTCGCCCAGTGTGTCGGCGGCGAGCTCGATACCGGTGTTCGAGTAGATGCGGTTGCGTCCGGGTGGGGTAATTGGGTCCACACCATCGAAGGCATATCCGCCCGCATGGCTCAGCAGATGGCGCATGGTGCAGCCGGGTTGGCCCGCCGGTGATTCGAGGCTCAGCGAGCCTTCCTCTACGGCCACCAACATCGCCCAAACGCTTACCACTTTGGCGAGCGACGCCAACCGAAAGAGGTGGGTTGCGTCGCCATGCACAGCAATTGAGCCGTCGAAGCGAACCGTGGCCGCAGCCGCGTGGTTCACTGGCCAACTGTCGATGAGTGACAGCGGCCCCACAGCAGCGCTCAGGCGAGACCGCTGCTGCTGATCAAGCCAGCAGTGCGGAAGGCCAGATCGAGGCTCTGGCGGCCATTAAGGCGGGGATCGCACACGGTCTGATACCGGTCGTCGAGCTGCGAGTCGAGAATGTTGTCGGCGCCACCAATGCATTCGGTGACATCGTCGCCAGTGAGTTCAACATGGATGCCGCCGGGCCATGTGCCTTCGGCAGCGTGCGCTCGCACAAAGCCGCCAATTTCGGCGCATACCTGATCGAAGTCGCGAGTCTTGCGGCCACTCGCAGCGGTGTACGTGTTGGCGTGCATTGGATCGCAGGCCCAAACCACGGGGTGATCGGCGTCGCGAACAGCGCGGAGCAGGGGTCGCAATTTGTCTTCAACCTGGTTGGCGCCCATGCGTGTAATCAGGGTGATGCGGCCAGGAATGCGTGACGGGTTGAGCGCCTGACACAGTTCGAGCACGAAATCGGCGTCGGTTGTTGGCCCAATCTTGCAGCCGATTGGGTTGCCGACGCCACGAAGGAACTCGATGTGGGCTCCGTCGAGTTGCCGGGTGCGCTCACCAATCCAGAGCATGTGTGCCGAACAGTCGTACCAAGCGCCGGTCAGTGAGTCTTGCCGAGTGAGCGCTTCTTCGTAGCCAAGCAGCAATGCCTCGTGGCTGGTATAAAAGTCCACCTGATGTAACTGGCTGTTCGACTCGGTGTCTACCCCGCAGGCACGCATGAAACGCAGCGCCCGATCGATCTCGCTGGCCAACTGGTCATACTTTTGGCCCTCGGGGCTGCTGGCCACGAACTCTTGGGTCCATGCGTGCACTCGGTTGAGGTCGGCAAAGCCACCTTTGACGAAAGCGCGGACGAGGTTCAGCGTTGAGGCGCTTTGGTTGTATGCCTGTACCAAACGAGCAGGGTCGGGGCGACGGGCTTCGGCCGATGGGTGCTCAGAATTGACAATGTGACCACGAAAGCTGGGCAGGTCTACATCGCCGACTCGCTCAAATGGTGACGAGCGAGGCTTGGCGAACTGACCCGCCATGCGGCCCACCTTGACCACGGGCACGCCGAGCGAATAGGTGAGCACCACGGCCATCTGCAAGATGACCCGCAACTTCTCGCGGATGTTTACCGCAGAGAAGTCGTCGAAGCTCTCGGCGCAGTCGCCGGCTTGCAGTAAAAATGCGTTGCCGGCGGCCACGTGGCCAAGCGCAGTCTGCAAACTGCGAGCCTCACCAGCGAATACCAGTGGGGGATAGCTCGAGATTTGCTTGAGCGCGCCTTGGAGCAGCGCGTCGTCGGGCCATTCAGGCTGCTGTGCTGCCGGAAATGACTGCCAAGAAGAAGGTGTCCACGTCTTGGCCATGATGAAATCAGGCTGCGAGGATGCGAACTGCGTCTTCGCGAAGACCAGCGACAGCACGGCTCACGAGGCGGCGAGCCGCTTCGGCAGTGACACCGAGGTTTTCGCCAACTTCGCGGAAGCTCTTGCGCTCGCCGTCGAGCAGGCCGAAACGGGCTTCGACGGCGTAACGAGCACGCTTGTCAAGGGTTCCGAGCAACTCGTCAAGCAGATCGCTGTCGACCATTGCCATCACGGCGTCTTCGGGGGTGCCGTCGCCGTTGGCCATGAGATCGCCCAGGGTGGCGTCGCCGTCGTCGCCGATGGTCTTATCGAGCGATACTGGCGTGGTGAGGCGGTGCAACTCGGCATTGCCGAGGTCGAGGGTCTCGCCGTCGCCGCTGGCCTGACGCAATGCAGCGCGCAGGCTTGCCGAACGATCGCCAGGGATGCGAATGAGGCTGGCCTTTTGGTCAAGGGCACGGCCGATGGCCTGACGGATCCAGAAGGTTGCGTAGGTGCTGAACTTGAAGCCACGGCGCCAGTCGAACTTGTCGACGGCGTGCTCGAGACCCAAGTTGCCCTCTTGGATGAGGTCAAGCAGGTCCATGCCCTGGGGCAGTGGGTAGCGGCGAGCAATGCTCACCACGAGACGGAGGTTGGAGCGGATGAACCGATCCTTTGCCTTGGCGGCGGCGCTGACGGCAGCTTTGTGCTGAGCCGACTTCTCGCCGTTGGCGATACGCTCAGCTGCCTCACGGCCGGCCTCGATAGCGCGGGACAATTCGCGCTCTTCTTCTGCGTTCAAGAGGGCAACTTTGCCGATGTCGTTGAGGTAGAGACCAATGGAGTCGTTCATATCAGGTTGTCTAACCGTTCTGGTTGAGTTCGCATTCCGCGGTGCGGCGTGGCAAGCGACACACCGGGTGTGTGTCTCGGGCTACGCACCCACCGAGGCAAACTTCGTCAACACGCGCAAAAAGGGCACGTCGCAACGAAATCTGCTGTCCAAGGAGGGTGTTGGGCAGATCTTGAAGAGTACTTATGTAGGGGGAAGGACAGAGTACACCATTCGTCAAGTCATGTCATGTCAGAGTCGTGCGCCCCAGTCGGGGGTCTGGCGCAGATTCGCGACTGACTTCTTCTAGACTCGGCGATTGTGCCTGCCCGTATCGGATTGTTCGGTGGCACATTCGACCCCCCGCACGTCGGACACCTTGTCACGGCTGTCAATGTGCGACACGCTTTGCAACTCGATGTGGTGGTGCTGATGGTGGCCAATGTGCCCTGGCAAAAGGAATCCAGCCGCCGTATCACGCCTGCTGAGGACCGTTTTGCACTTGTTCAAGCAGCGGTAGCCGACGTGCCAGGGCTTGAGGCTGGCCGAATCGAGATCGACCTTGGCGGGCCCAGTTACACCGCCAACACGCTGGCGATTCTTGCTGATGAGAACCCGGGCGCCGATCTGTTCACCATTGTTGGTTTCGACGCTGCTGCCGGATTCACCACGTGGGAGCGCTACCACGATGTTGCGGCCCGGTCGTCGCTGGTCGTTGTCGACCGGCCCGGCGTGTCGGCCACGCTGCCCGAGCAGTTCCACTGGCATCATGTTGAGGTGCCGCACCTCGACGTGTCGAGCACCGACCTGCGCTCGCGTTTCAGCGATAGTCGCCCGCTTGACTATTTGATTACCGAACCGGTGTTGGCGGTTATCCGCGAACGTGATCTGTATGTAGGAGCTCAATGACGGCCTTGGATTCTCGTCGACGTATGCGAACCCTCGCTGCGGCCATGGCTGGCGTGGTCGTGTTGGGCGCTGCTCCGGTGCTGGGCTACTTCGGCGCCGATGTGCTGCGCAACTCAAAGGCTGGCACCGAGGCCGCCACGATCCCTGAGGTGCCCTTCCCATCAACCCCAACGGCTGTGTTGGCGGTGGTCAACGACCAACAAGATGTCACTGCCTTGGCTGTGATGATTCTGGCCCCCGGAACAGGTCGTGGCGGCACGCTGGTGTCGTTCCCCACGAATGCTTCGCGGGCGCAGACCCTGAATGACGTCAACGTGCCGGTGGCCGCCAGTTTTGTAACGGGTGGCGCCGACGGGCTACTCGGTGATGTTGAGTCGCTCAGCAGTGTGACCCTCAACTTCAATGCGATCGCTACCGAGGCCGATCTCGCCGCGTTGCTTGGGCCGGTCGGGTCACTGCCGGTCACCTTTCCGAATCCAGTCGTCAAGACCGATGCAGAGGGCGCCGGAACAACGTTGTTTCCGGCTGGCCCGGCCACGCTGTCGGCGGCGCAGGCAGCAAGTGTGCTCACGGCTGCCGATCCCACCCAGCCCGAGAGGGGGCGCCTCGCCAACGTGCGCTCGGTGTGGACAGCGCTCGCAGCCACAGTGGGGCCTGGCCTTGCCGCAGAGAACCCCACCGCTGCAGCGCCGAAGAACTTCACTGAGTTCCTTGCCCATTTCTTGGCAGGGCCGGTGCAGGTCTACAACGACCTCAACACCGTGCCACTCACGGGTGCTGCGAATCCGAAGCATCTTGACGTGGGCAGTCTTGATCGCTCGTCGGTAGTGGTCGTGATGGCCTCAGTGGCGCCGGGTGCGATGATCGCCCCGAATCCAAACCTGAGCTTTCGCATCGAGAACGGTCTCACCGATGCCGACGTGGCCGCCGCTGGCCTCAGTGGCTATACCAGTGCCTCGCTGAGTCGCGACATCATTGCCCGGCTGATCTTCCTGCAGAGCAACGTCGTTTCGGTTTCCTCCGAAATCGCCACGTTGCCCACGAAAGTGGTGCCCGACAAGACCATCGTGTTTACGCTCAACGACGTGCAGCCGGCTGAGGAGAAAGACTTCATTGCTCTGTACGGTCCGGTTGAGTTCCGTCGGCCAACTGTGGTGTATCCGCTGGTCGATATCACGGTGGTTATCGGACGCAGCTATCTCGCTGAGGTGAAGAAAAATCTTGAAGCCTCAGCATCTGGATCTGCCCCCGGTGGCACAGCCACCACGGTTGTCGACCCATCCGCCGCTACGGTGTCTTCCTGATATGACTGCTGACCTGAGCTCCGAAGATCTGGCCATCGTTGCGGCCCGCGCCGCCGACGACAAAATGGCTACCGACACCTTGGTGCTCGAGGTGGGTCCGATTCTGGCCATCACCGAGTTTTTCGTGATCACCAGTGCCTCGAACCGGCGTCTGGTGCGTGCTGTGGCCGACGAGGTTGAGGCCAAGGTGCGTGAGGCTTCGGGTCGGTCACCGCTTCGTGTTGAGGGTGCTCGAGAGCAGCAGTGGGTGCTCATCGACTACGGCGATGTGGTTGTGCACGTGTTCAGCGACGAGACCCGATCGTTCTACGAGATCGAGCGTTTGTATCGAGATGCGCCGATCGTTGAGTGGATCGATCCGGCGCTGGCTGCCAAAGCCACGAGCTGATTCGGGGTCGCAGCGGCGCCGTGACCGACGGCACGATCGCTGATAGGGATAGGTCGGCTATGG
The DNA here is from genome assembly GCA_037139095.1 of Actinomycetota bacterium. Lineage (GTDB taxonomy): Bacteria > Actinomycetota > Acidimicrobiia > Acidimicrobiales > Ilumatobacteraceae > WLMZ01. The sequence goes on from JBAXHD010000003.1 coordinate 56,422, forward strand.
TCTATCACTGTTATGAATATGCTCCTGTCAGGACCCTTCGACACCGCTGAATTGCCGCGCATCGCGCCGGCGCCAGTAACGGTGACGGTCTCTCGCATGGTGGAGCCCGGTCGCGAACACGAGTTCAGCCAATGGGCTGAGACGATGGTTCAGCGGGCGAACGCATTCCCGGGCAGCCTTGGCGGCGGCGTGTTGGCGCCAGGTCCAGACGGCGGCGAGTTCCAGATTGTGTTCCGTTTTGTCGACGGCCTGGCACTGCGCTTGTGGGAGCGTTCGCCGCAGCGTGCAGTGCTGTTGGCCGAAGCTGATCGGTTTGTCACGGGCGAACGGGTGCACCGCACCGTTGGTGTTGAGGAATGGTTCGACCTGCCGTCGCGGTCAGAGCCGGCTCGTCCGCTGTGGCGTCGCATTGTCACTGACGTGGCATGGGTGTACCCAGTAGCGCTGCTCGCCTCGCTGTTTGTGGCGCCGTTACTTGCGCGTTTGCCGGTGAGCGCACGCACGTTGTTGTCGGCAGCACTGGTCACCATGGTGATGCGTTTGGCCGTTGGGCCGGTGCGATCTCGGCTTCGGTCTCGTCGTCGGCTCTAAGGAATCTCTCGCTGTCGCGTTTGTACCTTGCATGTCGCGCTGGTATCTTCATCTTCCCGATTCGGGGCTGTAGCTCAGTTGGCAGAGCACTTCCATGGCATGGAAGGGGTCAGGGGTTCGATTCCCCTCAGCTCCACAATTGCATTTGTCGTTGCGGTTGCGTGCGTCCCGTGGCTTGACCCTGAGCCAGGTTGATCTCGTACCATCTTGGCGTGGACATCTTGAATCGAATACTGCCGTGGGATGGCTGGGGCGGCCGGGTGATGGCGACGGTTATGGCTCGGGGCAACGCAGACATGGAGATCGCAGCCGTTGAGCTGGCGAACCCAAGATCTGACGCCAATGTCGTGATGATTGGTTGCGGACCGGGTGTCGGTGTGGTCGCAGGTGCTCGTCGCACGCCGAACGGAATGGTGATCGGTCTCGACCCGTCGGCGGTGATGGTCGAACGGACCCGCACTCGGACTCGCCGAGCGCGAGTCGAGCACCTCACGAGGGTCGAGCAGGCTGCGGCAGAGTTGCTCCCAGTGCCAGATCGTTCGCAAGATGCCGTGGTCAGTGTGAACAACATTCAACTGTGGAAAGACCGGGCTGTCGGCCTCGACGAATGCGTTCGCGTCCTCGCTCCCGGAGGCGTGGTGGTCGTGCTTCTGCACACGTGGGCTATCCCCGACGCCGTACCCGATGATGAGTGGGTCGCACAGTTGAGTGTCGACCTGTCGGCCCGTGACCTGAGGGTGGATCCAGCGCAGACCCGCCGCTTTCGATCCGGCCCCGCCATGGTTCTTATCGCAAGATCTGTGGGGTAGCTGCCGCAACACGCCGTGCTCGCGGGTCAGACGCTCCGGGTGACTTCGAGGCCTTCGAATGTGCCGTCGGCGCGCCACTGTTCGAGACGCTCGATGTATTCGAAAGGTCGGCCCATGTAGGCGCCGGAACGCGCGGAGCGCATGTCGCCGCCGCCTTCGTTGTTGAGGTACCCCGGCGTACACGTTTCGTTGTAGCGACCGAGCTTCATCAGGTTGGTCAAGATGATGTTGAACCATTCACGTTCGGCTTCGGCAGTTGGCTCAATCATGTCGATGTTTTGTTCCTCGCAGCGGGCGATCACGTTCGCGATGTGGCGCGCAGTCGCGCTAATCGGATGCAAGAAATTGACCGCTTGGCCGCCTTGCACCGTGCTGATCATGAGCAAGTTCGGGAACCCTCGGGTATGCACGCCAAACAGCGTGGATGGTCCATCGGCCCATGCTTCGCTCAGTGCGACTCCGTCGTGGCCACGCGGATCAAAACCCAAGCGATGCGTGTAGTCCGTCATCACTTCGAAACCCGATGCGTAGATCAGACAATCGACGGGGTATTCGACGCCATCGACCACAACGCCCGTTGGCGTGATGGCTTCCACACCTTTGCCGTCAGTGTCGACGAGCGTCACGTTGGGGCGGTTAAACGACGGCAGGTATTCATCGTGGAAACAGAGCCGTTTGCAGAGCTGGTTGTAGTAGGGCTTCAACGATTCTGCGGTCTTGGGGTCTTGCACAATGTCGGCGATGCGGGTCCGCACGCGTTCCATGTTTTCGAAATCGATGCGTTCGAGTTCGGCTTCGCGCTCTTTTGTTGCGGCCGGAGCGCGCGTGTCGACGAAGAGCATCTCGCCCCAACCGTCTTGGATGAGATCAACTTCGGGCTGATCGCCAATGACCAACGCGGTGAAGTTGTCGATGCGTTCTTGTTGCCAGCCGGGCTTTAGTGATGCAACCCATTGTGGATCGGTCGTCTGATTGTTCCGCACGCCAACGCTCGACGGTGTGCGTTGAAATACGAAAAGTTCCTGTGCGGCTTCGGCGAGCTTTGGTATCGCCTGCACTGCGGTGGCGCCAGTGCCGATGATGCCAACACGTTTGTCGGCGAGCTTGTCCATGGGCTGCAGCGGGCCGCCGCCGGTATACGCATAGTCCCAACGACTGGTGTGAAAGCTATGGCCGCGGAACGTAGAAATCCCTGTAATTCCAGGCAGTTTTGCTTTGTGTAACACCCCGCCCGCGACAACTAAGAAACGGCTCGTGAGGCGGTCGCCGCGCGTAGTAGTGACAATCCAACGATGCGCGACGTCGTCCCAGACGGCGTCTTCAACTTCGGTTTGGAACATTGCCGCGCGGTAGAGATCAAACTTTGTGGCGAGGAGTTGGCAGTACGCAAAGATTTCTGGCGCCTTCGCGTACTTTTCGGTAGGCATATAGCCGGTTTCTTCGAGCATCGGCAGGTAGGAATACGACTCCACGTCGCACGCGGCGCCCGGGTACCGGTTCCAGTACCAAGTGCCGCCAAAGTCGCCGGCCTTGTCGATGATGCGGATGCTGTCGACGCCTTCTTTGCGCAAATTCGCGGCCGCGAGCATCCCTCCAAAGCCGCCTCCTACGATGACCACTTCAACGTCTTGTGCGATCGAGTCCCGGGTGAAGCCGGGTTCGGCATACGGGTCGGCATCGATGTCTTTGAATACCGCATCGAGTTCGAGATATTGGTGTATTCCGTCTTCACGCAGCCGTTTTTCGCGCTCGATGCGGTAACGGTCTCGCAGTTGCTCCTCAGAAAGTTGAACCGCGTATGCGCCGTCCTGGGCCATTCGAACTGTGCTCCTTGATCATTCCTGCGCGACTGAACTCCGCCTCAAACGGAATGCTACTGGTAGCCCGACGGGGCGATGACTTCGGTGGCTCAAGCTAAGGGTTGCAACCGATTACGGCCGTAAGGTTTGCGCCAGTCAGCCACAGCGCACGCCAGCCGAGATCCCGGGTGCGATTTCAGCGCATTCATCGCCGGCTCCGACAGGTCAATTGACCTCACTCGGGTTAGATTTCCCCAATGCTTTCTTCTGCGCGTGTGGTCCACGTCGGCGACCTCTCCGACAACGATCTTGCCTCGCTCGGCATCGCCCGCGGCGAAACGTTGCAGGTGGCTGAGTGGTTCGTCCGCCCCGATTCGCTGCGTCCGGAAGCTGTGCGGATGCCGCGCGAAACGGCCGTGACGGGTGCGTTTACCCGCATCCGCGTGATCGATTCCTCGCTGGCTGCGATTGTGGCCACCGCAGGAGTTCGCTTCACCGATGTGCCTGCGATCGTTGCGTGCAAAACCTCCGACGGCAGCGTGATCGTTACGGCGATCGAACCCGATCGCCTGCGCGGTGTCGCCGAACACCGCCGGTTCCTCGACCGCCTCACTGCACCGGCGGGGAGCGAAACCGGCAGCATTGGCGTGGGAATCGTGGGCTATGGCCCGTTCGGTGGCATGGGTTACACCCATGGGCTGGCGGCAACAGAGACCGACGGGCTTCATCTTGCTGGCATCTGCGATACCAACGCCGAGCGGCGTGAAGCTGCGTTGGTTGACTTTCCGCATGTCAGCGCATACACCGAACTCGAATCGTTAGCCAGTGACGACAACGTTGGCGTAGTCATTGTGGCCACTCCGCCTGTTCTGCACGCCCCGATTGCTCAGGCGCTGTTACGCGCTGGCAAGCACGTAGTCGTCGAGAAGCCGATGTGCCTCACCGCGGCCGACGCCGACATGCTGCTCAGCGAAGCCGCCGCTGTTGGTCGAACCATCACTGTGCACCAGAGTCGCCGCTGGGATGGCGATTACCTTGCGCTGCGGCGGGCGATCGATGGCGGCATGATCGGCGACGTGTTCACCATTGAGACCTTCGTTGGGTCGTTCGAGCATCCGTGCCGGTGGTGGCACAGCGATGAAGCCCTCTCTGGCGGGGCGGTGTACGACTGGGGCTCTCACCACATCGATTGGATTCTGCAAATTTTCGGCGGGCCGCCCGACACCGTGCGAGCCTCGTCGCACAAGCGCGTGTGGCACGACGTGACGAACTCGGACCAGATCGACGTGCAGATGCGCTGGGCCGATGGGCGTGAAGCGCGCTTTATCCAAAGCGATGTCGCCGCCATCCGCAAACCGAAGTTTTTCGTTCAGGGAACCGCAGGCACGATTGCAGCCGACTATCGACCGGTGATCACCGACGATCTCGTCGCTGGCCGCGGCCATGTGCCGACCAGTTGGCATCACGCCGAGGTCGCCCCGAGCTTGCGCGTTGCCCGATACGAGCCGGGCTTTGGCATTGTCGAGATGACGCTGCCTCCAGTTCGCACTGTTGGCTGGCCCTTCCATCGGGCGCTTGCCGATCACTTATTGCTCGGTGAACCCAGCCCCGTGCCTGCTGAGCAGTCGCGCGACGTGGTCGATGTTCTTGAGCGTGCGCACCTATCGGCGGCAAGCTCGGCAGTGGTGTCGGGTGCCTGACACGGTGGTCGGGCCGGTCACGATCGGCGTGCTCGGTGGCACATCGTGGATCGCCAACGAAGCAGTGATCCCTGCGATCCACGCCAGCGCAGGCGCCATGTTGGGAAGCGTAGGTTCGCGAAGCGGTTCGATCAGCTACGCCGACGTGCTTGCCGATCCCTTGGTTGACGCTGTGTACATCGCGCTCCCGAACGACATGCACCTCGAGTGGGTGCTGGCCGCCGCGGCAGCGCACAAACACGTGTTGTGTGAAAAGCCGATGGGGGTTTCGCCAGCCGAAGTCCGCAGCATGATTGAGGCGTGCGATGCCGCCGGAGTATTGCTGGCCGAGGCATTCATGACCCCGTTTCATCCTCGAAGCGCTGCGATCGATGCGTGCCTGCGCTCTGGCGAACTTGGCGAGATCCGCCACATGGATGCTGCCTTCACCTTTTGCCTCGCGCCGGGCGACAACTACCGCTGGTTGGGCGAGCGTGGTGGCGGGGCACTGCTTGATGTCGGGATCTATTGCCTCTCGCCGCTGCTAACTGCGATGGGAGGCCCGCCGTCGAACGTCGCAGCGCGGGCCGCCACTATCGGCAACGTCGATGCCACCACAGCCGTTTGGCTTGAGTGGTCGACCGGTGCAACCGCTTCGGTAATCACCTCGATCGAACTGGCCGAGCGTCAGTCGCTGCTCGTGTGCGGTACCAGCGCCAGCCTCAGTGTCGATCGACCGTTCACGCCAGGCAAACACGACACATCGTTTTCGATCACCCGCACAGATGGCAGGGTTGAACACCGAACAACCGCGGGTGGCAACAGCTATCTCGCGATGATCGAAGCGTTTGCTACTGCGGTACACGGGCGGGCGAAATGGCCGCGACCGCAGAGCGAAGTGGTCATCCTGGCCGAGTTGTGCGACCGAATCCGCGAAGTCGCCTCAGGGTCAGGAGCAACGCTGTGACGTCATCGGAACACATGGTCGAGGTCGCAGCCGGGGTGCAACTTCGAATCATTGCCACCAACATGGAAGGGACCCAAGTCCCGTTCCTGCTCGTGCACGGTCTCGCCTCGAACGCCCGAATGTGGGACGGGGTCGCCGCAGTGCTTGCCGCTGCCGGCCATCCCGTTGTGGCGGTTGATCAACGTGGTCACGGGCGGTCGAGTAAGCCCGATGAGGGCTACGATTTTGTCACGGTTGTTGCTGATCTCGTGGCGCTGATCGCATCGCTTGGATGGGTTCGGCCCGTCGTAGTGGGCCAGTCTTGGGGAGGCAACGTCGTCGTCGAGTTTGGCGCGACCCATCCGCATCTCGCCGGTGCGATCGCTGCTGTAGACGGCGGGTTCATTGAATTGGGCGATCGTTTCGCCACATGGGATGAATGCCGCGAAGTTCTGGCGCCGCCGCGACTCATCGGCACGCCGGTCGCCACGATGGAGCGATGGATTCGCGAGGGCCACTCGAGTTGGCCCGAAACGGGAATCGCCGGTTCGATGGCAAATTTTGAGGTCCGAGCTGATGGCACCATCGCCCCGTGGCTGACCTTCGATCGACACATGCTGATTCTCGAGGCGCTCTACGCACACCGCCCGTCGCAGCGGTATTCCCAAATTGCCGTCCCCACACTGCTCATTCCCGCCGACACCGGCGACGTGGCGTGGACGCACGACAAGCGCGCCGCCGTCGATGCAGCGCTTGCCTTGCTGAGCGATGGAGACGTGCGATGGTTCTCGCCAGCACACCACGACATCCACGCGCAGCATCCGGTCGAGTTGGCCGAAGTATTAATTGACCTCTCCCACAAAGGACGTGCTCGGTGACCCGCCTACTGACAATCATGGGAAGTGGCGAGACGGCACCGACAATGGTGAAGCCGCATCGCATCGTGTTTGAGCGCCTCGAGGCCGACGCGCCAGGTGCGGTTCCAGCGGTGTTCCTCGACACGCCGTTCGGGTTTCAGGAAAACGCCGATGAGCTCTCCGCCAAGACCGTTGCCTACTTCGAGACAAGTCTCACCCGAACGATCGGTGTCGCTGGCATCCAACGCCTTGAGACCGCGAGCACATTGCAGCGCGAGGCTGCGTTCGCCCGCATCCGCCTTGCGCAGTTCGTCTTCGCCGGCCCGGGCAGCCCCACCTATGCGCTGCGGCAGTGGGCCGGTACCCCGGTTCCTGACCTCCTCGCTGAGAAGCTGCGGACCGGGGGTGCCGTTACGTTCTCGAGCGCAGCCGCGCTCACGCTTGGGCTGGCAACGGTTCCGGTATACGAGGTGTACAAGTCCGGGGCGGATCCGTATTGGCTCGATGGACTCGACCTGTTGTCACCGATTGGTCTGCCGGTGGCGGTGATCCCTCACTACAACAACGCCGAAGGTGGACATCACGACACACGGTTCTGCTACCTCGGAGAGCGCCGCTTGACGATGATGGAGCAACTCTTGCCCGATGGCGCGTTTGTGCTGGGGCTCGACGAGCACACCGGGGTGATCCTTGACCTCGAAGCCGACACCGCATCGGTCGTCGGTCTCGGCGTACTCACCCTGCGTCGAGGCGGGAAATCGACCGAGATCCACACGGGCCAGACAGTGCCGATCGATATGTTGCGCGCCGGCCCCGCATCGAGCCCGGGTTCATCGCGGGGGTCGACCTCGCCTGCCTCGACCACTGCTCCCGCTACGGTCGAGGTTGCGACGCAGCCAGCTGGCTCTCTCGCTGAACCATCAGCGGCACCGTCGTTAGCCGGCGACGCAGAGCGACTCGGAACTATTTTTGACGAAGCGCTGGCGAGTCGAGATGCTGCTCGGGCCGTGTCTGCGGTGCTTGATCTCGACGAGGCGATCGTTGGTTGGTCGACAGACACGTTGCAAAGTGATGCCGCAACGCGAGCCCGTGCGTTGTTGCGCTCGATGATCGTCCGACTCGGTGAGGCTGCGGTTGGGGGCCTCGCTGATCCGCGTTCCATCCTTGGACCGGTCATCGATGTGGCGCTGAATGCGCGCCTCGAGGTGCGCGCCGCCAAGCGATACGACCTGTCCGACGTGATCCGCGATGGTCTCGCCGCTGCAGGTGTTGAGGTGCGCGATACCCCCGATGGTCAAGTCTGGGAGCTCGTACCGGCGAGCTGAATTACGGCTTGATCAAGCCCAGCGAATTCATTGGAACAACTCGTTTAGTGATGGCCAAGTCCTGCAACATTGCGGCGGCCACGACTGCCGGTCACCACGAAAACCACCAAGAACACGATCGATGCGATAAGGATGATGGTGGCTCCAGGCGACACGTCGATGTGGTAGCTCAGAAGCATGCCCGTGAAGCCGCACAGGGCTCCGATGATCGGCGCGATCGTGAGCATTCTTGCGAACGAGTTCGTCATCATTCGTGCCGTTGCCGCCGGAGTGACGAGCATTGCGCTGATCAGGAGCACCCCCATCACCTTCATGGTGAACAGGATCGTGATCGCCAGCATCAGCATCAGCAGTGCTTCCATTCGGGCCACGTTGACACCGGAGACATTGGCGACCTCGGGATCGAACGTGGCAAACAGCAAGTGGCGGTAGCAGGCATAGATCACCACAACCGACAACGCTCCGGCCCCAATAACAGCGATCACATCGGAGCCACCGACCCCGAGGATCGAGCCGAACAGCACGGCGTCGATCGATCGCTTTGCTTGGCCAAAAAGGTTCGACAGCGCTAGGCCCATTGCGAACGAGGCCGTGGTGATCACGCCGATCGCCGCATCGGAGCCGATCTTGCCGCGGCGGGCTACCCGGCCGATCATCAGCGCCGACAGCAGACCCCACAACCCGGCGCCGAGATAGAAGTTCACCGACAACACAGCGCTCGCCGCGGCGCCTCCGAAGATCGAGTGCGATAGACCGTGGCCGATATAGCTCATCTGACGGAGCACCACGTATACGCCGATCAGTCCACAGATAGCTCCTGCGAGCACCGCCACGACGATGCCGTTGCGGAAGAAGGCAAATTGGAACGGCTCGAAAAGGTTCACGACGATGCCAACGGGGTGTCGGTGACCAACAGGAGTCCGCCGTGCTCGAGTACTTCCATCGGTGCGCCGTAGGTGCGCTCGAGCACCTGCGGAGTGAGTACATCGCGTGGGCTCCCCAGCGCAATGAGCTCGCGGTTCACGCAGGCGATCCTCGGCAGATGTGTCGCTAGGCCGTTGATGTCGTGCGTCGTCAGCACCACAGCCATGCCGGTGCGGTGCAGATCGGTCAGCAGGTGCACAACCTCATGACGGGTGCGCACGTCAACACCTGACGTCGGCTCGTCGAGCACCAAGAGATCGGGCTTGCGGTGTAGAGCGCGGGCGAGGAACACCCGTTGCTGCTGGCCCCCGGACAGTTCGCGAATGTGCCGATCGCCAAGGCCTGCGAGCCCTAACTGTTCGAGCACGTCGGACACCTCGCTACGTTCGGACGCTGTGGCCCAAGGGCGACGCACTGACGGCGACCGCGACATCAGCACGACCTCGCTCACCGTGATCGGGAAGTTCCAGTTCACGGTCTCAACCTGCGGCACGTACGCCACGCGCAGATTTGGCTCTCGTTTCACGGTGCCGATTGTGGGGATGAGGCTGCCGAGGATGATCCGCAGAAGGGTGGTCTTGCCAGAGCCGGAGGGCCCGATGATGCCGAGGAACGAACCCACCTCGATCGAGAGATGGATGTGATCGAGCACAGCGGGACCGCCGTAGCTGTGCGACACGCCGTCGACTTCGACGAGGGATCGGGCTGGACCCGCCGCCGGCACATCTGCGCGATTGTCGATGCTCGTCATTGTGGGTACACCGCAGTGTCAACGTTGACGTCGCTGATATTGAGTGCCTTCAGCGCCGAAGCATCTCCGCCGAGCGAGTCGACCATCGTGATGTAGTCGAACTGCATCAAGCCGAGAAACGAGTGGCTCGGATCTCCGGGCTTACCGGGTAGATCGTCGTCGCGCAGCACATCGACGTACTTGACATTGGTCTCGGCACCGATCTGCCGAAGCACCGGGCTCGGGAAAACCTCCGACCCAAAGATCGCTGGCACCCCGGTCTTGCGCACTTGCGTGATCAGGTCGGCTACCTCTTTCGCCGTCGGCTCGTCGAAGTTCGAGGGTTGGATGGCGCCGATCACGGTCCAGCCGTAGTGCCGTGCGAAATAAGCGTAGGCGTCGTGGTACGTGAGCAGCTTGCGTTGATTCGCAGGCACCGTGGCGGTTGCGGTGACCATCGCCGCGTCGAGTTGGTCGATCCGGCCGATGAACGCAGTTGCGTTGCTGCGATACACGCCGGCGTTCGCGGGGTCCATGCGTACGAGCACGTCTCTCACAATCTCGGCGTACTTCTTTGCCAAGGGTGGGCTGGTCCATAGGTGCGGGTTCGGCTTGCCGCCCTCGATCGGAAACGAGAAGTCGTAGATGTAGTCGGCGACGGGAAGGGTGGCCGTACCCAAGTCGCACAGGGCGGATCCGTTCGGGAGGTTCTTCGAAGCGAGGTCCTTTGTGGGGTCCTCGAGCAACAACCCGTTGGCAAACAACACGTCGGTCTTGGCGAGGATTGCTGCAACGCTTGGCGCCGGCTCGAAGGTGTGAGAGTTGGTGCCCTCTGGGACCAGGCCTGCGATGTCGGCGCGGTCGCCAGCGATGTTGGCCACGATAGACGTGATCGGAGCAACGGTGGAGCTGATCCGGAGTCGCTTTCCGGCTGCGATCGGGGTGCCGATGTCGCAGGCGGCGCGGGCTGAGGTTTGAGCGTCATTTGCCCCATGTGCCGCTGTGGACGGGCTCGTGGTGGGTCCGGTGCTGGCGCTGCATGCTGTCAGACTCAGCGCAATGCCGATCCAGATCACTTTGGAGCTTGGGTAAACCATCGCTCCGAACTTATCGCAGGCTGGCTATAACGACGTGAGCCGCCGACGTAGGTCACATCACCGACACGTGACGGACCACGGGGCGCCGACTGCAGAGGCGTCCTTACCGCATTCCTACCAAGGAAACCGCTGTGGTGCAGGCGGACCCCACACCGAATCCTTTAGCCTGCCCGACTGGAAGAGGGTGAACGTGAAACGTAGCTTCGCATTCGTAGTGGTCGGCCTGTCGGGCCTTGTCTTGGCTGCCGGGTGCAGTAGCAGTAGCGCCGCAGTTGTGGCGCCGAGCGAACCAGCTACCACCGGGGCGCCGCTCGCCACGTCGAACACGGCGGACACCGCCAACTCGGCCGACACAGCGCCACCGTCCACCAGCGGGACATCCGCGACGACACTTGCCACCTCTGCATCGTCGGGCGCGTACGAACCAGCCCCCATCGACGGGCTGCCAATCGTGGGCGAGGGCACGTGGAAGGCGGTCGACACCGTCGGCGACACCCCCGTACTGTGGACCTCTGATTTCCACCCACTGGCCGACGTGCCAAGTGTGAAGGTGTCGGCAGCGATCTTCGACCAGGAACGGCTTACCGCCGCGCTGTTCAACGGCACCAAGTTGCCGGGTGGCGGACCATGGCAGAACGCCGACAAGGTTGCAACACCGGCAAAGAGCGCACTAGTGGCGGCCTTCAACGGCGGCTTCCTGTTCAAGCACATTGACGGGGGCTACTTCACCGAGGGCAAGGAAATAAAGCCACTCATCGCCGGACAGGCCACGGTGGGTATTCGTCACGACGGCCGGATGGTGTTGGGTATCTACGGCAAGGACATGACCAACGACGGCTCGTGGCTCTCGCTGCGCGAGAACCTTCCTCCGATGGTTATCAACGGCAAGAACGTAATGGCCGACTACCCCGGCACCTTTTGGGGGAACGACTTTCACAACGTCGACCTCAACTACCGCACCGCATTGTGCCAGCGCGCCGACGGGAAGCTGATGTATCTGGCGATGGGATTGGTGAGAGCAAACACGCTTGGCGATGAGCTCGCTCGGCTCGGCTGCACACTTGGCATGGAACTCGATATCAACCATCACTGGCCGCAGTTCACCTACTTCCGGCCCGACTCCCGCGGTACGTCGGGTGTACTGCTTGATGCCGTTGCGATGTGGAAGCCCGAGCGCTACGTCACCACCTCTGAGAAGGACTTCGTCGCCCTGTTCGACCCCGCGTCGCTGCCTGCCGGCTCGCTGTACGGCAACTGATCAGGGCCGCAGCGACCCATCCGACGGCGGGTGAATTGATCGTGCGGGCGTTGCGGATCAGTCTGGACAAGCCGGCTGTGCTTGCCCGACTCGACCTCGTCGGCCCGCGGGAGTGGAGTGTGCGGCGCAGTGAATGAGTGACATACGTCATGCGCTAGATTCATCTTTTAGCACTAAAGAGCATTCAGGGAGTGTTAGGGTTACCTAACTGCTGGTTCGCCATCCAAGAACCAGCACAGCCTGAGGAGGCCCCCTTGAAGTCACGTGCACTTGCCGTAGTGATCGTCGCCTCGCTCGCCCTTGTGGCGTGCGGCAGCGACAAGAAGATTGATTCGATTTCCACGCCAGCCCCAGCTGAGACTTCTGCTCCAGCTTCTGCTGATACTGCAGTCACCGCCACGGCGCCGGCCGCCGCCGGTGACATCGTCGCTGTTGCCGCTGGCAACCCCGACTTCTCGACCCTTGTTGCTGCCGTGAAGGCAGCGGGTCTGGTTGAGACACTGCAAGGTGCAGGCCCCTTCACGGTGTTTGCCCCGAATAACGCCGCCTTCGCCGCGCTGCCAGCCGGCCTTGTCGACAAGCTGCTCTTGCCCGCTAACAAGGCCACGCTCGTGAAGATCCTTACCTACCACGTGGTGGCTGGCAAGGTCATGGCTGCCGACGTGAAGGCGGGCGATGTCGCCTCGGTCGAGGGTTCAAACATCACCGTGACCGTCGACGGCGGTGCAGTCACATTGAACGGAACCTCGAAGGTCATCGCCACTGACGTGGAAGCATCGAACGGCGTGATCCACGTGATCGATGCTGTGATCTTGCCCCCAGGTCTCGACGTCTCGGCGCTCTGAGCCCAAACACATTTCAAAAGCCCCAGTGCAACGGGGAGGGCCCAATCGGGCCCTCCCCGTTTCGCGTGGTGGCATCAACCGGGTCGGTGTGCGCACCGGCCCAATGAGTTATTGACGCAAGATCGACAACACCTCGGCTGAGTTCTCGAGCGTTTCTCTCAGTCCGAGATACATCGAGTCTCGTCGTGGCGCAGCCAAGTTCATGCTGGCGCTCGTGAATCCAAGTGCCAAGACCTCGCGGGCGAGTTCGGCGCACTCATCGGGAGTTCCCGCAATAGCGAATCGGCGAACGAGATCATCATCGACCAAGAGGTCGAGTTCGGGATCGTCGTAGCGATCGTGATCGAAGTACCAGCCCGCTGAACGGTTCAGGGCTGCTTCGATGTCGGCCATCCACTTGCCGCCATCGCGCTCAACGAGATCGGTCGGCCGGATGAGTTGGGCGTAGTGGGCGACATACCGTTTCAGGCTTGAGCGAGCGAGGTGTCCGTCGCGAGAGACGCACAGGGTCAGACGCGGAGCGACCTCGATGCTGGCGACGTCGCGGCCAGCGCGTTGCGCGCCCTCGGCGAGCCACGAGAAGTATTGATGGGTTGTGTCTTCATTGATGAGGCGACCTCCGACGAGAGCGATGTCGGCCAGTTCGCCAGCCAACCTCATGACTTGCGGACTGCGGGTGCCAAGAGAAATTGGTACGGACGCGGTTGGCCCCACCATGCGAGCGCCCCGCAAGGTGATGGTTTCTCCTTGGAAGCTGACCTCTTCGCCGTTCAACAGTCCTCTGATTGCGCTGATCGCTTCGCGCAACGTTTGCACCGGCCGTGGGTAGTGGATGTCGAGTTGCTCGAGTCCAGCGCCAACGCCAAGACCGAGGAACGCCCTACCTTCGGACGCATCCTGCAGCGCCGACATGATGCCTGCCAGCACGGCGGGGTGTCGTGAGTACGCGTTTGTCACCATCGGGCCAAGCTGAATGGTTGAGGTCTTCTGGCTGACGAGGGCTAACAGCACGAAGCAGTCGGGCCAGAACACGACATCGGAGATTCCAAGTCGGTCGAAGCCAGCTTGCTCAGCTATTTGCGCGAGATCGACCACTTGTCGAGTGCTCATTCCGGGCGTGATCTCTGCTTCAAATGTTGCCGGCATGGGCAGCACCTCTTACGTGTTTACTCGCTCTGTTGCGATGGCTGATGCTGTGCAGATGCTAGGTGCGATCCCGCCAGAGCCGATTGGTCGTGCGGCTGATTATCTGGCTGCCGGGGGACTCTTGAGCAGACGGCCAGTGAAGAGCTGCCAGATCGTGGCGATTGCCAAGGCGCTGATCACCAGGGTGGCCACCACCAAACTCGCCTCGGCCATCCAGTCGAAGAAGCCATGCATGCCTCGGGCGCGCGCCAGCACGATGTCGAATGCAAGGGCCCCGATGCCGAAACTGAAGGCCCAATACGACGTGTTGAACGGTTGCTTGAGCATCCACCGAAGATCTCTTATGAGCACAAGCAGGATGAACAATCCGTAACCGATGAGTCCGAGCACCACGTTGTCGGGCTTGGGTCCCTTTGGGCCACCTGTAATGAACAGGTAAGCCATGCAAGCAACCGATGGCGGCGCAAGCAGGATGCCCATTGTTGGACGCTGCGCGGATGGCAGCGAGGTGTTGAACGCGAGGCGGAATCCGATCTGTGACTCGAGCATCAACCACGACAGCAGGCCGGCGCCGAACAGCAAAACGGCGAGCGAGTGGAAGCCGAGGAATGCCGCAGCGAATGAGGCAACGAGGTTTGTCGCCACCGTCGGCAGATACACCGCTGGTGTAAGAGTGGTTGGATCGAGACCGCCGCGGCGAAGGCGTGCGGTGAAGTTGGCTCCGTAAGCGAGCGCGGACACAAGCGCGATCGCGAAGATCACCACGGCCGCGTGATGCGATTTCTCGTCGACCAGGTACGAGATCAGCAGTGTGGACACAGCAACAAGGCTGACGAAACTGGATTGAACCGGATGCTCAATTTCGGCGCGAGCAGCGTCGCGATGCAGCACCCATTTCGCTGCGAACAGCAGCAACAGCACAACCCAGACGGCCTCGGCGGCGACCATGATTGCGTCGGGGATTGCCGTTGATGTCTCCCATGCGAAGTGCGCTGCTCGCCAGCAATCTCCAAGCGCAATCAAGCCGAGCACGATTCCAAACAGGGAAGCGGGAATTACGGGAATGCGAGACTTCATGACTGCTCCTCAACGTTGGACAGTGAAGGGCTATCAACCCAAAGCGGGAACAGTAGCGTTCGGGTCTTCCTCCACAAGGGACTCTCGTGCGTACCGGCTCAGCCGAACTCAAACGATGTGACGCCGTAGGTTCGCTCGACTGCGATCTGAGGCGTGGGCCCGTTGTACATACGTGCCGTGCCGAACGATTCGGTCATTGAGAACTTGGCCGCAAGAGCAAGAGCTGCTTCGTTAGGTTCGGGCACATCGAGTTGCACAGGTTGTCCGACGACCTTGGCCATCAACCCCACGAGCAGTCGTTCGGCAATGTCGGGCCGATCGGCGACAACCGGGCCAAACCTGAAACCGCTGCGGCACGGGCGTAACGATCCGTAGCCTACGAGGTGGCCATGTTCAGCAATGGCTGCCGTGTGAAACGCCGGATGCCCTACCCAACTGCGCAAGAACTCTGAGCGGTCGACAGCATGGAAGGGTTGGTCGTAAGCGACGATTTCGTCGAAGAGGCTCTGATCGAAGGGCACGAGGCCTTGGTCGGGGGCGGGCGATGCCACGCCGTCGAAGCGAAGGTTGCGGTAGGCAAACGAGAAGCCAGTCTTTTCGTAGAACGGCACCACATTGAAGACACCGTCGATACCGATCGAGGCGCCTGGTCTCAGGCGAGAGCGCATCACGGCGATCAGGTGATCCCACAGCGCCGAGCCGATGCCCTGGCCGCGCAGGTCGGGTCGCATGATGAACAGGCCGACAAACCCGAACTCACCGTGGTACGAAAAGCTGGAACCGCTGCCCACCATCTCATCGCCGTGGCGCAATGTAATGAATGCTTCGGGATCAAGCGCGTGAGCGATCTCGATGTCGTGCAGGCCGGGGTTCCACTGTTCGTCGGCCGCCCATTGCGTGATGGTGGCAACCTCTGCTGGCGTCATCGTCTCGAAGCGGAACTCGGGCAGGTTCATCGCCGGAGCGTAGTTGTCGGCCCGGAGGAGCTGGGACTGGGCCGCTCAAGATGAAGAATTCCAATCACGAATTTTCATGGTGTTGACGATCGTCGAATGAACGAGGTATCGTGACCCAGCTTTCCCCAGCAGCGTTTTGTATAAGACCACTGGGTTGAGGGTCATGACTTCTGTTTCGAATCCGATGCAAGCGACGAAGCGTTTGAGGGCTTTCGGCGCGCCGCGTTCGATCTACGACAGCAGCGACTCGCTGCGTCTTGCTGTCGATTTCGACAACCGTGCGGTGCTTAACAAACAGAACAATGCGCTCACGGTGACAGGAACGTTTACCTGCGCCGATCCCGACTTCGGCTTGGCGTTCGTGAACGTGTCAGCGATGCAACTCGTGGACGGTCGATACCTTGTTGGCCTCGATAAGCAGCTTCCCGACACCGACACTGGGTTGGAGTGCGACGGCACCCCGCAAAGATTTTCGAAGACGTTCGTGGCCACCCACGGAAGGTTCATCGCCGGTCAAGCTGTACTCGATGGCGATATCAAGCTTCGGCCCGCCGATGGCTCGAGTCTCTTCTCCGGGTTTGCCGCAGTGCCGCTGAGGGTCGAGTTGCGCATCACCACGAGGTCGCGCTGGTTCTGAGCGAACGAACTCGGCATCGCTGTGTCCAGCGGTGGTGCTAGCACGGTGTCGAAGTCTGGTGGTTGCACCATGTACGAGGGCGACGCAAATCACGAGGATGAATCCCATGACCCTCAGCAACCACATTTCAACTGCCCCATCCAACTCGTCTCGCACCAAGGGAACGAGCATTCGCCGATTCGCCGGAGCATTCGCCATTGCCGCTTCGGCGTTAGCTGCTACCTCTCTCGTCGGGCACTCGGCTGATGCCTCTGCGGCGGCGCTTGAATTGGCACAGGGCACCTTGACCGGAACGCAGTTGTGCGTGCCGGGCACCAGCGACACGATTGTCACGTGGACCTTCTCTGGCTCGGGCTACGAGGTAGATGGCCTTCGTTTGATGGATCAAGATCAGAAGATCCTGCGGAAGTTTGACAGTTCTTTAGTGCTTGCTCCGGGCGAGGCAGCAACGGCGGTAGTCGACGAGGGTTGGGGCGTTGGATACACGGCGAGAGAGTGGGTCGACTTCTATGCAACGGTGGTTGGCTCGGAGTCCTCAGTCGCTATGTCGGTCCTTGGTGAGTACACCCTCGTTGCATGCAATGCGACTACGACCACCACGGCGCCAGCACCAACCACTTCAGCTGCGCCAACAACGACGGCTGTACCAACAACGACGGCTGTACCAACAACGGCTGTAGCTACGGCGTCTGAAGCGCCGTTGCCGGCAACCGGTGGGAGTAACTCGCTGTTGCCGATCGCCGCAACACTTGTGGGTGCAGGCGTGGTGTTGCTCAGCGTGCGTCGTCGGGTAAACGTTTGATCGAATGATGTGATGCGCTCGTCTTGCTTTCGCTTTCGGCCGGGTACACACTGACGGAGTGACAACTGCCCTCGGTCAGAAAAGTCCGTTACTCGTGTTCGACGGCGATTGTGCGTTCTGTACCCGTTCGGCTCAATTCGCTGAGCGTCGAGTTGCGCATGGTTGCGAAATCAAGGCGTGGCAACGCATCGATATCGAAGCGCTCGGCCTGACCGCAGAGCAGTGTCAAACAGCAGTGCAGTGGGTGGATAGCAACGGTGTGATCTCGTCGGGGCACGTAGCGATTGCTCGTCTGCTCATTGACTCGGGTCGTGGCTGGGGCATCCTCGGACGAATGTTGCTTGTGCCGGGAATCTCGCACATCGCAGCGGTTGTCTATCGGTGGGTCGCTCGCAATCGCCACCGCATGCCTGGCGGAAGCGCCCAGTGCAAACTGGATGCCTAGTCTCCTGAGATCAATCTGTCCCTTCGGACATGTAGAGACGTGCCTGCCGCAGCTCAACGCAGCGACCTACGTTGCCCACATGACCACAGACTTCGAGTATCACCAACAGCGCCAGAACAACGCGAACAAGGCAACATTGAATGACATGCTGTCGTTGATGTCGATCAATGTTCCGAGCCGAACCGGCGATGCTTTCGATCGGCGATCGGTGTATCGCCCAGTGCGCGGCCGACGTACTTTGCGACGTGGCGATTGAGGCAAACCGAACGACTCGAGAGGCGCTGATAGAGGCCCAAACTTGGGTGTCCGATGTCCCGTGGCGAAGGGTCATAGGTCCCTAGCTGGCGAGTTTGCGCTTCCTTACTCTGAGGCCAGTGGTTCGCACCAACCAGTGCGGAACTTGAACCCTAGAGGAGCCCTGAAGTAATGAAACGTAGAACTCTGGATCTTGTCTTTGGCGTAGGTGGAGTGCTGCTCGCAGGACTGCTTGCGATCCTTGGTCTTGTGATGAAAGACAACGCCGACTTCGCAAAGACATATGTGCATGAGCAACTCTCAGAACAGCAGATCTCATTCAAAACGGCCGACACGTTGACCGACGTTGAGAAGAAGTCGGCCTGCTTGAACAAGTATGCGGGCACGGCGCTTGACACTGGCAAGAAGGCCGAGTGCTACGCCAACGACTTCATTGCTTTGCACCTTGCTGAGGGCGCGAAGGCAGCGAAGTATGAGGGCGCAACCTACGCAACTCTTGGCGGCGAAGTGACCAAGGCCAAGGCTGCCGTTGCCGATGCCAAGACTGCTGGTAAGCCAACAGAAGATCTGCAGAAGGCCGCCGACGCTGTGGCTGGTTTGCGGGAGACTGCATTCAAGGGTGAGACCCTTCGTGGTTTGCTGCTGACCTCGTACGGCTTCAGCGTCTTTGGCGAAAAGGGAGGCCAAGCCGAGACGGTGTGTTTCTTGGTGGCTTTGGTTCTCCTCCTTGCGTCGATAGCCGGATTCATCCATGCGTTCACAACGTCAAAGGACAAGGTCGTCCTTGCAGGTGATCACAGGGCGTAATGCTTCCCGACCCCAGCCGAGAAACATGAGGCAAAGGGAGCGCCCTCGGGCGCTCCCTTTCGCTATTGAGACGCAGCGCGATGAGTGTCGTTAGTCGCATTGAAACGAGGAGGCAGCAGTGACGAAGCAGATTGTGCGAGACAACGATTACCTCAGCCAAACCGACGCGATCATGTGGCTCATCGAGTCGGATCCGTTGCTGCATTCAACAATCGTGGGCGTCGCACTGTTGGACTCGGTACCCGATTGGTCGCTTCTGTCCGAGCGCATTGAACAGGTCACCCATCAGGTGCCAGGTCTGCGCGACAAAGTAGTTGCACCCCCGTTGCATCCCACGATGTTGCGATGGGTCGCTGACGAACACTTCGAGTTGGCGTACCACCTTCGCCGCGTGGCGCTGACCGCTGAGAATGGTGCCGAGGCGGGTCTCAACGATGTGCTTGCGTTTGCGTGTCAGTCGGCAGCGAAGGGCTTCGATAGAGCTCGCCCGTTGTGGGAGTTCACACTCATTGAGGGCCTCGCTAAAGGACAAGCAGCGTTGGTGATGAAGGTGCACCATGTGCTCACCGATGGCGTGGGTTCGGTGCAGCTGGCTGCGTATCTGTTCGACTTCGAGGCGCCGAAGCCAGGTTCAGCGCGGGTTCAGATGATGCCGGTACGCGATGGCGTAGCGAAGCGGACGAGCGTGCGCGTCGGCGCCCTTGGATTGTTTGGCGACGCGGTGGCTCATGATCTCGAGGCTGCTGCACATCTGGTGCGCCGGAATGCTCCGTCGGCCATGCCGAATCTGCTGCACGCGCTTGCGCACCCTCAACAAAGCGCGGCTGATTCCGTTGACCTTGCTCGCTCGGTGGGGCGCACGGTTGCGCTTGCACGGTCGGCGATGTCGCCCATCATGACCCAGCGCGATGTTCACTCTCGTTTCGAGGTGATCGATGTTCCGCTCAGAAGGATGCGCTTTGCTACGCACTCAGTAGGGGCATCGTTGAACGATGGATTTCTGGCGGGGATCACGGGAGGCATGCGCAGATATCACTCTCGGCACGGGGCCGCAGTTGACGAGTTGAGGGTGGCGATGCCCATCAGCCTGCGCGCCGCCGACCATCAGCCAGGCGGCAACCACGTGACCGTGATGAGGTTCAAGGTGCCGGTGGGAATTACTGATCCGGCCGAACGGCTTGGGGTGTTGCATGACACCGGTAAGCGGGTTCGGGCCGAGCGGTCACTTGGATACACCGAAGCTGTTGCCGGCGCCCTCAATCTGCTGCCGAAGCAGGTGATTGCGGCAATGCTGAAACGAGTGGACTTTCTGGCCAGCAACGTTCCGGGCGTGCCCGTGCAGATGTACCTCGGTGGCGTAAAGGTGCTGCGGTTCTACCCGTTTGGACCTACTGCGGGTTCGGCGGTGAACATCACATTGATGTCGTATCGGGGCCGCTGTTACATCGGCGCCAATATCGACACCGCAGCGATCCCGGATCACAGGTTGTTCATGCGTTGCCTAAAAGCAGGATTCGCCGAAGTGCTTGCGCTTGCTTCGTAAGCAACGCGGGTCAGGTAGGTGGGTGAATGATCACCACTGGACACCGGCTGTAGTGCGCGCAGTAATTCGCTACGGACCCCAGTAAAAGTTCGCTCGACGAGCCCGAACCGCGCGAACCGACCACGAGCATGTCGGCGAGTTCGGCGATGCGCACGAGGTCGCCGCCTGGCCGGCCTTCGGGCGCCATGATCGTGTACTGCACGCCTGACGCATCGAGGTTCACTTCTTGAGCGAGTCGCTCGGCGGTAGCCACAACATCGGGTGCCACGGTCCACACAATTTCGGTGGCGACCAGAGTGGGGAACTCCCAGCAGGACACCACGAGAAGTCTCGCGTTGCGTAGTTTTGCCTCGCCCATTGCCCACTCGAGGGCGTGACGCGAGTTCTCCGATCCGTCGACACCGACGACAATGCTGCCCATGGGTTCCTCGATTGTTAGGTCCGTGTGATTCTACTGAAAGCTGGCAGCGAAGCGATCAGGCGTGTGGCGATGGCTTCGGCCGAATAATTGTGATCGGGCAGCGGCTGTGATGCGCGCAATAGTTCGACACAGAACCGAGCAGCATCTCGACCGCCGACCCTTGGCCACGCGAACCGACAACCAACATCTCTGCCTCGGTGGCGGCGGCGATTCGAACGAGTTCGGCACCGGGGCGGCCCTCGGGAGTGAGCACATCGAACGAGAGGTCGGTCTCGTCCAGCTGCAACTGCTCGATAAACATGTTCGCTCGGGTTGCAGCTGCAGCCACCAAGTCATTGCGATTTGGGGGAGGGGCCCACATCACTTCGGATGCAATCAGCATTGGGTACTCCCAGCACGACACGATGTCGAGATGGGCCTGCCTCAGTTGAGCCTCGGTGACTGCCCACTCGAGCGCGTGGCGCGAGCCTTCGGATCCATCAATTCCTACGACGATGCTTCCCATGAGTGACCTCGAGTGTGTGGTTGTAGTGACGATGACAAAGAGCAAGACGAGTTAGACCACGACCCGTTCGCCGAACTTCGGGATGACTGCGGTCCACGCTGCGCTGCGCAGCCGCGTACGTAGCGCAGCGCTTGCCTCGGGTTCGCCATGAATGACGAATGAGGTTCTTGGCGCTTCTCGTGAGGTGTCGGCCCACGACATGAGGTCGTCGCTGTCGGCGTGGCCGGAGAACGCATCGATCGCAACAACTTCGGCGTGCACCGGTACGTATGCACCATGAATCTTGACTTCTGTGGCACCCTCGGCAAGCTGGTTGCCTCGGGTGCCACGTGATTGAAACCCCGCAATGATCACGCATGAGCGCGGGTCAGGGAGACGCTTTGCGAGGTGATGCAGCACGCGTCCGCCGGTGGCCATTCCCGATGCTGAGATAACGATTGTCGAATCGCCTCGTGCGGTTGCGGCCTTCGAATCGTCAACCGTTGCGGCCTCGGAAAGTCGGGCGGTGGTGAACGGATCTACTTCACCAAAGATCTCGGGGCGTAGCTCACAGTCGCGACGATCGCGAGCGGCGCGGTACACCTTCAACGCA
Organism: Actinomycetota bacterium; assembly: GCA_037139095.1. Lineage (GTDB taxonomy): Bacteria > Actinomycetota > Acidimicrobiia > Acidimicrobiales > Ilumatobacteraceae > WLMZ01. The sequence continues at coordinate 78,468 of JBAXHD010000003.1, forward strand.
GCCAGGGCCATCGGGCTATCGACGATGACGGGCACGATGGGAATCGCGCCGCTGCGCTCGAGCTGCTGAATGGCGTGGATCACTAACTCGGTGCGATCTACAGCGAAGGCCGGAATGATGACGGTGCCTTTGCGCTCCACGGTGCGGCAGATGGCCGATGCCAGTGAGTCGAGACTGATGTCTTTGTGGTTGCGATCGCCGTAGGTCGATTCGATCAACAGCACATCGCAATCTGCTCGAGGCGCGGGTGGAAGAAGGAGTGGGTGATTCGACCGTCCGAGGTCGCCGCTAAATACCACTCGTCGTCCAGCGTCGGTGGTCATCGTCACGCTTGATGCGCCCAGGATGTGGCCAGCGGTATCGAAGCGCGCAGCGAGGGTGTCAGAGATGTGGTGGTCTTTGCCGAACGCAACAGGCTGAAAGAGCGCGCCAACAGCAATGGCTTCTTCTTCGGTGAAGAGAGCGACCGCCGGGGTGTGGCGTGACCATCCGTACTTGTTGGCGTGGAACGCGTCTTCTTCCTGCAGGCGACCAGCGTCTGGCAGAACGATGTTGGCGAGCGCGATCGTTCCTTGCGTTGCGTAGATCGGCCCGCGGAAGCCGGCCCGGTACAGCGCTGGCAAGTAGCCGCAATGGTCGAGATGGGCGTGGGTGAGTACCACTGCATCGAGATGTGAGACATCAAACGTGGGCGCCTGCCAGTTACGCAGACGAAGTTCTTTTTGACCCTGATAGAGGCCTGCATCGACCAGCACTAAGTGGTCGCCTTGTTCAATCAGGAATCGACTTCCGGTGACCGTTCCAACGGCGCCAAGGAAATGAAGACTCGTAAGTGCCATAGCTCAACAATGCGTTGAGCAGGGCTTTGCTTCTAGAGCCACAGAGACGAACAACTCGGGACCTTGGTCACTTTGGATTGGCTCAGCTGGGTTTGATGTCTTGACTGCGCAGTTCGGCGATTCGTTCGTGCAGGAACTCGAACGCTGTTCTGCCCTCGGCGAGAATCACATCGTCGGCAGGGTGCAAAAACAACGGCACCGACAACCGTGATCGTTTCGCTGAGTCGTCGGTTGGGTTGAGCACCCGATGCGTGGTCGACGGGTAGTAACCACCACTGGCGAGAGCGAGCATGTCGCCGCAGTTCACTGCCATGCTGCCGTAGTCGCATGGCACGTCGTGCCAGACACCCGCAATGTCTTGTACCTGCAGACCAGATTCGTTTGATGCTGGCAAGACCGTGAGCAAGTTGATGTCTTCGTGTGCTGCAGCGCGCACGGCACCAGCGGGCTCGTGGCCGGTGAGCGGCGGATAGCGAAGCACCCGCAGCAACGTTCGGGTGCTGCCATCGAGCATCTGATTGAGAGGACGCGAGAAGTTCGCCGAAACCGAAGAGGGTGTGTTGGCCTCGACCCACGACAGCAGCGTGCGTGCGATCTCGGTGGCTTGCTCGGCATAACGCAGTGCTGCGTCGCTGACGGTGCTCGGATAGCGGCCCCATGGGTACACATGGAAGAACTCTTTGATGTCGCGAACCGTGTTGCCCTTGGCGGTCTCGGAGACATCGGGACCGAAGTAGCCGTTCTGGTTGTCTTCGTCGTAGCGGTACGCGTACTTGACTTCGGTGTTGAAGAAGTCGAGCCATTCGTCGTAGATGCCCTGCACGAGCGATGGTGGCAAGGGGTGGTTCACGAGCACGGCAAAGCCGGTGTTGTGAAGCGACTCAGTAAACGCTTGTGGCGCATCAGCAGCCTGAAAATCGACGACGTCAACCTGCATAGGAGCCTTACGTTACAGCGGTACTGGCGACGCTGCTTGGTAACTACTCGGTGGGTCGCACCAGCACAACGGGGCATGGGCTGTGGTGCGCGCAATAGTTCGATACAGATCCAAGCAACAGTTCTCTCACCGAGCCAGCGCCGCGAGATCCAACGACCAGCATTTCGGCATCGGCGGCGAGACGTACTAACTCGGGACCAGGGCGGCCTTGCGGCGTGTCAATCGTGAACGGCACACCCGAGTCCGCAACGCCGGATTCGGCAACCAACTTCTGGGCCGTCGACACGGCGCCTTTGATGATCAGGTCCTTGTCTGGCGGCGGCATGTAGATGGGTTCCGAGGTGACATACAGCGGGTACTGCCAGCTGTACACCACGCGCAGCGAACAACCGCGCAGCTTGGCTTCGGTAACGGCCCACTTCAGTGCGTCGCCCGAGCCCTCTGACCCATCGACTCCAACAACAATTGTTTTCATGCGGTCATGGTGGACGCAGATGTAATCAGGCGATAGGGCCGAAAGTAACCATTTCTCCTGACGCACTTTCGGTCGGCGCGGTGAGCCATGCGGTTGGCGAGTGAGGGGCACGGGCCCGGGCCGCGTGGGTCGCCTTGCGCCGCCTTGCGCCGCTTAGCTCGGGTTGGAGCCGCCGTCGATGGTGATGGTCTGGCCCGTGACCCATGCCCCTTCGTTGCTTGCTAACCACACGCACGCGGCGCCAATGTCGGCCGGAGTGCCGAGGCGTCCGACGGGAATGGTCTTGGCGATTTGTTCGGTGAAGGCCCCTCCGTCGGTGTTGGCCATCAGGCCAAGCGCGAGCGAGTTTGCGGTAACGCCGCGTCGAGCTGACTCGATGGCGATGTGGCGCATGAACGCGATGGCGCCTCCCTTGGCTGCACCATATGCGGAGATGCCCATGCGGTTTCCAACGGTGCCTGCTCCCGACGCAATGGTAATGACTCGGCCCCATCGGCGTTCGTGCATGCCGGTCAGCACGGCGCGAGTGCAGTGCATCACGCCGAACAGGTTTACATCGACGAAGCGTGCGTACTCGCTGGGCTCCATGTCGACGAATTGCTTCGGCGTGAACGAGTGGGCACCTGCGTTGCCGGCGTTGTTCACGAGAATGTCGATTGGCCCGAGCGCATCGATACCTGCTTGCACTGCCTCGGCATCGGTGACATCAAAGGGCGCCGCCGTAGCGAGCGCGCCAGTGGCTTGGATCGCCGCCGCTGCGCTTTGAGCGCGTTCGGCAACCACGTCGTTGACAAACACATGGCAGCCCTGCGCAGCGAGTGCTGCAGCAATGCCAGCGCCCACTGATTGCCCTGCGCCGGTGACCAACGCCGTCTTACCTGTGAGGTCGAACATCTGCACAGTGTTGTCGGTGGCTGACTTCACGGGTGAACTCAACGCGTGTGCGAGCATTGTCAGATGAGGCTGAGCGCCGTTGACCGGCGAATCATCGCGCTCGCGATTCCGGCGCTTGGCACGCTGGCGATTGAGCCGCTGTACATCTTGGTGGACACAGCGATTGTGGGTCGCTTGGGCACGCCTGCGTTGGCGGGCCTAGCGATTGCGGGCACCGTGCTGTTCACCATCGTTGGCCTTGTGGGGTTCATGCAAAATGCGGTTACCCCCGAAGTTGCCCACGCACAGGGTTCTGGGGAATTCGACAAGGCGCGCGTCGTGGCCAAAGACGCACTCTGGTTGGCCATCTTTTTGGGACTTCCGCTGGCCGCGATCGTGTTGGCACTTGCCGAGCCGTTGTCTCGATTGCTCGGCGCCAAGGGCGAGGTGCTCGATGCGGCCGTTACCTATTTGCGCATCAGCGCGGTTGGCATGCCGTTCGTCTTCATCGCGCTTGTCGGCCACGGCATCATGCGCGGTCACAACAATTTACGCAAGCCGTTACTCATCGTGCTCGTGGCCAACGTGGCCAACGTTGTGGTCGAGATCGTCGCTGTCTACGCGCTCCACCTCGGTATCGCCGGATCAGCATGGAGCACCGTGATCGTGCAGATTGCTGCGGCCGCTGCATTCATGGTCGTCGTGCGAGTTCACATCGCACGCGTGCGGCCAGCGTGGCAACGGATGCGGCCGTTCTTGGTGATCGGCAGCCATCTCGGGTTACGAAGCGCGGCCATGCTCACCGTGTGGATCACAGTCACCAAAGTGGCGGCGCACGTTGATACGCCAACGCTCGCGGCGCACCAAGTGTTGTTTCAGTTGTTCATGTTCTTGGCTCTCGTTCTCGATGCGCTCGCCGTACCCGCTCTGTCGCTTGTCGCTGGCGCGATGGGAGCGGGGGATCGTGATGGAGCGATGGCCGTGGGCTGGTCGAGCACGCGGCTCTCGCTCTGGGTTGGAGCCGTGACCTGCGCGCTGCTTGGGGCCACCAGCACCGTGGTGCCGCACATCTTTACGAACGATCCATCTGTGGTGAGCCGCACCACTGCGGGGTTGATCTTCCTAGCGGTGATGCAGCTGCCGGGGGCCGTTGCGTTTGCGCTCGATGGTGCGCTGATCGGTGGACAAGACGGGCGGTTTCTTGGCCGAGTCGCAGTGTTCAATTTGGTGTCCTATGCACCGTTCCTGATCGCCACGTTGGTCCATCCGGCGTTTGGAATTGCGGGCCTCTGGGGCGGACAATTGGCATGGATGACCATGCGCGCGTTCGTGAACGTGCGGCGGTTCAGATCTCGTCAATGGATGCCCGCGCTCGCGGCCTGAGGGCAGCGCAATTGCTAGGCGACGATGTTTACCGTGCGGCCCGGCACCACGATGACTTTCTTCGGGGTGGCTCCGGCCAGAGCGGTGATGACCTTGTCGTCGGCGAGCGCCGCCGCACGCACCTGATCTTCGGTGGCGTCGGTCGGCACAACAATGCGGCTTCGGAACTTGCCGTTCACCTGCACCGGCATCTCGGTGCTTTCGGACACCAGCAGCGCAGGGTCGGCGACCGGGAATGGTGTGTTGGTAAGCGAGTCAGTGTGGCCCAACTTGCTCCACAACTCTTCGGCGATGTGCGGGCACAACGGAGCGATCATCAGCACCAGCGGTTCGGCCAAATCGTGCGGGCACGCGCCGAGCTTGGTGAGTGCGTTGTTGAGCTCGATCATCTTGGCGATGGCGGTGTTGAAATGCAGATCGTCCATGTCGGCGCGCACGTCGTTGACCGTGCGGTTCAACAACCGAACCGTGTCGATGTCGGCAGCGGCGCCCAGACGTAGCTCGCCGGTTTCTTCATCGACAAGGTTGCGCCAGAGGCGTTGTAAGAAACGATGCATGCCCACGACATCGCGAGTTTCCCAAGGGCGCGATGCATCCATCGGGCCCGTGCTCATCTCGTAAAGACGCAAGGTGTCGGCGCCGTATGCCTCGTACATCTCGTCGGGGGAGACAGCGTTCTTCAGGCTCTTGCCCATCTTGCCCCACTCGCGTGTGACTGGCTTGCCCTCGAACGTGAACTGTCCGCCCGCCTCTTGCACGCTTGCGGCGTCGACATAGACATCGCGTTCGTCTTTGTAGGCCGCGGCCAGAATCATGCCTTGGTTGAACAACCGGTGGAACGGTTCTTTCGACGACACGTGGCCGAGATCGAACAGCACCTTGTGCCAAAAGCGCGAATACAGCAAGTGCAACACGGCGTGCTCAACGCCGCCGACGTACAGATCGACGCCGCCGGAATGGCCGTCGCCCTGGGGTCCCATCCAATATTGCTCAACCTCTTTGTCGACAAGAACGTCGTCGTTCGTTGGGTCGAGATAGCGAAGCTCGTACCAACACGAGCCGGCCCAGTTGGGCATGACGTTGGTGTCGCGGTGGTAGCTGCGCGTGCCCTCGCCAAGATCGATGTCGATGTCGGTCCACCAGTCGAGACGATCGAGCGGTGACTCGGGGTTACTGAACTCATCGTTGGCATCGAAGGTGCGCGGTGAGAAAGACTCGGTCTCGGGCAGCAGCACGGGCAGCGACGAATCGGGAAGCGCGACTGGTCCGAACTCGTCGTACACGATGGGGAATGGCTCGCCCCAATAACGCTGCCGGCTGAACAGCCAGTCGCGCAGTCTGAAGTTGACGGTGCCGTGGCCGCGGCCGCGGGTTTGCAGCCACAGGTTGGTGAGGCGTTTGCCTTCGGCAACCGACGAGAGTCCGTTGAGGTCGAGGCCGTCGGCGTTTGCCGACTGCACGTAGACAGCATCGCCCACAAATGCCTCGGGCCATGTGGACGTGTCGAGCGACTCGGCGATGTCGCGCTCGGCGAACCACGATGCCGGTGGCTGCTGAATTGCGGGAATCGAAAGACCGAACTGGCGAGCAAACTCGAAGTCGCGGTGATCGCCGCACGGCACGGCCATAATGGCTCCGGTGCCGTAGCCCATCAGCACGTAGTCGGCGATCCACACAGGAATCTGCTGACCATTAACAGGGTTGGTGGCGAACGAGCCGGTGAACACGCCGGTCTTTTCGCGAGTGGCATCCTGCCGGTCGATGTCTTTTTTGGCCTTCGCCACGCTCTGGTATTCGGCGACGGCATCGACACGGTCGGCGGTGGTGAGCTGAGCCACGAACGGATGCTCTGGCGCAAGCACCATGAAGGTCGCGCCGAACAGCGTGTCGGGTCGAGTGGTGAAGACCTCGATGTCGCCTGCGGCGCTGGCGAAGCGCACGCGTGCGCCTTCGCTGCGGCCGATCCAGTTGCGCTGCATCGTCTTGATCGCGTCGGTCCAGTCGAGTAGTTCGAGGTCGTCGATGAGCCGATCTGCATACGCCGTGATGCGCATCATCCATTGGCGCATATTGCGCTTGAACACGGGAAAGTTGCCGCGCTCGCTGCGTCCGTCGGCGGTGACTTCTTCGTTGGCCACAACAGTTCCGAGGCCGGGACACCAGTTGACCGGTGCCTCAGAAACGTATGCCAAACGATGGTCGTCGATAATGCTGCGCTGCTCACCCTGCGACAACGATGACCAGGCTCGGCCGTCGGGAGTAGCGCGTGATCCGCTTTCGAACGCACTGATCAGTTCGGCGATGGGTCGCGCGCTGCCGACGCCGTTGTTGGCGCTGAGGTCGTACCACGAGTTGAAGATTTGCAGGAAGATCCACTGGGTCCAGCGGTAGTACTGCGGGTCGGTTGTCTCGATGCTGCGACGCTTGTCGTGGCTCAGGCCAAGGCGCGCCAACTGGCGGCGCATCGTGGCGATGTTTGCCGCAGTGGTGATAGCCGGATGCTGGCCGGTTTGCACTGCGTACTGCTCGGCGGGAAGGCCGAACGCATCGAAGCCCATCGTGTAACACACGTTGTAGCCGGCCATTCGCTTGTAGCGGCTGAACACATCGGTGCCGATAAATCCGAGCGGATGCCCCACGTGAAGGCCGGCACCCGAGGGGTAGGGGAACATGTCGAGAACGAACATCTTCTCGCGGCCAGCCACCGCAGCGGGGTCTCCGAGTGGCCCGGCTGGGTTCGGAGCCTCGAAGGTGCCGTGGCTGTCCCACCAATGCTGCCAACGCAGTTCGATGTCTTGGGCCAGCGCGGATGAGTAACGAAAATTTGGGATGTCAGAGTCGGCGTGAGCCATAGCCACCCACTCTACGGGCCTGCCGACGAGCTACCCCGACCATTTTCAGGTGCCCAGCGCGTCGATGATCTTGGTGCGAAGAGCCGACATCGCAACCTCGCCACTTGTGCGGAACAACACCTTGCCCTCAGCGTCGAGAAACACAAAGGTTGGGAACGCGGACAGGCCAAGAGCGTTCGCTGCCTCTTGCTTTGCGCTATCGACGAGCACGGGCCACGGGAATGTCTCGCGAGCCAGCCACGCGGATGGCGGGAAGTTTGGCTTCTGCGAGTCGGTAGCAGTGGCGATACCAACAATTTGCACGCCTTGCGGAACGCCACCTTCTTGGTTCCACTGCACCAGCCGAGGAACCTCGCGTTGGCAATGCGGGCACCAATGAGCGAGCAGCACCACCAAGGTGGGCTCGCCCGGCTTGATGGTGATCGCCGAGCCATCGAATGTGGAACCGTCGAGTTGAGGGGCTTGGGTGCCTATTGCGGGATCAACGCCCTCGGCCATTGTGGGGAGCGGCGCGCCTGTAACCACGACCGGCCTGAACTCTTCGACCTCGGTAGGCAACGACGTGACCGTGTTGGTGCTGCCGCCGCCGGCGAAGGCAATGACCGCAGCGATAGCGACGACCAAGGTGAGCGCTGCGCCCACACCGATCCACAGATTTCGCGTGGGGTTCTTCTTGTGTGCGGTGTTGGCGGTGGGGGAGGCCACGGTTACTCCTTGGGTGTGTGTACAGAGGGGACACTGGTGAGCACGAAGATCGCGATGAATCCGGTGAGAGCCATGAACGGCAGGGTGACGAAACCGAACTTCTCGAACCACACGTATTCGCACGGAATAGTTGTGTTGCACACGCCGGTGTCGAGTTGGGGAAAGCGTTCGAGTAGGTAGTGATATCCCGAGATCACAATGCCGATGCCTGCCAATGGCATGGAATAGCGACGGATCAATGTGTCGCGGCGCACCGCGGCAATGGTGAGGATAATCGCGAGTGAGTACATCGCGATGCGCTGATACCAGCACAGGGTGCAGGGTAGATAGTTGGCGACCTCCGAGAAATACAAGCTGCCTGCCATCGATACAACAGCGATGAGAGCAGCGAGCGGAACGCATGCTGGCGCCACGGCGTTGAGCGAGCCGCGTGCAGATGGGCGGCGCATCGCCATCACCCGAATCGCTATCAAACCAACTGCGACCGCGAGCACCGCAAGAGTCAGCGTGGCGAAGAAGAGTTGAGCTTTTAGGGGGGTCATACTCACCAAGTCGTTTTGAACGGGTTCGAAGTTCCCTCGCCGACTAGGTTGGGGACGCTTATGACTTTGATCACTGGTTCTATCACCGATCGCCTACAGCGCGCAGCCGACCGTCCTACGGGGGTTCGCTTTGTAGGTGCTTCGGTCACCCCGACCGACGAGCCGAGCTTTGTTTCGTGGGGCCAGATTCACGACGAGGCTCGCGCTGTTGGCGCCGCACTTCAAGCTCGCGGTCTCGTGCCTGGCGACCACGTGGCAATCCTTGGCCCCACGAGTCGCGCATTGATGACCATCATCCAAGGCTGTTGGCTCAGTGGTATCGCCAGCATGGTGTTGCCGCTGCCGATGCGAATGGCATCGCTCGATGCATTTGTCGAGAGCACTCGCGGTCGCATTCAGCACGGCGATGCAAAGCTTGTTCTCATCGACGACGCCTTGGCCCCGTTCTACCAATCGGGTCCTGGCGATCCGCCGATTGAGCCAATGGCTGCGGTCATGCCTCGCCTTGGCAATCCGTCGGGCGAGCGACTTGAGATTCCTGCCAACGACCCAGAGCGATTGGTGATCCTGCAATACACCAGCGGTTCCACGAGCGAACCGAAAGGCGTGATGATTCCCGATCGGGTACTCACCGCAAACATCGATGCGTCGTGCGCCGCCGCGCAACTCGGTCCCGACGAGGTGATGGTCTCGTGGCTGCCGTTGTATCACGACATGGGCTTGGTCGGATTTCTGTCTATTCCGATGACCAACGGTTGTCAGCTTGTGCAAGCAGCGCCTCAGGATTTCATGGCGCACCCAGGCAACTGGATGCAGTGGATCAGCGACCACGGTGGCACGGCAACAGCGGGTCCGAACTTCTCATGGGTGCTCGCAACCCGCGCTCTCAAACGCATGAAGGATCTCGACCTCTCCACGCTCACGCTTGCGCTCAGCGGTGCCGAGCCTGTTGACCCATCGGCCGTCGAGGCGTTCGTTGCTGAGGCGGGTCGTTTCGGATTCAAGCCCGGCGGTGTTTTCCCCGCCTTCGGTATGGCTGAGGTTGCAATTGGTGGAGCGTTCCCTCCACGGCACCGCGGCTTGCGCACCGACGATGTCGATCGTGTGGTGCTCGAACGAGATCGCGTGGCCAAGCCAATCGAAATCACCGACGACACCGAAGACGACTCAGTGCGTCGCCTCCCACTGTTGGGTCATCCGGTTCCCGGCCTTGAGATGCGCATCGTGCATGTCGACACGCGTGAAGAAGTTCCCGAACGTCACGTTGGTGAATTGCTCATCCGCGGCACGTCGGTCACGCCGGGTTACTACAAGCGTCCCGATGCAACCGCCGCGATGTTCGTCGATGGCTGGCTGTGCACTGGCGACCTCGGCTACATGCTCGACAACGAACTGGTGCTGTGCGGTCGCATCAAAGACGTCATCATCGTTGGCGGACGCAACGTGTTTCCCGAAGACATCGAGCGAGCCGTTGGCCCACTCGAAGGTGTGCGTGCCGGCAACGTAATTGCGTTCGGCGTCGAGGGCTACAAGGGCAAAGAGACTGTTGTTGTCGTCGCTGAAGTGCGCACCGAAGACACCGCCGCTGTTCGAGCGGCGATTCACCATCGCACCATCGAGGTGTGCGGTCTGCCGCCGCGCGACATCATGCTGGTGAAGGCGGGCACGTTGCCCAAGACATCGTCGGGCAAACTGCAGCGAGCCAAGTGTCGCGAGCTGTATCTCAACGAAGAACTCGAGCTCTTCGAATAACAAACGCCTCTCTCAGGGTGCGTTTGCTGAGTCGGTTTCTGCAACGATGTGCACATGAAGGTCGTCTACACGCCTGCCCATCTGCTGCACGATCCCAAGAGCAGCATCGAACAATCTCGGGTCATGGAACCTTGGGAGCACATCGGTCGCGGCGAGGCAATTCACGCTGCGCTGCAGGCCGATAATCGCTTTGATCTTGTGTCGCCGTCGTCGTGGGGTGCTGCCCCTATTGAGGCTGTGCACGATCCGGGTCTGCTGCAGTTCTTGTCAACCGCATGGGACGAATATCAGATTGGCTGCGGACCAACCGCCGATGTCTCGCCCGATGTTTTTTATCGGCCAGCGCTGCGCAACGGAATGTCGCCGGGGCGCGAGCCTGAGTCAATCAATGGCCGCCTTGGCTGGTGGTGCTTTGAGACCACCACGCCCATCACCAACGGCACCTACACGGCGGCACTGGCAGCGGTAGATACTGCGATGAGCGCCACGCAGATAGTGCTCGATGGTGCATCGTCGGCTTACGGGCTGTGCCGTCCGCCAGGGCATCACGCAACGAGTTCGATGTACGGGGGTTACTGCTTCTTCAACAACGCAGCGATCGCAGCGCATCATGTGGCCGCAACTACGGGCACGAAGGTCACAGTGCTCGATGTCGACTACCACCACGGCAACGGCACCCAAGAGATTTTCTATACGCGCGACGACGTGCAGTACGTGTCGCTGCATGGCGATCCGACCCGCGCGTATCCGTACACGGTTGGCTATGCCGACGAAACCGGTGCAGGCAGGGGAGCGGGGTCAAACGTAAACGTTCCGCTCGCAGCGCGCACCGATGACGACGCGTATATCGCTGCGCTGCAGCGAGCATGCGACTCGATTGCATCGTTCGGGTCGAGCATGGTGATCGTGTCGCTCGGACTCGACACGTTTATCACCGACCCAATCTGCGACCTCTCGGTCACTACCGATGGGTTCGAGCGGTGCGGTGCAATGGTGGCTCAGCTTGGCCTTCCCACCGTTGTGCTGCAAGAGGGTGGCTACGACATCTCGGCGTTGGGTGACAACGTTCGTCGCTGGCTCATTGGTTTAGGCGCCTGAGAACAAGCGCCCAGCAGCGCAGCCGCTACGACGCCTTGACCGCTTCGATCACTTTTTGCCAACGCTCTGGGTCGGTCTTATACGGCGTGTAGAAACTGATGCGCTGAATCACATCGCCATAGCGCTGGTGCAACTCGGGAGCGATCTGCTCGGGTTCGCCGACCACCGCAAACGTGTTGAGAATTTCGTCGCTGATGAGGTTGCCCATCTCGACCCAGCCGCCCTGCTTGCTGAGTGTGTTGAGCTTCTCTTGCAAGCCGCCCCATCCGTGGATGTCGAGCACGTTCTTGTACGCCGGTGTCGAACCGTAGAACGCGATCTGCTGACGGGTGCCGTCGATAGCGGCAGCCATTTCGGCTTTGTCGGTGCCGGTGACCACGAAGCTTGGGCCAACAATCTCGAAGCCTTCCATGGTCTTGCCGGCCTTGGCGCGACCACGGGCAAGCGCCGGAATGGTGACCTCACGAAGGTACTTCTCGGTGGTGAAGCCGTGGCAGATAAAGCCGTCACACACTTCGCCAGCAACCTCGGTCATCAATTCGCCAACGCCTGCGAGGAAGATCTTTGGTACTCCGTACTCGCTGATATCGGAAGCCGCTGGAGTGAAGAACGGAGTCATCAACGTGTGCGTGTAGAACTCGCCGCGGAAGTTGAGTGCGGTGCCGTTGAGCCAGCAATCCCAGATGGCGCGCATCGCCAGAACCATCTCGCGCATACGGGCTGCTGGGTGGCTCCACTCCATGCTGAAACGCTTGGTGATGTGTGGCTTGATCTGGCTGCCGAGACCCATCACAAAGCGGCCCTTCGAGAAGGCCTGCAGATCCCAGCCAGTGTTGGCCAAGGTCATCGGACTGCGAGCAAATGCCACGGCAATCGAGGTGCCGAGCTCGAGTGTGGTGGTGTGCTCAGCGGCGAGCAGCAAGGGGAAAAATGGATCGTGATTTGTCTCAGCAGTCCAAGCACCTGAGTAGCCAGCGGCTTCGGCTTGCTTGGCCTGTTCGGCGACCTTGTGCAGGTCAGTGCCGATTCCTCCGTCAACCTTCATGTCTCATTCTCCCTCGTGTGATGTGCTGAGGGAAACGTAGCGCCCGAGATGTGGGTGTTGGAACTTGGTCGGCCGGGTCAGCCTTCGTTTTGATCCCGAAGGTACTGCTCGAGCTCGGCCGCGAGTTCGTCGCCAGTTGGAATCTCGGCATCAGTGAATTGCCGATCACTTGATGGGTGGTTCTCGACACTGTCGTACACCGTCTCGAGTTGGCGGACCATCTCGCGATGGTCGTCGTTGCCGGCCACGAGTTCGTCGAGTCGCTCGCGTTGGATGGCTGTCTCTTGTCGTGGCCCAGCGCCATCGACCCGAACACCGCCGTACTCGCCGAGACCGGCGAGCAACGAAACTGTGGCGGCCGGATAGGCCATCGTGGCGATGTAGTGCGGCACCTGAACCCAGAGCCCAAGCGACTCGATGCCAGCATCGTGAAAGGCGTGCTCGAGCACCGAAGCGACGCCCGCAGGAACATCGACCGAGTTCTTCTGGAGATGCAATGAAGCAACGAGATCGGCAGATGGCGCAGAGACGGAGAGCCGTGCTGGGCGAGTGTGAGGCGAAGCAAAGGGATACGCGCCAAGCGCCACCATGCGGCGCACACCGAGCGTGACGCCAAGCGCGGCCACCTCGCTGGCGAAGCGACGCCACGCCATGTCGGGCTCAGGGCCGGTGAGTAACAGCACAGCTTTTCCGTCGAGATCGTGTCCGAGCTTGAGTTCGATGTCGGGCCATGTGAGTTTGGTGTTCACGCCGTCGCGCAGTTCCATCGTTGGACGCCGCGCGCGGTAGTCGATAAACGTGTCGCCATCGAATGTGGCAATCGTGCGCGCGTTGCATTCAGTTTCGAGCGTGGCCATTGCGGCTCCGGCTGCACCGCTTGCATCGATCCATCCGGTGAACATCACGACCAGTGCCGCATCGCGAACATCGGGCGCGGTGCCATCGACGAATGTGTACGCGTTGGTCATGCCAAGCGCCCGAGCGCCTCAGAGGCTTTGAGTGCGGCGCCGTCGACTTGCATCTTGAACGGGAGCAACTCTTCGGGATCGCGATCGCCCAGCGCTCCGCCGAGGTATCGCGAGTAGACCCCCTCAAGGATGCACGCCAGTTTCCAATAGGCGAAGGCCACATAGAAATCGAGTTGCGAGAGGTCGCGGCCGGTGACCTGCGCGTAGCGGTCGGCGAGATCTTGGCGATTCAAAAAGCCTGGGGCGGTTGTAGAAGAACCGGTCCATGCGGAGCCTTCGTCGTCGGGGCCGGTCCAGTAGACCATCAGCAGCCCAAGGTCGGCGAGGGGATCGCCCAACGTGCAGATCTCCCAGTCGAGCACGGCCACGATGTCGCCATTGTCGTTGACCATGCAGTTATCGAGGCGATAATCGCCGTGCACGATGGTGGCCGGGCCCTGCGCAGGGATGCGCTTGAGCAGTTCGTCGTGAACCTGATCGACGGCAGGGAGTTCGCGGGTCTTTTGCGAGTTCCAGTTGCTGTACCAACGGCGTAGTTGGCGGGCGATGTAATCCTCGTGGCGACCGAGGTCGTCGAGTCCAGCGGCACCCAGATCGACAGCGTGGATTGCTGCCATTGTGTCGACAATTGACTCGCTGGCGCGGCGGCGACCGTCGGGGGTGAGCACGGCGGTTGCAGTGGCTGCGTCGCGGATCACATGACCGTCGACGAAACCCATCACGTAGAACGGAACACCGTTAACGGCCGGGTCGTCGCAGTAACCCAAAGCCGGAGCCACCGGCACAGCCGACTGCTGCAAGCCCGAAATGATGCGGTGCTCGCGGCCCATGTCGTGAGCGCTCGCCAGCACGTGGCCGAGCGGCGGGCGGCGCAGCACGTAGCGGGCACCGTTTACGTCGGTGACAGCGAACGTGAGGTTCGAGTGGCCGCCAGCGATGAAGGTAAACGTGAACGGCCCTTGAGCGCCGGACACGTTGCGCTCTAGCCACGCAGTTACGGATGGGACATCGATTCCGTTGACATCACTCATTAGTCCGACACGGTACCTGTAGTGGCACGGCTTAGCCCTCATCGACGCTGCTCGCCAAGGACGTTCAGTAGCGACTTTGGCTGCGATATCGTGCGGTGCATGCCAATTGATGTCACAGATGCCACGTTCGAAATCGAAGTCCTCGAACGATCGATGACCACGCCGGTCATCATCGACCTGTGGGCCCCATGGTGTGGCCCATGCGTTGCGCTGACCCCCATTCTCGAACGTGTCACCGATGCCACCAATGGGCAGGTCGTCTTGGTCAAGGTCAACGTTGATGACAACCCCAACATCGCGCGGGCGTTTCAAGCGCAGTCGATTCCGGCGGTGTACGCAATTCGTAATGGTGAAGTTGTCGATGGTTTCGTGGGCGGCCAACCCGAACACATCGTCGCCCAGTTCGTTGCCTCGGTGCTCCCTACCGAAGCCGAAGTTGAGGTCGAAGAACTCATCGCCGCCGGCGACGAAGACAGCCTTCGCGCAGTGCTCAACGAGTCGCCCGGACACGAGGACGCGATCATCGCCCTCGGCGAACTCTTGGTCGCTAGCGACCGAGCGGAAGAGGCGCTTGCCTTGTTGGCTCGCATCCCCGAATCCGAGCGCACTCGCAAGGTGTCGGCCGCTGCGCGACTCAGCCTGAAGCCAGTCGATAACTACGACGAAACGCTCGAGTCATTGCTCGATTCAGTCAAAGCCGACGAGCAGGCGCGCCAGGAATACATTGACATCCTCGAACTCATGGGCGCCGATGATCCGCGCACTGCGGGCTATCGCAAGAAGCTCACTGCACGACTCTTCTGACCTGCGAGAAATCCCTATCCGAGGCATGGCTACGCGCTATGGTTCGCGCATGCCCCTTGAACGACACGACGGATATCGCCTGTGGGTCGGTGGCCCAGTGCCGAAAGGCTCCGATGGCATCACGCTCGGTTCTTTGGTCATCATCCGCGAAGGCTGCGAGAACTCGGCCAATTTGATTCGTCACGAGCGCGCCCATGTGCGTCAGTGGCGTCGTCACGGCGTGCTCGGCTTCAGTGCGCGGTATCTCGGTTCGTATCTGGTTTGGCGTCTGCGCCTCAAAGGTCATCGCGGCGCATACTTGCGTATCCCTCTCGAGATTCAAGCCGAGTGGGAAGCACGACGCTCGCCAGCGCCAGTGCTTCGCACCCGCGTGATGGCCGAGGCCCATCGCGCTTCTGTCGTCGTTCACTAAACGCGACCAGCCCGCGCTGCTCAATCGTCACTGTTGCGAGAAGTTGTTTCCTCGGTAGCGTTCTGACCGTCTTCCCCCAAATCTTCGCTGGCGCGCTCGCGCCGTTGTTTGGGGAGGTCTCATGGATCCCTTGCCGAGTCGGCCCGATCCGTCGCGACCTTTCAGCGAGGTCGCTCGAGCGTGGCTTGAGTGGTTTGGTCTTGCTCGTCTTGTGGTCACTGCGCTCGCCGTGTTGGCGGTTGGTGCTGGTGGCTTTTGGCTACTGCGTAGTCCGGCGCCCACTGTCGAAAGCGCCTTGCCCTACGCAAAGCAGCGAGGGCCACTCGGCGCGGTGTCGAGCTCAACATCAACGGTGCTTGGCGCCGTAGTTGCCTCGTCTACGTCGGTTCCATCCACTGCGCTCATCGTCTACGTAGCCGGAGCCGTGTTGTCTCCGGGCGTGTACCAGGTGCCTGCAAACGCGAGGGTCCAAAACGCAGTTCTCGCCGCGGGCGGTCCTGCGCCCGATGCCGATCTCGACGCGATGAACTTGGCAGCGTTCATCCGCGACGGCGACCGCGTGTACGTGCCGCACAAAGGGGCAGCGGTCCCGCCGGTAGTGGGTGCTAGCCCGGGTGCTGCGTCGGCGGGCAAGAGTGCTTCCGGCCAGGCGGGGGCGCCGATCGATCTGAACCGAGCCACTGCTGAAGAACTCGATGCGCTGCCCGGTGTGGGCCCGGCCACAGCCGCTGCCATCGTTACCTATCGCGATCGCTCCGGACCATTCTCGTCAGTCGACGACCTCCTCAAAGTGCCGGGTATCGGTCCTGCAAAGGTTGAAGTGCTGCGCTCGTTGGTCAAGGTATGAGTGGTAACTGCAGCGCCTGCAGCGTTGCGTTCGCGCTCACACTTAGAGCAGTGCCCGACCAACGAACAGTTCGGTTAGGGCTAAGCCCATCACCACGCCGGCCCACACTCCCACGGCGAGCCAGAGATACTCGCGCCAATAGTCGCGCCACATCGCAACCGGAGACCGGGTGGCTCGCCGCGAAGCCACCACGCCAAGCACCAACCACAATGCGATGCTGCCCATCACGCCAAGAAACGTTCGGCCCGATTCTGTGGTCAGCGGTATTCCCGCAACAAGTAGACCCGGTGCTGCGAACACGATTGCGGCGAAGCCAGCCACGCCACTCGAGGTGCTGGTGTTGCCGTGCAACATCATTGTGGCCACAATGGCCAACGCGCATGCAGGGAGCACGGCCGCAAATGGTCCGATGCGTCGAATGCGATAGCGAAAGTCGCGGGGTCCAAGAGGCACCACAGCGCGGGGGTGGGTGCCAGCAATGCTCATGAACCGATCGTATAGAAGCGGTCGCGCGTTCTGGTGGCACACGGTCACTACCGCGCAGCTCGCACTCGTGGTCGCCCATGTGGTGATTGGCGTGTGGCTGCACCGGCTCATTCCACTACTGGCGATCAGCGTGGTTACCGCGGCCTTGCATCGATCGCGGTTGATCTGGTTGCTCTGCGTTATCGGCGGCGCGCTTGCAATCACAGCGTCTCAGGCAGCGTGGGCGCATGCAGTTCCAGAGCGCCTTGGGGCCTTCAGCGGATCGGCCTGCTTAGTCACCGATCCCACACCCAAAGCAGGGGCAACTCAAGCCGTCTTCGAGATCGACGGCCAACGGTTCGAGGCCTGGGCTCGAGGGTCACCGCGGTGGAGCATCAGCGACCATCTTGCGGGCGAATGCACCAGCATTGCCGCCGAACGCACGACCCTTGTTGGTGTGCCCGCGCGCCGTGCGGCGATTCGTCACGTGGTTGGCGGCTTACAGGTTCAATCAGTTGGCGACTGGTCGCAGGGTAGCCCAATTGCTCGGGCTTCGAATCGGGTGCGCCGATTGTTTGCTCAGGGTGCTGCGCAGCTCCGCTCGCCCGACAACGAGTTGTTCGCGGGTCTCGTGATCGGCGACGACCGCAACGAGCCCGCAGCGCTGATCAACGAGTTCCGCGCTTCGGGCCTGTCGCACTTAACTGCCGTGTCCGGGCAAAATGTGTCGTTCATCCTTGCGGCGGCAGCGCCACTCGTGCGACGGTTTCGCCCCGTGGGTCGATGGCTCATCACGTTGGCGCTCATTGCTTGGTTCGCTGCTCTCACGCGCTTCGAGCCGTCGGTTCTGCGCGCCGGTGTCATGGCGGCCATCGCCGCCACCGGATACTTCATGGGGCGCGAACGGCCTGCGCTGCGAGTGCTCACCATCGCGGTAGGCGCGCTCGTGCTGATCGACCCACTGCTCGTGTGGTCTGTTGGGTTCTGGCTCTCGGTGGGCGCTACCGCCGGTGTGGCCCTGCTGGGCACCGCTCTGGTGCCCTATATCCCCGGACCGCGTTGGCTGGCGGTGCCAGCTGCAGTCACTATCGGCGCCCAATGTGGCGTCGCTCCGGTGAGCTTGCTCGTGTTCGGCACCTTGCCGTTGGTGTCTCTCCCGGCCAATCTGCTAGCGGTGCCTGTGGCCGGATTCGTCATGCTCTACGGCCTGCCCGCCGGTCTCGTCGCCGGCGCATTGGGGCGGGTGTTAGGTGGCACGCTCTCGGCGGTGGTGCAGATGCCAAGCGCCATCGCAACTCGCTGGGTTGCAACGGTGGCAGCGCTTGGGGCGCGATTCGAGCCCTCGCCCGGTTGGGGTCTTATCGGGTGGTCATGCATTGCGGCCGCACTTGCAGCGAGGATCACTGCCATTCGCCTCCGTTCGATATGGCAAGGTTGAGGCGTATGGCGATTCATCTCATCACCGGCGACGACGAATCATTGATACTCAGCGCCGTCACCGAATTGGTGCACCGGCTTGTCGGTACCGAAGATCGAACGTTGATGGTCGACGACTTCTCGTCCGACGATTACGAACTGCGGGCCGTTGTCGATGCTGCTCAGACCATGCCGTTCCTTACCGACAAGCGCGTTGTGGTTGCTCGCGACATCGGCAGGTTTAGCGCCGACGATGTCAACCCGCTTGTGGCCTATCTCAACGACCCCTTGCCTTCCACCGACCTCGTGATGGTTGGCGGAGGCGGGCGCATCGCCAAGTCACTGGCCGATGCAGCCAAAAAGGCGGGCGGCACCACCACCAACACCACGCCTCCAACCTCGAAGCGCGATCGCTCGCTGTGGATCGAAGAGCAAGTGGCTGGCGCGGGGATGATGCTCGATTCGTCTGCTTTGGCGTTGATCGCCGGATGGATGGGCGAAGAGCCTGGCCGCCTTGGTGGCGTGCTCGAAACCCTGCAATCCACATATGGCAATAATCGCAAGCTCAGCGCTGCCGATGTCGAACCCTTTCTCGGCGATTCGGGCTCGGTGCCGCCGTGGGATCTCACCGACGCAATCGATCGAGGCGACACCACCGGCGCGCTCACGATGTTGGCGCGCATGATCTCGTCTCGGCATCCGCTGCAGGTGATGGCCACGTTGCACAGCCACTACGTGCGCCTGCTCAAACTCGATGGCGCCGAGGCCAACACCGAACAGGCTGTAGCCGACGTGCTGGGCATTAAAGCTGGCTTCCCCGCTCGCAAGGCGCTCGACCAATATCGCCGGTTATCTAGCGGGGGAGTTGCCCGCGCTATCGACCTGCTCGCTCAGGCCGATCTCGATTTGCGCGGTCAGCGCGATCTACCCGAAGAACTCGTGATGGAAGTGCTCGTCGCCAGACTCAGCCGACTCAGCCCGGCGGGCGGCGCCGCTAGAGGCCGCTGAGGCGCATCGCTGGGCGCAACATCAGCGGAGCGAAAAAAGCAAACGACCCGAAGCCGAAGCTCGGGTCGTCATGCGAAGTTTGTTTGTTGGTGCCGCAAGGCACCAAGTTGGCAATCAGGCGCCTGCGTTGACTCGCTTCATCAAGCGGCTCTTACGGCGAGCGGCCTGATTTGGATGAATGATGCCTTTGGCGGCGGCCATGTCGAGGCGCTTCACAGCGACGCGAAGTGACTCGTCGCTGTTCTCGGCGCCGACGTTCTTCACAGCGGTCTTCACGCGTGTGCGCAGCTCGCTCTTGATTGCCTTGTTGCGCTCTGCAGCCTTGGCGTTTGTCAGGATGCGCTTCTTTTGACTCTTGATATTCGCCACGTGCGAAGTCCCTTTTCGTTGACAGTCGAGTGACTGATTCGTTGAATTGGCCGAAATGTTTGTGCTGGATAGGTCCAGAACAGGCTTGATGAGCGTATCGGCGGAATGAAACAACTGCCACCCACTCGCCGAGATTCACGGCCGATAGCATCGAGGCACTGCTCATGGACCTCAGCCGCATCCGCAACTTCTCGATTATTGCCCATATCGATCACGGCAAGTCAACCCTCTCCGACCGCATCCTCGAGATGACCGGCGCCGTCGAGATGCGCGACATGCGTTCGCAATACCTCGACAGCATGGATCTCGAGCGCGAGCGCGGCATCACCATCAAGGCGCAAAACGTACGCGTCGGTTGGAAAGATCACGTGCTGCACCTCATCGACACGCCGGGCCACGTCGACTTTGGTTACGAGGTCAGCCGCAGCCTTGCGGCCTGCGAGGGCGTGGTGCTCGTGGTCGATGCGGCACAAGGCATCGAGGCCCAAACCCTGGCCAACTGTTATCTGGCGCTCGAGCACGACCTCGAGATTGTGGCGGTGCTGAACAAGATCGACCTGCCTGCTGCCGACCCCGATCGTTATGCGCAAGAGATCGAGAAT
This sequence comes from Actinomycetota bacterium, assembly GCA_037139095.1. Lineage (GTDB taxonomy): Bacteria > Actinomycetota > Acidimicrobiia > Acidimicrobiales > Ilumatobacteraceae > WLMZ01. Next base: position 98,891 of record JBAXHD010000003.1, read on the forward strand.
GTGCTCGGTATCAAAGCGGCCGACATCATCCGCATCTCAGCCAAGACCGGCGTTGGCGTGCCCGATCTACTCGACGCAGTCCTCGAGAAGATTCCTCCGCCAAAGGGCGACCCCAACGCTCCGTTACAGGCGCTCATCTTCGACAGCCAATACGACCAGTACCGCGGGGTTGTGAGCTCTATTCGTGTGATGAACGGACGCATCAGCGCCGGCATCAAGGTGAAGTTCATGAACGCCGGCACGGTTCACGAAGCAGTCGAGGTTGGTGTGCGCCGACCCGTCATCACACCCATCGCCGAACTCGGTCCGGGCGAAGTGGGATATCTCATCGCAGGTATCAAACATGTCGGCGACGCCCGAAGCGGCGAGACCGTCACCACGGTTGCGAATCCGGCCGACATCGCTCTCGACGGCTACCGAGATCCCAAGCCGATGGTGTTTTGCGGTCTGTATCCCATCGATGGCGACGACTTCGAGAACTTGCGCGAGAGCCTCGAGAAGCTCAAGCTCAACGACGCTTCCATCACCTACGAGCCCGAGACCTCCGGCGCGCTCGGTTTCGGGTTTCGCTGTGGCTTCTTGGGTCTGTTGCACATGGAGATTGTCAAAGAGCGTCTCGAGCGCGAGTTCAACCTTGCTCTCATCGCTACAGCGCCCAGTGTCGAATACCGAGTCACGAAGACCGACGGCGAGCTGGTGGTTGTCGACAACCCGGCCGATCTGCCGCCGCCACAGAAGATCGACTTCATCGAAGAGCCCTATTTCAGGGTCAGCATCATCACGCCCAAGGAATACACCGGCACGCTCATGGATCTGTGCCAGACCCGTCGTGGCGATATGACCAAGCTCGAGTACCTGTCGCCAGAGCGTGTCGAGTTGCACTATCGCGTGCCGCTCGCCGAAGTGGTTGTCGACTTCTTCGATCAGATGAAGAGCCGCACGCAGGGCTACGCCAGCCTCGACTACGAACTCGATGGCTATCAGCGCAGCAACCTTGTGCTGGTCGATCTGTGGCTCAACGGCGAACCCGCCGATGCGTTTAGCACCATCGTGCACCGCGACAAAGCGTTCGAGTACGGCCGCCGCATGTGTGAGAAGTTGCGCGAGCTGATTCCTCGGCAGATGTTCGATGTGCCCATTCAGGCGGCCATCGGCGGCAAGGTCATCGCCCGCGAAACCGTGAAGGCGCGTCGCAAAGACGTGCTCGCCAAGTGTTACGGCGGCGACATCACGCGAAAGCGCAAGTTGCTCGAGAAGCAAAAAGAGGGCAAGAAGAAGATGAAGGCCATCGGCCGCGTCGAGATTCCTGGCGACGTGTTCATCGCCGCCCTCAAGCTCGACGACTGATTCTGTGGCCGTCGCTATATTCTTGCGAAGTGGCGTCGCAGACCTTTCGTTCGTTGAGTGAGCGAAATGCGCGGGTCTTCTTTCTCGGACTCTTGGTCTCGAACATCGGCAGTTGGCTGCAGCTCACCGCAATGTCGTTGTTGGTGTATCACCTCACTGGCAAAGCCACCGATGTTGGTCTGATCATTGCCACCCAGTTTCTGCCCACGCTGTTTCTGGGTGCGTGGGCTGGGGCCGTGGCCGATCGTGTGAATCGGCGCAAGATGACCCTCATCACTCAGTCGTTGCTCACGGCGCAAGCGATGGTGTTGGGTCTGCTCAATCTCACCGGCCACATCGGGCTGCCAGCGATCTACACGTTGTCGTTTGCAGTGGGCATCATCAACGCGCTCGATAATCCGGCTCGGCGCGGTTTCGTCACCGAGCTTGTTGACCCCATCGATATTCCTAACGCGATGTCGCTCAATACAGCAGTGATGACGGGTTCGAGAATCTTTGGGCCAGCGCTCGCCGCGGCGCTCACCAAGACCATCGGCACCGGTTGGTGCTTCATGATCAACGGCGTTTCGTTCTTCGCGATCTTGCTTGCGCTGCTCTCTATCGACATCAAGAAACTGCGGCCAGTAAAGGTGGCCAAGCGTGGTGGCACCCCCGTGCGCGACGCGCTGCGGTTTATTCGGGGCAACCCTCGCTTGCTGTTGGTGTTCAGCGTGCTCACCGTTGTGTCTACGTTCGCGTTCAACTACAACGTGAGCTTGGTTCGCCTTGCCGACAAACGGTTCGGCGACAAAGACCTGTTCGGATGGCTGCTGGCTTCGGTCAGCATTGGCAGCCTCATCGGGTCGTTGCGAACGGCCAAGTTGCACTTGGTTTCGGTGCGCTATCTGCTCATCAACACGGCGGTGCTTGGCGCCAGCGGTGCTGCTCTGGCGTGGGCCCCAAACTTCTCTGTGGCGTTGCTCTTCGCCATCCCAACGGGCATTGGTGGAGCGGGCTTCATCGCCGCTACCAACTCGATTGCGCAGCAAGAGTGTCCGCCCGAGATGCGCAGCCGTTTGCTCGCGCTAATGGCCGTGGCGTTCTTGGGGTCAACCCCGATTGGTAGTCCAATCACTGGTCTGATTGGCGACCGAATTAGCGCTGAATGGAGCCTTGCCTATGGCAGCGTCATCACGCTGATCTGCGTGGGATTTGCGGCGCTCTTTCTCGCTCGATCCGGCGGCGGGCGCTTGTCTCGGTCACACTTCGAGGGTGACTCGCAGCAGCTCGATCATGTGGTTTCGCCGTGACCTTCGCCTGAGCGATCATCCCGCGCTCGCGTACGCGGCGCGTGACAACAACGAAGTCGTACCGCTGTTTGTGATCGACCCTGCGCTGGTGCGTCACAGCGGCCAGCCGCGGCTGGCATTTATGTACCGATCGCTCCGCGCACTCAATCACTCGATGGGCGGCGAACTCGTTGTACGGCATGGCGACCCGAAGGTTGTTCTTGCCGAACTCGCAGCCGAAACCGGCTCGATCGAAGTTGTGGTCACGCGTGACTACGCACCTTACGGACGCGAGCGAGATGCAGCTGTGGCCGCAGCGCTTGCTGCGCAACAGGTCTCTTTCGTTGGTAAAGGCTCGCAATACGCAGTAGCGCCCGGGGGAGTGCTCAAAGCCGACGGCACCCCCTATGCGGTGTTTACTCCGTTTCGGCGCACGTGGAATCAACACGGCTGGACAATGCCTGGCGATGTTGTGGCGGCCAACTGGAGCGGCGCTCAACGCTGGCGTTGCGAACCGATCCCTCACGACCCCGAACTGCAGTGCACCTTGCCCGCAGCGGGCGAGGACGCAGCGCATGCTCGTTGGGACGAGTTCGTCGTGTCGGGCCTCGACACGTATGACCAGACCCGAAATTTTCCTGCTGTCGAGGGCACCAGCATGATGAGCGCGTATCTGCGCTGGGGTCAGGTGCATCCACGGCAACTGCTTGCAGACCTAGGCGATAGCGCCGATCATGAGACCTTCCGCAGTGAGTTGGCGTGGCGCGATTTCTACGCCGATGTGTTGTTCCGCTCGCCGCAGAGCGCTCGTCAGAATCTGCAATCCAAGATGGACGCCATTCGGCTCGACAGCGACCACGCTGCCCGCGAGCGCTTCGAACTGTGGGCCACCGGATGCACCGGCTATCCATTGGTCGATGCCGGCATGCGTCAGTTGTTGGCAACCGGATGGATGCACAATCGTGTTCGCATGATCGTGGCCAGCTTCTTGGTGAAAGATCTGCACTTGCCATGGCAGTGGGGTGCTCGCCATTTCATGCGCCATCTCGTCGACGGCGACCTGGCCTCGAACCAACACGGATGGCAATGGGCGGCAGGCACCGGCACCGACGCAGCTCCGTACTTTCGCGTGTTTAACCCCACTGCTCAAAGCAAGCGGTTCGACCCAGACGGCCACTACATCCGTCGGTGGGTGCCCGAACTTTCATCGCTGGCCGCCGCGCAGATACACGAGCCGTGGACCTCGGCGCTCTCGTTGGAGGGCCACATTCGTCAGCCGATGGTTGACCATGCTGTCGAACGAGCCGACACATTGAGCCGTTACCAAGTGGCGATGAAACGCTAGCCTTTCACTACTGATGCTCGACGAACGTAAGACCGCCATTCTCAGAGCCGTTGTAGAGGAATACGTCACTACCGCGCAGCCCGTTGGATCCACCCATATTGCTGACGCGCCCGGTGTGCAAGTGTCCTCGGCAACCGTGCGTCACGACATGGCCGTGCTCGAGCAAGAAGGCTTTCTGGTACAGCCGCACACCTCGGCGGGGCGCATTCCTACCGACAAGGGCTATCGCTTCTTTGTCGACGGCCTTGCTCCCAACGGCACGCTCGACGCACTAGCGGCCCAGCAGGTTGGCAACTTCTTCGACCGGGCCCATGGTCGCCTCGAAGAACTGCTGTCGCATACCAGCAACCTGCTCGCCGACCTCACGCACTACGCGGCCGTTGTCGTCGGTCCAAGCGCCCAGGCCGCCGTGGTTCGTTCGGTGCAAGTGGTGGGCCTGTCGCCACATATCGCAATGGTTGTGGCCGTGCTTTCCAACGGGCAGGTCGAGAATCAGACCATCGAACTCGACAGCGACTCGACCGAGGTTCGTCTGGCCAACGCCACTGCTCACTTGCGGGCGGCGATGATCGGCAACACGCTCGGCTCGGCCGTACTGAGCCTTTCGTCGGGCGATGCCGACGTCGACAACCTATGCAGCAAGGCCCTCGCGGCGCTGCGGCGAGTGGGCGACGACAATCCGGTTTTTGTGGGCGGTGCCGCTTCGGTTGCAAATTCGTTCGACGCCGTCGATGTCGTGCGCTCGGTACTCACCACACTCGAGCAGCAGTACGTGGTTGTGTCGCTTGTGCGCGATGTCATCGACCGCGGTCTATCGGTTGCCATTGGTGCCGAGCATGGCCTCGAGCCTCTGGTGTCGTGTTCGGTGGTGGTGAAATCGGTGGTTGTCGAAGGCGAGCGCCTCGGCACCGTCGGAGTGCTTGGCCCCACCCGTATGAACTATCCGCAGGCACTTGCCACCGTCGACGTTGTCAGCGATCGCCTCGGTCGGCGTTTGGCAGAAGGCTGAAAGCAATGGCCGATTTTTACGAACTACTCGGCGTCTCTCGCAACGCCACGCCCGAAGACCTGAAGAAGGCCTACCGCAAGAAGGCTCGCGAGTTGCACCCCGATGCGCGCCCCGACGATGCCGAATCTGAGGCGTTGTTCAAAGAGGTAGCCCGGGCCTACGAAACGCTCAGTGACCCCGATAGCCGCGCCCGCTACGACCGCTTCGGCGAGTCGGGCCTTGGCGGCGCCGGTGGTGGGGGCGACGGCTTTGGTGGTGCTGGTGGCGGCCTCGGCGACTTGTTCGACGCATTCTTCGGTGGCGGCGGGTCACCGTTTGGTGGCGGTCGTGGCGGACCCTCCGGCCCGCCCCGTGGGCAAGACCTCGAAGTTGTCGCCGACCTTTCGTTCGAACAAGCCGTGTTCGGCGCCAACGTGCCTGTCACGTTGCGCACTGCGGTGGCATGCACCGACTGCAGTGGCACAGGTGCCGGCTCGGGTACGCAGCCAGTTACGTGCAGCGAATGCAACGGCCGCGGTCAGGTGCAACGGGTTCGTCAAAGCCTGCTCGGGCAGATGGTTTCTACTGGGCCGTGCCCGCGTTGCAACGGCATGGGTCAGATCGTGGTCACGCCGTGTCAGTCATGCAGCGGCGATGGACGCATTGTTACCGACAAGACCTATCAGGTCGACGTGCCTGCCGGTGTCGACACCGGATCCACCTTGCGGCTCACCGGCCGCGGAGCCGCTGGCCCTCGCGGCGGCGCACAAGGCGACCTCTATGTGCATATCCGCGTGGCGCGTCACGACCGTTACCGACGCGAAGACATCAATCTGGTTACCGACTTCCCTGTCTCTATTGCGCAGGCTGCGTTGGGCACCAGGTTCATGCTCGCCACCCTCGATGGCGACGAAGAACTCGAGATCCCGCCAGGCACCCAGCACGGACGCGAATTCGTTTTGCGCGGCCGTGGTGTTCAGCGCCTACAGGGTCGTGGGCGTGGCGATCTCATCGTGCGGGTCAACGTTCAGGTGCCTACCAAACTCACCGACGACGAAGCCGAATTGCTTCGGTTGTTCGCCGAGAGTCGCGGCGAGTTGGTCGAACCGCACGAGAAGGGCATCTTCTCGCGCATCAAGTCGGCCTTTTCGTGAATCCACTGCTGCGCCGTTCCGCGGCGCACGTGTTTGTCTCTTCGCTGCTCACTCCAACGCTCAACTCCGACGACCAGCATCATCTGGCGCGTGTGCTTCGGTTGCGAGCCGGCGAATCAGTGTCGGTCAGCGATGGCCAAGGCCGGTGGCGCATCTGCCGTTTCGTGAGCGCCGACGTGCTCGAGCCCGACACCGAGATCGAACTTGTCGAACGTTCTGCCCCCGAGATCACGATTGGGTTCGCGCTACCCAAGGGCGACCGGCCCGAGTGGATTGTGCAAAAGCTCACCGAGATCGGCGTCGATCATGTTGTGGTGCTGCATGCCGAACGAAGCGTTGTGCGGTGGGAGCCCGATCGGGCCGAACGAAACATCGCCAAACTTGTCAAAGTAGCGCGAGAGGCCTCAATGCAAAGCCGGCGGGTGTGGCTGCCCACTGTGGCGGGGCCGCTGCGTGCCGATCAGTTGGCTGGCGGCTCTGTTTCGCTCGCCGAGCCCGACGGCGACACCCTCACGTTGGCTGCCTCAACGGTGCTGATTGGTCCCGAGGGAGGTTGGACGCCCGCCGAACTTGGGCTCGTTGCCAGCCACGTAAGCCTCGGAAATTCGATCTTGCGGGTCGAAACCGCAGCACTGGTGGCCGCTGCGAACTTGAGCGCACTGCGTGATCATCGGGCCACCAACTGAGAGAATTTTGGCAACGAACGTCGATTCTGGCCACAAACTGTTGCAAATTACTTCGGAGTGTGGTTGAATCATCACACTCCGGTTAAAACGTCACGGCGGACGTCGCAGGATGAAGGGTGTTGATGATGCGAGAGTTTGATGATGACGAGGTTTCGTCGTCTCCCTACAGTCGAAAAGTTGGCGAGCGACTGCGTGTCATTCGACGTCAGAAGCGGCTCAGTCTGCAAGATGTAGAGGCCACGTCCAAAGACGAGTTCAAGGCCAGCGTGCTGGGCGCCTACGAGCGTGGCGAGCGGGCCATCTCGGTGCCTCGCCTCGAGCGTTTGGCAGCGTTCTACAACGTGCCAGTCGAGCAACTTCTGCCTCGCGACGAGCAAAGTGTCGACAACGAAAAGGTCGACGAAGGTATTGCCGGCCGCAAGTTGCCGGTAGATCTCGTGAAGTTGTCGCAGCTTTCTGGGCAGCCGTTCGAGATGTTGTCGCGCTTCATGCGCATGATCCAGGTTCAGCGCCAAGACTTCAACGGCAAGGTCCTCACCATTCGCGGCGACGACGCACGCGCCATTGCGGCCATGCTCGATGTGCCAGTGGACCAAGTTGGTCAGCGTCTCGATGCGCTCGATCTGCTTGTTCACCCCAGCGGCGGCTGAGTCCGTTCTGTTCACAGCTCGCCGCACCAATGTCTGACGTGTTCGGCGCGTATGTGCACATCCCGTTTTGTTCAAAACGTTGCGACTATTGCGCGTTCGCTACGTTCACCGACCGTCACCATCTCATCGATACGTACCTTGAGGCCCTGCTCAGCGATATAGCGGGCCACGTTCGCGCCGGTATGCCCGTGTGCGACACCATCTTTGTCGGGGGAGGCACACCAACGTTGGTGCCTCCTTCAGCGTTGGCTCGTGTGATCGCCACTATTCCTCGAAGCGCAACCGCCGAGGTCACGGTCGAGTGCAATCCCGACGATGTCACGCCCGAGATGATGCGCATCTACGCCGACGCTGGCGTGAACCGCATCAGTATCGGTGTGCAGTCGATGGTGCCCGAAGTGCTCGTGTCGTTGGGCCGCACGCATCTGCCAGCCAACGTCACCCGCGCCGTCGACGCGGTGCGGTCGAGCGGCATCGGCACCTTCAATCTCGATCTCATTTACGGCGGTGCAGGCGAACGCCTGGTTGATTGGGAGCGCACGCTCACTGGAGCGCTGGCGCTCGATCCGCCGCATGTGTCGGCCTACGCGCTCACCATCGAGGCGGGCACGCCGCTGGCATCGCAGCCCGAGCGTCATCCCGACGACGACGATCTCGCCGACAAGTACGAAATGGCCGACGACATGCTGGCCGCCGGGGGATTGCTGAATTACGAGGTCAGCAACTGGGCTCGTCTCGGTCACGAGTGCCGTCACAACCTGCTGTATTGGCACCAGAGTGACTATCAGGGCTTCGGGTGCGCTGCGCACTCACACATCGCCGGGCGCCGTTTCTGGAACGTGCGCACGCCTGATCGGTATATCGATCTTGTTCAGGCCAACGAGTCGCCCGAGTCCGCCGGCGAAGAACTCGATGCCAAGGCGCGTCGCATTGAAGGGCTGCAGTTGCAGCTGCGTCTTCGCGAGGGCGTGCCGTTCGAAGCGCTCGATGGCGATGCGTTGCCTGGTGTTGTGGAGTTACGCGACAACCGGTGGGTGCTCACCCAGCGAGGACGGCTGATGGCCAACGACGTGTCGCTGCGCCTCAAGGACTAGTTGTGCTTGCGGCGTAAACGGCTCACAGGTTTTCGATGAGCATGATTGCGGCGAACACGAAGAACGAAATGGCTGCGCCGATGCGCACAGCGCGTTCGGGCAGGCGAGCGCCGAGTAAGCGCCCCACAACGATGGCGAGTCCGTCGGCCAGAACCATGCCCACTGTGGATCCGAGCCACGTGCCAAAGACGCCATAGTGAGTAGCAAGGGTGATGGTGGCCAACATCGTTTTGTCGCCGAGCTCGGCAAGAAAGAACACGCTGCCCACCGTAAGAATCGTGTTGCGCGCTGGCTTGTTGGCGCGCTCGATGTCGTCGCTGGTGAGCTTGTCGCCGCGAAGGGTCCACACCCCAAACGCCACAAAGGCAAAAGCGGCGACGATGGTGATGGCTCGTGTGGGTAACGCCGCTCCAACCACAGCGCCCACGAAGACCGACACGGCGTGCACGATGGCGGTGGCAAGCGTGATGCCAATCATCACCGGCATGGTCTTGAAGCGGGTCGCGAATGCCAGCGCCATCAATTGCGACTTGTCGCCGAGCTCGGCCACAAAGATCACGCCGAAGCTCACGAAGAACGCTGTCAACATCTGTTCAACTCAGTTCACTCCCGCCGAAGCGGTTGTCGAGGGCGGCGCGCCGCATGTGAGTGGCGGCAGCGCGTCGGGGTCAGTGGGCCAACGTATCAGCTGACAAATGTAGGCAGGAGGTCCCGGAATTCAGCTGATATAGTTCTGCTCGCTGTAAGTACGAATGCTGGCCACTTGGCCGGTGATTACATCTTGCGGGCGCGTAGCTCAGTTGGTTAGAGCGCCACCATGACACGGTGGAGGTCCCGGGTTCGAGCCCCGTCGTGCCCACTACAAAACCCTTGCTCTGCAAGGCGTTGCGGTGTGGCTAGCTCGTCCAGTGCTCGTTGATAAACGACTTGAGCACCTCGAAATACTTGTCGGGCTCGTCGCGATAGATGCCGTGCCCAGAGTTGGCGAAGCTCTCGAAGCGAACAAACTGCTGCGGCATCGCTGCGGCCATGCGCCGTGCATCAACCACCGGAGTCACGGGGTCAAGGTCGCCAGCCATCACGAGCACCGGATCAGCCACCATGGCGAGCTCGGGCAGCAGGTTGAGAGCGGCGCCTTCATGGTGATTGAAATGAGTGAGCACATCGTCGTTGCGAACGGTGCGCTGGCCAGCAAATGGGTTCACGTCGTTCTGCGTGTACAAAGGCCCGCAGACCTTCACGTAACGGCGAGCCATCTTGGCCATCGTTGGTTCGTCGGGGGCATTCCAGAACTCAAGGGCCACGTCTCTAGCCTCGGGGCCACCGAGTTGTTCGAACATGTCGAACATCGCTGAGCGGTCGTGATCTGAGCGCGTGCTGTTCAAGATGATGCCGCTCGCGAAACCCGGATGGCGCGACGCCAAACGCTGAGCGACGAATCCACCAAAGGACAGTCCGAGGATGAACGGCTTGTCGATGCCAAGCGTTTCGCATAGCGACACTGCATCATCAGCCCACTGATCGAGCGTCCAGGTGTCGGGTGTGCTCCAATCGCTGCGGCCTTGCCCGCGGTGGTCGTAATACAACACCTGGCACGTATCGGTCATTGCCTCGAACGCTGGCTTAAAGGTGTTGTGGTCGCCGCCAGGGCCACCGTGCATCAGCACCAGCGTTGGACGGGCGCGCATTGAGTCGCCGTCGGCAATCAGGCCTTGGCCATCGATGTCAAACCAGATGCTGGTGTCGGTTCCAATCGCAACTTTCATGTGCGCAACCTTAGAGTTGCGCGGCCAGTCATCGACGTGAGTTTCGTCAAAAACGATTCGCCCACGCAACGAGGTTGCTCGGCCAGATCGGCTACCGAGCGAGTCGACTAGTCAAGCGGGGGAGGTGGGGCCCACAAGTGATCGGGTTCGGTCTCAACCTCGCCGCTTGAGGGTTCGACCTGCACCGAACCTGGGCCTGAATTTTCGCTGGCAATGAGCGCCATAAACGCTTCGGCTGCTTCGGCCGCAGCCAATTCGATTGCTGCGGAATGGTCGGCTTCGCGTGCGGCCAACTGTGAAGTGGTGGCTTCGGCCGCAGCAGCGGAGCGTGCGTACTCCTGGGCGATTCGCTCTTGAGCCTCGACCGCTTCGGCTTCGGCATCAAGGAACATCTGGCGGCGCTTGCGCACTCGAGCCATCCAGATCAAGTCGATGATGAGCACAATGACGATCAGTCCAACGAGCAGGTAGCCCGGGAAGGTTGAGGTCTGCTCGGTAATCTCGCCGCCCGCTGCTGGCGAGGTGACTCGGGCCAACATGTTGTACGTGCCATACGCGAACGAGTCGACGGCGAACTTTGCCGCAACACTGGTGCTCTCGCCTGGGTCAATTGGATCGAAGCTAATTGAGGCGGCGAAGCCAGTTGGGGGAGAGTCTTTGCCCACCGTGATATCGACCACTCCAGCGCCACTGGTGCGGGCTCCGGTGTTGGTGATGGTGATGGTCATAATGCGCGTTGGTGAGATTCCCAATGCGTCTCGCCACCAGTCGCCGCGAACGAAGCTTGAGGTGATGCTGAGCGTCGTCAGGCCTGCGTTGGGGTCGGCTGTTGGGGTGCCGGCTTGTATCGGGTGATCTTTGATGGTGATCGGAATCAGTACAACGTTGGCAGCGAAGTTTGAGGCCACCATCACGGCGCATGGGCACGGTGCTGGGGGAGCGCCCACAACGATGCGCCCTCCAAAGCTGCCGTTTGCTCCGATTCCGAAGCTGCGGGTGCCGGGGCCATCGCAATCGGCGGTGCCGTTCACGGCCAAGTTGCCGCACACTTGCACAGAAACCTTTCCCTTTGGCCAACCAGCGCCTCGAACAACCATCTTCTGGCCGATCGACCAGTCAGCGCGAGTCAGTTCTGCCGTGGGAGTTTGAACTGGTGGTGGAATCGTTGCGTGCGCCGGACTGAGCCCGGAAATGCAGGCGACCGCCGCCGTAATCGTCAGGAGGCGGACGAGGTGTTTCACGGCTGGCCCGCAGATACTTCGGTTCTACCGCTTGTTGGCACTCCCGACTTCAGCGCAGCGAGTTCGGCTGCATCGCGTAGTTCGCGGCGCCGACGAATTCGCCAACGAAGCGCGAAGATGGCCGCAATCACCAGCAGTGGCACCACGAACGTGCGCCACGACACGCTCCAGAAGTTGGATGATCGAGTGGCGCTAGTCGATGTGCCTGTTGTGACCTGCACAGTGACTGACCCCTTGATATAGGGGTCGTTGCCCCAAGATCGAGAGAGTTTCAAATGTGAGCCCGGAAGCACGTTGCCAACCTGAATAGCTGGCTCTTGGTGGATGACTTGATTGAAGATATTGCGCTCAACAATGTTGATCACAGTGTTAATTCGCTGGTTGCCAATGTTCACCAACTCGAAGGAGACCTTTGTCGAGCCATCAATGATTCCAGGGATCAATTTCGGCTCAGAGGTGATCTTGAGGCTGCCTACTCGCACAATCGGAATCAGCGGTCCGCTGACTCGCAACTCAACCAACGATGCAGCCGCTTGAAGAACCTGAACGGTGTTTTGCCCAGTGACTGCATCCGGATTCACCGCTTTGGGGGCGACAGCAATACCAAACGCGTAGTCGCCTGGGGGAGCGTTTGGCGGCACCGTGATGACGAACGGAACGGTCACGGCAGTGAGCGCTTTGATCTCAAAGGTATTGCTTGGCAACTTGGTGGTAAACGCAAGCCACTCGACCGGGCCCGTTTTTGCTTGCTCGTTCGCCTTTACGCCGAGCAGGCCACCAGAAGTGGTAAACGCGTTGGCTACATAGAGCACAACGGTCTTGTCTTCTTTGCCGAGATTTTGCACAACAACCGAGTCGGACTGCTTGGCGCCCGGGTCGAGTTTGTACGAGAAGGTTGAGCGGTTGGTCACGCCGCCGCCGGGATTTGACGAGACCGGCGCGATCGAGAGGCCACCGCCTGAGTCGACTGCTGCGGCCGGAGATGCCGAACCCAGCGTGAGCGCTGCGGCGCACAGTGCTATGCCTGTGACGCCCAATGAGACCCCGCGGCTGAAGGTTGCGAACCGGGTCTGGTTTCTGCGATTGAAGAACATACGTGTGTCACGACCTTAGGTAGTCACGTCGTTCGAGGGTGCCGCCCCCGACCAATGTGGTAATCGTCAACGATGAGGTGTTGTTGTGTTGAAATCAGTTGCCGGTGATGGTGAGGACCAGCGTGCCAGTGTAATCATCGCTTGCGGTGATTGGCCGTGCAGCGATCTGTAGGGAAGCGTCGAGTTGGAAGAGACCAGATGCCACCCCTGAGGCATCTGGCGCTAAAGAGCAGAATACCTGTGTACCGGTTGCCAGTGGGGACGCGCCAGGAATATCGAGCTGAGGATTTGCGCTTGTGCCGGCGGAAATAATGCCGATTGGCGTGGTGCCCTCTCCGGCGAATGCGTATGGGCTACACGAAATACTGCCCGCTGCCACGAATACGTCGCGAGCGGGGATCGTGTTCGATGGCTGCGTCACGCCGCGAAGATCTGCGACCGTGCCGGTGATCACGAATCCCGTGTTCACCCCACGCAAATCGCCGATGACGACTTGGCTCATCGGCCCCGGAGCGCTGAGCGGGTACCACGTTGATCGGTCCTGAATATCGACGGTGCCCAGATTGACAGCAGGAATGTCGGCTACGGCGTCGCCTGCGAACAACTGCACGTTGCCCGGCGCTACCGGCGTCGTGACAATCGTGGCCGAGTTGCATGAATTGGTCGCGGCGCAGAATGCGGTGGCTGCAGCGACATCAAACGCAATGGGTCCAGAGGAGTATGTAGATGCACCCAGCGCAGCGTCGACGATGGTGACAACCACGTCGATCACCGGGTAATCGAGTGCCCCTGCTGCGAATATGAAACGGAGGTCGCCGACACCGTCCGTTGTGGTGGTGAGCGCGGCCCCAACATCGAGTCCGTTTGAGTCGCGACGTTGGATGGACACGTTTGCTCGGGGTTCGTAACCGGAACCGAAGATCGTGCCGATAGTTCCCGGCGCTCCCGAACCTGGTCCGAACGTGGGCGTGCCTGGGGCGTCGAGGATTCGTAATGGTGAGTAATGAACGTGGGTGAGTGAGCAAATGCCTGTGGACACCGTTGCGTAGTCGGCCGGACAGATTGAGTCAGTAGCTACGTAATGAACTGTCGTGGTTTCGATGAACTTGTCACCCGGCGAAATGGCTGCCCCCGAAACGAGAATTGTGCCGCTGAGGTTGCCGAGCGTGTCGACGAAGACGGGTGCGTTTGGATCGGCATCGGTGATGGCGTCGACGCAGCTTGTGGCGCTAGCCGTTGAGCACAGCCTTTCGGAAACCGCAGTGAAGTTGTCTCCTGCGGTTGGCGTCGCAGCTCCGCCTTGAACAGCGCTGATCAGCGCTGGGCTGGCGGCATTGGGAATGAAGTTCGAGCCGCCAAGAGCCACTGGGTACGGTGCCGTCGGTGTCGACAAACGCGCTGCGGGGCACTCGCTGGGTGGCAGCACGGTGCTTGAGGGGTCGCATACGCCGCTCGCTGTAGATGGGTTGTAGAGGCCAATACGGCCCAACACCGAGACCGCAGAAGTGTTCACGGCAGGAATGCTCAACGACACCGATAGATCGGCCGACTCGATGATGATGACGCACGGAATGATGTTTCCCGTAGCAACGCAGCGGGTTCCTTGCTTGGCGGGAATGGCGGGTGAACCGGCGACAAAGGTGTCGGGAATAGCGTCGACAGCTGCCACCGCAGGAGTTCCTGGAACCGCTGGTGAGATTGAACAGGCTGGGATGAAGCGAGAGAACAGCGTGGCCGGAACGTTTGTTGCGGGTACGCAAGGGATGTCGGGCACCCCAACAACGGCTGCTACGGCGGCGACGCCATGAACACCGGTATCTGGGCGGGCGGCCACGGCTGGTTGGTAACCCTGCAGGTTGAGGTCGAGCGTGGCGGAGATGATCGGAGCCGCCGATGCGCCGCCAGAGACTGATGTTGCCGGCACGAGCGCGCTGCAATGGGTGGTAATGCCTTCGAGGCTGCTGATGTCGCTATAGGTCAGGGCGAGATCGGTGGCTGGGTTGCCCGTGTCTGAGTAGTTGCCGCAGAAAGCAGCGAGGTACCCAGCATCGCCTGGGACAACGTCGGTGTTCGCCGGAGTGCCATCGGCCTTGGTGACGCCTTCAAAGCTCACCGTTACCGAGTCGCCTGCATGCGCTGGGTAACCAATCTGGCCATTGGGAATGTCTTGGCTGGTGTGATTGTCGAACGTGACGGCGGTGGTGTGACCGTTGTTTTGACGCACCACCGAGATCGGCAACGGAATCGGAACAGCAGAAACTTGGGTGGCCGAACTCATCATGAGAGAGGCGGCGAAGATGCATGCGGCAGCAGCAATTCTCGTCTTCACTAGGTTGTGGCGTGCTTGGCGCACTTGTATCCCCCACCTTGAGTACGTGTGCTGTGCCGTCGAGCGACGAGGTACAGAACGAGTGCAAGAAGCCGCTCGTATGTGCCTATAAACAGTATCAATGGGGCAACTTCGGCGCCATCGTCCGTCGTGATCTTGACGATTTCTTGCCTGAGTTGCTCATTGAGTAACGATGGGCCGGAGGCTGTTGCCCCCGGCCCATTCGCGTTATTCGTTAGCTCTCGACGAGT
>JBAXHD010000004.1:0-113384 GCA_037139095.1 Actinomycetota bacterium
GGTGCCGACTCATGGATTCGCGACGTAGCGCCCACGGTGCCGCTGTCGCTAGCGCATGATGGTCCTCAGGGTGGCCTCGATCGACAGGGCTGCCCGCTGGTGTACGACCTCGAGATCCGCGCGGTCGACACCATGCGCTTCACCCCATCAGACAAGTTGCATTCACCCACACCGCTGCCCACTTGCGATTGGCACATCTGGATGGCGCCGGCGTTAGCCAGGATGCATCTTGATGTACTCGTGGTGTCGTGGGGAGTCACCGCAATGTGGGAATACGAAATGCCTGACAAGAGCATCTCTTACATCGGCGAGCCAGCGTTCGACGCCGTCATGCTGCAGCACATGCGTGACTTCGAGGCAATGGCCGCCTCGTACGGCACCTCGGTGTTGTGGACCACCTACAACCCCAAGATGCCCGATGTGAATCCGGCTCGATGGACCTTTCCGCAAACCATCGATTCACTTGCAGCGATGTTGCTCGATCGTGAATGCTCGGCCGACTTGCGTCCGCTGGTGCGATCAGAGCCGAACTATCCGTGGTATCAAGACGGCTATCACTTCACTGCTCAAGGCGCGGCTCGTGCGGTTGCGTGGATCGCTCCAAGTATCACGCAGTGCGGCGTGCTCCGCGCCGCAGATCAGCGCCAGAGCGTGAATTCGCAGCGCGGGCTGTAGGCGCTAGTTGCTCAGCGCGATGTTGTCGATGAGGCGAACATCGCCTACCCACACGGCAATCACTACGCGAACCTCACGATCAACGGCATCTACCTGATGCAACGTGTGCGGGTCGACGATGTCGATGTACTCGAGACGCGCAAGCGGCTCTTGTCGAACAACGTGCGTGGCGATATCTCGTAGTTCACGCGACGAAGTAACGCCGCGCTCGTGGGCGGCGGCGATGGCCGCTAGCGCTTCAGGCACAACGATGGCGGCATCGCGTTGCGTTGGGCTGAGTCGAGCATTACGGCTCGAAAGGGCTAGGCCATCGGGCTCGCGGGTAGTGGTGCAACCCACAATGCTGATGGGCATATCGAGGTCGATGACCATGCGCTTGATAACGGTGAGCTGTTGGAAGTCTTTCTCACCGAAGAACGCAACGTGTGGCTGCACTGCATTGAAGAGCTTGGTGACCACCGTGGCCACACCGCGGAAGTGTCCGGGGCGGCCAGCGCCCTCGAGTGGCTGCGCGAGTTGGCCAACTTCGATGTGGGTGTCGAAGCCAGCTGGGTACATAGCGTCAGCCGAGGGGGCGTACACCGCTGTGACGCCGCGCTCGTTGCACCGCTCGAGGTCTTGCGCGGCTGGACGCGGGTAATGCTCGAAGTCGTCGCGACGATTGAACTGCAACGGGTTCACGAAGATGCTGACAACCACGATGTCGCTCACCTGCTGAGCTTCATGAATGAGCATGAGGTGACCGTCGTGAAGCGCACCCATCGTGGGGACGAATCCAATGGTCTTGTGATCGCTGCGTTGCGCGCTGCTCCAGGCAGCCATCGCCGTAGGCGAATCAAAAATAAGCATCGGAATGTGTTGGCTCAGTGGAAGCTGTGGGCTTCGTCGGGCCAGACGCCCTCACGTACTTCGGCGATGTAGTCGCGGGTGGCTGAAATGATGGTGCCGCGTAGGTCGGCGAACTTCTTAGCGAACTTGTAGCTGCAGTCACTGAGACCAAGCAGATCGTGCATCACCAGCACTTGGCCATCGCAATCTACGCCTGCTCCGATGCCGATGGTAGGAATGCTCAGTTTGTGGGTGATCTCGCTGGCGAGTTCGAGAGGAATGCCCTCGAGCACCACGGCGAACGCGCCGGCTTGTTCAACAGCGTGGGCATCTTCAATAAGTCGCTCGCGGCTGCCGGCCTCGAAACCGCTCTTACGGCCCTGCACTCGGTTGCCGCCCATGCGGTGATAGCTCTGCGGCGTGAGACCGATGTGAGCCATCACGGGAATGTCGACGCGCGTGATGGCAGCAATCGTGTCGGCCATTCCCACACCACCTTCGAGCTTCACGACCTCGGCGCCTGCCTTGAGGAGTCGGACGGAACTCTCGACAGCTTGCTGTGGGCTCACCTGATACGAGCCAAACGGCAGATCGCCAATGACCATTGCGCGGGGCTTAGCCCGAGCAACCATACGCACGTGGTATTCCATCTCGCTGAGTTCAACCGGGATGGTGTTTGGCTGGCCCTGCATAACCGTGCCAACCGAGTCGCCGACGAGAATCATGTCGACACCGGCGAGGTCTACAAGGTGAGCAAATGTTGCGTCGTAGGCGGTGATCATCGAGATTCGACGACCCTCGGCACGCATCGCCGCTACCTCGGGGACGGTGACCTTTTTGCGCGTCGCGATGGCGAGGTCGGCCTCGGAGGTAGGCGTAGAAGATGTAGTCATTCGGCGAGGACCTCCTTCGTGCGGGGTCCACTAGCCCCGAACGCATCGTCAAGCTAGCGAACGAATCAACAAATACACCATTCGGGGGCTTGGCAAGACCTGAATGCTTCTGTTGCGTTGGTCACCTGCGCAGGCGCGTAGATGCCGAGGGGAGCGTGTGCGGACACAGGTCTCGATATGCAGGCGCCCCGCCCACAAAGGTGGCGCTGAGCAATGCTTGCGTGCACGCCGCAGCGAAGCATTGCGCGGCGGCATCAAGGATGCGGTTCAATGCAGCGGGCCGCCCGCGCTCATCGCGAAATCCGACCGCGTCTGAGCCGGGCAACTCTTGTATTCCGGTGGCCAGAGCGAAGACCGAGTCACCATCGAACATCGAGTGCACGGGGCGGATTGCGCGGGCCATGCCGTCGTGGCTCACCGAGGCCACCTTGGTGCACTCAGCCTTGGTGAGGCGAGCGTTGGTAGCCACAACACCAATTGTGGTGTTCAGCGAAGTCGGTGCAGAACCGGACTTGGGGGTGATGGCCGCAAGCAACGCACGATGCTGATCAGGTGGGGGCTTGCGAAGCTGATGAGCGTCGGACTCCCATGGCAGCCCAGTTGAGGGATTCACCAGCGAGCCGGCGGCGTTCACCACCGCAAGCGCCGAGACAACAATGTCGTCGCTGAGCCGCGCGCTGGCTGAGCCCACACCGCCTTGAAGCCCGCCGGCGACGGCGCCCGTGCCGGCCCCGACAGATCCGTTTGCTTCGGGCGAGCGGCGCGCTTTGTTGGCCGCACGAAAGCCGAACTCGGCATCGGGGCGATGAGCGAAGTTGCCGCCCCGACCGAGATCGAAGATGACTGCGGCCGGCACGATAGGAACGATCTGGTGCGCTGCGGGCCCTACGGAGAATCCGATGGATTTCACTTCGAGCCACTGCATGACGCCGGTAGCAGCAGCGAGTCCGTAGGCGCTGCCGCCGGTGAGACACACGCCGTGCACCTGCTGCACCAAGTTCTCTGGCCGAAGGAGATCGGTCTCTCGGGTGCCAGGGCCGCCACCGCGTACATCGACGCCTGCGGTTGCACCGGCTGTGGCGAGTATCACGGTGGTGCCGGTGCGCCAGCCGCGGCCGATGCGCTGATAATGCCCAACAGTCAACCCTTCGACGTCGGTGAGCGATCCGTGTGGATCTATGCGAAGCGAAGATGGCGCCATTGAGTCAGGAGTCGAGAAGTACCCGTTTGGCTGATGGCCCATCGGTCTGGGCGGCGAAGAACGTACGCCAGATCATCAGAGCCAGTTGGTACAGGCCCGGAACGATGAGCACGACGCGAGCGAACACGTTGGCATTGCGTGGAAGCAGGATGGTGAGCCACAACATCGCCGCGAGCCACGCCACAAAGAAGGTCAAGGTCAATACTCTGAACTTGCGTACTTGCACCGGGTGGACGAACTTGAGGTTCGTCAGTTGCGACAGCGCAAGGATGAGCAACACCGCAAAGTTGATCCAGTGATTGAGTGATGTGGGGTGCGTGCCCTGCACGAGATACATCGTTGGGATGGCTAGGTTCCACACCGATGGGAACCCGTTGAACCAATGATCGTCGGTCATCATGTCGGTGCGGCTGAACCACAGCGCCGACGAGAACAGCAAGAACGCTCCGATGGCCAGTGACGTGTGCGACGGCAGCATGTGGAACTTGTACATGAATAGCACCGGCACCACGGCGCAGGTGACGTAATCGATGACGAGGTCGAGAATGTACCCGTCGATGCGCGGCACCGAGGTCTGCACGTTCCAGGCGCGCGCCACTGGGCCATCGAGACCGTCGAGCACTTGTGCGGCGATGAGCCACAGCAGGGCCGCCTTGGGGGCATTGTCGAGAACCGAGACGATGCCGAGCATGCCGCATACAGCGCCGAGCGCTGTGGCGCAGTGCACGATCCATCCGCGGCGCACATCTTGTTTGCTGGTGCCGAAGTTCGAGGGGGCGGAGCTATCGCTTGTGGCGTCGTCCGACTTGGGTTGAGCTGACATGGTGCCTGTAACACTTTCCGGGGAGCGGCGCAGCAAATGTTGCGCGGTCCGCTGGCGAATGCTACCCCTGAGGTCGCTGAGCCGCTTGCGATACGCACATAGCCTGCCTACTTAGCGGGCCGACCACAGTGAGCGCAGTGCCTGCTCGGGGTCATCCACAACGGTCGACGTGACATCGAATTTCATGGTCGAGCGAGTGTCGAGCGTGTAGGTCGGCCATGATGCCGAGCCGAGGCGGGCGAACGAGGTGATGGCGTCGGCGTATGAGTCGGCGATGGCGGTGCGCTCGTGGCCGTCGCCGGTGAAGGCTCTGGCACCCTTGCGATGCAAGTTGTGGAATGCAAACGGGATGTCGAGTGCGTGGCATGAGCCGAGTGCGCCTCCGAACGCGGTGGATGCCCACGTGAACCAGTACATCCATGTGGCAGTGCCGGTGGTCTGACGGGCTTCGGCCAGACGCCAAGCAGGCACTCGAAAGACTTCGTCGGTGAGCATTGCTGAGGCGAGCAAGGCGTTTGAGGTTTCTGGTCGGTGCTCGCGGTAGGCGGCCAACGCCGAAGGCGTTTCGTCGCCGAAGCGATGGGTGAAGAGGGATTCGAGGCCAGCCTCGTCGATCTTTGAATGTGCAGGGTTAAACGTGGTGAACAATTGCATTTCGTCGCGAGTGGTGCCGAGCACCAATGGTGTGGGGTTCGCCGAGGCGGCCGAACGGATTGAGGTGGGAATGAGAGCGGTGCCTGATGTTGGTGAGAAACCAGAGAACCCGGCGCCCACGTCTTTGAGCAGTTCTTGCTGCGCGGTGAGCATTGCTTGGGGCGATAACGCAGCGGCTTCTGATCGCGAGGACACGCCCGCTGCTGCGAGGAATTGTGCTTCGGCCTCGGCGCCACGCTGAGCGTTACGCAACTGAGCGATGGATGGGCTCATCGCCCAAGCGCGGTGGTAGAGGCCGTCAGCCGATGGCGCGGCGAGCAGGCTCACCACTGCAGAGCCACCCGCAGATTCGCCGAAGATGGTTACGTTGTCGGCATCGCCGCCAAAGCTGGCGATGGCCTGCTGCACCCACTGCAGTGCGGCGATCTGGTCATGTGTACCGAGGTTGAGATCGCCGAGATATCCGAACGCGCCGAGTCGGTAGTTGATGGTGACAACAACAACGTCGCTGCGTTGTGCCAACGCTGAGCCGTCGTACCACGGGGTGGAACCGCTGCCGTTTACAAACGCTCCGCCATGAATCCACACCAGCACGGGGCGGCGGTTGTCGTCGCACGCGGGCGTGTACACGTTGAGAAAGAGGCAGTCTTCGGACATTGCCAACGAGCCTTCGCCGAGCATCTGCTCCATGGCGCCTGGGGTCTGATGGCACTGAGCCTGATACGTGGTGGCGTCGTACTCGCCATCCCAACCCGTGACTAATTGCGGCTCGGCGAACCGTTGGCTGGTTGCGAAGCGGATGCCCTTGAAGACCTGCGTGGTATCTCGATCGAGGCCGCGAATTGGACCGAATGGAGTCTGGACAAGAATCATGGTGTTACCTCAGGAGATGCGTTGGGTTGGCGGGGTGATGACTAGCGGCCAGTGAAGGCGGCGGGACGACGTTCGAGAAACGAAGCGACACCTTCGCGGTGGTCGTCGCTTTTAAACGACGCACTCATTGCCGCGGTGTGGCGCTGCATGTGATCCTCGACGCTGCTGGTGATGCCTTCGTAGACAAGCGACTTGATCAGGCGTTGGCTGTGCGGCGATCCGGTGGCGATTGTTGTGGCGAGGGTGTACGCAGTGTCGAGCAATGAGTCGCTGCTGACAACTTGCGACACGTAACCAAGCTCGAGGGCCTGCTCGACGCTGACGAACTCGCCGGTGTAGAGCAAGCGAAGCGCGTTCTGAAGGCCAACCAGGCGGGGGAGTAGCCACGTGCCCGCGCCGGTGTCGGGCACGAGGCCGCGGTGCACAAAGTTCCATGCGAAACGAGCGTTGGGTGTGGCGATGCGAATGTCGCACTGTGAGGTGAACTCGGCGCCCATGCCCACGGCGGGCCCGTCGATAGCGCAGATGGTTGGCTGGGGGCACTGCAGCAACGGCCACCATTTGTCGTGGTCATCCGCGCTGCCGCGCAACCCGCGCTCGGTGCCCGGGATGGTGGCGAGATCGGCAAGGTCGGTGCCTGCACAAAATGCTCCGGGTCGGCCGGTGAGCACGATGACCCGCGCGTTGGTGTCGGATGCGGCATGAGCGACGGTCTCGATGAACTCGCCGAGCATCGCGTAGGTCATCGCATTCTTCTTTTCGGCGCGATCGATGGTGATCGTTGCAATGCCGTTGTCGACGTCGTATTTGATATGCCCCATGGGTTGCGAGGGTAATCGCTCGCGCTGCTTCGGCGAGTAGCGTGCACGCAGTGCTTGACCGTCCGCCGCAGTCGCCCACCCTTTCGAACCGCCTCGGAGGCATCGTCAAACGAGCCACCGGCGAAGCCGTGCATTGGGCATGGGAAACAGCCGTCGAGTCCGCTGCCATCGGACCGCACAGCCGTCGCGGGAAGCGATTTGGAGCATTTGGTCTCAGCAGCGTGATCTGCTTTCCCACCAACACCATCTTCAATGAGCAGTTCATTCACATCGGTAGCGGCACGATGATCGGGCCGCAGGTCACGTTGTCGGCTGGCATGGTTCCGGGTCAGGCGTGCATTAGCAATCCAGTTGTGAAGATCGGTGACCGCTGCCTCATCGGAAAGGGCAGTGGCATCGTGGGCCACTTCGAGATTGCCATTGGCAACGACGTGTGGACTGGTCATCACGTGTACATCACCGATCAGAATCACGATTATCGAGACATCACCCGACCCATTTCGCAGCAGTCGATGCCAGAGCGATCGGTCACCATTGGCGACGGCTCGTGGCTCGGTTATGGCGTGGTGGTGCTGCCAGGCGCTCGCATCGGTAAACACGTTGTTGTGGGCGCGAACTCGGTGGTGCCCGCCGGTGAGATTCCCGACTACAGCGTGGTGGTGGGCAGCCCGGCTCGCGTGGTGAAAAGGTGGACCAAAGAGCGTGGCTGGCACGCGGTGGACTGAGTAATCAGTACTGAGTTTGCACCGAGCAGCTATTCATCAGGTTGGGCCTGGTGAAGTCGGCGATGGTCTCAGACACTGGCGAGCCGCTGAACATTGTCTCGTTGAGTTCGGCCTTCTCGCCCGTGGCGAGCTTTGCCTCGGTAGCCCGACGGTCGCTGATGTAGGTGCGGTACAACTCGTCGAACTTGTTGACCAGCTTCTGGTCGAGCGCAAGCGTGGGTAACTGCTCCATGATCTTGTTTTGTGCTGCCTCAATCAGGTCGGTTGCCGCAGCCACGCCTTTGCCTACGGCTTGCGGGCTGCCATCGGTGTTCTTGCGCACGGCATCGGCGTTCTTCGAGAGTAGGTCGTTGCGCTGAACACAAATCTGTTCTGCTCGCTTGGTCCACGCAACGTCGCTGATCTTGGCCGCAGCCTGACGCGTGGCGAAACCGCCAAAGGCATAGACCCACATGCCGATGATGAACAGCACGGACACGATGACTGCGGTGCGCGCCGCGATCTGCGTTCGGCGCAGCTTCGGCTTGGCACCTACGGAGTTGGAATCGTCAGCCATTGCTTAGGACTTCTCGCGGCTGACTGCGAGTTGCAACACGGCGCCGCCGATGCCGATCACGAGAGCAATCAGCATGCCGGTCCAGTTCTGCACATCTTTGTGCAGCAGATGGTCGATTGAGTACTTGCCTGCGCCGATGGTGGCGATGGCCAAGGCGGTAACCGCGATGGACGCGCAGTACTCCCAGCCCTCGCCCTTTTTGAAGATGAAGAAGCCGACCTTCCAGTGGGTGAGCACAATGGCCACGATCATCACTGAGATCATGCCGCTAGCAGCAAAGGGAGTCGCCAGACCGACGGCAAATAATAGGCCGCAACTGATTTCAGTAGTGGCTGCGATGCGTGCCTGCCAGTACGGCCACTTGAGCCCAAGGCTCGCGAACCATCTGGTAGTTCCTTCTAGTCCACTCGGCCCGAAGCACTTGTTGTAGCCGTGATACGCAAACGCGAGGCCGAAGTACACGCGAATGAATAAGAGTGCGACATTGAGGTTGTTCACAACCGGTACGTTACGGCCTGCATTGGGTTCGTGGCGATTTCATGGCTCAGCCGCAACCTCAGCAGGTAGAAAGAGGGTTATGACTGCCGCCGACACCCCGTTGCCGCGCTCGCGGGTCGAGCGATGGCGCACAGCGGGTCGCCTCGTGCGCAGTCTTGTTCGTGTGCACCCCAAACCGTTCATCATCTCGGTTTCGGGTGCTGCTGTATTCGCGTTGTGCACCGTTGCTTCGTCGGTGGTTTTGCGTTGGATCATCGACCATGTCATCGACCCTCGATTTCGTGTGGGTCATGTAGCGACCAGCGCTGTGTTTGTGGGCTTGGGCTTCATCGTCGGTACCGGCATGGTGCGCGCCGTCGGCGTGGTTGTTCGTCGGGGCATGGCGGGCGTCACTCGCTGGCGCGTTGCCGAGACCCTCAGCGGCGAGATCATCGATCGACTCGTTGCGCAGCCCGTGTCGTGGCATCAGCAGCGTGCCTCAGGTGAACTCGCGGCGCGTGCGGGCGTCGATGTCGATGCCGCCGTCGATGTGATCTCGCCGCTGCCCTACGCCAGCAGCGTGGTGTTGCTCATCGTGGTCTCAGCGGCGTGGCTGGTCTACATCGATGTGCCGTTGGGCTTGTTCTCGATCGCGGTGTTTCCGATCTTGATTGCGCTCAACCTGTCGTATCAACACCGAGTCGACCGGCACTTCACCGCAGCCCAAGATCATCTCGGTCGCTTGTCTGCGGCCGTGCACGAAAGCTTCGAGGGTGTGCACGTGGTCAAAGCCTTTGGCGCTGAGACCCGTGAGACCCAACGGCTCGCATCGATAGCGTCCGACCTGCGTGGCGCGCGCACATCGGCAGTACTGGTACGGGCCAGTTTCGACTCGGCCCTCAACGCTGTGCCAGCGCTCGCCAACATCGGCCTCATCGTGCTCGGCGCGTACCGGATCCGTTCGGGTGAACTCACCGTTGGTGCGTTGGCGAGCATGATCTACATGTTCACTTTGCTCGTGTTCCCGCTGCGCCTCATTGGCTTTGCGCTATCGGCATTGCCGCATTCGCTGGCAGGTTGGGGGCGGCTACGCGAGGTGCTTGATGAGGCGCTTATGCCCGACCCTGCAGACACACTGGCCGTTGCTCCGACCGATCTTGGAGTGTCGTTTCGGCATGTCTCGTATTCGTTCGACGCTGATCGACCCGTGCTCGCAGATGTCTCGCTCGATGTGGTCCGAGGCAGCACGGTTGCAGTGGTGGGCACTACCGGGTCTGGCAAGACCACAATGCTTCGGCTTGCCGCTGGGTTGCTGAGTACAACTGCCGGCTCGGTGGCGGTGTGTTCAGGCGAGCGCTCGATTGTGTTGCAAGAAGCTTTTCTGTTGGGCGATACCTTGCGCGAGAACATCGCCTTTGGGTCGGTGTATAGCGACGAGCAGCTTTGGGCTGCGCTCGAATGCGCCGAGGCACGAGAGTTTGTGACCGAACTACCCAAGGGGCTCGACACCCAGGTAGGAGAACGTGGGGTCAGTCTCAGTGGCGGCCAGCGTCAGCGCGTTGCGCTTGCCCGTGCTCTGGTCCGCACACCAGCGTTGCTGCTGCTCGACGACACCACCTCGGCGCTCGATCCATCCACCGAGGCTCGGGTCGTCGCCAACCTCCGCGCGGCGCTGAGCGACACCACTGTGCTCATGGTGGCGTCGCGTCCAAGCACCATCGCACTCGCCGACCATGTGGTGTTCTTACATGAGAGCTCAATCGCGGCGACCGGCACGCACGCAGCGCTCCTTGAGACCAATGAGACATACCGATCGTTGATGGAAGCGTTCGAGGTAGATCGTGAGGCCATCACGGCGTCGCTCGAGGCAACCAAGCGAAAGGACGCGTGATGGACGAAGAACTTGGCGGCCGCATGGGTGCTGCGCAGATTCTGGGGCGCGGCGTTCGTGAGTCTCCGCTGCTTCGCCAGGGCTTCGGGTTCACGATGCTGCTCGCCGTTGTCGGTGCTGCCGGCCGTGTCGTGATTCCGATTGTGGTGCAGCAAGCCATCGACCATGGATTCGTGCACGACAGCGTGAACATGCGGGTCATCGCTGTTCTTGCAGTGATCTCGTCAAGCACGATCGTGGTTACGTCTCTCGCCCAGCGGGCCGCAGTCAAACGGCTTGGGCTTCGCAGCGAAGGCGCGCTCTACGAACTGAGGGTTCGCGTCATCGAACACATCCACCGTCTGAGCATTGCTGATCACAACGACGAACGTCGTGGGGCACTGGTTGCAAGGGTCACATCTGATGTTGAGACCCTTGCCGAGTTCTTTTCATGGGGTGGACTCGCCTGGATTCTCGACACCGCGCTGATGGTGATTGTGGCCGCCGTAATGCTTTCGTACGACTGGTTGTTGGCGATCATCGCCTTAGGCGTAGCAGCCCCCCTCGCTCTGGTGCTGCGTTCGGTGCAGCGTCACCTGGTCGATGCATATGGCAAAGCCCGCGGCCTCAATGCCGACTTCTTGGGCAGCGTGACTGAGTTGGTCACCGGAGCCGAGACGCTGCGCGCGTATGGGGCTGGCCCTGCGCTTGCTTCGCGCACCAAATTGGTTGCCAAGCAGCGCGCCGATTCGTTTATTCGTGCTGGCTTCATCGGTGCGTTCTTGTTCCCATCTGGCGAGGTGTTCAGCGCGTTCACCGTGTCGGCTGTCATTGGTGTTGGTGTTGCTCGTGGTTCCGCCGGAGGCCTTACGGCCGGTGCGTTGGTTGGCTTCGTGTTCCTCACGTATCGCTTCCTCGAACCCATCGCCGAGTTCACCGAGGTGCTCGACCAAACACAAACAGCAGTGGCCGGTATGCGACGGTTGCTTGCCGTGCTTGATCTGCCGGTCGGGCCACCGCAAGCGTTGCAGCCTGTTGTGTTACCCGACGGTCCATTGTCTATCGATATCAGCGACGTCACCTTTGGCTACCGCACCCGCGGCGAAGTTGGCGATGACCAACCCGTTCTGTTCAACGTGAGCGCACATATCCCAGCGGGGCAGCAGATCGCACTCGTTGGTGCCACCGGTTCCGGAAAGACCACGCTCGGGCGCCTGCTTGCTCGTCTCGCCGATCCGGTTGCCGGGCAAATTCGTTTGGGTGGGGTTCCGCTCACTCATATCTCGAACGAGCAACTGCGCCAGCGTTTGGTGGTCGTGCCGCAAGAGCCGTTCTTGTTCGATGATTCCATCGCGGCCAACCTGGAGTTCGCACTACCCGGCACTTCCTTCGCCGATCTCGAACGCGCAGTCACGGCGCTTGATCTCGACGATTGGCTGCTCACGATGCCCGACGGTTTGCTCACTCGCGTGGGTGAGCGCGGGACGCAACTTTCGGCAGGCGAGCGGCAGCTTGTCGCGCTGCTCCGCGCTTCGGTTGCCGATCCCGATGTGCTGATCCTCGATGAGGCCACTTCATCGGTCGATGCGCTCACCGAAGTGCGCATGGCGAGGGCCCTCGAGCGCTTGGCTCAGGGTCGAACCATCATCGCTATCGCGCACCGACTTTCAACGGCCATGCGATCCGATCGCGTGCTGGTGCTCGAAGACGGCCGACTCATCGAAGACGGATCACACGAGCAGTTGCTGGCAGCGGGTGGCCACTACTCGAAGGTCTTCGCAGCATGGGTTTCGTCGACCTCGTAGCGCAACGGCTACGACCCCAAGGGTGCCGGGAGGCGTATACGTTCGCTGACTAGGGTGCGTCCATGCGTAAAAAGGCACTTGGCTCAATTGTTGTGGTCGCGGTTCTGGCGTTGTCCGGATGTTCAAGCAGCGGCACCGCGAGTAGCGGAGGCTCAGTTGCTGCCGCCGCAGCATCGAAATCCGATTTCTGCAAGCTGATCTTGGCGTTTAAGAAGGCAAACGAAACCCTCGGCAACGACTTGGCGGCGACCAACGCCGAGCAGACAAAGAGCGCAATGAAGCTCTTGCTCGGACAACTTCAGACCCTGCTCGAACGTGCCCCCTCCGATCTCAAGGCCGACATCGACACGGCCAACAAGTTCATGGTTCAACTTGATTCGCTGATGGCTCAGCGCGATTACAAGATGGCTTCGGTTACCAGCGATCCAAAACTCGAGGCCGACCTCAAGAACCTCAGCACCGCCGAAGTCACCGGCGCGCTCGACCGTATTGCTGCGTACACCACTACCGAATGTGCCCTGCAATCTGCGCCTACGCCTACGTCGTAAGCCGCCTGCGGGTTGGTGGCCGATAGCGAATGTCAGCGTTGAGTGTCGACCAAGATCTTTGTGGCGCTCGACGGATCATCGGCGAGTTCGGCGATTGCCATCGGTAGGTCGTGCAGTGACACGGTGCGATCGTGCAAGATCAGCACGTTGACCAAACCGTCGGTCATCAGGTTGATGACCTCACCAAACTCGTGATGCACATATCCGAGTGAAGCAACGACGCTGACCTCTTTGATGAGCCAAGAGCCGGGCGACACCGTGGCGTTGCCGCTGGCGAGACCCACGAGATTCACTCGGCCGCCGCGCCGCACAAGATCTACAGCGCTCTGCACCGTTGGGGCAATGCCAGCGCACTCGAACACAATGTCGGCGCCGCGCCGAGCGAATTGCGGCATTGCTTCTTCGGGAGTGAGTGCGTCGTCGGCCCCACACGCGAGCGCGAGCGCTCGTCGTCGTTCGTTGGGTTCGATAGCAATCAGTCGGCCCACACCCAAGGCTCGAACGCATTGCAACACCAACAGCCCGATTGGTCCGCAGCCCTGAACAAGAACGGTGTCATCGGCGCGAGGTGGTGTGCGCAGCACCGCGTGAAGTGCCACCGCTGCTGGTTCGACCATGGCCGCGGCATCGTCGGTGAGCGGGCTCGGAACGCCAATGAGCCGTTTGGCGTCGAGTGAGATGCGTGGGGCAAAACCTCCGTGCGGCGGGGCGAGGGGATCGCGGCCGACCATGCCCAAGAAGGCGGCCATGCAATAGGCGCCGCGTTCGGCGCGGCACTCGGGGCAGGCACCACATGGCGGAGCAATGCCGGCAATCACTCGGTCGCCTTCGGAGGTGTTGTGAACGTCGGTGCCTACCGCGGATACAACGCCGACCCATTCGTGCCCACAGATCGCTGGGTTGTACGGCTCGTTGGCCAAGAACCCGTGCACATCGGTTCCACAGATTCCACAACGGGTGATGTGAACCACCGCTGTTCCAGGGCGAGGAAGTGGCTCGGCAACCTCAACAAGTTCGAACCGACGGGTTCCGGTGACCAAGCCGGCAAGCATCAGCGATGGTCCTTCGAGCGTCGCGCGACCTCGGCGCGTTCGATAGCGGGTTGCGTTGCCCAAGCGATACCGCGGCGAAGGAGTTCGTAGTACTGCGCCAACTCCCACGAACCTCGCTCGATCTTTGGCCAATACATGCCGTTGAACGGGGGAGCGATCATGTCGTAATGGCTGCGGCAGTGTCCGAGCGTGAAGTACAGCACGCTGCCATCGCCGAGCGGTCGGCGATACATCACGAGTCGGGGATCATCGGTTGGCCATTCGGCTTCGGCGAAGCCAGCCCCAGAGTTGCCGTGCCAACGGGTCTCAAGCAGTGGCTCGATGCGTCCGTGGTACTCGCAGAGGTACAGCTCGTCATCGGCGTGGAATGGTTCGATGCCCACGACGAGCGGGTCGGCTTCGGCGCCCGGTGAGACGGTGACTGCGTAGGGTTCGATGGGGGGGTGCGACAGAAATTGGCTGCCGAGCGTGTCGGCGAAAACATTGAATGCGCGTGGCGTGACGAACGAACCCTTACCGAGTCCTTCGGCAGGGGGGTCGATTGCCGAGTTGGTGCCATGCAGGGCAAACCATCGTCCGCCGGCCTGCACCCAATCTCGCAACGCTTGCTGAACCGGCTCATCGGGCCGCACGTTGCAGGTGTACGAGATGAGCAGATCGCACGCCGAGATCGCAGCGATGTCGTCGTAGTTCTGGGCGACCTGCACGCGAATGCGGTCGTCCTCGGCGAGCAACTTCAGCAGTTCGAGTCGAGCGAAATCGAAGTCGTGCCACCAACCGCCTGTCACGAGATAGGCGTTGATTCGTGCCACCTAGAACTTGATCCTCTTGGTGTAGCCGCCGTCGATGACAAGGTTGGCGCCGGTGATGAGGCTGGCCGCAGGTGAGGCCAAGAACGCGATCGCATTGGCAACCTCGCTGGGCTCACCGAGGCGCTTGATGGGCATCTTGGCAATCGTGGCGTCGTAGAACGACTCCATGTGAGTCTTGATGGTGTCCCAGTTGCCGCCCTCAAAAAACACGGGGCCGGGCGAGACCACGTTGACGCGGATTCCCTTGGGTGCAAGCGCCTGCGACAGGTTGGCTGCATAGGCGGTCATTGCAGCCTTCATCGGGCCAAAGCTGCCAGGGCCAGCGAACTCTTCTTGAGCAGCGATGGTTGACATGCACACGATTGAGCCGCCCCCGGCTGCTTCCATTGCGGGCACGATTGCCGACTGAGCGCGTACCAGACCGAGCACGTCGAGATTGAGGTTGTCGATCCACGCCTGCTCGCCGCGGCCGCTCGCTGCAGACACGTTGTGCACGAAGATGTCGCAGCCACCGAGTTGCTCGATGGCTTCTTTGAGCCACGCCTTGTAAGCGTCGGCGTCGGCAGCATCGATACCAGCCCCGAATGCACGGGTGCCGTGTGACCCAAGTGCTTCCACAGCTTCGCTGACATCGCCGCGCGCGCAGATTGCGACATCGCAGCCTTCTTGAGCGAGCAGCGTTGCGGTGGCGAACCCGAGGCCGCGCTTGCCGCCCGTGATGATTGCCTTCTTGCCCGACAGTCCGAGATCCATTGGATACCCCCAGTAAGTTCTGCGATTTCCTTGGGAGCTTAGGGTGGCTGCGAGCCGCGGTGTCGATATGTGCGTTATGCGCCGACGAACGGCAATGGTCCGGTTACTGCGCTGACTCGGCAGTCCACCTTCTCGGCCGCGACAGGCTGAGCAATGGACCATTGTTCCGAGCTGCCTGCTTCGACAAGTGGAACGTCAAGAGTTGTGGAACCGATGACGCTGTCGGTGCCCGCTCTGAGGAACTCGACGGCCAGATGGTACGCGTGCGCTTTGCTCGAGTCGTTGGTAATCGAGCCTTCGAAGTGGGCGACTCCAGCGGTGACTTCGCAGCGGTCTGTCGTGATGCGATAGTGACCGATGTTTGCATAGCGATCGAAGGAGTTGATGGCTGCCGCAGTGAACCAAACGCCAACGCCACACGCTGCGAATGCGAAGGGGG
This sequence comes from Actinomycetota bacterium, assembly GCA_037139095.1. Taxonomy (GTDB): domain Bacteria; phylum Actinomycetota; class Acidimicrobiia; order Acidimicrobiales; family Ilumatobacteraceae; genus WLMZ01. The sequence goes on from JBAXHD010000004.1 coordinate 15,806, forward strand.
CGATGATGAGTGCTGCGAGTGCGAAGCCACGGCCAGAGCGCCGTTTTGTTCGGCGCATTTCGCTGAGCGATCGAAAGCCGAACACCACCGCAAGGATCCCCGACACAATCGCAATCGCGCACAGGAATGGGACCCAGCCGACAAACAGCGAGCCGAGCGAGAGGACGAACGCGCCAACTGCTTTGCCGTTGGAGCCGCTGGACCCGCTGGTGGCTGGCGTGTCGTGGCGGGGTGAGGCCCCGGCAGTTTGGGCAGAGATGGGGTCGACGTAGCGATTGCCATCGGTGGAGACGTCGCCCGTCCAGTCGTGGCCGTTGTGATAGCGAAACTCGAAACGGTGCGCCGGATCGGGGTACCAGGCGGCTGCGTACCTTGGCGATTGCGGCGTAGGTTCCTGCTGGGGCGTGGGCGGCAGCGCTGGCGTCGGCAGAGGTTCACGATCCACGTCGTGACCTTATCGCTTCAAGTGTTCCCGACGCTGTGGTGTTGTCGCGTACCATCAGTCTCAATGAAATTGGTTCAGCGATGGAGATAGTGCTTGTACGACACGGCGAACCCGAGTGGGTGGTCGATGGTCTCAATATCGATTTTCCTCCGCTGACCGAACGCGGACATCGCCAAGCCGAGCGCATGGCCGAGGTACTCGCCGCCGAACCGTTCGATGAAATCTTGGTCTCGCCGCTCGAACGGGCGCGGCAGACGGCAGCACCGTTGTATGGCGCGCTTGGTCGCGGCGAAGTGGTGAACGCTTGGCTTCGAGAGATTCGCAGCCCCGTGTGGCAGGGTACGCCGCGCGAAAAAGCCGACGCTGCGTTTGCCGAAGAGCGCCGCAAGCTGTCGCACGAACGTTGGCACGGACTGTCTGATCTCGGTGGCGAAGCCAACCGCGATTTCATCGCGCGTATCCGCGAGGGATGCGGGCTGTTCCTCGCCGAGCGAGGCATCGAACCCGTTGACTGCGAACTTCCTGTGTGGCGCATCGATAACCCCGATCAGCGGATCTGCCTCGTCGCTCATGCGGGCACTAACTCGGCCATCATCAGCTACATGCTTGGCCTTCAGCCAACACCGTGGGAGTGGGATCGGTTTGTGCTCGGCCACGCATCGATCACGCGCCTTGAGGCGTTGGCGCTTGGCGACGGGTACACGTTCGCGCTCACACGGCTCGGCGATGTCGAGCATCTGCCAGCAACCGAGCGCACGCGGTAGACCCTTGCTACCGTGCAGCCATGGCTGACACGCTCAAGATGTTTATAGATGGCCGCTGGGTGCATGCCCAAGATGGCGCAACCCTCGACACCCTCGACCCTGCAACTGGTCTCGTGCTTGCGACCGTGCCCGCCGCTGGTCCAGCCGATATCGATCTCGCAGTGCGCGCTGCGAGGCGCGCAAGCGACGATGGCACGTGGGGCAGCGCGGTGTCTGAGCGCGAACGCAGCCGCATTCTGTTCCGAATGGCCGAGCTCGTACGCGAGCAACGCATCGAGCTTGCCGAGCTTGAGGTGCGCGACTGTGGCAAGCCAATCGGCGATGCCTACGGCGACATCGACGAAGTGGCGTTCATGTTCGAGTACTACGCAGGGTGGGCTACGAAGATCAGCGGCGACATTCCGCCAGTGGGGCCCGACGCGATGAGCCTCATCGTGAAGGAACCGGTTGGCGTGTGCGGCCTGATCGTGCCGTGGAACTACCCAATGATGATGGCCGCGCAGAAGATGGCGCCGGCGTTGGCGGCCGGATGCACGGTCATTCTCAAGCCCGCCGAACAGACACCGTTGACGGCGCTTCGTCTGGCGCGCATCGCCGAACTTGCCGGTGTTCCGGCCGGAGTAGTCAACGTGGTCACCGGTGTTGGCAACCGCGCCGGAGAGGCATTGCTGACACATCCAATGGTCGACAAGATCAGCTTCACCGGATCGAAAGTGGTGGGCCAACACATTCAGCGAACCTGCGCCGATCAGCTCAAGCGCGTCACGCTCGAACTGGGTGGCAAGAGCCCCAACATCGTGTTCGCCGATGCCGACCTCGCTACTGCAATCCCGGGCACTTGCAACGGTGTATTTGGTAACCAAGGCGAGGTCTGTTCGGCTGGTAGCCGGGTGTTCGTCGAGGCATCGATCTACGACGACGTGATGCAGCAGATGACCCACTTTGCAGCTGCGATCAAGCTGGGCAGTGGTCTCGACCCCACCACCACGATGGGTCCGCTGGTGTCAGCCGTGCAACGAGATCGGGTGCAGGGCTATGTAGACATCGGCCGCACAGAGGCGCGTCTCGCGTTCGAGGGTCAGCGTCCCACCGACCCAGCGTTGAGCGGTGGTTACTTCGTGCCGCCCACCATTTTCGAAGCAACGTCGAACCAGCTGCGCATCGCTCGCGAAGAGATCTTCGGACCCGTGATGACGGTCATTCCGTTCACCACCATCGATCAGGTCATCGCCTTGGCCAACGACACCGAGTACGGCCTTGCAGCTGCGCTGTGGACCCGCGACATCAGCCGCGCGCTGCGCACGGCCAAGGCCATTCGCGCTGGCGTCGTGTGGATCAACGACAGCCAGCCAGCCCCAAGCGAAACGATGTGGGGCGGCTACAAGCAAAGCGGCATCGGTCGCGAGCTTGGACCGTACGCGCTCGATGCCTATCTCGAGTCGAAGCACATCTACATCAATCTCTCCAACTGATCGGACCCTGATATGACAAACGCAATGAGTAATTCGTCGAGTGCCGATCCCGACAAGCTGAAGATGTTTTCGTTTCAGGTGTTCACCAAGCTCGAGGGTGCGGTTACCGCCGGCATGATTCACCTTGGCGACAAGCTCGGCCTGTATTCAGCAATGAAGTCGGCAGATCGGCCACTGACCTCGCACGAACTTGCGTCATCGTTAGGGCTTCACGAGCGCTGGGTGCGCGAATGGGCATACAACCAGGCCGCAGCGCGCATCATCGAGTGCGATGAGCACGAGCAGTTCTCGTTGTCGCCCGAGGCCGCTGCTGTGCTGGCTTCGCCCGAGCACCCGGCCTACGGCATGGGCATGTTTCATCGTTTGCCGCAGACCATGGCCACGCTTAATGACATGCCCGAGAGCTTCCGCACAGGTGTTGGGCACAACTACGACAGCCACGGATGTGCAGGTGCCATTGGCATCGAGCGCAGCTTCGAACCGTGGAACAAGACCTTCTTGCTGCCGGTGGTTCTGCCCGCCCTTGACGGTGTCACCGATCGTCTCGCCGAAGGGGCTGTTGTAGCCGACGTTGGCTGCGGCGCTGGCGGTGCGGTGCTGCTGATGGCGGGGGCGTACCCCAAGAGCACGTTCACCGGTTACGACATCTCGCAGTATGCGCTCGACCGCGCCGCGATCAAGCTGGCTGAATCTGGAGTGAGCAATGCCAGCTTCCGCGATCCACGAAACGCGCCACTCGCCTCAGATCACTCAGTCGACTTCATCACCACCTTCGACTGCATTCACGACATGACTCATCCGCAGCAAATGATGGAGTCGCTACGCGCTGCCATCAAGCCCGACGGCACATGGCTGCTCGTAGACATCAAGGCTCACGACACGTTCATGGAGAACGCTCGGAAGAACCCGATGGCCCCGTTGATGTATGGCATCAGCGTGCTGTCATGCATGTCGTCGGCATTGTCGAGCCCCGATGGCGCCGGCCTCGGCACTCTCGGGTTCAGCGAAAACACCGCGCGTCAGATGGCAGCCAAAGCCGGCTTCAGCTCGTTCCGCAAGTTAGACGTCGAGCACTCCGTCAACGCCTTCTACGAAGTGCGGCCCTAGACCGAGCACGCCGCTAACTGGTGGCTGCGGCGATCATCGCGGCGAGCTCTTGTTTGCCGTCGGCGGTGGGATGGATGCCGTCAACTGTCAGCGATGGATCGGCATGCACCAGTGGCCCCCACTCGATCAACGCGTGACACGGCTGCGCGACAATCTCGTCGCGCAATGCCGACTCGATCTGCGCCGAATTCTCGGGGAAGTGCGGGTTGTAGGGCACGACCCAGGCGAGACATCGATCATCCGCAAGGCCCTCAACGGTTTCGCGCACAAAGCCGCGAAACGCGTCGGTCGTTTCTGTTGAGCGGGCGTCGTTTGTACCGAGATCGATCACGAGCCAACCGTTCGCAGAGACCGCTGGAGCGAGCGACGCGATCGCCTCGCGGCCAGTGAGCGGGTTGCCGTTGAGACCGGCGTTATCGGCGCCGCGTCCGTCAGCTGCGTCGACAAAACCGCCGAGCTCTGAGCGTGACATGTTGAAGATGCTGTCGCCGATCATCACGGTGTTGCATCCGCTCAGCGCTAAGACGGCCAGCGGCAGCGCTGCAAACTTCAGTAGGGGCAGCTTGCCGAGAGCGCGTCCCGAGCGTTGCGGATTTCTTGAGATGAAACGGTTCATGGTGCTCGACTCCTTGTGAAGCCGCACATGAATCGCCGTGTTTCAGCAAAACGTTGATGGGCTCCATCAGGTATCGGCGCCAAGCGTCGAGCACTTAAATGAACGCTCAGTGACGTGTGTTACACGTACTCGATGACCTCAAGGCGGCGGCTTGCGAACAGCCAGCCCTGTGGGGTGTGCACGAAATTGTCGTGGTACAGACCGAGCAATGAACCGCTGGTGCCGTCGGCAGTGCGAAAGCGCTCTTGCACGGTGACGCGGCCGGTGCCCTCGCCGGTGTCTTCGTCGATGTCGAACACCACCAGTGGCGAAACCTGCACCACCCAATCGAAGCCCTTCATTGCCTTGAGCCAGTACTTCACGATGTTGGCGCGGCCAACAACCGGCTTGCCATTGCCGAGGTCCCACGACGCGTCGTTGGCCCACGTGGCGCCCCAGTCGTTGGGGTCGCGGCGCTGCACTGCGTCGCAGTACTTGGCAACGAGTTGGCGCAGTTCGAGATCGGTGGCGGGGGAGAGCGACTTGTGCGCGGTGCGGACCGCAGACTGTGACGCATCGAACTCGTCGATATCGACACCAACTTCGGCGGCGGCCAGCCAACGCACGTGATCGATGAACGCATCGCGAGTGAGCAGACCGTCGTGGGCAGCGAACTGAATGGCGAGGCCATCGATGAGCCCGGTAAGGCGCAATGCGCTTGCGGTTGGATCGGCGCATTCAAATTCGCCCGATGCGACGCCGGCGCTGAGCACTCGCTGCAGCAGCCGTGCTGATTGCTCGTCGAGTTCTTGGCTGATTCGTTTCATCAACGGGTTACGAAGTGCCTCGCCCCACGCATCGATCCAGAGCATCCACTCCATGTCGCCGCTGCCCTCGGGAACGTAATCCTGGATGGCGCGATCAAGCTTCGCGAGGGCTGTAGGAGCGAGTTCGATTTCGGCATCGAGCTTGGCGAGATCCTTGCGCGCGTAGTGGCTGAAGGCCTCGGCGAGCAACTGCTCTTTCGAGTCGAAGTGATAGTGGATGAGGCTGGTTGACACCAAGAGGCGCTTGGCTACGTCGGCTATTCGGGTTGCGGCGAATCCGCGTTCGATAACCACTTCGCACGTGGTCTCAAGGATCTCTTTGCGCCGCTCTTCGACCGTCTGCTTCTTCACTGAGAGGTAACGCTACAAGGCGCCGCTCGCTTCGCTGCGACATCGGGGCAGTGTCGTGCTCTAGCGTCGTTTCCGCACACGGCATATCGATAGGAGCAGACATGTCAATGTTCGATCTCACGGGCAAAGTTGCCTTGGTCACGGGTGGCTCAATGGGCTTGGGTCTTACGTTCACCGATGTACTTGCCGAGCACGGCGCCGACATCGCGATCACTGCGCGAAGCGCCGAACTTCTCGAAGAGAACGCCAAGGGTTTGCGTGAGCGTCATGGCCGAACCGTCACGTGTCATGCAGGCGACGTCACCAACGAAAACGACGTTCGCCGAGTAGTCGCCGAGACCATCGAGCAGCACGGTCGAATCGACATCTTGGTCAACAACGCCGGCATCAGCGACTTACGTGGATTGCCCAGCGAGTGGAGCGATCACGAGACCTTCCGCCGCGTGGTCGATGTCGATCTGTTCGGTGTGTGGGCCTTTATGCGCGAGTGCGGCCCGCACATGCTGCAGCGCGGCAGCGGCTCCATCATCAACATCTCATCCATCCTTGGCAGCGGCGGCAGCGAGTTCGTGAACCCGTGGTACGTGGCGGCCAAGGGCGCCGTGCTGCAGATGACCAAACACCTCGCCGTCGAGTGGGCCGATCGCAACGTGCGTGTCAATGCCATCGCTCCCGCGTATTTCGTCACCGAAATGACTCGGCCATTGTTCGAGATGTTGGGCATGGCCCCATGGATCGAGAGCCGCACACCAATGCGCCGTCTTGGCGATCCCGAATCCGATCTTCGCGGTCCGTTGTTGTTCCTCGCCAGCGAAGCAGCGAGTTACGTCACCGGCCACACCTTGTTCGTTGATGGCGGATGGGAAGCCAGCCGCGGTGCATGGCAGATTCCACCGAGTCACTTCTCGTGGAACAAAGACTTCCCGCAGGCTGGCACGCCGTACGAGGGCATCTTGCCCAACGAGTTCGAACAGTGGAAGTCGGGTATTCCGGGCATCCATTTCCCGATGCCCGAATGATCAAGCCAATGACGCTCGACGAAGTGAAAGAACAGCGCACGTGGCGCGCCTGACCTCGCTGTCCCGCTCAGTTGCGGGCAAGCGCGTCATTGTTACGGGTGCGGCTTCCGGCATGGGGCGCGCAACGGCGCACCTGTTCGCCGACGAAGGCGCACGCGTTGCGGTTGTCGACATCGGCGAAGCGCGCGTGAAGGTTGTTGTCGATGAGATCACTAGCGTCCACGGACCCGACGCGGCCATTGGTGTTGTCACCGACGTAGCCAATCACGATGCGCTCAAAGCAATGGTGAGCAAGGTGGTCGCAGCGTTCGGTGGCATCGACATCGTCATCAACAACGCCGGCGTCTCGATGATCAACTCAGCGTTCCAAGACGAAGACTCGTTCGAATCGAACTGGGCAACCACACTCGACATCAACCTCACCGCCCATGCGCGGATCATTCGGCTGTGCCTGCCTCATCTTCAAGCCAGCGGGGCCGGGCGCGTGGTCAACATTGCGTCTACCGAGGCCATCGTCACAACGGCAGGGTTGTCGGCCTACGCCGCATCAAAGGCGGGCGTGGTCGGGCTCACCAAGAGCTTCGCGGTAGAGCTCGGGCGTCACGGCATCAACGTGAACTGCATCTGTCCAGGGCCCATCAATACCGGTATGACCTCGGGCATCGAAGAAGTAGCGAAGGCCGCCTACGCCAAGCGCCGAGTTCCGTTGCGTCGCTACGGTGACCCCGAGGAGGTGGCTCACATGACACTCAGCCTCTGCTTGCCTTCGGCGAGTTTTGTGAACGGTGCAGTGATTCCGGTCGACGGTGGCATGACCATTCGTCATACCTGACGCAGCGGTTGTGGCCCGCCGGTTGTTCTACGCCGGCTCGTAACCGTCGAGGATGCCGGTGAGGCCTGTGGGGTGAATGCCCACGCAGAGTTGCTCGAGGATGCCGGTGCCTTGCGCGGTGCGGCCGTCGTCGTCGCGATAGGTGGCCTTGCACAGTGTCTGCACATGCACGTTCTCGCGAGACAGCGGCGTGCCCACTGGCAACGAAATGCGCTCGCCCTCTACCGACAACTCGCCGCGCCAAATGCCGTGACCGTATTTGGGGTGGCCGTAGCCGATGCCGCTCATGTGGAAGTGGTACATCGGTTCGAGGGTGATGGTGGCCACTTTGCCTGACCACGACACAAGGTCGTACTCGAACGCTGTTGCCCAACGTGTGCCGGGTTGCCATGTGACTCGGTAATCAACCGTGCGCATCGCTTCGGGTGCTTCGCCATTCGGGGCGAGTGCGCCAACCTCGTGCCACCGCTTGCCGTCGCCGTGTTCGTTGACATCGAAATGGGTCGAGAACTCGGGGAAGTTCACTGGGGCCCACAGCCAAAAGAATTGTGGCCACCCAACCGGTGCACCCATGGGGGCTGGCTCGCCCACAGGACGAACACCCCACGAACGATCTCGTGAACCGGTGACCTCAAGGTGGGTGAAATCGATGTGCTCGTCATCGACCTCGATCCAGCCCGACCATGAGCCGAACTGCGTGAGTCGGGTGTAGTCGAACAATGTGCGCACACCAGCACGCAAGAAGAAGTGGGGTTCTTCGATGGCTTGCGACGATGACGTGAACGTGAGTTCAGCGCGCAGTGCATGCTCGGGTGCATCTACGTGCAGGCGCAAGATGTTGAGTGGCTCAACAACTTCGACCCTGATGGGACCGACGTTGGTTGCGTCGCGGCGGTCGCTGGCTGCTCGGGCTGAGGCGAACACGCTGATCTGTTCGCTGTTGCGCACCACGCTGAACGCAGCGTCCATCACGTGTCGGTTGGGATACAAGCCCATCGCCAGACCGAAATAGACCGCACCGTCGGCTGTGTAGCCATTGAAGAAGTAGCGGTCGTAATGGTTGGGATCGGGCGTGGCTGAATGGGCAATAGGCACGCACGCCTGATGAATGGGGAAGTCGTCGTAGCTACTGAGCACGATTTGACCGTAGCCATTCAGGGTGGCCAAGCCGAACACGGGGCGCGCCGTCTACGATTCTGAGCGATGAACCCGAACACGTACCGCAAGACCTGTGTAGTAGTTCTGGCGGCGTTGTTCGTAATTGTGGTTACGGGCGCAGCCGTGCGACTCAGCGGGTCCGGACTAGGGTGCGCCGACTGGCCCAACTGCAACGCTTCGAAGTTTGTCGACGTTTCTACGGTGCATGGCGCTATCGAGCAGATCAACCGCCTGTTCACCGGCCTGGTCATGGTTCTCGTGATCGTTGCGGTGATGGGCGCGCTCAGGCGTCGACCGCGTCGTCGCGACCTCACGGTTTTGGCAGCGCTCATTGCCTTGGGTGTGCCCATGCAAGGGGTCGTTGGCGCCATTGTGGTGCTCACCAAGCTCAACCCGTTTGCCAACCAGCAGCACTTCTTGTTGTCGATGGTGTTGGTTGCGCTCGGCGCCGTGTTGGTTCGTCGCGCTGGCGAACCTGATCACGCGCCTCGTATCACTGCGGTGAGCGATCGCACTCGCGGGGGAGTGCGAGTTGTTGGTGGGCTCACTGCGCTCGCTCTTGTCACCGGCACCTTCGTCACTGGTGCCGGACCGCACGCAGGCGACGAAACGGCCAAGCGTTTCCATGTGGCGATCAGTTCGGTGGCCCGCGTGCACGGCATCACCGTGATGTGCGCCATTGCCGCAGCCATTGTCCTGTTGTGGCGGCTTCGATCAGAACATGCCGACCGCGCTGTACTCGACAACGCACTGACCACATGGATGGTGTTAGCCGTTGCTCAAGCGGCAGTTGGCTACACCCAATACTTCACTGGGGTTCCCGTGGTGCTGGTGGCGATTCACGTCGCGTTTGCAACGGGCCTGTGGTTAGCAACCGTTCAGCTGTGGCTCAGCACGTCGTCGGCAATCGCAATACCCGACCTCGACAACCGCCTGGCATCGACAACGTCTGTCTAGGTCGCAAGGTTCTTTAAGAACACGGTGCTCTTGGTGATTGCCGTAGAGCAGAATCCGCCCACCGAGTGCAAGAAGTTCTGCGCTGCGTTCACGCTGCCCGACGGATCGGTCCATACCGAGATGACCACGAACGCGATCGAGAGGTAGGTAAGCAGCTTCTTGATCATTTCGAAATTCATGCGGGGACCTCCGGACGCGAACGCCAAAAAGCACGGTCTCCACCCGCGTTCGAAAAGAGTACCCAGTGGATGCTCGCTATGGGTGGATCATGCGTATTGCGCGAATTCGCCAGCCACGGCGCGGAACTCGCGGATGGTGTCGTGCAAGATCTCGGCCACGGGTCGCACTGACTCGATGCGACCAGCAACCTGGCCGGTGAGTGCAATGGATGACTCCATGTCGCCCCCGAAATACAGGTCGGTGGCGGTACCAAACTCGCTCATGTCGACATGATCTGCATGCTCGAGTCGGTTAGTGCGCTCGGTGCGAAGGGCGCGCAGTCCGGGTCGCGAGAAACGGTTGAGGAACACAGTGTCGGTTTCGGCTGCCGCGATGATTGCGTTCTTCCAGTTGTCGTTTACTGGTGACTCGGCTGCTGACACCATGCGTGTACCCATCTGCACTGCGTGCGCGCCAAGCGCGAAGCCCGCGGCCATCGAGCGTCCGTCACAGATGCCTCCGGCGGCAACGATAGGAACATCGACCTTCGAGGCGATGAGCGCGACCAACACCATCGTGCTGACGTCGCGAGGGTTCTTGAAGCCGCCGCCTTCGCCGCCTTCGACAACGAGGCCATCCACTCCCGCCGCCACGGCCTTCAGGGCCGCGGCCAATGTTGGAACCACGTGAAAGACGGTGAGGCCCGCGTCTTTGAGCTGCGCTGTGTATTTGGTGGGGTCGCCGGCCGATGTGGTGACGAACTTGACGCCTTGGTCCACCACGAACTGCACGATCGAAGGGTCTCGCACAAACAACTGGGCGATGTTCACGCCGAAGGGTTTATCGGTGAGCTCGCGCATCTTGATGATTTCGCGGCGAACGTTGTCGAGTTCGCCCGATGAGGTCTCGATGATGCCGAGCCCACCCGCATTCGAAACCGCTGAGGCCAACTGCGCCCGAGCGATCCAGCCCATCGGTGCCTGCACGATGGGGTAGTCGATGCCGAGCATTTCGGTGATGCGGGTCTTGAGCGGTGCTGGGCGGCCGGTGGCGGAGGAGGCAGAGGCGGTAGTCATAGGTGTGACCGTAGTGCGGCGAGCTGAGTGGCGGCGCACCAGTGACGAAGCGGTCGCTGAGGTTCACCGGGCGATGATGCTAAGGTTTTGCCACTACCAACTGAGGCATGGCAACTTCGTCATGCCGGTACATAAAGGGGAGTAATCAACACATGCAGAAATCAAAGCTTGGTCGCGTAGCAGCGGCCACACTCGGATTGGCGCTCGTTGTCGCATCTTGCGGTAGCGATACCAAGACACCAGCCGGAACCACCGCAGGCACCGCCGGTGCATCGACTTCAGACACCACCGGCGCAGCCGGCGGCGTCAAGTGCGACGGCATCACCATTGGCTACCTCGGCGCCCTCTCGGGCGACAACGGTGCGCTTGGCCAGAACATGGTCAACGGCGCCCAGATCGCTCTCGACGACTTCAACACGGCCAACCCTGGTTGCCAAGTGAAGTTCGACAAGCAGGACTCACAGGGCGACCCAGCCCAGGCAACTCCGTTGGCAACCACTCTTGCCAACGACGCCAGCATCATTGCTCTGATCGGACCTGGATTCTCAGGCGAGTCAAAGGCAACCATGCCAACATTCGAGACCGCTGGCTTGCCAGTGATCAGCCCTTCGGCCACGAATGCGAAGTTGACCACCAACGGTTGGAAGATGTTCCACCGCATCTTGGCCAATGACGACAAGCAGGCCCCAGGCGTTGTTCAGCTCATCACGGGCACCATCAAGGCCACCAAGGTCGGTGTCATCGATGACGCTTCCGACTACGGCAAGGGCTTGGCCGACTCGGTTCGTACCGGTCTCGCAGCACTCGACATCGCCAACTCAACCATCGACCCGAAGGCTGCCGACTACTCGGCCGCTGTCACGGCAATGAAGGACGCTGGCGTCGACACGGTGTTCTACGCCGGTTACTACGCAGAAGCCGCAAAGTTGCTGACCCAGCTTCGTGACGCAGGTGTGAAGGCAACATTTGTCTCCGGCGACGGTTCGCTCGACCCAGCATTTGTCACTGGTGCTGGCGCAGCAGCCGACGGCGCGTACCTCACCGCCACCGGTGCACCGCCAGACGTGAACGCTGACTTCGCAGCGAAGTTCAACACCAAGTTCGGCACCGTGCCAGGTCTGTACTCGCCAGAGTCATACGACTGCGCACAGGTCATCCTCGCTGGCATTGCTGCTGGCAAGGTCACCCGCGCCGACATGGCTGCTTTCATCGACGCATACGACGCACCTGGCATCACCAAGCCAATCAAGTTTGATGCAACTGGTGAGCCAGCTGGCTCGGCCGTGTTCTACACGATTGTCGAAGGCGGCAAGCTCGTCTCCAAGGGCTTGATTCCCTGATCAGTTGTTGAAATAACGAAATTCGGGGTCGGGACCGCAAGGTCCCGACCCCTTTTTTGCTTACGCAAGAATCGTTGCCTACAGTTCCGTGACCTTGTCCTGAGGGGGCTTTTTGACTTTCGAGGGTTTTCTTTCCAGATTCTGGCCATCAACAATCACCGGCCTCGTACTTGGCGCGGTGTACGCGCTGGTTGCGCTGGGCTACACGTTGGTCTATGGCGTGCTGCGCCTCATCAACTTCGCGAACTCCGAAGTGTTCATGCTTTCGGCGTTTGGTTCGTTCCTCACCATCGAGGTCCTCAACATTCCCCAACGCCTCAGCGACGGCGGAGATCCGGTAAAGACCGGATGGGAACTCATCGGCATCCTTGCGCTGTGTCTGTTGGTCTCCGCACTGATCGGAGGCATCTCGGCAGTGATCGTCGAGCGGGTCGCCTACCGTCCCCTGCGCAAGCGCAATGCGCCACGCTTGGTATTTCTGATTTCTGCCATCGGTGCCAGCTTCGCGATCTCTGAAGCCGTAGGCGAGTGGGGTCCGCAGCGCCGCAAGGAATATGCGCTGACCAAGTTCTTCAAGAAAGAACAACTGTTCAAGATCTTTGGCGCCGACGTCTACAACTCGAATCTCATCGTTGTGATCGGTGCCGCTGTAATGGCGTTGGCATTGGTGCTGTTTGTCAGCAAGAGCCGCGTCGGACGCGGCATTCGTGCGGTGGCGCAAGACGCCGAGACCGCCAAGCTGATGGGTGTCAACGTCGACCGCATCATTTTGATTACCTTTCTCGTCGGCGGCCTTATGGCTGGCGGCGCAGCGTTTCTGTACGAAATTCACACACCGTTCGCTCGCTACGACGTGGGTTTCTCGATCGGCGTCAAAGCCTTCACCGCAGCTGTGCTCGGTGGCATTGGCAACGTGCGAGGCGCGTTGCTTGGTGGCCTATTACTGGGCCTCATCGAAAGCTGGGGTTCAAGTCTGTTCGGTTCTGACCAGAACATCGGCAACGTCGCCGCCTTTGTCACCTTGGTGCTGGTGTTGATGGTCCGGCCCAGTGGTCTACTGGGCGAGTCGCTGGGACGGAGCAAGGCATGAGCCAAGACATCAGTTCCTCCCCGCCACCTACCGCCGCAGCCAAGTTGGTGTTCGGCTCGCGTTTCATTGCCGCAGCTCGGCGCAGGCGCACCCTCGAAACCCGCTATAAGGCGCTACCGAAGCCGGCCCGAGCCTTGCTGGTGTTGGTGTTGGTTGTCTTCATTTATCTGCTGCCCAGTCTGAATCTCCCGATCATTCCCACGTCGTCCGATTTCACAGCGCTGCTCGCCATCATCATCGTGCCCTATGTGCTCGTTGCGCTCGGGCTCAACGTGGTGGTCGGAATGGCGGGCCTACTCGACCTCGGCTACGTAGGCTTTTATGCAGTTGGCGCGTATTCGCTGGCCATTCTCACGTCGCGCCATGCCACGGTCCCATGGCTCATCTCGATTCCAATTTCGGTCGGCATCTCCATGCTCGCCGGAGTCTTGCTTGGTGCCCCTACGTTGAGGTTGCGTGGCGACTACCTCGCCATTGTCACATTGGGTTTCGGCGAGATCATTCGTCTACTCGCCAAGTCATCCGACTGGATGGGCGCGCAGAGCGGCATTGGCAACATCAAGTCGCCGCCCAACATTGGTCCGATCAAGTTCTCCGGCACCATTCACGAACGCAACATCGCGTTCTACTATCTCGCCGTCACGTTTGTGGTCGTGGTCTTCTTCTTTTTGCGCCGACTCGAATCGAGTCGAGTCGGTCGAAGCTGGACCGCTATCCGAGAAGACGAAGATGCCGCCGAACTCATGGGTGTCCCAACGTTCAAGTTCAAGCTGTGGGCGTTCGCGATTGGTGCAGGCATTGGTGGGCTATCGGGAACGCTGTATGCCTCAAACGTGCGCTTTATCAACCCCGACAACTTCTTGCTGAAGCTCTCGATTCTGTTTCTTGCCGCCGTGGTGCTCGGCGGTCCCGGCAACATGGTTGGCGTGATGCTCGGCGCAGTGGCGGTCAGTTACTTGCCCGAGCGTTTACGGTTTCTCAACACCAGTCGCTACTTCTGGTTCGGTGTGTTGTTGATGGTGATGATGGTGTTCAGACCGCAAGGTCTGTTGCCTCGCAAACTGCGCGCGCGAATCAAACCGCGTGATTCCGATGTGCCAGCGTTCGTCGACGTGAGCGAAGGCGACCCTGATCTTGAAGGAGGCTCCCATGGAACAGCCACTGCTTGAGGTCGACCATGTGACCATGCAGTTCGGCGGACTCGTTGCCCTCGGCGATGTCGATTTCTCCATCGCAAAGGGTGAGATCCTTGGTCTCATTGGCCCAAACGGCGCGGGTAAAACCACGCTGTTCAACGTTGTTACCGGCGTGTACCAAGCAACAGCCGGACAGGTTCGTTTCGAGGGTCGCAACCTTGCCAAGACCGAGCGGCACAAGATCACAAAGCTCGGCATCGCCCGCACCTTTCAGAACATTCGTCTCTTCCCCGACATGACTGCTATCGAGAACGTGATGGTTGGGGCCGATGCTCACCACACCACCAGTGTTCTGTCAGCGATGCTGCATCTGCCCAAGCACAAAGCTGAAGAGAAGCAGGGACTCAAGCGGGCACTTGAGTTGCTTGAGTTCATGGGCATCGCCGATCGTGGCGACGATGCCGCGCGCAACCTGCCCTACGGCTATCAGCGTCGCCTCGAAATTGCTCGAGCGTTGGCTACGAACCCCAAGCTGTTGTGTCTTGATGAACCCGCAGCCGGTTTCAACCCTGCCGAGAAGATCGAGTTGATGGGTTTGATCCGGTCGATCCGAGATCAGGGCTACACGGTGTTGCTCATTGAGCACGACATGAGTTTGGTGATGGGAGTCACCGACCGCATCGTGGTGCTCGACTTCGGAAAGAAGATTGCCGAAGGCGCACCCGCCGAAATTCGTGCCAATCCTGCGGTGATCGCCGCCTACCTAGGAGAGCCGGCCGATGCTTCTTGAAGTAGAGAACCTTCATGTGTTCTACGGTCGCATCGAAGCGATCAAAGGCATTTCGTTCACGGTCGATGAGGGCGAGATTGTCACCCTCATCGGTGCCAATGGAGCGGGCAAGAGCACCACGCTCAAGACCATCTCGGGTGTGCGTCCGGTGGCCCAGGGAACCATCAAATTCGATGGCCAAGACATCACGAAGATGCCTGCGCACAAGCGCACTGAGATTGGCATTTCGCAGGCCCCCGAGGGCCGAGGAATCTTCCCTGGCATGTCGGTGATGGAGAACCTCGAGATGGGGTGCTATGTGCGCAAGGACCGCAAGTCGAGCACACGTAGCACCGACCTCGAGCGCGTCTTTGAGTTGTTTCCCCGGTTGGCCGAGCGAAAGACACAAGCCGGTGGCTCGATGTCTGGCGGCGAGCAGCAAATGTTGGCCATTGGTCGAGCGCTCATGGCGCGGCCCCGAGTGCTGTTGCTCGACGAGCCTTCGATGGGGCTCGCCCCAATGCTGATAGCTCAGATTTTCGACATCATTACCGAGATCAACCAGCAGGGAACCACCGTGTTGCTCGTCGAGCAGAACGCCACACAGGCGTTGCGGCGCGCCGATCGCGCCTACGTGCTCGAGACTGGGCATGTGGTGAAGAGCGCTCCCGCCGACCAGTTGCTCAACGATCCTGCTGTGCAAGCCGCGTATCTCGGCGGTCACTGACCAAGCACAGGGTCGTACAGGTGGTGGCAGTCGTTCACGGCCACCACCGTAGGAATCGAGTCGGCGATGCGCACCACGCTGATACTGGTGTTCTCTACGGTCATCCACAGCGAGCGATGAATACCTAACACGCTGGCGAGGTAGCTGCCGATGGTTCCTCCGTGGGCTACAACGGCGATTGATTCGCCACAATGTCGCACGGCCAAATCGTTGATCACCGCCGAAACGCGCGCCCGAAATACGTCGTCGCCCTCGGCGCCCGGGATGCCGTCCCATCGGCCGGTGCGGCTCCATGCGACAAACTCGGCATCGCTGGTGGCAGCGCGCCGACGGAACTCGCCGTGGCTCCAGTCGCCGAGCCGAACCTCTTCAAGATCGGTAAAGATTTCGGTGACGAGGCCCCGTGCTTCGGCCAGCGGCGCTGCCGTTTGGCGTGCCCGCGCCAGATGCGATGAGTACACGGCATCAAGCTTCTTGTTGGTCAGACGAGTGGCTAACAACGCCACCTGCCGTTCTCCTTCGGTATGCAGCGCTGGGTCGGCCGATTCGGGAGTTCCGGGAATGATGTCGGCCGAGCGGCCGTGGCGCACCAGCAAGATCTCGCAGCTGTTCGTCGTGTCGGTTGACAACGTGGGCTGGGGTACGGCAGCGGGAGTATTCATAACGCTCGACGCTACAACGGACTCAATGTCACTCATTGCCTCCGCGCCTTCGTCTGCTTCAGCATGCGTCAGCGCACGGTCGCCGTGCGGTGACGCTTTGTGGGCGGCTGGGTGTGGGTCACAGCGAGGGTGGTGCGCCCGACTACCGTTGCGCTCATGACCGAAGTTCTCTACGACGTAGCCGATCTCATTGCCACCATCACGCTCAATGCGCCCGAGCGGATGAACACCATCAGTTCAGCAATGCTTGACCAACTGTCTCAGCGTTTGCTCGACGCCGACCGCGACCGCGAGGTGCGGTGCATCGTGCTCACTGGTGCTGGCCGTGCGTTCTGCGCCGGTCTCGATCTGACGGCGCAAATGAGCGCACCGAAGGGTTCGCTTGGCGGCATGGGCACGCTCGACGCAAGCCCTGGTGAGTTCGATATCCGCAATGCTCCGCCGATCGTGCTGCACAACATCGACACGCCAACGATCTGCGCGCTCAATGGTGGCGCTGCCGGTTACGGACTCGACATCGCACTTGGTTGCGACGTGCGAATCGCCGCAACGTCGGCAAAGTTGGCGCCAGGCTTCGCCAAGCGCGGCATCGTGCCCGAAAGCGGTGGCACATGGTTACTGCCGCGCATGGTGGGCTACGCCAAGGCCGCCGAGATTGCATTCACGGCGCGCACGTTGCTGGCAGACGAGTCGCTCGAACTCGGGCTGGTGAATCGAGTCGTTGCCGATGCCGACCTGCAGGCGTCGGCCCGCGAGATGGCTGCCGAGATCGCTGCTAACGCTCCGCTTGCCGTGCGCGCGATTAAGCGGATGATGCGTGCCGCCGAAACCGAGACGTTCGAGCAGAATGTGCATCACGTGTTCTTGCAGTTGTTGCCACTGTTTCGCACCAACGATTTCCAAGAGGGCGTGACCGCGTTCATGGAGAAGCGCTCGCCCAACTTCACCGGTCACTGACCCGTCGCCATCATCGACGCTCAGCCCCCATGGGCGCGATTTGGGACAACTGTTGTCTCACACCGCGCCCATGCGAATGGGAGAACAGGATGAGTGGGGTCAGTGTGGGTCGAGGTTGGCGACCAAGCCGGCATGCTCGGGGCTGAACACGCCTTGCGGGCTATCCCAGCCCGGCACAACCCAGGCGTGGATCATCCAGCCGTTGTTGAGGCCAGCCTTGGCACCACCGCGAGCGGCGCACTTTTCGGCCGACAGTTGCTCGCCGCCGACCACGACACCGTCTTTGATGCATAACCCAATGTGCTGATGCCAGTGATCGTTGGGCCCGGCGAAGGGTGAGGGTTCGGTGTCGCTGAACATGTAGTACGACAGGCCAACAATGTTGCTCTTGGGCGAGGTGCCGTCGTAGAGCAACATCTCGGGCTGGGTGATGTCGAACGTGCCGTCCATGATGGCGCCCTTGATGTAGTGGGCGCCGATGCCTGGCAAGTACGTGGTGACCATCGTGTAACCAGCGGCCAGCGCATCGGCCACCGTTGGATACTTGAGCGCTGCTGCCCGCGCGGTCACGAGTTGGGCAGCGAGTTCGGTGCGCTCGGTGTGAGTGAGCGGCTGCTCAGGAGTAGCCACGCCATGCGAATGCTTGCCAGCAGCAGCCTCAGCCACGGTGGTCGGCGTTGCAGCGGAAGGATCGGTTGATGGTGGCTCGGTGATGACCGAGCCGACAATCTGTTGGGCGATATCGGCTGGCGGAGCGGTGTCAGTTGGGGCCGAAGCCGCGGTGGTGCCGGCGGTGATTGATTCTGAGGCGCCGGTGTTATTGATGGCGCTGGCCAAACCGTTGACAACCAATGGAACAGCCACTGCGAAAGCGGCTACGGCAAGCGACACTTCGGCGATGCGGCGCCAGCGCGGCTTGTGCGCTGACTCAGCGAGAGTACCTTCGATCTGTGGCTCGGTAACCGGCGTCTGATCTGCGGGATTTTCCATGTGCGCATTATAGAACATCCCGCTGATCGGCGATGATGCGCAGGTGATTTCTTTGCTTGAGGGCCTCTCCACCACACGCGCGATCCGTCGCTATCGCGACGAACCAATCCCCGATGATGATCTGTCCACCATTGTGTGGCACGCGTCTCGCGCGCCAAGCGGCAGCAACCGTCAACCGTTTCGGTTCGTGGTGCTTCGAGACGGTGAGCGGGCGGTCGCGGCCAAGGCGTTGTTGGGCCAGGCGTTTCGATCGGGCTGGGCCGCCAAGCAACGCGACGATGGCTACACCACCGGATCTGGCGCTGCAGAAGGCACACCCAAGTCGCGCATGGCCGCAACGATGCAGCACTACGTCGACCACTTCGAGCGCACTCCGGTAGTGGTGTTGGTGTGCCTGCAGCGTCATCGCGGCGCAAGCCCCTACGAAGGTGCATCGGTGTATCCGGCGTGCCAAAACCTGTTGCTTGCCGCACGGGCCCTTGGCTACGGCGGGGCGCTTACGATGTGGCATCACATGGTCGAAACCGAGTTGCGCACCTTGCTTGCAATTCCAGACGACGTTGCTCTCTCGGCGTGCATCACGTTGGGTAAACCGCAGGGCGCTCACGGTCGTGTTCGCCGACGCCCAATCGGCGAGTTGGTGTTCGAAGACGGCTGGGGCGAAACGGCGCCGTGGGCTACCGATCCTGAGGGCACCGAGTTCACCCAAGCGGGGCCTCGTCGGCTGTAGCCGTCACAGAGATTCCTACTACGGTTCAGCTATGCCGACATCACAACCGTCGTTTGCTCCGCGACCAGAGCATCACTTCACCTTTGGTCTGTGGACGGTTGGAAACCGTGGCCGTGATCCGTTTGGTTTCGAGACGCGCCCTGCGCTCGATCCGGTTCGAAGCGTGCACAAGTTGGCCGAGCTCGGTGCCTATGGCGTGAACTTTCACGACGACGACCTCGTGCCGTTCGGCGCATCTGCTGCCGAACGAGATGCGGTGGTCAGGAGCTTCCGCGTGGCGCTCGACCAGACCGGCCTGCGGGTGCCGATGGCTACGACAAACCTGTTCAGCCAACCCGTGTTCAAAGAGGGTGCGTTCACGGCAAACGATCCCAAGGTACGTCGCTTCGCCGTGAAGAAGACCTTTGAAGCCATTGACCTTGGTGCCGAACTGGGAGCCAGCATTTACGTGATGTGGGGAGGTCGAGAAGGTCTCGAATGCGAGGCTGCCAAAGATGTGCGCGTTGCGTTCGATCGCTACCGAGAAGCCGTCGATCTCTGCTGTGCCTACGTTCGCGAACGTGGTTACGAGATGGTGTTCGCGCTCGAACCAAAACCAAACGAACCTCGCGGCGACATGTTCTTGCCAACGGTCGGTCACGCGCTCGCCTTCATCAACGAACTGCAGTGGCCCGACATGGTTGGCCTGAATCCTGAGTTCGCCCACGAGACGATGAGCGGGCTCAACTTCACGCATGCGGTGGCACAAGCCCTGTGGCATTCAAAGCTCTTCCATATCGACCTCAATGCGCAGCGCGTTGGTAAGTACGACCAAGACTTTCGATTTGGTAGCGAAGGAATCCGCGACGCGTTCTATGTAGTGAAACTGCTCGAAGATTCTGGCTGGCAGGGGATGCGTCACTTCGATGCACACCCCTATCGCACCGAAGACGAGCAAGGCGTTTGGGACTTTGTCACCGGGTGCATGCGCAGCTACGAAATCTTGGCCGAGAAGGCCCAACGCTTTCGTCACGATGCCGACATCCAAGAAGCGCTGGCTGTTGCAGGCCTTGCCGAGCAGCAGATCCCAACATCGTCGTTAGGTGCTACATCGGCGGGCATTGACGACATCATCTCGTCGTCGTTCGATCCGCAAGCCCTCGCCGATCGCGGCTACGGACACGAACGTCTCGATCAACTCGTCACCGAACTTCTCCTTGGGGTGCGCTAAGCCATGACTCTGATTGCCGGACTCGACTCGTCTACCCAGGCCACCAAGATTGAAATTCGTGATCTCGACACCGGTGAGGTTGTGGCCACTGGTTCGCATCCGCATCCGTCCACCACTCCACCCCGCAGCGAGCAGGACCCGCAATCGTGGTGGTCCGCCTTCGAGTCAGCATGGCAACACGTTGGGACTCCCTCGGTGGGTGCCATCAGCGTTGCGGGTCAACAGCACGGCATGGTTGCGCTCGACCGCACGGGTGCCGTCATTCGTGATGCGAAGTTGTGGAACGACACCGAGACGGCACCCGATGCGGGTTGGCTACTCAAACAGTTGCCCGCCGGAGCAGCCGACTGGGCGGCAGCGTGCGGCAGCGTGCCGGTGGCAGCGTTCACGATTTCCAAGTTGTCATGGTTGCATCGCTCAGAGCCCGAGAACTGGGCGCGACTCGCGCACGTATTGTTGCCACACGACTGGATCACCTATCGGCTCACCGGCGCGATGGTTACCGATCGCGGTGATGCCAGCGGCACCGGATACTGGTCGGCCACCACTGGCGAGTATTGCTGGGATCTGCTGTCGATCATTGATAAAGATCTCGACTGGTCGGGTGTGGTCCCTCGCGTGCTTGGCCCCCTTGAGGCGGCGGGCACATGGGGCGACGCGGTTGTTGCGCCAGGTACCGGCGACAACATGGCGGCGGCGCTGGGCTTGGCGCTCCGGCCCGGCGACGCGGTGGTCTCGCTCGGTACCTCGGGCACGGTGTGCTCAGTGTCAAACACTCCCACCGCCGACCCCGCCGGAGCAGTTGCCGGTTTCGCCGACGCAACCGGTCGGTACCTTCCGCTGGTGTGCACGCTCAACGCCACCAAGGTCACTGACACCGTGGCGCGATTGCTAGGCGTAGATCATGCGGGCCTCGATGCGTTAGCAATGGCGGCACCGCTTGGCGCCGGTGGGGTCACCGTGCTGCCGTACTTCGATGGTGAACGCACTCCTAATCGTCCCAAGGCCACTGGCGTGTTCACTGGCATCCGCTCTGACGCAACTCGCGAGCAGATCGCTCGCGCTGCAGTAGAGGGTGTGGTGTGCGGGCTCCTTGATGGCCTCGATGCGTTGCGTGCGCATGTTCCCAATCTTCGTCGGGTCATTCTGGTCGGAGGTGGGTCGCGCTCGGCGGCAGCGGTGCAATCGTTCGCCGACCTGTGTGATCTTGATGTTGTCGTTGCCAATGCTGATCAGGCGGTGGCAGCGGGTGCTGCGGTGCAGGCAGCTGCAGTGTTGCAGCAGATCGATCCCTCAGAGGTTGCTCGCCGTTGGGGACTTGGCGCCACTCGCTCGGTGTCGAAGTCCGCAACCGTTACAGCCGATGCTGCCGAGGCCGTGCGTGCTCGGTATCACGAACTCTCCGCTCGAATGGTGTGATCACGCCGCCGTCTGATCCGTTTGATGTGCTTGGCATCGCGCGCTCGGCAACGCTCGACGATGCGCGTGTCGCGCGCCGTCGCCTCGCCTTTCGTAACCACCCCGACCGAGGCGGTGATGCCCACGAGATGCGCGCCATCAACGCGGCGTACCTCGCAGTAGAGGCGCAACTCGTCAGCCAGCTGTCGGACCGGCTCGCACCAAACGCATCGTCGTCAACGGCTGCACCGGCCACGCCAGCAGAGCCGGCAGCGCCGACGAGAACAACTGACCGCGCCCAACACGATGCGCCATCGTTTGTTATCTCGGCACTTCCGGCCGAGGCGTTCGAGGCGTTGCTCGTTGTCACCTCATGGATCGGCGAGGTGCTCGTCGACGACCCTCCGTATCTCTTAGAAGTGCACCTGTATGAGCCCGGCGAGTGCTGGTGTCGGCTCGAACTGGTACCAGACGCTGGCGCATGCACGGTAAGCCTCACCGTGGTCTCGGTGGCGGACGCTCCAGCGCCGCTACTCGACGATGTTCGCGATGTGTGGGTGCGCCACCTCAACATGCCGGGGGCGTTTGAGTGACACTGCGCGCCGGGCAGTAGAGCGTGTTAGCCGAGACCGGCTGCCTTGATGAGTCGGTCACGAATTGCGTGACCAAGACCTACCGCCGGTGGCAGAACAGCCACGAGCACATCAAGCGCGCGGGCGTCCGCGTCGCGTAACCAGTTGTAGAGCTGCTGGGCCGCCGTCACGAGGTCGGCCGTTGAATCCAGCACATCGACGCGCAGGCCGCCATCGACATGAACTGCAGCGCTGGCCGTTGCCTGCTCGAGGGTGTCGACAACCTCGACGCGGCAACGTGGCGCATAATGCGAGGCCAACATGCCGCTGGCGCGCGCCGGACCCGTTGGCGATGTGATGACTCCGTCGAGAAGGCGAGCGATGACCTCGGTGGGAATGCCTCCGGGACGAAGCACTTGCGGCGGTGAAACGGTGCAGTCGACAATTGTTGACTCAACGCCAATGGGGCATGGCCCGCCATCGAGCACAAGGTCTACTGCGTCGCCGAGATCGGCTCGCACATGATCAGCCGTGGTGGGGGACACCTGTCCAAACCGATTGGCCGATGGCGCTGCCAACGCTCCGCCGAATCGCTGCAGCAACTCAAGTGCCATTGGGTGCGCAGGAACTCGTAGGCCAACGGTGTCTCGGCCTCCGGTGACAACGCTGAGCACATGGTCGGCTTTGGGCACAAGCAATGTGAGCGGACCCGGCCAGCACGCATCGGCGAGCACCTGTGCGGACTCAGGAATCGACGATGCCCACGACCACAACTCGGCAACCGAACCGATGTGCACGATGAGCGGATGATCGGCAGGGCGACCCTTTGCTTCGAAGATTCGGCGCACGGCAGCTTCGTTGGAGGCATCGGCCGCGAGGCCGTACACCGTCTCGGTAGGGATGCCCACGAGTCCGCCGCTTCGCAGGATTGCGACGGCTTCGTCGATGGGATCGGTCACGTGGTCGAGGTTATACGGACGACGACTCGAGGAACTCGAGCGTTGCATCGATGAACGCAAAGGCCTCAGGGGTGGCGAAGTGATCGACCTTGCGCAACACGACAAGCTCAGAGTTGGGGAGCGCATCGGCTAACCGGTTGCCGGGGCCGGCAAAATCGAGGTCGCCGATAGCGACCAACGTGGGACAGGTAACCGCTGCGAGTTGTTCGGGGGTGAACGCCCCGAGGCTTGGGCGGCGCATCACCGCAGCGAGAGCTTGCTTATCGTTGCCGTCTTGGTCGGCGTATTGAGCGAAGAGGCGACCGATGTTGTCGTCGGGGTCGCCGGTGCCATCGAGTGCGGCCAAGATTCGTGACGTGCCCGTGTCGTCGGAGTTGAATACGTTTTCGCCGATGCCGCCCAGCACGAGTCGGTTGAAGCGATGCGGTTCGCGGCAGGCCAATCGCAGCAGCGTGATTGCCCCAAGTGAAAAGCCCACTGCATCGACCGGTTCGTCGGGCAAGGCCTCGACAACGCGGGTGGTGAGATCTGCGTAGGCGGCCGGGTCGTGCGGCTTTGGAGCGGTACCGTGACCGAGCAGATCGACACCAATAACACTGCGGTCGATGTCTTCGAGGAGCGCGGTAAAACCGCTCTTTTGCCAGGTGGTTCGAAAGGAACCACCCCATCCATGTACGAGAACGACTGGCGGTGTCACGGTCGGTGAGTATAGGTCGTAGCGGGTAGCCCGAAAATAGTCGTAGCCTGTGGCAGTTCTTGCGCAGAGACGCTCGACTGAACGGGGTTACCTGCAATGCGATTTCTGAATGAAGTGCCTCCCTACGATCTCACCTACAGCGATGTCTTCATGGTGCCGAGTTTGTCCTCGGTGCCAAGCCGCTTCGACGTAGACCTGAGCACTCCCGATGGCCTCGGAACCAACATCCCGGTGGTTGTTGCCAACATGACAGCAGTGGCCGGCCGACGCATGGCCGAGACCGTTGCTCGTCGCGGCGGCCTCACGGTTCTGCCGCAAGACATCCCGCTCGATGTCATTGCTCAGGTGGTCGACTTCGTGAAGACACGCCACCCAGTGTTCGAGACTCCCATCACGCTGTCGCCGCAACACACAGTGGGCGATGCGCTCAGCCTCATCCACAAGCGGGCCCACGGTGCAGTGATTGTGGTCGACGAAGACAATCGCCCTGTCGGCATCTTTACCGAAGGCGATGCCATCGGATTCGATCGGTTCACTCAGCTTCGTAACGTGATGAGCCGCGAGTTGGTCAGCCTCGAGGCTCACGTCACTGCCGAAGAAATCTTCGAGCGTCTGTCTGGTCAGCGCCTGAGCGTGGCGCCGGTTATCGACGACAACGGTCGATTGCTCGGCTGTGTCACGCGCAAGGGGGCCTTGCGCAGCACTATCTATAAGCCGGCTCTCGATACTCAGGGCCGTTTGTTGGTCGCCGTCGCTGTTGGCATCAACGGCGACCCTGCAATTCGCGCCAAGGCACTGCTCGACATGGGTGTCGACGTGTTAGTTATCGACACGGCTCACGGCCATCAGACACGGGCGCTGCGTGCTGTCGAAGAAGTGCGAGCCGTTGCGCCGAGCACACCGTTGGTCGCTGGAAACGTGGTCACCGTTGGTGGCACCCGCCAACTCATCGAAGCCGGTGCCGACATCCTCAAAGTTGGGGTTGGTCCCGGCGCAATGTGCACCACGCGCATGATGACTGGCGTGGGTCGCCCACAGTTCTCGGCAGTGCTCGAATGCGCTGCCGAAGCCTCTCGGCTGGGCAAGCACATTTGGGCCGATGGCGGAGTGCGCTACCCGCGCGACGTCGCTCTCGCTTTGGCGGGCGGTGCGGCCAGCGTGATGTTTGGCTCGTGGTTGGCGGGCACTTACGAGTCTGCCGCCGACACCCTTCGCGACCCCGACGGGCGTCTCTACAAAGAGAGCTTCGGCATGGCCTCGAACCGCGCCGTGAAGAACCGCACCCGCTCAGAAACGGCATTCGATCGCGCTCGCAAAGAACTGTTCGAAGAGGGCATCAGCACCTCGCGGATGTATCTCGACAACGAGCGTCCCGGCGTCGAAGACATCATCGACCAGATAGTTGCCGGTGTCCGCTCGTCGTGCACCTACGCGGGCGCAGCCAACATCGCCGAGTTCCACGAGCGTGCCGTCGTTGGCGTGCAGAGCGCTGCGGGTTACGACGAAGGGCGCCCGCAGGGCACGAGCTGGTGAGAGTTGTAGCTATCGACGGTCCGGCGGGCGCAGGCAAGTCCACAGTGGCGCGCGCACTCGCGCAGCGACTCGGCCTTGAGTACCTCGATACCGGAGCCATGTATCGAGCCGTCACGTTTGCTGCTGTGCATCGCGGCATTCCTCTCGACGACGCGGCTCAGATTGGTCAGCTGTCTCGCGATGTCACGCTCACAGTTGACGAGCGCGGTGTCGTGGTCGATGGCATCGACGCCACGGTGCAGATCCGCAGCACTGAGATCACTGGTTCGGTGAGCGCAGTTGCCGCCAACAGCGAGGTCCGCGCCGAGATGCGTGCTCGTCAGCGCGATTGGGCCCAGGCGCGTGGCGGTGGAGTCATCGAAGGCCGTGACATCGGTTCTGTTGTATTCCCCGACGCAGCGCTCAAGCTCTATCTCACGGCGTCGCCGCGCGTACGCGCCGAACGTCGAGTGGCCGAGGCCGGCGGCGATGTCGATGACATCGAACGCGCCATTGCTGAGCGCGACGAACGCGACTCTTCTCGCTCCGACAGCCCGCTCCGCGAGGCCGATGGGTCGGTTGTGCTCGACACCAGTGGTCTCAGCATCGAGGCTGTGTTATCTACTATTGAGGATCTGTTAGCTACATCGAAATGATCGGGGTCGATTCGAAATGAGCGAGGTCGAGTCGTTCTTTGCTGACCAGAGTTTCTGGAGCAAGGCGTCGTACCAATTCTGGAAGGCCATCGCCACCGGGTTCATCCGGCTGATGACCCGCATGACCGTCGACGGCAAAGAGAACCTTCCGCGCACTGGCTCATATGTGCTGGCGCCGGTGCATCGCAGCTATGTCGACACGCCAATTGCTGCAGGCGTCACCCGGCGCCGCATGCGCTTCATGGGCAAAGACAGCATGTGGAAGAACAAACCATTCGGATGGTTGCTTTCGTCAGTGGGCGGCTTCCCGGTTACCCGGGGCACGGCCGACATCGAAGCGCTCAAGCGCTGCATTCATGTGCTCAACAATGGTGAGCCTTTGGTGATGTTTCCCGAAGGCGAACGCAAGAGCGGCCCCACTGTGCAGCCACTGTTCGAAGGCGCCGCGTACGTGGCGTGTCGTGGGCGGGTACCCATTATCCCCGTGGGGATTGGCGGATCCGAGCGGGTAATGCCCAAGGGCGCCAAGCTCATTTACCCACGCAAGGTTCGTGTCATCGTGGGCAAGCCGATCTATCCGCAGATAGATGGCAACGGCCGCGCACCGCGATCAGAGGTCAAGCGACTGACCGCCGAATTGCACGAGCAACTTCAGATCTTGTTCGACGAAGCGCAGACAAGTCTGGGTTTGAAATAACCCGAATCACTCGCTGAAGTAAGCGCTCAGCGCCTTGGCGAGATAGATCGGGTCAAGCACGCCGCAGAGTTCGCGGGCCGAGTGCATCGAGAGTTGGGGCACACCGACATCTACCGTTGGGATGCCCAGCGCAGTAGCGGTGAGCGGTCCGATTGTGCTTCCGCACGGCATGTTGTTGCGTGACACGAACACCTGCCACGGAACCTCGGCACGATCGCAGGCGCGCTGGAATGCAGCGGCTGTTTCGGCGCTGGTTGCATATCGCTGGTTTGAGTTCACCTTGATTGCCGGGCCGCGGTTGACCAGTGGGCGATGGCCCGGCTCATGCCGTTCGGGATAGTTGGGGTGCACGGCGTGAGCGTTGTCGGCAGACACGCACGACGAAGTGGCCAACGACCTATGAAAGCCTTCGCGATCGGCCCCACGCAGTGCGCTGAGTCGTTCGAGCACAGTGGACAGCAGTGGGCCGCTTGCTCCGGAAGCGCTTTCGGATCCGACCTCTTCGTGATCGAACAGGGCGATCACCGAAGTGGTCTCGGCGACTGCGGCAGAGATGAGCGCATCGACCGCGGCCCAGCAACTGAGTTGGTTGTCGAGTCGGGCGCTGGCCAGCATTGAGCGGTCGGAGCCCAACAAGGCGGCCTTGGTGGTATCGAACAAGCAGAGGTCCCACCACGCGATATCGGCGGCCAACACGTTTGCCTGCGCCCCCAGCCAGGTGGCAAAGTCGCCGTCGGTGGCTGCGCCGGTGCCCCACACGGGGGTGAGGTGTTGCTGTTTGTCGAGCAGTAGTCCTTTGTCGTTCACGTCGCGGTCGAGGTGAATGGCCAACTGCGGCACGCGAGCGATTGGCTCATGCACAGCGACATCAACAGCGCTTCCGTCGCGCAACACAACGCGTCCGGCCACGCCAAGGTCGCGGTCGAGCCATGAGTTCAAGAGCGCTCCGCCGTATACCTCAACACCGAGTTGGCGCCATCCGAAGCCGCCGCCATCGGGACGGGGCTTCACGCGCAAGCATGGCGAATCGGTGTGAGCGCCAACAATTCGAAACGGAGATGTTGCTTCACGTGAGGCCGAGGATCGCCATGCAACTAATGCGGCGCCGCGCACAATGAACCCATCGGCCACGTGTTGCCACGCATCGGCTTCGTACACCTGTTGAAACCCGGCTGCCTCGAGTCGGGCCACGCTTGACGCAACCGCGTGCCATGGTGACGGCGACGAGTCGAGGAAAGAGACGAGATCGCTGATGCCGTTGGTTGCGCGCTGGGTCATGTCACTTACCGTAGAGCCCGATGGGGAGCCCAGTGCCACGTAGGTGTGCGGTCTCGTTGATGGTGATGATTTGGCGTTGGCCAGTGCGGGCCGCGACGACTCGATGAATCGATGTGTAGTTGGGGTAGAAGAAGCCAGCAGCTTCGGGTGTGCCCAGAATGCGCGCGAGATATGAGTTAATGACTCCGCCGTGGCACACCACGGCCACGTTGTGTCCGGAATGGGCCTCGATGATTGTCTCTATCGAGTTGAACACTCGAGCGGTGAACTGCTCTTGAGTTTCGTCTCGGCCGTCCCAGCGATTGTCGATGAGTTCTTGCCAACGCGGGTCGTTGCTGGCTTTCAGTTCCTCGACCGGCACATACTCGCTTGAGTTGCGATCGTATTCGGCCACGCCATCGACCAACGCGACCGCGAGTTCAAAACGCTCAGCGAGCGGTGCAGCAGTTTGCTGCGCTCGTTTGAGGGGACTGGCGTAGATTGCATGCAGTTCTTCGCTCGCAAGATACTCGGCCAGGTGCAGTGCTTGGGCGAGTCCTGCTTCGCTCAACTCGGGGTCGGCTACGCCCTCGGTGAGTTCGCGGCGAATCGGCAAGGCATGACGGATCAAGAGCAACTCCATAACGCTCTAGATAAGCAGCTATCAGGCCGCAACCGAAGATCGTGGCGTATTTTGAAGGCGTAACCGACCGCTCGCGCGTGCGGTGTTCGTAACCGAGGAGTGTTCGTTGACTGTGATTTGGAGTGAGGAAGCTGGCCCCGCCGATGCTCCTCTGGTGGTGTTGGTTCACGGCACGATGGACCGCTCAACAGGAATGCTGAAGGTGAGTCGCAAGCTCGACAGCCACTTCCGGGTGTTGCGCTACGACCGCCGTGGCTACGGCAGATCAGCGCCTCACGAGGGCCCGTTCGAGATGTCGTGTCAGGTCGACGATCTTGTATCGGTGCTCGATGGTCGTCAGGCCGTTCTCGTAGCTCACAGCTACGGAGGCAACGTTGCTCTGGCGACGGCCGTTCGTTGTCCCCACCTCATCCAAGGCGTAGCGCTCTTTGAGTCGCCGTTGTCTTGGGAGCCGTGGTGGCCCGGCTCAACTGCTGGGTCCGCAGCGCGTGCAAGTGTGGGCCAAGAAGGCGACGCAGCCGAGGCCTTCATGCGTCGAATGATCGGCAACAGGCGCTGGGAGACGCTGCCCGAACGCACTCGGCTCACGCGGCGTGCCGAGGGTAAATCGATGGTTGGCGAGTTGAAAGATCTGCATGCCAATGCGCCATGGAGCGCCGCCGACATCATGTGTCCGGTGGTAGCCGGTTATGGATCACTGAGCTCAGAGCATCACCGCGAAGCGATGCGTTTGGTGAGCGAGCGCGTTCATCGCGGGGTGGTTGTCGAACTGGTTGGCGCTCGCCACGATGCACCGCTCAGCCACGCCGAGATGTTTACGACGATGATCGTCGAACCGCTGATGCAGATGGTGGGCGGGCGCTGGGCGCAGGCCGCCAGCGTCAGGGCAGAGTCGTGTTGATGTGAATGTCGTTGCCGAAGAATGTGCACGTGGTCTCGGTGGTACCCACATCGTTCTTCACCTTCTTGGCGCATGACTCGAGCGCCTGGCGCTGAGTGAAGACCCCCAAACTCAGCGCGCCGAGCACCAGGAACATGATCGCCTTTTTGGTGACGCTGGCCATCAGCTTGGCCGAAATAATTGCGACGATCACAAAAACTCCGACAACGGCGATGGCAATGTTCTTGGCGGTGTCAACAGTCAATGCGAGCATGGCCCCACGTTACGTTGGCCGATAGTGCGCAGCGTGGCATCGCCTGCATCAAGCGCCCCCTAGTCTTGACCCATGAGTGACGACCAACGCCCGATCCACCTCACCCCTCAGGGTCCACCGAGCACCGAACTTCCACCGCCCGACCCGGCAGCGCATCACGCGCTTGAACAAGCCCTCGCTGGCCCCGCCGAGTCTCGTCGGGAGGCAATGTCGGCAGTAGTCGCAATGTGGCCTCGCTATGTCGACGCGTGGGCGCGTCTGGGCGATTTGGGGCGCGACGACATCGAGCGCTACGCCGCCTATCGCGTGGGCTACCACCGCGGTCTCGACGCGTTGCGAGCCAGTGGCTGGCGCGGCTCCGGATACGTTCGCTGGACATATCCCAACAACCGCGGTTTCCTTCGTGCGCTCAGGGGTCTTGGGCAGATGGCACATCGCATTGGTGAGAACGACGAAGCCGAGCGCATCGGCTTGTTCATCCAGCAGCTCGACCCCAGCGGTATTCCTTCTGATGGCTGATCTTGTTGGGGCCGTTCTGGTCGGTGGTTCAAGCCGGCGGATGGGTCGCGATAAGGCGTTACTTCAGATCGATGGTGTGCGCATGGTCGATCGCGTGGCGGCGGTATTGACTGCGGCCGGATGCTCCAAGGTGGTGGCCGTCGGACCAAGCCCACTGGCCGGCAACCTCGTACACATCGACGATCTCTATCCCGGTCAGGGGCCCCTCGGCGGCGTGCTCACAGCGATGCGATCGATGGGGGAGCTCGACTCCTGGTTGTGTGTGGTGGCGTGTGACCTGCCGTGGCTTGATGTTGCATCCATCGATGCGTTGCTCCGCGCAGCCGCAGCCGCAGGAGCATCGACATCGTCCACGGCCGGCGGCCCAAACACTGACGATGTCGATGTCGTTGTGGCCCGAACCGACCGCCTTGAGCCGCTGTGCGCGCTGTGGAACCCAGGTTGTCGCGACGCGGTACAGCAAGCGTTCGATGCTGGGCAACGTTCGTTATTGCAGGTGTTCGCAGGACTCAACGTGATTGAGGTGCCTGTCGACCGGCTCGCCCTGCGAAACGTCAATACCCCCGATGACATGCCGACTAGCTAGCCTGTCGATCCATGGCAATTTCTGAGGTCACTGTCGATCAACTCGCCGAGAAGCTGGCCCACGGGGCGCGCCTTGTCGACGTGCGCGAGATCGACGAATACGAGAGCGGGCATATTCCAGGCGCATTGCACGTGGTGCTTGGCACCGTTCCCGACAATGTCGAAATCTTCCGTGGAGATGGCCCCACATATGTGGTGTGCAAATCGGGTGGCCGCAGCATGCGCGCCTGCGAGTTTCTTGCCGACCATGGCGTGAACATTGTCAACGTGGCTGGTGGAACGATGGCATGGATCCAAAGCGGTCGCGACACGGTTGCCGGAGATTCGCCTTCGTGACCTATCAGTGGATCGCCACGCAGAACGAGCTGCTTGACCTCGTTGATGTATTGATGGCTCAGCCGCGATATGCGTTCGACACTGAGTTCCATCGCGAGCGCACGTATTACCCAAAGCTTGCGCTTGCTCAGTTCGCCTGGCCCGGCGGAACGGCGCTGGTCGATCCACTCGCAGTCGATTTCACAGCGTTGCGTCCATTGCTCGAAAGCGACACGCAGTGCGTGCTTCACGCCGCGCAACAAGATCTTGATGTGCTCACCCATTCGTGTGGTGCGGTGCCAAAGCGCCTCTTCGACACCCAGCTCGCTGCCGGGTTCATTGGCTACGGAACGCCGTCATTGGCCAGTCTGTTGCAGGGCGAGCTCAAGGTCACGGTGCCCAAGGGCGACCGTCTCACCGACTGGTTGCGCAGGCCGCTCACCGAGGATCAAAAGTCGTATGCCGCGAGCGATGTCGCGCACTTGCTCGAGTTGCAAGATCGGATCATCGCTCAACTCGAGCGCACCGGGCGGGTGTCGTGGGCTGAGGCCGCGTGCGAAGAGCTCCGATTGAAGCCCGCCAGTGGCACCGATCCCGATGGTGCTTGGTTGCGCCTCAAAGATGTTCGCGTGCTCAAGCCAAAAGCGCGCGGTGTTGCCCGCTCCGTCGCCGCGTGGCGCGAGCGTCGCGCAATGAGCGTCGACTCGCCAGTGCGGCAGATTCTTCCCGACCTGGCAATTCTTGGCATCGCTCAAAAGCAGCCGCAGTCAGTTGAAGAACTCGCTCATGCGCGTGGCATCGACGAACGCCATTGGCGCGGCAACCTCGGACGCGAGATCGTTGCCGCAGTCCTCGAAGGCATGCAGAACGAAGTGCACCTGCCCGCCAACGATGTCGAAGAACTCGACCGAAATTTGCGTCCAGCCATCACGTTGGTGTCGGCGTGGGTCAGCGAACTCGCTCGACACGAAAAGATCGATACAGCGTTGCTTGGCACCCGCGGCGACATCGTCGCGCTGTTGCGCAAAGACCCCGACGCCCGGCTATCGATTGGCTGGCGCGCCGAGCTGTTGGGCGATCAGGTTCAGCGCTTGGTCGATGGCGCAGCTGCGCTCACGTTCGATGGCAAGGGTGGGCTCAGGCTTATCGATGTGCCATCGGCCTCAGAATAAGCAGCACACCGAGTCCAACCCGAACTAGTCGCGAGTCACGCGGCGAAGCTTCTTCCAGAGTTGGTCGAAGGCCGACGACACGTCGGCCGATCGGGCGCCGTAGCTGTGAATGGCTCGGCGTTCGCCAACTGCTTGCGTCACGATCACCCGCTGCGGGATCACTGGTTGCCAGATGGCCTTCTTGCCAACGATGCGAATCAGTTCGTCGTAGCGCCGGTCGGCTTCGCCAGAGACGCCGGGAACCTTGTTCACGATGACGCCGGCGAGATCAAGATCGCTGTTGTGGCTATCCCACACTTCGTCGATGACGTCGGCCACCGCAGCAATGCCGCGCAGGCCCAACGCCGAGGGCTCAACAACGATGACAGCGTGGCTCGCAGCGGTGAGCCCATTCGTGGTGAGGTTGCCCAGGCTTGGCGGGCAATCGATGAGGATTGCGTCGTAACGGTCGGCAACATTTTCAAGAGCGGCTCTGAGGCGCTTGGGCTTACCTTGCTCGCGGGGCTGCAGGCGATTGGAAGCCGGCATGAGATGAATCAGCGGGCTCCAGTCGGTTTCGACGATCGCCGAGTCAGGGTCGGCCTTGGCCAGAACCTCTGCGGTGGAGACGGCAATCTCGGCTGGGTCGAAGCCCAGCGCCCACGTGCTCGATGCCTGCGGGTCGAGATCTACCACCAGCACGCTGTGGCCAGCGCTAGCCGCCGCCGAGGCGAGCCCGAGGGTGACGGTGGTCTTACCCACGCCACCTTTTTGATTGAGAAGTGCAACGATTCGACCCATTGCCAAATGATGTCATGTCAGCAGTGCGATTACCGCGGCGTGTGCGCCGACGGCGTTTGAGGTGTCGGTGGCCACAGCCAAGTCACTGGTGTTGCACAGTCGTTTCGCCCCCAGCAGTTGAGGCACAGCGCAGGGTTCGTCGCCGAGGTTCAGTGCAACCACGACACGTTGATCGCCCAACGTGCGCGTGTATGCCAGCACGTTGTCGTCGCGGTTGATCATCTCAAAGGCGCCGATGTTGAGCGCTACGTAGGTGTGTCGTAACGACAGCACTTCGCGGTAGAGATGCAGAATTGAGCCAGAGTCGCTCTGCATCGTCGCCACGTTTCGGATGTCGCACTCGGGGGCAAACGGAAGCCACGGGTTGCGCTCCCATCCGTGGTTCACGTCGGCGGTCCATGGCAGGGGAGCGCGGCAGCCATCGCGCCCGCCCGGATCAAGCTGCGTTGCCGGATCAACGGCGGCATCTACGAGGCCGAGTTCTTCACCCTGATACATGAAGGGCGTGCCGGGCAACGTGAGCAGCATGACTGCGGCAACGCGGGCATCGGCTTCGGCTCCGCCGTAGCGCTGACGGTGGCGCGGCACATCGTGATTTGAAAGCACCCATGTTGGCCATGCATTGCGAGATGCAAGATGGCTCAGCGTGTTCGTGATCTTGTTGCGCAAACCGGCTGCGTTCCATTTCGCCCAGAGGAATGAGAAGTTGAACGACAGGTGCAATTCGTCGCCGTTGCCGTAGTACGCAGCCATTGCTGCCTCATCGAGCAGGTACACCTCGCCGACGCTGGTTCGTTCGCCCGCGTAGCTGTCGAGTACGCGCCGAATGCCGCGCAGCCGTTGGTGAGTGACGGCCACATCGTTGAACGGCACATGGCTAATGCCGCGCTCGGCGGCCACCGGTGGATCATCGTGGTCTATGTCTTTGCCAATGAGGTGCACAACGTCCATGCGAAAGCCATCGATGCCGCGGTCGAGCCAAAACCGAAGCGTGTCGTGCATCGCTGCCTCAACATCGGGGTTATCCCAGTTGAGGTCGGGCTGCTCGCGTAAGAAGCAATGCAAGTACCACTGGTCGCGCCGCTCGTCGTAGTCCCAAGCCGATGAGCCCTCGCGGAACGAGCCGAGCCAGTTGTTCGCAGGTTCGTCCCTCCACACGTACCAGTCGGCCTTGGGGTTGGTGCGATCAGTGCGACTCTCTTCGAACCATGGGTGTTCCTCGCTGGTGTGGTTGGGCACCCAGTCGAGCATCAGGCGCATGCCGCGGCCATGACAATCGGCGATGAGTTCGTCCATGTCGGCGAGCGTTCCGAAGATGGGATCGATGTCGCAGTAGTCGCTTACGTCGTAGCCAAAATCGGCCATCGGCGAACTGAACACCGGCGAGAGCCACAACACCTTGATGCCCAACCACTCGAGGTAATCAAGTCGCGAACGAATGCCTTGAAGGTCGCCGACACCGTCGCCGTTTGCGTCGGCAAAGCTGCGTGGGTAGATCTGATATACGACTTCTGTCTTCCACCACGGGGCGTTGTTCATCTGGTCCAGCGTAGAGAACAGCGGGTGTATGGTTCGTGGTGGGGCGGGATGGCCCCGCCCGTACTAGGGAGGCATCCCAATGACCGACACTGCAGAACGCAAGTCGGCACCCGAGACGTTACGTCGTGTTGTGGTGCGATTCGCCGGTGACTCCGGAGACGGCATGCAACTCGCCGGCGACCGGTTCACCTCGGCGAGCGCAATGTTCGGCAACGATCTGTCCACCTTTCCCGACTACCCAGCCGAGATCCGCGCTCCCGCCGGAACGGTGAATGGTGTCTCAAGCTTTCAGGTGCAGATCTCTGATCACGACATCACCACACCTGGTGATGCACCGAGCGTGTTGATCGCAATGAACCCAGCAGCGCTGAAGGCAGACCTTGGCCGACTTGAGCAAGGTGGGTTGCTCATCGTGAACCGTGATGCGTTTGGCGAGCGTGACCTCACCAAAGTTGGCTACGTCACCAATCCGCTCGACGACGATTCCTTGGCCAACTACCGGGTTGTCGAAGTGCCGATGACATCGCTCACCGTGCAGGCCGCCACCGAACTCGGTGTGAAACCTCGCGACGCCGAACGATCGAAGAACTTCTTTGCACTTGGCATGATTTCGTGGTTGTTCTCTCGACCGCGCGAGTTCACTCTCGAATGGATTGCCTCGCGGTTCACCGACGAACTTGTGCGGGCATCAAACGCCGCTGCGTTCAACGCCGGCTACCACTTTGGTGAAACCACCGAACTGTTCGATCATCCGTTTCAGGTTGAGTCGGCGCACATGGCGGCGGGGGAGTACACCAACATCACCGGCAATGTTGCTCTTGCTTGGGGACTCGTTGCCGCCGGACAACTTGCGAAGCTGCCCGTGTTTTTAGGCAGCTACCCAATCACCCCGGCCTCCGACATCTTGCACGAACTCTCGAAGGCCAAGCACTTTGGGATTCGCACTGTTCAGGCCGAAGACGAGATTGCAGCAGCGGGCATGGCTCTCGGCGCAGCGTTTGCCGGGCACCTTGGGGTGACAACAACGAGCGGCCCGGGCCTGGCACTCAAGAGCGAGACCATCAGTCTTGGCGTGTCGCTGGAGTTGCCGATGATCATCGTCGATGTGCAGCGCGGCGGACCATCAACGGGCTTGCCCACCAAGACCGAGGCCGCCGATTTGAACATCGCAATGTACGGGCGTCATGGCGAAGCACCGCTGCCTATCGTTGCGGCCTACAGCCCGAGCCATTGCTTTCATGCGGCCATCGAGGCGGCGCGCATCGCGCTGAAATACCGCACGCCGGTCATCTTGCTCTCCGATGGGTACATCGCCAACGGCTCCGAACCGTGGCTGCTCCCCGATGTCGATTCGTTGCCCGACATCTCGGTGTCGTTTCAGACAGAGATGAATCACGTTGCGCCCGACGGCACCGACGAGTACTGGCCGTACTTGCGTGACCCCGAGACGCTCGCTCGGCCGTGGGCAATTCCGGGCACGCCCGGATTGATGCATCGCATCGGTGGTCTTGAAAAAGAAGACGGCAGCGGCGACATCAATTACACGCCAGCAAACCACGACAAGATGGTTCATCTGCGTGCAGCCAAAATCGCGGGCATCGCCAACGACATCGCTGCGGCTGAGATTGTCGGCGACGCTGATGCCGATGTGTGCATTCTTGGTTGGGGCTCTACGTGGGCGGCGATCTTTGCCGCAGTGCAACGCATCCGTGCTCGCGGCGACAAAGTTGCGTGGGTGCACCTCACCCATGTCAATCCGTTGCCAGCCAACTTGGGCGATCTGTTGCGCGGCTTTCCCAAGGTGATCGTTCCCGAATTAAACCTCGGCCAGTTGTGCCGCATCGTGCGGTCCGAATATCTCATCGATGCCCAACCGGTGAGCAAGGTGCAGGGCTTGCCCTTCACCGCCACCGAACTCGAACATGCCGTCGCTGCAGCAGTCAAAGGAGCACAACAATGACCGACACGGTTGTCTCGCTGACCACGAAGAAGGATTGGTCTACCGATCAAGAGGTGCGTTGGTGTCCGGGCTGCGGCGATTACGGAATCTTGCTTGCCGTTCAAACGTTGATGCCAGAGCTCGGCCTGAAGCCTGAGAACACGGTGTTCGTGTCAGGCATCGGGTGCTCAAGCCGGTTCCCGTATTACATGAACACATACGGCATTCACGGCATTCACGGCCGGGCGCCAGCCATCGCCACCGGTATCGCTGTGGCGCGACCAGACCTCGATGTGTGGGTGGTTACTGGTGATGGCGATGCGCTGTCTATTGGCGGCAACCATCTGATTCATGCGTTGCGTCGCAATGTGAACCTCACCATCTTGTTGTTCAACAACCGCATCTACGGCTTGACCAAAGGTCAGTATTCGCCCACCTCCGAGTTGGGCAAGGTCACCAAGTCGACGCCGATGGGGTCGATCGACCATCCGTTCAGCCCGCTCGCACTGGCGCTCGGTGCCGAAGCCGGGTTTGTGGCTCGTACTCATGACCTCGATCGCAAGCACATGATGGACACGTTGCGCGCAGCCCACGCCCACCGCGGCACATCGTTCGTTGAGATTTTGCAGAACTGCAATGTCTTCAACGAGGGGGCTTATGACGAACTCACCGGTCGCAAGGTTCGCGGCGAGATGATGATCGACCTGCGCCACGGCGAGCCCATCGTGTTCGGCGAGAACGGTCATGCGGGAGTGGTGATGGGAGCCGACGGACATCTCCGCATCGTTGAGGTAGCCGATGTCGGTCTCGAGGCGATCGTGAAGCACGATGCACACCGAGCCGATCCAAGCCTCGCGTTTGCACTGGCTCGCCTTTCGGCCGACGCCCCTGCCGGTGAGTCTCACAGTTGGACTCCCACGCCGTTTGGGGTGT
Source organism: Actinomycetota bacterium (assembly GCA_037139095.1). Lineage (GTDB taxonomy): Bacteria > Actinomycetota > Acidimicrobiia > Acidimicrobiales > Ilumatobacteraceae > WLMZ01. Next base: position 53,506 of record JBAXHD010000004.1, read on the forward strand.
TTCGCGATGTCGATCGACCCGAGTATGGGGCGATGTTGGGCGCTCAGCTCGCTCAAGCGTCGTCGAAAATGGGTCCTGGAGACCTCGCCGCGCTGCTTCGGTCGGCCGGAACATGGCAGATTGTATGATCTGGCGGGGTCGTGAGCAGGGAAATCAGTCGAAAATCGATGCAGGTCACCTCTGCAATCCGTCTGGTTGCATGCAGCGAACGATAGGCTTGAACCCGATGTTATTTCTCTAGGTTCGGAGCCCTGCCGTGAAGAAGGGTCGTCATCGCCGCTTTGAAGAAGCGCGAAAGCTCAAGCAAGCTGGTCCCAGCGCACTCGATCTGGGATTTGCGGGCACTGATCAACGTCCTCGTACCGAAGACGATGAGTACGCCGCGCTAGCGGAGAAGTACGGCGTCACCTTCGATGACGACGACGAAGAGCCCGAAGACTGAATCTGAAGCTGTAATACACCTGAGGCAGCATTTGTCTCCTGCCGCGCTGTGGCCCCCGCCTCAGCTTTGCGGTATCAACGAAAACCGCGGACTATGACCCAATTACGAAATATCGCCCTTGTCGCGCACGTCGACCACGGCAAAACCACACTCGTCGATGCCCTGTTGCGCGCAACGGGCACCTTTGCAGCCCACCAGGCGGTCGTTGACCGTGTGATGGACAGCAACGACCAAGAGCGCGAGCGTGGCATCACCATTCTCGCCAAGGCTGCTTCCATCACATGGAAGGGCACCAAGATCAATCTCGTTGACACCCCCGGCCACGCCGACTTCGGTGGCGAAGTCGAACGCGCGCTCACCATGGTCGACGGCGTGCTGCTGCTCGTCGATGCGGCCGAGGGCCCGTTGCCGCAGACCCGTTATGTGCTGCAAAAGGCATTGGCGCTCGATCTGCCGGCAATCGTCATTATCAACAAGGTGGACCGCGGCGACGCACGCCCAGAAGAAGTGCTCGACGAGGTGTACCAGTTGTTCATCGACCTCGATGCCGGCGATCACCACATCGACTTCCAGGTCATCTCGGCTGTTGCTCGCGAAGGTCGCTCAATGCGCGGCGTCGGCATGCCCGGCCCCGACGAAGACCTCTCGGCCCTGCTCGACACCATTCTCGAGACCATCCCTGCGCCTCAGGGCGACCCAACGGCGCCGTTGCAGGCCATGGTCACCACGCTCGATGCCAGCGAGTACCTCGGTCGTCTCGCTATCGGTCGCGTGGTCAATGGTGTGATGCGTCGTGGCGACACGGTGGCCCTGCTCGAAGAAGAGTTCGGCGAAGGTCAGCCGCCGCTCAAGCGTCGCCTCAGCCAGTTGATGGCCTTCGAGGGCGTGAGCCGTAACGAAGTTCAAGAGCTCTCGGCAGGCGACTTGTTCGTCGTTGCCGGATTCCCCGAGGTCGAGATCGGCGACACCATTGCTTCGGTCGAGTCACCAGTGGCATTGCCACGATTGATGGTCGACGAACCGGTGCTGCGTATGACCTTCGGCGTCAACACCTCGCCGTTTGCGGGCAAAGACGGCAAGTACCTCACCAGCCGCCACCTTGTCGATCGTCTCGAAAAAGAACTGCTCGGCAACGTTTCTATCAAGCTGTTCGAAACCGGCTCGCCCGACATCATCGAAGTTGCTGGCCGTGGCGAATTGCAGTTGGCCGTGTTGATCGAGTCGATGCGTCGCGAGGGTTACGAGCTGCAGGTCAGCCGCCCCGAGGTCATCACCAAAGAAGTCAACGGCAAGCGCTTCGAGCCGCAAGAGCGCGGCGTGTGCGACGTGCCCGACGATCATGTCGGCACTGTGACCCAAGAACTGGCGCCTCGCAAGGGCCGCATCACCGACCTTCGCCCTGGCGATGCCGGCCGCACCATTGTCACCTTCGAATGCCCAAGCCGCGGTCTCATTGGCTTCCGTTCGTTGCTGATGACCGTCACTCGCGGTACCGCGCTGTTGCATCAGCATCACCTCGGGTGGATGCCATGGACTGGCGAAATGCCCGATTCCCGTGGCGGCGCGATGGTTGCCGACCGCATTGGGCAGTCCACGGGCTACGCGCTCGACAAACTGCAACTCAGCGGCCAGTTCTTCATTGCTCCAGGTGAGCAGGTTTACGAAGGCATGGTCGTTGGCGAATGTGCCCGTGAAGACGAGATGGTGGTCAACGCCGTTCGTCCGAAGGAAAAGAACAACATTCGTACGCACAGCCACGACGATGCGGTCAAGTTGCCGGCCCCTCGCATTCATAGCCTCGAGACAGCTATTGAGTGGATCGCCGACGACGAGCTCGTCGAGGTCACGCCCAAGAACATCCGCATTCGCAAGAAGCACCTCGCCCTTGAAGATCGTCGTAAGGCGAACAAAAAGGTCAAGTAGGCCATCACTGGCCTTGCGCTACGAGGCCGGCGCATGAGCGCCGCGACTCGTAGTTACTTGCGGCGTACCGCCGGATGCGCAACTGGTGTGGCTCGACTTTTCTCGAGCTGCTTCACCAGCATGTCGTACACCTTCACTCCGGTGAACTCGATGATCTCGTCGCGTAGGTATTGATACGTCTGCTTGCTGCCGTTGAACGCCTCTGAGGTCTCGGTGCACCACCAGTGAAAGTCGTTGCCGCCTTCGCCCCAGTCGCGGCGTTTCCACTCGCGCAGGGTGCTGGTGACATGGCCGTGCAGGTCGGTATCTTCGTGCAGGCGAAGGGGGAGCTGCCAACACACGTCGGGCTTCCAGTCGATGGGGCGTTCGCCAACAGCCAGTGCGGCGCTGTGTAGGGCGCAGCCGGCGCCTCCAGCAAAGCCGGGCCGGTTGTGGAAGATGCAGGCGCCATCGATCACGCGAGTGGTGGTGGTGCCGTCGGGGTCGATGGCAGTCCATCCACCGTCGGCTGCCTCGGCGTGGTACTGCCACTGCTCGGGTGTGAGCCGGGCCGAGCTCTCGACCACGGTTTGCACATCGGCGTCGTCGATGAAGTGGGCGCCAAAGCTGCAGCATCCCTGTTGTAGGTCTGATGCGTCGGTTGACAGCACGCCCTTGCAGCCATTGCCCCAGATGCAGTTCCAGCCCGAGCGCAAGAACGTGGCATCGAAGACCCACGTGCGATGCTCGTCGGGGTCGTCGAAGCTGATGTATTCGTGCAGGTCGTCGGGTCGGGCCACGCCAAGAACGTAGCGCGCGACATGAGAATTACACCAGATCGCCAAGAGGTCGAAAGGGTAGGCTGCTCAGACCATGAGCACGCCGCCAACCACCGCCAATCAATTACGCGACGCCTATACGGGCTTCTTCGCAGACCGCGGGCACACGCCAGTTGCGTCGGCGAGCCTCATTCCTCATGACCCAACGGTGTTGTTCACGGTTGCGGGCATGGTGCCCTTCAAGTCGTATTTCGTAGGCGACGAGACACCACCGTTCAAGCGCGCAGTCACGGCCCAGAAGTGCGCACGCGCCGGTGGCAAGCACAACGACCTCGACGATGTCGGTCGCACGAAGCGCCACCTTGTGTTCTTCGAGATGCTCGGCAACTTCAGCTTTGGCGACTACTTCAAGAGCGATGCCATCCCGTGGAGCTGGGAACTCGTTACCGAAGTCTTCGGTCTCGACGGCGACCGCATCTGGATCACGGTGCACGAAAGCGACGACGAAGCCGAGCAGATCTGGCACGACCAAGTTGGTGTGCCGATGAACCGCATTCAGCGCTTGGGCGACAAAGACAACTTCTGGCAGATGGGCGATACCGGTCCTTGCGGTCCGTGTAGTGAATTGCATATCGACCGCGGCCCCAGCTTCGGCCCCGACGGCGGACCGCTCAACGATCCGCAGGGCGATCGGTTCATGGAGTTCTGGAACCTCGTGTTCATGCAGTTCAACCAAGCCCCCGATGGCACCCGCACGCCGCTGCCAAAGCCATCCATCGACACGGGTGCCGGTCTCGAGCGCATCCTTGCGTTGGTGCAGGGCAAAGACAGCGTGTGGGAAACCGACGTGATGTCTCCGCTCATCGATCAGGCCTCGTCGGTTACGGGTAAGAGCTATCGGATTGGCGACTACGACGACCGCAACAGCTTCAGCTTGCGCGTGCTTGCCGAGCATGCGCGCAGCAGCACGATGTTGGTCAACGATGGCGTGTTCCCCAGCAACGAGGGTCGTGGCTATGTGTTGCGCCGCATCATTCGCCGCGCTGTGCGCCACGCCTATTTGCTAGGTACCGAACGTTTGGTGATGCCGGGTCTTGTCGAGACCGCGATCGACGTCATGGGTGGCGCCTACCCCGATGTCATCGCTAACAAAGACTTCATCGTTGGTGTGCTCACCAAGGAAGAAGAACGCTTCCGTCAAACACTCAAGACCGGGTTGGTCATTCTCGAAGACGAACTCGCCAAAGACTCAAAGGTGCTCAAGGGCACCACGGCGTTTACGTTGCACGACACCTACGGCTTTCCGCTTGAGCTCACCGAAGAGATCGCCGGAGAGCGCGGTGTTGCTGTAGATCGCGAAGGTTTCGACACCGACATGGCCGAGCAGCGTCGCCGCGCCAAGGCCGGCCGCAAATCAAACGCCACCGACGAAGATCAAACCGATATCTATCGTGAGCTCAGCGAGCAGTTCGGTGCCACCGAGTTTGTGGGCTACACCGACACCACCGCCGAGAGTCGGGTGCTCAGCGTCTACGAGGTAGAGCAAGGCGAGATCGAGATCTTCCTTGAGCGCACGCCGTTCTACGCGGAGTCGGGTGGCCAGGTTGGCGACACCGGCACCATCACCACACCTACAGGCGTGGCCGAGGTGCTCGACACCACGTTTGCCCTTCCGGGTTTACGTCGTCACCGGGCGCGCCTCGTGAGCGGCACCATCGCAGCCGGCCAGAACGCAACAGCGGCCATCGATGTCGTTCGTCGCGATGCCATCCGCCGCAACCACACCGGCACCCACGTGTTGCACCATGCGTTGCGCGTTGTGCTGGGTGCGCATGTGAAACAGGCCGGTTCGTTGGTTGGTCCCGATCGACTTCGTTTCGACTTCAGCCACTACTCGGCGGTTACCGACGAAGAGATCGCTCAGATCGAGCAGATCGCCAACACCGAGGTGCTCAACAACGTGCCTGCGCGTTCATACGAGACCACCAAAGACGAAGCCACAGCGCTTGGTGCGATTGCATTCTTTGGCGACAAGTACGGCGACATTGTTCGTGTGCTCGAGGCTGGCAGTTCTGTCGAGCTGTGCGGCGGCACTCACGTGAAAGCAACAGGCGACATCGGCACCATCAAGATCGTCGGCGAGAGCTCGGTTGGTTCCAACCTGCGTCGCATCGAGGCGGTCACCGGCTACAACAGCGTCGCTTTGCTGCAGCGCGAAGACCGCATGTTGGCCGACACTGCTCGACTCGTCGGTGTTGCGACCAACGAAGTGGTCGATGGTGTGCAGCGCAAGCTCGACGAGATCAAGGCGCTCAACGATGAGATCAAAGCGCTGCGCTCTAAGGCGGCGATGGGCCAGGCCGCCGAACTTGCTGGCAGCGCCACCGGTGGTGTGCTGGTCAGTCGAGTCGACGGTTTGGCTCCAGGCGAGCTGCGCGACCTCGCCCTTGCCGTTCGTCAGCAGGCAGGCATCGAAGCGGTGATCTTGGGCGGGCTCACGCCTACGGGTGGCGTCACGTTGGTGGCGGCGATCACTTCGGCATTCGGCGGTCAGGCCAGCGACCTCATCAAAGATGCGGCCAAGGCGGTTGGCGGCGGAGGCGGCGGCAAGGGCGACATCGCCACGGCCGGCGGCAAGAACCCCGAAGGGCTCGATCAAGCACTCGACCTCGCTCGACAGGCCGCTACCAACAGGTGAGCACCCGACGAGTTCGCCGATCGTGAGGGTTCTGGCACTCGACCTCGGCAGCAAACGCATTGGCGTTGCTGTCAGCGATCGCAGTGGAACCATCGCGTCGCCGTTAGTTGTGCTGCAACGATCAGGGTCTACCCGTATCGATCACGAGCGCATCAAGGCTCTGGTGATCGAAGAAGAAGCCGAACGCATCGTTGTGGGCTTGCCATTGTCGATGGACGGCTCTGCTGGCAAGGCGGCGCAAGGCGCCCTCAGGGAAGTGAAGTCGTTGGCTAGCGTGGTCGGCGTGCCTATTGAGACCATCGACGAGCGGCGCACTACGGTCACCGCCGATCAGATACTGATCGAACGCGGCATGCGTGCGCCCGAGCGCAGGCTCATTATCGACAAGGTTGCTGCGGCGGTTATCTTGCAGACATGGCTCGACGGCCGAGCCGATCGCGAATCGCGTGAGGCGCCTCGTTGAAAAGCGCGGCTCCCATCGACCCACTGCCCGAGAGCGGCAACGACTGGATACGAGATCCCTGGGACGACATCGCGTTCGTCCCAGCGAGCGAAGTAGAGAGCGCTCCCCGGCGGGTACGCGCGATGAAGTGGGTGTTGCTCGTAGCGAGCGCTTGCGTGATCGTGGCCGTGTTGGCGGCCGGTTGTGTGGGCTGGTGGTACATCCGGCAGGTGAACCCATCGGGTGAGGTGGCCGCCGCTTCGAACTTTACGGTGAACGAAAGTGACACACTGCAAAGCGTCAGCGTGCGCTTGCAAGCCGAAGGTTTCATCACTAACGCACGGGTGTTTCGTTACTACGTACAGCACAAAGGCGGGGTGCGTCTCGTACCGGGCTACTACCAAATTCACGAGCGAACCCATATGGGCAACATCATGCGCGTGCTCAATACGCCGCCTGAGGCGACGTTCAAGAAGGTCACCTTCCCCGAAGGTTTCACTCTCGCGAAGATGGGCAAGCGCGTCGAGCGCGATCTGCGCCCGATGACCGCCGCGAGTTTCGCAGCGGCGGCTTCCAGCGGCACCGTGCGCTCGGCGTATCAACCAGCAGGTGTTGCCAGCCTTGAGGGCTTGCTCTTTCCCGACACGTATCAGGTTGCTGGCAGCGAATCAGAGACTCAGGTCATCGAACGGATGGCCAAGCTGATGGAGCGGGTTGGTCGTCAGGAAAACATTGAGGCCGGTGCGGCCGAACTGGGTCGCACTCCGTACGAGGTGTTGGTGGTTGCCTCAATGATCGAGCGCGAGGCCAAGTTCGACACCGATCGGTCGAAGATCGCTCGAGTGATCTACAACCGTTTGTTCCTTGCGATGCCGCTGCAGGTAGACGCCACGCTGTCGTATGGCCAGCCAGCCGACACCCCGTTCAGCGTGCTGAAAACAACCGACACTCCATACAACACCTATCTGCACACAGGTTTGCCGCCCACCCCCATTGCCAACCCGGGCCGAGCATCGATTCACGCAGCGCTACACCCCGAACCGAATCCGCCCAGCGGTGATGCGCTGTGCCGCGGTCTGCCAAAGGGTGAACCCTGCGTGTATTTGTATTACGTAATCGCCGATGAAGACGGCCATCATGTGTTTGCGGCAACATTGCAGCAGCACGAAGCAAACGTGCAAAAGGCACGAGATGCGGGACTCTTGAAATGATCACGGGCACAACACGACTTGCGGCGGTAATCGGATCTCCCGTGCGACACAGCCTGAGTCCGGTCATTCATAACGCAGCGTTTGCTGCGGGCGCTCTCGATTGGGTCTACACCGCATTCGAGGTAGCGCCAGGCAAAGCCGCAGAAGCCCTTGCTGCGATGCGCGTGCTCGGCATTTCAGGTTTGTCGGTGACCATGCCTCACAAAGACGATGTCGCCGCTGCGGTCGATGTGTTGGATCCCGCGGCAGCAGCGCTGCGCACAGCCAACACAGTGGTGCTGCAAGACGACGGTCGCCTCGCTGGGTACAGCACTGATGGCGCTGGCTTCGTGGCGTCGCTGCGCGAAGCAGGCGTCGAGCCATCCGGAATGAGGGTGGCGGTGCTTGGGGCCGGAGGCGCAGCGCGGTCGGTAATCGATGCGCTCGCGCGGGTGGGGATTGATCACATTGTGGTCATCAACCGCTCTGCCGCTCGGGCCGAGGCTGCCGCACAGCTCGGCGTGGGCCGCGCCCGCGTTGGTGATGCGACCGACATCGCCCGCGTTGATCTGGTGGTCAACGCAACCTCGGTCGGCATGGGTACCGACGAAGCGCCGTTCGACCTTGCGCTGTTGCATGCCGGTCAGGTTGTTGCCGACTTGGTGTATCACCCGCTCGAGACGGCGTTGCTGCGAGCAGCCCGGCTCTGCGGTGCCACGGCCGTAGATGGCTTGGGCATGTTGGTGCATCAAGCGGCACTGCAACAGCAGCTCTGGACCGGTGTCAGCCCCAATCCCGCCGCGATGCGTGCCGCTGCAGAGCAGGAACTCGTGGCTCGCCACGGGTAGCCTGCACACGATGCTTCGTTATCTCACCGCCGGCGAATCCCATGGGCAAGCGCTCGTTGTCATCGTCGAGGGCTTGCCCGCAGGCCTACCCATCACAGTCGAAGAGATCCAAGAAGAAATGGGTCGCCGTCGTCTCGGCTACGGCCGTGGTCCGCGGCAACGTTTCGAAGCTGATGAAATCACGCTGATCGGCGGCGTACGGCACGGCCGCACGCTCGGTTCGCCAGTGGCCATCGAAATCAAGAACAGCGAGTGGTTCCGCAGCGACAAGTGGCACGAAGAGATGTCGCCGGCCCCCGGTGTCACCAAAGATCCATTGACCAAGCCTCGCCCGGGTCACGCCGACCTCGCCGGAATGCAGAAATACGGCTTCACCGACGCACGCGATGTGCTCGAGCGCGCCAGCGCCCGTGAGACCGCCGCGCGTGTTGCTGCGGGTGCCATTGCCAAGAAGTTGCTCGGCACGCTCGGCATCGAGATCTTGTCTCATGTGGTTCAGATGGGCCCCGCCCGTTCGAAATCGGCGCTGCTCCCCACGATGGCCGACCTTGCCGCAATCGATGAGTCGCCAGTTCGATGCTTCGATAAGTCAGCCGAAGACGCAATGATCGAAGAGATCAAAGCGGCAGCCAAAGACGGCGACTCGCTCGGCGGCATTGTCGAGGTGTTGGCCTACGGGCTGCCTGTGGGCATCGGTAGCCATGTGCACTGGGATCGCAAACTCGATGCATTGTTGGCGCAAGCAGTGATGAGCATTCAGGCCGTGAAGGGTGTCGAAATCGGCGACGGTTTCGAGGTTGCAGGTATGCGCGGAAGCGTTGCTCACGACGCCATCTCATGGGACGCCGCAACCGGTACATACCGGCGCGAGACCACTCTTGCGGGCGGCACCGAGGGTGGCATGACCACCGGCGAAGTCATGGTGGTGCGCGCTGCGATGAAGCCGTTGGCCACCCTCAACATCCCAACTCTGGGTACGGTCGACACCGTCACCAAGGAAGCCACCGTCAGCTTCAAAGAGCGCACCGATGTCACCGCAGTTCCAGCAATGGGCGTAGTGGCCGAGACCATGGTTGCTCTCGTGCTCGCAGCCGAGGCGCAGCGCAAGTTTGGCGGCGACACGGTCGATGAATTTGTACGCAACGCGGTTGCATACAACGAATCGTTGCGATGAGCGCAGGCGGCAAACGCCGCATCGTGCTCGTTGGCATGATGGGCTCCGGCAAGACCACCGTGGGCAGAGTCTTGGCGTCCCGCTTGCGATGCGATCTGCTCGACACCGATGCCGTGCTTGAAGCCCGCGAGGGTCGTACGGTGCGCGATATCTTTGCCACCGATGGCGAAGAGGCATTCCGCAAAATCGAATCCGAAGTGCTCAGTGAGTTGCTCAGCCGACCCGGTGCGTCAGTGATTGCTGCCGCCGGCGGCGTGGTGCTCCGGCAAGAAAACCGCGATGCGTTACGCCTCAGCGGAGCCCGAGTTATCTGGCTCAGCGCTGACCCGGGCATGCTCGCCGAACGAGTGAAAGGTGGCGTGCATCGTCCCTTGCTCGACGCCGACCCTGAGGGCACCTTGCGGCGCATGTACGAGCAGCGCGAGGCCTTGTATCGCGAGGTCGCCGACGTCATCGTTACTGTCGATGGCAGGTCGGTGACCGAGGTTGTCGATGCGGTGCTGCGATGACCAACTCGCGTTCTGTACATGTTGATCTTGGTGACCGCAGCTACCACGTGCTCGTTGGCTCTGGCGTGCGCAGCGAACTTGCGGCGATGCTTCCCAAGTCAGCGCGCCGGGCCGCCATCATCACTCAGACAGGCATTCCGCTCGCTGTCGATCCAGGTATCCCATACGAGGTCTTTGTGATCGGCCAGAGCGAGCAACACAAGTCGCTGGCCACTATCGAGACCTTGTGTCGCGGGTTCGCCACAATGGGACTCACTCGTAACGACGTGATCATTGGGCTTGGCGGCGGCATGGTTACCGACATCGCAGGGTTTGCCGCTGCGTCGTGGCACCGAGGCATCGCGGTGGTGCATGTGTCCACCACGCTGCTCGGCATGGTCGATGCCGCCATCGGTGGCAAAACCGGCGTGAATCTGCCCGAGGGCAAGAACCTTGTTGGGGCCTATTGGCAGCCCAGCGGTGTGCTGTGCGATCTCGATGCATTGACCACCTTGAGCCCTCGCGAGATGCGCTGCGGCATGGGCGAGATGGCCAAGTACCACTTTCTCACAGGCGACGATCTGCTCGGAATGGAACTTGTCGATCGCATCGCTCGGTGTGTGCAGATCAAGGCCGACATCGTTGGCGCCGACGAGCGCGAAGGTGGTCGTCGGGCACTGCTCAATTACGGACACACACTGGCTCACGCGCTTGAAATCGCTGGCGACTTTTCGCTCGCTCACGGCGAGGCCGTAGCAATCGGCCTCATCTACGCGGCGCACCTAGGGCACGAGTTGGGGCGCATCTCTGGCGCCCGGGTGCAGCAGCACTACGACGTGGTGGGCGGCCTCTACGAACTCAACACATCGTTGCCTGAGTTCGATCACCAGATGCTGCTTGGCCTGATGGGTCGCGACAAGAAGGCACTCGATGGGCTCACCTTTGTGCTCGACAGCGACAACGGGGTCGAGGTTGTTGCTGGGGTGTCAGCCGATGCTGCACTCAACGCTCTTCGCTCCATGGCCGAGCACTAAGCAGCGCTCGATGTTCGGAACGACGCCACCATGTTGATCTCAAGAAGACAATTGCTGTCGCTGGCTGCGGCGGTGCCGACGGCGTTGGCTCTGAGCAGGGCCGCCGAAGCTGGGCCCGTGCAAGCGGGCGCGTGTTCCTTCTCGCCAGTGGCGCCATCGCGGCTCGCCGAGACGCGAGCGTCTGAGGGGCCATTTGGTTTCACGCGAATCGATTCGCACACGATCAGAGTGCAGGTGGCGGGGCGTAACTCGGTGCCGTCTACAGCAACTGCAGCGGTGCTCAACGTCACGGCTACCAACGGTGTGGTGCCGGGTTATGTGTCGGTCTACCCAACAGGCACGGTGCTTCCCGAGGCGTCAAATCTAAACATCGATCGAGCCGGACAGATTGTTGCCAACTTGGTGACCGTGCTGCTGGGTACCGATGGTTCGGTCGACATCTACTCGTCGCAGCTCAACGACATTGTGGTCGATGTCAACGGTGCGTACGTACCGCAAACCACTGCGGTAAGCGCGGGCCGATTTGTTGCGTTGCCTACTGCGTTCCGCGCCATCGACACGCGCGAGCGAGGCTTTGGAGTTGGCTCGGGCCAGGTCGAATCAGTCAGCGTCGCGTCGGTTGTGCCGGCCAGCGCCAGTGCAGTGGTGGTCAACCTCACGGTCACCGAATCGAACGGCGCAGGTTTCTTCACAGCGTTTGCGGGTGGTGCCGCGCGACCTGATTCGTCGAGTCTGAACGCAGATGGTGCGGGCCAAACGCGTGCGAATCAAGCCATCGTCCCGGTTGGAGTCGAGGGCGCGGTGTTTGGCATCAACGTCTTCGCATCGGCGGGCGGCCACCTCATCGTCGACGTCGCTGGTTACTTCACGGGGCCCGATGCAACAGCCGCTACCGAAGGACTCTTCGTGCCCAACGCTCCGTATCGGGTTCTCGATACCCGGTTGCCCGCCAGTTATGGGCGACTGCAGGCCGAGTGGATCGCCGAGTTCGACTACGCGGGTCGGGCCGCTTCGCAAGCCGTGGTGGTGAACCTCACCACTACACAGACCAGAGGCCCCGGATACTTCACCGGCTTCCCGGCGCGCACTGCTCGTCCGGTGGCATCAAACCTCAATGCCGTCGCTGCCGGGCAGACAGTGGCCAACCACGCAATCCTGCGAACATCAACTTCCGGCGTGGCAGTGTTCACCCAGCGCGGCGGGCACCTTGTGGTCGATGTCGCCGGTTACTTCATCGGATCACCCACAGCAACAACGCAGATCAATCCAGTGGACAATCCGCTACCACTGGCCTCGCAACTGCCATATGGATTGCACCTTCCAAATATTGGCGTCAACGCGTACGTCGTCGAAGGTGTCTCGAATCCCGTGGTCGATGCCGGTCTCGTTGGTCATTGGCCCGAAGTGGGTCTCGCTGGCGAGAACAGCCATATGGTGTTATTCGCGCATCGCACCAAGCACGGTGGAATCTTCAAGAACCTGCATCTGCTTGGTCCCGGCGCTGAGTTAGTTCTTGAGTCGCCGCCCGACGATGGTCGCGTGTACCACTATCAGTTCGCTCGTCGAGATATCACGGGCAGTAGCAACGATGAAATATTCGGAGTCGGGCTGCTCGCTCCGCTGCCGAACGTGTCGTTGGTTGCGTGCTCAAAGACAAACTTCTTGCCTACGGATTCGAACCACCGAATAGTGGTTACGTTCTCGTTGGTTCAGGTGGATCCGGGCTGAGTTGTGGTGGCCTGCTGGCGCGCCGCAGCTACCCAGCGAACGGAGATCCATCGAACGAGTCGATGGTGCTAAACGTTTCGACAGCGGCTCGCTTCAGCTTTGTTGGCTGATGAACGGGGTGTCCCAAGAAAATCGTTGATGCCAGCGCGTAGGTTGGTGGCAAGCCGAGCACCGAGGCAGCGAGTGGTTCGGCGCGAGACAAGAACGTTGTCATCACGCCGCCGAGACCGCGGCTGCGTGCGCTCAGCAATACGTTCCAGCAAAACGGGTAGATGGATCCGCCGCCGGTAATCGCTGGGCGTTCGAGGTCTTTGTCCATCATCGCGATGCAACCAAGGTCTGCGGCTACGACCAACACAACCGGCACGTCGACAATGTTGTCGAGTAGATCGTTTGGTGTGCGTCCGGGCGTCACCGTGGTGAGCTCGTAGTTGGCCGGAGGTGCGGCGGTGAACGGTGTTACACCGGTGCTGCCAATGGCCACATATTCGTCCCACACGGGTTTCATCAGTTCGCCAATTGCCCGCCGCTTGGCTTCGCTCTTCACCACCACGACCCGCCATCCCTGGCGGTTGCCTCCGCTGGGGGCAAACCGAGCATCGTCGAGCAGCGCGTACAGCGTTGCGTCGTCGACCGGTGCGTCGGTGAATTGCCGTACCGAGCCAGTGGTGCGTATAGCCGTTGTAATTTCCACGTGCTCAGTATGTCAGACGGTTATCGGGTCAGCCCTTGGGGATGTCGATCGACCCCGGCGGCAGCGGCGGTGCGTCGAGCGAGGCAGACGGCGGAACGAACACGATGTCGATCGAGTCGGTGGTGGGGGAGCCATCGGGTTGAGCGGGCGGGCATACCTGATCGATGGTCGAGTTGATCGGCCCCAACTGCATTGAGGCCACGGCGAGTTTGCGATAGCAGTACAGGCGTGCGTTGGCCTTGTCGATGGGCGCAACCAGCAGCGCCAATGTCGCGATCGGCACACCGGATTGCAGTCGAATCTCCCAGTTTGCTGGAACCTGTGAGCACCCAGAAGTGGAGCAATAACCCTCGGGCACTATCGCCACATCTGAGGCGCACGTTGATGCTCGTGGTGGCTCGCCAACAGCAATGACGAGCGCGCTGTCGGAGTACGGCTTCCAGAGTCCCGGTTGGTTGCAATCAAAGGTTCCGGATGCATTGAGCGCTCGTTGAAAGCCGCTGGGAGTCACCGCCGTTCCCGTGGCAGATGACGTAATTGATGTCGACGTTGCAACCTCAGAGGCCGCCGACGAAGAGGGTGTAGACGACTGTGGGCTTTTGCTGGTGAATCCCAAGACAACGGCGACGGCAGCCGCAAGAGCGAGGCTCACGATCGACGCAATGAGGGCGCGTCGTCGGTGAGTCGGCATCGAGTCAAACACGTTCGTACGCTAGCTTCAGCGTGTGTCGGCGGTTGATGATCAGTGAGTAACGCTCGTGCTTCGAAGCGCCACTCCGAGGTCGCGATAGCAGCGCTCACCTTCGCGGTGGCGTTCGGATTGCTGCTCACGTGGTCGCTCGGCATTGGCCGTTACGGCGGTCCTGACGAACCGGCGCACGTGTTGCGCGCTGCATCGGTGGCCGCTGGCCAACTTGTTGGCAGTGAGGTGCCGTCGCTTGCCCCCGGCTTTCGTGGTGTCACGGTTCCAAGTGCGCTGGCCATCGGCGACCCCGCATGCTTTCGCCACGATGCCACGGTGGCACCGACTTGCGCAGCAACAACGCAGGCCACCGGCACCCGTCGCGCGGCATCTTCGGCCGGAACATATCCGCCGTTGTATTACGCGCTGGTTGGGTTGCCTGTGCGCGCATTGGGTCATGCAGGCGAGTCGCAGTGGTATCGAATCGTGGCCGTGCTGTGGTGCGCACTTGCGCTGACAATTGCGATGCTGCGCGCCCGGCGACTGCCGATGAATGTTGTTGCGCTTGCGGCAATCTCGCCTGCCGCGTGGTTTGTGTTCGGCGTGGTCAATCCCAACTCGCTTGAGATCGCGCTTGCGCTGGTGGGCTGGGTGTCTGTGGTGCGGCTACGGCAGGCCAGTGCTGTCCGATGTACGTCGAGTGCGCTGCTGTGGGTGAGTGTGCCGATGGCGCTCGCCATCGCCATGCGCCCGATTGCAGTGTTGCCGTTCGGTGCGATGTTGGCGGTGATGTGGCTTGATCACCGCAACCGCAGAGCAGCGGGCTCGGCAACATCGCGAGAGTTGGCGTTGGCGTTGTTCGCGGCTCCCGCAGTTGCGGCTGCGAGTGTGCTCGTCTGGAATTGGTGGAGCAATGTCACCGTGCGCGATGCGCGCGTTGCTGTGCATGTGTCGCGGTGGCAAGCGGTTCAGCACTCGTTGCGTGGGATGTTCGTTCATGCTCGCGATATCGCTGGGTCGCTTGGATGGCGTGAGTTCTCGGCACCGGTGATTGTGCAGATCTGTTGGTGGTTCGTGGTCGTGATCGCAACGTATGTGTTGATGCGGCGTGGCCTGGGTTCGCTTGGTCCTTGGCTCGCGATTGTTACGTTTGTACTGCTTGCGCCGGTGGCCTTCGAGACAGCCTTCGTACAGCGAATTGGCTTCATCTGGCAGGGCCGATATTCGATCGCGATCGCGATCGGTGCGGTTGTGCTTGCGGGCGACAGCCACATCGCTCACGCTGTACGCAAGCGCCGCATACGAGTTGCAATCGTGACGCTCACGTGGGTGACCGAGATCGGCACCTTCTGGTACACCCTCAGGCGCTACAC
This sequence comes from Actinomycetota bacterium, assembly GCA_037139095.1. Lineage (GTDB taxonomy): Bacteria > Actinomycetota > Acidimicrobiia > Acidimicrobiales > Ilumatobacteraceae > WLMZ01. Next base: position 68,980 of record JBAXHD010000004.1, read on the forward strand.
GGTTGGCGTGAATGGGTCCTGGCTGTTTCGGAACGCGAGATGGACTCCCGGCGTGGTGCCGATGGTTCTCGTTGTTCTGAACGCTGTGTTGATTGGCGGATTGTTGCTGATGCAACAATCGCAATCCTGGGGTGCCGGTACGGCGCCCGTAATTGTGCCTTAGAGACTGCCTTCGGCGACTTTGCGTCGAACCACGTTGAGCGCCGACCCGGCCTTGAACCACTCGACTTGTTCGGGGCTGAAGGTCTGCACGCCCTCGAACTCGATGATGGTGCCGTCGGGCTTCACGATCTGGCAGCGCATGTTCTTGCCGGGCACCGGAGGAAGGTTGAGCACATTGATGCGGTCGTCTTGCTCGATGAGGTCGTACGTGTTTGGGTCGGCAAACGTGAGCGGCAGCATTCCCTGCTTCTTCAGGTTTGTCTCGTGGATGCGAGCAAAGCTGCGGGCGAAGATGGCCGCGCCACCGCGATAACGGGGCTCCATTGCGGCGTGCTCACGCGACGACCCTTCGCCGTAGTTGCGGTCGCCGATGGCGCACCAGCGAAGGCCAGCCTCGCTGTAGGTCTTGGCGAGGTTCGGGTAGCTGTCGATCTCGCCATGGATCGCGCACTTGCCTTCGCCGACTGCGTTGCTGAATGCGTTGACTGCGCCAATGAACAAGTTGCCGCTGATGTTCTCGAGGTGGCCGCGATAGGTGAGCCACTTGCCCGCAGCAGAAATGTGGTCGGTGGTGCACTTACCCTGGGCCTTCATCAACACGGGCATGCCGATGAAGTCCTTGCCGTCCCAAGCTGCGAATGGCTCGAGCAACTGCAGACGATCGCTGGTGGGCGAGACCTCGACCACAACGCCGGATCCATCGGCCGGGGGAGCGGTAAAGGTGTTCGTGCCTGGGTCGTAACCATGCTCGGGAAGCACTTCGCCAACCGGAGCGTTGAGCTTGACCTCAACACCGTCGGCGTTGGTGATGGTGTCGGTGGTGGGATCGAAGTCGAGTCGGCCAGCGAGGGCCAGAGCAATGACTGTGTCTGGCGAAGTGACAAAGCTGAGCGTGTTGGCCGAACCGTCGTTGCGCTTGGGGAAGTTGCGGTTGAAGCTGTTGACGATGGTGTTCACCTTGCCGGTGGCCGATGCCGGGCGATCCCATTGGCCAATGCACGGGCCGCAGGCGTTGGCCAGCACGGTTGCACCGATGGCTTCGAGATCGGCGAGCAGGCCGTCGCGCTCGATGGTGGCACGAATCTGCTCTGATCCGGGGCTGATGAGTAGATCGGTCTTGGTGCGCAAGCCCATCGCCGCAGCCTGGCGTGCGACCGAAGCGGCGCGGGTGATGTCTTCGTACGAACTGTTGGTGCAACTGCCAATGAGCGCTGCGCTGATTTCGAGCGGCCACTCGTTGGCCCGGGCCTCGGCTCCGACTGCAGCGCCGACGCGGTTGGCACGGTCGGGCGTGTGTGGGCCGTTGATGAGCGGCTTCAACGCATCGAGGTCGATTTCGATGACTTGGTCGTACAACGCGCCGTCGTCGGGGCGAAGGTCGCTGGCTACCTGATCGGCTGCTGCGGCAATCTCGGTGCGGCCGGTGGCCTTGAGGTAGGCGGCCATGTTTTGGTCGTAACCGAACACACTGCAGGTGGCGCCAATCTCGGCTCCCATGTTGCAAATGGTGGCCTTGCCGGTGGCAGAGATCGAGTCGGCGCCAGCGCCGAAGTACTCGACGATTGCGCCGGTACCGCCCTCGACGGTGAGCACGCGAGCGACCTCGAGGATGACATCTTTTGGCGACGACCATCCGCTGAGCGTGCCGTTGAGCTTGACGCCGATGACCTTGGGCCAACGCACGTTAAATGGGAAGCCGGTCATCACGTCGACAGCGTCGGCGCCGCCGACACCAATGGCCACCATGCCGAGACCGCCAGCGTTGGGGGTGTGGCTGTCGGTGCCGATCATCATGCCGCCGGGGAATGCGTAGTTCTCGAGAACCACTTGATGGATGATGCCGCTTCCGGGGCCCCAAAAACCGATGGCGTATTTGGCTGACACTGTACGCAAGAAGTCGTACACCTCACGGTTGGTATCGACGGCCACGCCCATGTCGATGCGTGCGCCGACCTTGGCTGAGATGAGGTGATCGCAATGCACGGTGCTGGGCACCATTGCCGAGGACAGTCCCGCAGTCATGAACTGCAGCAGTGCCATCTGTGCGGTTGCGTCTTGCATGGCTACCCGGTCAGGGTTGAAGTCGGCGTAGCTTGTGCCGCGCTCCATCTCTTGCGACTCAGGGTCGAGCAGGTGGTTGATGAGGATCTTCTCAGTCAATGTCAGCGGGCGGCCGAGACGGCGGCGACCGATCTCTGCGTTTTGGGCGAGCTTGGCGTAAACGCCCTGCACCAGTTCGATCGGAGTTCCTGCGGTAACGGCCATGTGATTGCCCCTTGTGCTTGCCGGCGGATGTAGACAAGTATAAGACAAGTGTTTTTGATGGTCAAACCAATCGACCAAAGGCGGTGAAACAACGATGAGAACAATCAGGTATCAGCAGATTGCCGACGAGCTTCGCGGCCGCGTTGCCGCCGGCGCGTATGTGGCGGGTCGCGTGCTTCCCAGCGAAGCCGAACTGTCCACCGAGTTTGATGCAAGCCGGGTCACCATTCGGCGAGCGCTCGAGACGCTACGCGACGAAGGCCTTGTCGATGCCCGTCAAGGTTTCGGGTGGTTTGTTGCGGCGGCGCCGCTGCGGCAAACGCTTGGCCAACTTGTCACCATCGAAGGGCAAATGGCCGAGAGCGGCGTCGAGCCGCAGCGCAAGATCATCGAGTTCGCATTTGTTCCTGCCACGGGTCGGGTGCGTGCCGCACTTCGATCCGACAACGTGTTGCGTGTGAAGCGCATCAACCTTGCCGATGGCGAACCCTTTGCTGTGGTCACAGTGTGGTGCCCGGCCGAGCTGGGTCAGCACTTGTCACGGCGCGATGTCGAGCGTTCACCGTTCTACGAATTGCTGGGCATCGACCTTGGCGGCGCAACGCAAACCATCGGAGCCGACTCGGTGAGTCCTGCCGATGCTGTGTTGCTCGGCGTGCCTGCGGGTTCGCCGGTGTTGTGCTGCGAGCGGCTCACCAAAGACACCCACGGTCGCCCAGTGCTGCTGTCCGAGCACGTGTTTCCTGCGCATCGCACCGAGTTCGTTGTCGACCTGCCACACGCCGCAGCGTCGGTGGCTCCAAGTGGGCTGCGCCTCGTCGAGTAAATCGCAGTCACGCTTGCGTTGAACTGACACACTGAGCCGATGCGCAGTCGACGGTTTGTTCAAGTTGATGTATTTACGGCCGAGGCCTATCGCGGAAATCCGTTAGCAGTTGTGTGCGATGGCGAGGGGCTGTCAACCGATGAGATGCAACGCTTTGCCCATTGGACGAACCTTTCCGAGACGACATTTCTGCTCGCGCCATCGAACCCCGAGGCCGACTATCGGGTGCGCATCTTCACGCCCACCGTCGAGCTTGGATTCGCTGGCCATCCAACGTTGGGTTCGTGTCACGCGTGGTTGCTTGGTGGGGGAAAGCCGAAGCAGTCAGACGTTGTCGTACAGGAGTGCGGAGCCGGATTGATTCGAGTGCGACAATCCGCTCAGCAACTGGCATTCGCAGCTCCACCATTACGGCGCAGCGGCCGCGTGGATGACGCGACCGTGGCTCAAATCGCCAGGGTGCTGAACGTAGACATCGCCGACATTGTTGAGAGTCAATGGATCGACAATGGTCCGGGGTGGGTGGCAGTCATGCTTCGAGATGCTGATGCCGTGCTCGCCCTGAAGCCGGCGTTCGTTGAAGGCCTCTACATCGGAGTCGTCGGCATGTATCCGCCCGGCTCAGCATGCGCGTACGAGGTGCGCGCGTTCTTTCCGAAAGACGGCAGCACGGTTGAAGATCCGGTCACCGGAAGCCTCAACGCTTCGTTGGCGCAGTGGCTGCTGCGAACGGGCCGCGTGACAGCTCCGTACACGGCAAGCCAGGGTGCCGTACTTGGGCGTGCCGGCCGCGTGTATATCAGCTCCGACGCAGACGGAGCCGATGTCTGGGTTGGCGGCGATTGCGTGACATGCATCGCAGGCACGGTCGATCTATAGACCGCAGAGTCACGCTCGCTGGTATTCGTTCCCGACCAGTTCGGCAACAACTTCGGTGACATCAAGCGCTGCGCTGGTGGCGATGTCGTCTTCCCATCCGCGCGCAAGGAGCTCGCGGCCCGAGCTCGATGCGCACAGCGCCGAGAACAGCTTCGGGCGGGCTTGATGAAATGCGGCGCGCGCAGCGGCGGCCTCGGGTGAGCAACACGGCTGCGCCACGGCTCCCGAAGGGTCGAGCGCGTTGAGAACTGCGCCTGCGCCGATGAGGTCTTCGATAGCCGGCCTCATGGATCCGGTGGGGCCACCCCATCGTTCGCCAGCGGCAATGACTGCGATCGAGGGCTGGTAGTTGCTGCCGCCGCGAGCGATTGCAAGAGCGTGGCGCGCTGTGGCGGTTGCGTTGCGGAGCGAACCGGCGAGCACGCGATGCGCTCCGAGGTCGCGGGCCGCAAATGACAGCGTCGATCCGTTTGGTGATGGCAGCACGATGCGTGAACCCGATTGCGAGGTGAGTAGATCGGTGGGCGACAACGAGTAGCCGCCCTGTTCGCGATGCCCTGCGGATGCAGCGTTGTTTGCAGCGGCGTATGCCTGCAGTTCGTCGTCAGCCCACGGAAACGGAAGCACCGTACATTCGCTCTCGAGTGCAGTGCATACGGCGGTGGTGAAGCGAAGAATGTCGACGATGATGACCACGTCGACATGTGGCGCCAACGCGCCGAGACCCTCAAGACCCCAGTCGAAGCGATACGCAAAGTCGTGCTGAATGTTGTGCAGGTGACCTGCTGTCACCATTTGTCCCAGTGCAGCACAGGGGCCAGCGGCATGCGCTTGGCCGACTTGAAATCGGTGCCGATGGTGTACGCGATGGGGAACAGGCCGCCTTGAGTGACTTCGTCGAACGGGATGCCGAGAATGTCGGCTGCCTCGCGCTCGCCGTTGTTCATGAGGTGGATGGTGGTCCACGCCGAACCGATGCCGCGTTCGCGGGCAGCGAGCATGAAGCTCCATACGGCAGGCAGCAACGAACCCCACGAACTGGCCGCAGCCATCACAGGCGCGTTGTCGAGGCGACCGCTGATGCAAGGAATGAGCATGAGTGGCGCACGATGAAAGTTCTCGGTGAGATACATCGCTGATTCGGTGACGCGGCCAGCCTGCTCGGCGCGCATGTCGCCTTCGGCGTATCCGGCGCTACGCGGGTTCTTCGCGTATTGCATGAAGTTGGTCTTGTAGATGTCGGCGAGCGCCTTCTTCTTGGCTGCATCTTCGACAACGAACCAGTGCCAGCCTTGGCTATTCGAGCCTGTTGGTGCTTGCAGCGCGATCTCGAGGCAGTCCTCGACAACCTTGCGCTCGACAGGGCGATCGAAGTCGAGGCGCTTGCGCACGGAGCGGGTTGTGTTGAGGACTTCGTCAGCCGAAAGGTTCAGATTCATCGTCGCAGTGTGCCATGAACGGGCCTGTTCTGCCAGACTGAAGTGATGTCCGACCGCGTATCAATCTCTCTCTCCAACGGTGTTGCCGACGTTCGTATGAACCGGCCCGACAAGCGCAATGCCCTTGACGGGGGAATGTTCTCCGCACTTGCCGCGGCCGGTGAGCGCCTCAAGACCGAGCCGGGTGTGCGCGCCGTTGTGCTGTCTGGCGAAGGTGCGTCTTTCTGCGCAGGTCTCGACTTCAGCTCGTTTCAGGCAATGGCCGGGGGAGCATCGGCCGACGACGCTGCAACCGACGGCGACAACGGCAACCCCGGAGCCATGAAGGCTGGCCGTATCACTCACCTTGGCCAGCAAGTTGCTTGGGTGTGGCAGGAGATTCCCGTTCCGGTGATCGCTGCTGTGCATGGCCACGCATTGGGTGGCGGCATTCAGATAGCGCTCGGAGCCGACATTCGCATTGTGCATCCCGACACCAAGATGTCGGTGCGCGAAGTGCACTGGGGTCTCGTGCCCGACATGACCGGCACTCAGGTGTTGTCGTCGTTGGTGCGGCCCGACATCGCCAAAGAACTCACCTTTACGGCGCGGGTGTTCAGCGGCAGCGAGGCCTTCGAGCTTGGTCTGGCGACCCGCCTCAGCGACACGCCACTCGATGATGCCTTGGCGATGGCCCACGAGATTGCCGGCCGAAGCCCCGGAGCCGTGCGAGGCTCAAAAGAGCTGTTCAATCGCATTGCCAATGCTGGCGCCGCCGAGCAGTTCGCCGCCGAGCGCCGCGTGATCGGCGCCCAGATCGGGTCACCAAACCAGGTCGAGGCGGTCACCGCGAACTTCGAAAATCGTGAGCCGCGCTTCATCGATTGAGAACGAGGCGACGTTCATGTTGCCGAATAATTGATTGTCGAAAGTTCGTCGTTCCCGTAGCATGACGGCGACCGTTCGGGCCAGCGTCGTCCCGAGCGTCCACCAAGCCAAACCGACTTCAGTGGATGTGGACGATGCATAACAATTACCCCGCGCCCTTTGGGCTCTATGACCCACGGTTCGAACACGACGCCTGCGGCGTTTCGTTTGTTGCCAACATCAAAGGTGTGCCCAGCCGCGCCATCGTGTCGATGGGAGTCGCCGCGCTGTGCAACATGGAGCATCGTGGCGCCACCGGAGCCGAGGCCGATACCGGCGACGGCGCCGGAATCCTGATCCAGATCCCCGATGCGTTCTTGCGCGCTGTGGTCGGGTTCGAGCTGCCTGCTGTGGGCCAGTACGCCACGGGCCTGGCTTTCTTGCCCGCCGATGCCAACGACGCCGACAAGGCTGCAGCATCGATTGAGTTGCTGCTTGCCGACGAGGGCCTGCGCACGCTCGGTTGGCGCAACGTGCCCGTTGATCCATCGTGTCTCGGTGCCGGTGCTCGCCAGGTGATGCCGACCATCCGTCAGTTGTTCATCGCCGACACTGGCACGGCCAGTGGCGTTGATCTTGATCGCAAGCTGTTCGTTGCTCGCAAGCGCATCGAGCACGAGCTTCCCGCCGAACAAGCAACGTATTTCCCGTCGCTGTCGAGTCGGACAATGATCTACAAGGGCATGTTCACCACGCCACAGCTCGCGGTGTTCTTCACCGACCTCGGCGACCAGCGCGTCGAGAGCGCATTGGCACTTGTGCACAGCCGATTCAGCACCAACACGTTCCCGAGCTGGGCCTTGGCGCACCCTTATCGCTACATCGCTCACAACGGCGAAATCAACACGGTGCAGGGCAACCGCAACTGGATGCGCACGCGTGAAGCGTTGCTCAGCAGCGGCATGTTGCCGGGTCTTGAGCGCGCCTTCCCCATTTGTACCCCCGGCGGATCTGACTCGGCGAGCTTCGACGAAGTGCTCGAGTTGTTGCACCTTGCCGGACGCTCATTGCCTCACGCCATGTTGATGATGATCCCCGAAGCGTGGGAAAACAACGACAACATGGATCCGGCGCGGCGCGCGTTCTACCGGTTCCACTCTTCGTTGATGGAGCCATGGGATGGACCCGCCAACGTGGCGTTCACCGATGGCACCGTGATCGGTTCGGTGCTCGACCGCAACGGGCTGCGCCCAGGTCGTTACTGGGTTACCGATGACGATCTCGTGGTGATGGCCAGCGAGAGCGGCGTGATCGACATCGATCCTGCTCGCGTTGTGAAGAAGGGTCGCTTGCAGCCCGGCCGCATGTTCCTTGTGGACACAGCGCAGGGTCGCATTGTGAGCGACGACGAAGTGAAGAGCACCTTGGCAAGCGAGCATCCGTATCAAGAGTGGCTCGATCAGGGATTGGTCGAACTCAGTGATCTGCCCACCCACGAGCATGTCGAGTACAGCCACTTCAGTGTGTTGCGTCGTCAGCAGGTGTTTGGTTACACGCACGAAGAACTCAAGATCATCGTGGGCCCAATGGCCAAGGCCGGCGCAGAGCCGCTTGGTTCGATGGGCACTGACACACCAATCGCTGCGCTCAGCGATCGTCCGCGGTTGTTGTTCGATTACTTCCAGCAATTGTTCGCTCAGGTCACGAACCCGCCGCTCGACGCGATCCGCGAAGAGGTTGTTACCGCTGTTGGCTCAACGGTTGGTCCCGAGCACAACTTGCTTGCACCCGGGCCCGATAGCTGCCGCCAGTTGGTGCTGCCATTCCCAGTGATCGACAACGACGAACTCGCCAAGATCATTCACATCAACGACGAGAACCAGCACCCTCAACTGAAGGCTGTGACCATCAGCGGTCTGTTCCGAGTGGCCGGTGGCGGCCTTGCGTTGTCGCGTGCTCTCGATGCGATTCGCTCAGAGGTGAGCAAGGCCATCGACGATGGTGCGCGCATCATTGTGCTCAGCGACCGCAACGGCGACGAAGTGCTGGCACCGATTCCGTCACTGCTGCTTACCGCCGCGGTTCATCATCATCTCATTCGTGAAAAGAAGCGCACCCAGGTTGGCCTCGTTGTTGAGTGCGGTGATGCTCGCGAAGTGCATCACATGGCGCTGCTTGTGGGTTACGGCGCCGGAGCAATCAACCCGTACCTGGCCTTTGAGTCCATCGAAGACATGATCCGCGAAGACCTCAATGGCTTGGGCGGTATGGATCCGCACAAGGCCGTGAAGAACTTCATCAAGGCCAGCGGTAAGGGCGTGTTGAAGGTGATGTCGAAGATGGGTGTGAGCACCGTTGCGTCGTACACCGGAGCGCAGATCTTCGAGGCCATTGGCCTTGGTCAAGAACTTGTTGAGCAGTACTTCACCGGCACGGTCAGCCGCCTCGGTGGCATTGGCATCGAACACATCGCATCTGATGTTGCCGCACGCCACGCGCAAGGGTTTCCGTCGAACCCTGAGCAGCGCGCGTATCGCAAGCTCGAACTCGGTGGCGAATACCAGTGGCGTCGCGAAGGCGAAGTGCATCTGTTTAACCCAGAGACGGTGTTCAAGCTGCAGCACGCCACGCGGGCCAAGCGCTACGACATCTTCAAGCAGTACACCGCATTGGTCGACGACCAGTCGAAGCACTTGGCCACGTTGCGCGGCCTCTTCGAGTTCGACAACACCACCCGCGAGCCGATCTCTATCGACGACGTTGAGCCGGTGAGTGAGATCGTGAAGCGGTTCTCTACCGGTGCAATGAGCTACGGCAGCATCAGCGCCGAAGCCCACGAGACGTTGGCCATCGCAATGAACTCCATCGGCGCCAAGAGCAACACTGGTGAGGGCGGAGAAGACAGCGATCGCTTGCACGATCCGCAGCGCCGCAGCAGCATCAAGCAGGTGGCCAGTGGTCGCTTCGGTGTCACCAGCGAATACCTTGTGAACGCCGACGACCTGCAGATCAAGATGGCTCAGGGCGCGAAGCCCGGCGAGGGCGGACAGCTGCCCGGCCACAAGGTGTATCCGTGGATTGCCAAGACGCGCCACAGCACGCCTGGCGTTGGGCTCATTAGCCCACCGCCTCACCACGACATCTATTCGATCGAGGATCTCAAGCAGCTGATCCACGACCTCAAGAACGCCAACCCCCTTGCTCGCGTGCATGTGAAGCTTGTGGCCGAGATGGGTGTGGGCACGGTGGCGGCAGGCGTCAGCAAGGCCAAGGCCGATGTAGTGCTCATCAGCGGTCACGATGGCGGCACTGGCGCCTCGCCACTCACGTCGTTGAAGCACGCCGGTGGGCCATGGGAGCTTGGTCTGGCTGAGGCTCAGCAGACCTTGCTGCTCAACGGTCTGCGCGACCGCATTGTGGTGCAGACCGATGGTCAGCTCAAGACCGGTCGCGACGTCGTGGTTGCTGCGTTGCTCGGTGCCGAAGAATTCGGTTTCGCAACGGCCCCCTTGGTGGTCAGCGGATGCGTGATGATGCGTGTCTGTCATCTCGACACATGCCCAGTTGGCGTGGCCACACAGAACCCAGAGCTTCGTGCTCGGTTCAGCGGCAAGCCCGAGTTCGTCGTCAACTTCATGCAGTACATCGCCGAAGAAGTTCGCGAACTGATGGCCCGCCTTGGCTTCGCCACGATGGCCGAAATGATTGGCCATGTCGAGATGCTCGATACGAGCGCAGCGGTCAATCACTGGAAGGCGTCGGGCCTCGATATCAGTCCGATCCTTGCTGTGCCGCAGAACCCCTACGGCCAGACCATGTATCAGTCGGTTGTGCAGGACCATGGTCTCGACATCGCTCTCGATCAGCAACTGATGGCGCGGTCGCAGGATGCAATCAACGACGCAACTCCGGTGGTGTTTGAGATGCAGATTCGCAACGTGAACCGCACCGTCGGCACGATGCTGGGTAACGCAGTGACCAAGAAGTGGGGCGGCGCAGGTCTGCCTGATGGCACTATCAAGATTCACTTCCGCGGTTCGGCCGGCCAGAGTTTCGGAGCGTTCGTGCCTGCCGGTATCGAGATGCGTCTCGAAGGCGATGGAAACGATTACGTCGGTAAGGGCCTCAGTGGCGGTCGTGTCATCGTGCACCCCGATCGGCGATCAACCTTCGTAGCCGAAGACAATGTCGTTGCGGGCAACGTGATTGGCTATGGCGCTACCGGAGGCGAGATCTTCTTGCGCGGTGTGGTGGGCGAGCGTTTCTGCGTTCGTAACTCGGGAGCCACAGCGGTTGTCGAAGGTATCGGCGACCACGGTTGCGAATACATGACCGGTGGGCGAGTGGTGGTGCTTGGTGCAACAGGTCGCAACTTTGCGGCTGGAATGAGCGGCGGCATCGCCTACGTGTACGACCCTTCGAACATCTTCGCATCGCTGGTGAACTACGACATGGTCGATCTCGAGTCGCTCGACAGCGACGACATTTCGTTCTTGTCGGGCATCGTGCAGCGGCATCTCGAGCTCACCGAATCTTCGGTGGGTGCTCGCATTCTTGCCGACTGGGATAACGCCTTGGGCTCATTCCGCAAGGTGATGCCACGTGACTACAAGCGGGTGCTCTCGGTCATCCGCGACTCACAGGCCGCTGGCCTGAGCGAAGAACAAACCAATGCTCGAGTGATGGAGAGTGTGTGATGGGTGAGGCCACAGGATTCTTGAAATGGCAACGCGACACTCCTTCGCGTCGCCCCGTGCCGGTTCGTTTGCGTGACTGGAAAGAGGTCTACGAGCCGTTCGACATTGCCAAGGTCACTACTCAGGCCGGCCGCTGCATGGACTGCGGCATTCCGTTCTGCAACAACGGTTGCCCGCTCGGAAACCTCATTCCTGACTGGAACGATCTTGTGTACCGCGACCATTGGCATGACGCCATCGATCGCTTGCATGCCACGAACAACTTCCCTGAGTTCACCGGTCGCTTGTGCCCGGCTCCATGTGAGTCGGCGTGTGTGCTTGGTATCAACGCCGATGCTGTCACTATCAAGCAGGTCGAAGTAGAGATCATCAACCGTGCGTGGAGCGAAGGCTGGGTGATTCCGCAGTTGCCTTCGGTGAAGACCGGCAAGCGCGTGGTGGTCATTGGCTCCGGTCCCGCCGGACTCGCAACCGCACAGCAACTCACCCGCGCGGGGCACCAAGTTGTGGTGCTCGAGCGAGCCGATCGCATCGGTGGCTTGTTGCGCTACGGCATCCCCGAGTTCAAGCTCGAGAAGCATCATGTCGATCGTCGTGTCGAGCAGATGGAAGCCGAGGGCACCGAGTTCCGTACCAACGCCGTCGTGGGCGAGAACATCGACATCGATGTGTTGCTCGCAAGCAACGATGCTGTTGTGTTGGCATGCGGCGCAACTGCCTGGCGCGATCTTCCGGTACCTGGACGCGAGTTTGCGGGCATCCATCAGGCGATGGAGTACCTGCCGCTGGCTAACCGTGTGCAGCAGGGTGACACGCCTGGTTCGGCCATTGATGCAGCCGGCAAGCACGTGGTCATCATCGGCGGCGGCGATACCGGTGCTGACTGCCTCGGCACGGCGCTGCGCCAAGGCGCTGCATCTGTCACGCAACTCGAGATCATGCCGCAGCCGCCGCAAGTGCGGGCCAGCGAGAATCCCTGGCCGCAGTGGAGCCTCATCTTGCGCACTTCGTCGGCGCATGAAGAAGGTGGCGAGCGCGTGTTCAGCGTGAACACCGAGCGCTTCCTCGGCGACGATCATGGCAACGTGCGCGCGCTGTTGATTCACGAGGTCGAGATGGTCGCCGGCAAGTTCACCAAGATCGAGGGCACCGATCGCGAACTGCCTGCAGACTTGGTGTTCTTCGCACTTGGTTTCGTTGGCCCCGAGAAGGGCTCATGGCTCGAGCAGCTCGGCGTTGCACTCGACGAGCGTGGCAACGTGCGACGCAGCGACGACTTTGCTTCAAATGTTCCTGGCGTGTTTGTCGCTGGCGACATGGGTCGCGGTCAGAGCCTCATCGTGTGGGCAATCGCCGAGGGTCGCGCCTGCGCAGCCAGCGTCGATCGCTATCTCGTTGGTGAGACCAACCTGCCTGCACCGGTTGTTGCGTCGTCTCGCCCGCTCGCTTGATTGGCACTTCGCATGGGGTGACTCACGTGAGCTGTCTGACAGACCTAAGCTCCCCCCACATGAAGTCACGTTTCATCGCCACCGGTCTCACCGCCCTCGTCGCAACAAGCCTCTCGGCGTGCGGTAGCGCTGGCGGCACGAACACGGCGTCGGTCACCACGATCAAGCTTTCGCAGGCCGACTACGTAACCGTGGCACCGATTCTGACGAGCACAGTGCCTCCCACAACCGTGGTGAATCAAACGTCTACCACGCTGTCGAGTTCGGTTGCCGGTGAGCAGGAGTACATCGTTGTGAACGGCGACTATCTCACGCGCATCGCCAAGAAGTACGGCATCAGCGCTCAAGCGATCGCCGATTACAACCAGTGGACCGATGGTGTGAACCATCTCATCTACCAAGGCTTCAGTATCAAGATTCCCCCCGGCGCAACCATCGTTGCCGCCGGAACGCCTGCGAGCGCGACCACCACAACCTCGAACATCCCCATTGGTGGAACCTACGTAGTTGTCGATGGCGACACGCTGTCACGCATCGCGAGCCGCAATGGCACCACGGTGAAGGCGCTCATTGCTGTGAACGGCTGGACCGACGGCATCAATCACCTCATCTACAAGGGCCTCAAGATCAACCTTCCGGTGAAGTCGGGCTAACCACCGAGTTGCGCACTTATCCGATATCGGGCCAGCGACGCTTCTGCCGACGGCGCAAGCCAGCGTCGCCGAGCTGACGGCGCTCGCTGAGGGCCCACTCGCGGCGCCAACCGGTGTACTCGGGTCCGGTGAGGCGAGGGGTCTTCCCGTTGGCTGCGTTGCGTCGCGCTGTCCAGTAATCGGTAAGCGTTTCGTCGCCCAACAAGGTGACTGCCGATTCGATGCGGGCATTAAATCGGCGAGTATTTTCGTCGGCCTCAGCGCGCAGCGGACTGCCGAACACCACGGTGGTGCGGCCCGGCTTTGGTCGTTTCATGCCTTTGCCGTAAATGGGACCTGAGCCATCGATGAACATCGGCACCACAGCGGCGCCAGTGCGTGCCGACAAGAACGCTGCGCCGCCCTTGAAATCTTGGCCCCAGCCGTCGGGGGAGCGGCCGCCCTCGGGGTAAATGAGCAGGCTCCATCCGTCGGCCATGAGGTCGCGAATTTGATCAGCCGATTTGCGCCCAGTGGCTTCGCGGTCGATAGGCAACGCATTGAGTACCAACGCTGCGGCAGTGCCCTTGCCTCGCGACGTAAAGAAGAAGTCGGCGGCTGCGGCAACGACCAGCTTGCTGCGCCACGGCTCGGGGATTGCATAGATCGACAGCGGCGTATCGAGGTGGCTGTGATGGTTCGGCGTGAAGATCAGCGGCGGCGGATTCTTGAGCACGCGCAGGTCTTCGAGACGGTCGGCGCCTTTCACCGTTGGCGAAGCAATGGCCTTGGTGAACCACCGCATCGGGCCTTGCGTAAGCACTGCGCGCCCAACCCGGGCGGGGTATTTGCGGGCCCAGTCGGTCTCAAAGTTGGCGCCGAGAGTAGAAGGCTCGCGAGGCACAACGACGCCGCGTGGCACGTTGGGTTTGCGATACGGGAAGCCCTTTGAGGACAGCGGCTTTGCAGCTTTGACAATGAGCGATTCGACCGCACCGGCAGCGCGCGCGGCGCGCCTCAGCCCGGTGACATTGCGAATTGCATCCTCGCGCTTGCTCATTTTTGGGATCTCACTTCACGTCGCAAACCATGAGCGGCGGCGCATGGATGTGGCTGATGGTGGGTGTGTTGCCGACTACGTCGGAGGCAATTTCGAACGCGTCGTCCATGGTTGAAGCTGGGGTGAATCCGAGTCGGCGCACGGCCTTCACGTTGCCACCCACGATGATGACGCGGCTGCAGTGCTGCATGCCATGGCTGCCCCAGTACCACATGTAGAACGGGTGCACACCGTGATAGGCGTTGCCGGTGCGGTAGAGGTGCTTGTACCACTCGTCTTCGGCGAACGACTTCTCGTACTTCTGGCTCATCACGTACGGGTCGGTTGTTTCGGCGAGCACCTGCTCGAAGAAATCGATGTAGCTCGGGTGATGAACCGGGTTGAAATCCCAAGGCGTTGGGTGGGTCATGATGACCACGCCGCCCTCTCGTACTAACGGCATGCCGCGATACATGTTGAACAGATAGCCGAGGCCCATGCACATCACGAGGATCGGATTCATGATCGAGTTCACGTTGTACGGGCAGATGTAGGGAATGCCCATCGTGAGGATGTCGGTCTGTCCCTGCACCTCGACGAGTTGCTGGCGATACACGTTTTCGGTGGTGATCTTGTGCACGGCACCCACTTCGCCGGCCTGCACGCTGGTCATCTGATGCGGCGCCTCGATGCCATGGAAGATGTTGCGCGCCATGCGAGTTGGAGTGCGCTTGAGCGCTGCGGATACACCAACAAAGGTGGCGCGGTCTTTAGCGTTCCACTCCCATTCGCGCTTCGACAAGAAATCGAATGGCTTGGGGAAGGTGTCGGTGTTCATTGTGGTCTCCACTTGGAAGACCTTCACGCCGCTGTCGACGAGCACCTTGCCCATGCGCCAGTTGCTCTTGTGTAGCTCGCTCTTGTGCTGATCCATGAAGCTGCGGCTGGCTTCCATGGTCTTTGGATTGTGGTGATGTTGCAGGCTCTTGTAGCTGCTGAGACCCGTTGCTGTGCTCTTCCAGCCGCCATCCATGGCGACGAGGTTGATGTTCACGTACACCAGCAGGTCGCTGTTTGCGGCGCGCTTGTTGATCTCTACGTCTTCGCCCTGTGGGGTTGCACCGATGTACTCGAGTGCTTCGGGATCCTCGGCGTCGTGCTGATACAGCAGGCCGCGCGGTGCGAATGCGTCGTATACGCGGTCGCCCACGGCATGGCGCAGCTCGGCTTCGGTCATGCGCCGGTGCAGCGCAAGGGCGGCGATGATGTGCACGTCGTCGACGCCCGCATCGGCCGCAAGGTCGAGCACAGCTTCGATGACGCGTTGGCGAATATCGGGTCGACGCATTGGCGGCAACGGCAAGCTGACATCGTCGAACGCAATGGTGAGCTTCATGCCAGGGAACAGCAACGCTGGCAGCGGGTCGTGATCGTAAGGATTCAGCAACGCGTGCCGAATAGCGCCATCGATGTCGTCGAGGGCTTTCTCTGGCTCGGGGGCATAGATGACGCGGCTGCGTCCGGCCGGCAACTTTTCGAGGCTGAAGTTCTCGCCACGCCAGAACATGATCGGCGGCGTGTTGCGATCAACCTCGAGGACAAATCCTGGACGAGGCATTAGTGCTTCTCCTTCGTAGAACGTAGATCGAAGACAACCTTCACAGCACCGCGGCGACCAGCGCTGGCGGCGTGAGCAATGGCGTCTTCGTAATCGTCGAGCGGGTAGGTGGCCGACACCATGCGGGCCATATCGCAGGCCGCAACAGTGTCGATAGCCAAATCAAATGTGCGCCGACGCGAGCCGTCGGGCATGGTCTCGGTGCCATAGGTGTATGAGCCAACGATGTGAGTCTCGCGATGCCAGAGGCCGGTGAGATCGACACTGACTTCGCTGGGCATGCCCATCAGCACTATGCGGCCGCGAGGCTTGGTGATGCGCAGGCACGACTCGATCGATTTGCTGTTGCCGACCGCATCGATGGTTGCGTGAGTGCCGCCGGTGAGATAGTCGCCAACCACATGGCAACCCACTTCGCGGCGCACAGCGCGCTGCAGTTCGTCGGGAGCCACCACGATGTCGGCGCCAAGGCTGCGTGCCAGGGCTTGCTGATGCGGATATCGGGCACCCACCAGAATCTTCACGCCGGGCACGTAGCGACGCAGCCCAGCGATAGCGCACAAGCCCATCGTGCCTGCGCCGAGCACCGCAACGATTGGGTTCTCGACACCAACGAGCGCAGGCCAGCACAGCAGTGCGCTGTGAATGCCGCCCGCTGCGGGTTCGATCATCACAGCGGTCTCGTCGCTCATCTCATCGGGTACGTGATGCAGTTGGCTCTCGTGTGCAAGAAACGAGGTGCTCCATCCGCCGCCGGTTGAGTGGCAGAAGCCGGTCTGGATGCCGGGCTCAAGTGGAGGCAGCGCGAGGTGCGCATAGTCGTCGCCATCGCCAGGTGCAGCGCCGGGGAATGGCAGCGGGAAGCCTCGAGCGGCATGACCCAGAACGGGTTCGATCACGACGCGTGTGCCGTCGGTGAGATTGCCGAGCACTTCGTGTCCGGGGGTGAACGGAAAGCTCACCCAATCGTCGAAATATGTTGAGGCGTGTCCTTCGATGGTGCTCAGGTCGCTTCCGCAAATGCCGCTGAGGCGGGTGGTTACGGTGTGCCAGCCTTCGCCCAACGGTGCCGGGGGATCGATGTTGACGAGTTCGATGGGGCCGATGCGTGCCGCTGCGGCGGGGCTGAGCGCCGAGACCATGCGGGCGATGCCGAGCCGAGCGACCTTGCGTGAAACCTGCAATGCCTTCATCAGAACCGACCTGCTGTGTTGCTGCCAGCAAAGCTGCGCTTACGTTCGCGTTCGCTGAGCATGGTGCCGATGGGAAGCAGCGGACGCGGGCCGCCCGGGGCCTTGTGCCAGTCTTCGACGAGCCAACCACGCTTGCGCGCGATTGCCGCCAAGCGGGTTTCGGGGTTTACCGCAACGGGGAATCCGACGCACTCGAGTAGGGGCAAATCGCTGGTGCTGTCTGCGTAGGCAACCGACTCTTCGAGGAGTAGTCCTTCGGCCTTGCAATAGTCGGCGAGCACCTGCGCACGCGTCTCGCCCGTGGGCGGCACTTTGGCGAGTTCGCCGCTGTAGGTACCATCAGGGCGCACAGTCATTTCGGCTGCGATGATCTCGTCGAACAACGGCTTCAGGCCAGCCACAGCAAAGTCGAGTGCTCCGGTGATGAGCACGGTGCGGTGACCAAGAGCGCGGTGTTCGCGCACCCTGCGGATGCCCGCCGGAAAGCTCTTGGTGACGATGAGTTGAGTGAAGAGATCTTTGGAGTCTTCGTCGATTTGAGCGACGGGAGCATTCTCGTATCGACGGTAGAAGTAGCGCAGGAAATCGGCGCGGTCTTTGCGGTCCATGCTGCTGAGGCCGGGAGCCTGAGCAAATGTGCGGAGTACATAACGCATGCGCTCGGGCATGTTGAGTCGACGCGTAGCGAGGTACGAAAAGCTCTCGACAACGTTGCTTGAGATCAAGGTGTTCTCGAGATCGAACGCTGCCACGTGACGCTCGGGCGACAACACGTTGCGGCGCATGCGCTCGGGCCGGTCGTTGCGGTTCTTGCCCGGTGTTGATTTCACGCGAGCGTGCGCAACCACCGAGGGAAGATGAATGGTGGTGACGTAGGTGGTCCAGTCGACCGAGCGCGGGTCACAGTTGAACGTGGCCTGATCGTGTGCAGACAACGAGTTCCAGACCGACATGAGGTTGTCGACCTGATAGATCGCTTCGCACTCGGTGTAGAGGCCGTACAGCTGCACGTACTCGTACGCTCGCTCGATGTCTTGCTTGCGCTCGTCGAGCTTGGCTGCCCATGTGGCTTGCGTGCCACGCAACGGAAGCATCTGCAGAACCTGCTCGGCGCGAGTGGCCACAGATTTGGCGCGCTTGAGTTGCTGCTGCACTTTGCCGCGTGCAGGGAACTGCCATTCGGGTACAACGATGGGTTGGCCCTCGGGGTCGTAGAGCGGATGCTCGGTGAACCACGCTCGCACGTTGTCGACAAGCAGTTTGTACTTCAGCGGATTGATGCCGCCGCTGGCTACTTGGGTAATTCGCGGGGCCCGCTCGGGGCCCATGGCGGCAACGGCGATGATTGCGGCAACAACGATGTCTACGGGGATGACGTCGACAGTTCCTTCGGGCACACCGGGGAACTGGGTGAGCAATCCGCGGGCATAACTGATGATGACTGGCTCGGCCATGCGGAAACCGCGGATCCAACCGGGACGCGGTTCTTGCAGCGCGGACTCGATGATCGATGGCCGAACGATGCTGACGGGCACGTTGCCCTTGGTCTCCATCAACGCTTGTTCGCCGAGGGCTTTGGTGTAGGCGTAGGCGTCGGGCCATCCAATGCTGGCGGCACGAGCGCGGCCGGCTTCAACGAGTTCGTCGGTGCACCACTTCTCGCGAATGTGTTCGGTCTTGGCCGCCAGCGCCGGAGCGCCTGCGGCGCCGAGTTCTTTGCGTGCGTCTTCACGGAAGCTGCGCAGCTTGTCGGGTTGGCGGCTTGCCGCTTCGGTATCGCTGCGCAAACGCCGTGATGCGTCAACCTCTTTGCGCCAGCTGAGACCAAGGTCGAACGGGCCTTCGCTCACGAGTTCTTCAGGAGCGTTGCCGCGACGATTGCCGGCCACGTAGCACGTGCTGACCGCAACCAGGTGAGGGGTCACGTTGAGCTTGTTGAGTGTCTGAGCGACACGAGTAGGGCCGAGCAGGTTGATCTCGACAGCGGTGTCGAGCGGCGAGTCGAAGGCCACGGCAGCGGCTGAGTGAATGACCACATTGCACGTTGCCAGCGTTGCCAGATCGGCATCGTTGAGTCCGAGTCCGTCGGTACTGACATCGCCGTTGATCGTGACCACCCGGCGTTCGAGCATCGCATCGAATGTCTCGCCGGTAGATCGCAGTTCTTCTTTGAGGCGGTCGAACGCATCGTTCTTGAAGATCTCGCGACGTGCTCGCTCGGCGGCGCCACGCTTGCCGCCACGGATGAGTAACACCAGTTGGCAGTCGGGCACGCTGCGTAGCAAACGCTCGACCAGAGCGGTTCCGACGAAGCCCGTAGAGCCCGTAATGGCGATGCGCTTGCCGGCCAACTGCTCAGCAATCATGGCGTTTGGGCTCCGTGATCGTTTTCACGGTCACTTTTCTACCATATGGTAGACAGCGATGGTAACCCGACGTGGCATGACCCGATCAGCGATCCTTGAAGCCAGCGTCGATCTGTTCGGCAGCCGTGGTTTTTCGGCTGTGTCGCTCGACGACATCGCCGGCGTCGTTGGTGTTGCCAAGCAGACCGTTCTGTATTGGTTTCCTTCAAAAGACGAACTGCTCGATGCTGTGCTCGAGCAGACGGCGCTTGAACTCGCTGCAGTGATCGAGGCCGCAGTGCGCGCTGCCCCTGACGAACCTCTGGCTCGAATTGAGGCAGTGATCAAAGCGGTGCTGCGCCCTGCCGTTCGTCGTCCGGCGTTGTTGGGGTTGGTGCGCGAAGTGTCGCGGCTTTCGCCAGCGCACGCGGCGCGTCTCACTGATCAAGTGCGGCCATTCGTGCGACGGGCCACCGACTACCTCAGCGACGAAATGGCAAATGGCCGCTTACGAGTAGCCGACCCCGGTCTAGTAGTGGCGCTTGCCTATGCGACGGTTACGGGTATCGCTACCGAGCCAACGGCATTGCGCGCGGTCGAGTGGCAGGCCACAACAACGGGTCTGCGTCGTCTGCGTCGCGAACTCACCGAGTTTCTGCTCGCCGCGCTGCGCCCCTAAGTCGGCCCACATTTCCCTTCAACAAACGGTTTGTTGAAGACACTTGGTTGGGGGTTGACCTGAAGTCTTCAACAAACCTAGGCAGGTGCGCGTTTGAGGTGGAGGAGGAAGCGAGGGCGGAGAGTGCGGGGCGGGTTAGTGCTTGGTGTTGCGGCGGCGTCGGCGGTGACGGTCGATGGCGAGCTCAATGAGAGCGTCGACCAACGCCGGATACGTCAAGCCGGTGCTTTGCCACATCTTGGGGTACATCGAGATCGGGGTGAAGCCGGGCATCGTGTTGACCTCGTTGATGAGGAAGCCTCTGCCGTTGGACTCGAGGAAGAAGTCGACCCGGGCGAGCCCTTCGCAACGCAATGCGGTGAACACCTGCAGAGCGAGTGCGCGCACCGCTTCGGTCTGCTCGGCGCTGAGCGGAGCCGGGATGATGAGCTGTGCTCCATCGTCGATGTATTTGTCTTCGTAGTCGTAGAACTCGTTGCCCGGCACGATCTCGCCCGGCACGCTGGCGCGGGTCTCGAGATTGCCGAGCACTGCAACTTCGATTTCGCGACCGTTGATCGCCTCTTCGATAACGATCCACTCGTCGTAACCAAGCGCATGATCGACAGCTGCGATGAGTTCGTCGATGGTGGTGGCTTTTGTTACGCCGACCGATGAGCCCATGTTCGATGGCTTTACGAAAACAGGAAGTCCGAGCGTGTTTGCGATCTCTGCGAGCCGAGCGGAAGTGACCTCGTGCTCGCGCAAGCTGACCCAGCGCGCCTGCGGAATCTGATGGTAGGCAAGCACCTCTTTAGCTATGGCCTTGTCCATGCTGACCGCTGAGCCGAGCACACCGCTGCCCACAAACGGCACGTCCATCAACTCGAGCAAACCTTGAACCGTGCCGTCTTCGCCGAGGGGGCCGTGCAGCAATGGCATCACAACAACTGCTCCGTTGCGAAGCGCATCGGTGAGCATCGGCGTGGGGGACAAGTTGTCGCCAGCGGCTTCGAGTCGATCGGGAAGCGCATCGGCGCCTTTGTTGAGAGCCGCGAGAGCGGCAGTGGCGAGGTGCCACTGGCCTTCGCGGTCGATGCCGACAGGTGTGATGCGATAGCGAGTCTGATCCACGGCGCGAAGTACATGAGTTGCGGTGACACAGCTGACATCGTGCTCGGCAGACTGACCGCCGAAGATCACGATGAGGTTGATACGGTCGTCGGCCATCCCGCAACGGTAGCCGTCGCCGCAGGGTGACCACGGGCAACCGCTCGCGCCGCCGCTGTCACTACTACGGTACGGACATGCGTTTCATGGCGAGCGATGTAGCCCGCGCCACTGGTGGCACACTTTTCGGACCCGATGTAGCCCTCGATGGTGTCGCATTCGATAGCCGCAATCTGAGGCCGGGTCAGCTCTTTGTAGCACTCGTAGCTGAACGTGATGGCCATGAGTTCATCACGTCGGCAGTGAGCAACGGGGCGCCTGCTTATCTGTCGCAGCGCGAGCCTGGGTCGGGCACCGCGGTGGTTGTGGCCGATACAGCAGCAGCCTTGATGCGCCTTGCCACATGGGCGCGGCAGCGACTCACTGCTCAGGTGGTAGGTATCACCGGTTCTGTAGGCAAGACAAGCACTAAGGACCTTGCCCGCGCTGCGCTGAGCGCAGGGCTGCGAACATCGGCCAACGAAAAGAGCTTCAACAACGAGACTGGTCTGCCCGTCACCATCTTGAACTCGCCCGATGACACCGAGGCGTTGGTGCTTGAGATGGGCATGCGCGGCTTCGGCGAGATTGCCCGCCTATGCGCGATTGGGCAACCCACCATTGGTGTCGTCACGCGTGTCGCTGAGGCGCACACCGAACTGGTTGGCGGTGTTGAGGGCGTGGCCCGCGCGAAGAGCGAACTCGTCACCGCTTTGCCTGTCAATGGCCTTGCTGTGCTGAACGCCGACGATCACCGTGTGCTGGCGATGAAGTCACTTGCGCCGTGTCGAGTACTCACGTTCGGTAGATCTGCCGGTGCCGATGTGCGCATCGACAACCTTGTGCTCGACGACCTTGCTCGGGCGCGATTCGACCTGCACACGCCGTGGGGCACGGCCGCTGTGCAGTTGGCCGTGAGTGGCGAACATATGGCTGCAAATGCAGCCGGCGCGGTTGCGGTGGCTACATCATGTGGAGTGACTCTCGAAGCCGCGGCCGCAGCGGTTGGTCGCGCGCAGCTGTCTCCATGGCGAATGGAAATCAAGCGAAGTGCATCGGGAGCCATTGTGATCAACGATGCCTACAACGCGAACCCCGAGTCGATGCGCGCAGCGATTGAGACGTTGGTGTCACTGCGAGTAAGCGGCCGCCGTGTTGCGGTGTTGGGCGTGATGGCCGAGCTTGCCGATCCGGTAGCCGACCACGCGGCCATTGCCCAGTTGTTACGCGAGCACAACATCGAGCTGATTTCGGTTGGCACCGACAATTACGGCGTGGCAGCGCGAGGCGACGCCGAAGCGGTACTTGCTTCACTCGCCAGCGACGACGCCGTTCTCATCAAAGGAAGTCGAGTTGCGGGGCTCGAGCGACTGGCCGGCCTCGTCGTCTAGCAGCATGCCGGTTGGTCGGCGAATGAGATCGGCCCACCAACTGAGCACGACCGCAGAGACCACGCTGATGAAGAGAACGGGCCGAGGGCCGAAGCGGTCGACAACCGGACCAAACGCAAGTGCACCAAGTGTGACGGTGCCACCGAACGCCATAAACCACAGCGACATCACGCGGGCGCGTTCGTGATCGCGCATGTTGGTTTGGAAGACCGTGACCATGGGGGTCACTGCCATGAAGTAGAAGAAGCCGAGCAGGAATCCCGTGGGGATGGCGAGCAGTGGACCAGTGGCTAAGGCGAAGCCGGCCATGCTGAGCGCGAAGCCGCGAAAGGCAAACACGATGAGCTTGCGGCGGTCGAATCGAATGAGCACCGAACCGCAAGCGAGGCCGCCGAGGCAAGCGCCGAGTCCCCATGTGGCATACAGCCATTTATACATGGCGCCGCTTGAGTCGATGCCGAAATTGAGTCGAGCAATCGATGGGAACAGGCTCACGTAGGGCAGGCAGAGAAAGGAGAAGGCCGTCATCGCCAGCAGCATCCGTGACAGCACGCCGCGTTGACGAGCGATGCGAATGCCAACGAGCAACTTCTGCATACCGCGCTCGACGGACTGACTCTTTACGTGGGGGATGACGATCACTGCGATTGCAGCGACAGCGAACAGATATGTGGCTGCGTTGATCACGAAGATTTGCGGCACCGTGACGCCAAAGCCGATGAGAGCCGCCGCGAGAGCGGGCCCGATAACGCGTGAACCGTTGAGCATCACCGAGTTGAGGCTGAGCGCCCCGGGCAGATCTTCCTTATTGAGCAGCAGCGGGATAGAGGCCTGCATCGCGGGTGCGCCCAATGCGTTGAAGATGCCGATGGCCAGCTGTACCGCGAAGATGGCCCACAACGAAGAGTCGCGAGCGATGAGAAATGCGATGGCGACTGCGAAGACCATTTGCATTGCTTGGTTCGTGATGAGCCAAGGCCGGCGCGGGAAGCGATCGGCTAACACTCCGCCCGGAATAGACAACAGCAGCAGCGGTCCGAGTTGAGCAAAGCCCATGATGGCGACCCAGGTGGCCTTGTGGGTGCGGGCGTCGATGTAGGCGGGCAGCGCAAGGTTCTGCATCCATGTGCCGATGTTGCTGGCGAACAGGCCGATCCAGATGATGCGAAAGTCCCGATAGCCAAATGCCGCGCGGGCAGAGCCGGCACGAGCTTTTGATTTTGTTGTGCGCTCGGAGACAGAGGTGGGCATCGGCTTCTACCGGTTAGGTGGCCTGCTGATTGTAGTTGGGCGCGGCTCAATAGCCCGGTGATGAGGTGCCCCGCGCGCTGGTCGTCAGTGCTGGTCTGTTGTCACACCAGCGTGTGGTCGGCTCGGTGTTCGCTCAGGGTGAGCCGGGTCAGGAACCAAGGATCAAGTCGGCATACAGAGGGAGTACCTGCTGCGGTCCGCTTACGAGGAATGTAGTGATACACGTCTGCTTCCAGAGTTGCAGCTCGTCTTTGATCTTGGCTGGTGGCCCAACGAGCGCGACATCTTCGACCATCGCCAGCGGAATCGCTGCGGCTGCTTCTTGCTTCTTGCCTTGCAGGTAGAGGTCTTGCACTTTGAGCGCCACATCTTCGTAGCCCATGCGGGCAAAGAGTTCGAAGTGGAAGTTTGCGCCGCGTGCACCCATGCCGCCGGCGTAGAGAGCGAGGAACGGACGAACGAGGTCGGCGCACTGCTCGACGTTGTCGCCTGGAACGATCATCACCGTAGATGCGATCTCGAAGCGGTCGGCCTTTGTGGGATCGCCGCTGGCCGCGAAGCCCTTGGCTAAGCAGTCGCGATAGAAGGCGTCTTCCTTGGGGCTAAAGAACAGCGGCAGCCATCCGTCGCAAATTTCGGCAGCAAGCGCCACGTTCTTGGGGCCCTCGGCTCCGAGGAAGATGGGGATCTCCTTGCGCAGAGGATGAATGGTGCTCTTTAGCGGCTTGCCGATGCCTGCGCCACCTTCGAACGGCATGTTGTAAAACTCTCCGTGGTGATTCACGGGTTCTTCACGCTTGATGATTGAACGCACGATCTCGATGTACTCGCGGGTGCGAGCCAACGGCTTGGGATACGGCTGGCCGTACCATCCCTCAACCACCTGTGGGCCGCTGGCCCCCAGGCCAAGAATGAATCGACCTCCGCTGAGGTGATCGAGTGTCATCGCTGCCATTGCCGTAGCTGCGGGAGTACGCGCGCTCATTTGAGTGATGGCAGTGCCGAGCTTCACGGTTGAGGTGTGTGCGCCCCACCACGCAAGTGGGGTGAGGCAATCGCTGCCGTAGGCCTCGGCGGTCCAGATGCTGTCGAAGCCGAGCCGCTCTGCTTCTTTGATTGCGTCGAGCGCGCCAGCGGGCGGGCCGCTACCCCAGTAACCGGTGTTGTAGCCAAGCTTGATTGTCATGCCATGAACGGTAGCTCGGGTAGCCAACCCAGTTCTGCGTTACTGAGTTTCGAGAGGTTCCCGATCAAGTAGCTTCAGTGCGTGCTTTCACCCGATCGAACGTCAGAGCCGGCGCATTTCGGTGGTGCTGTATGTGTTGTTACCGGCGGCTTGGGTTTCATCGGATCAAACCTTGTCGCGTCGCTCGTGGCCGATGGTGCAACGGTGCGAATCGTTGACGAACTTGTGCCAGGTCACGGCGGGGCGATGCACAACGTGGAGCCGCTGCCAGTTGATGTGCTCGTGGCAAGTATTGGAGATCCCCGCGTGAGTGATCTCGTCGAGGGAGCCGATGTCGTGTTCAACCTGGCCGGCCAGGTGAGCCACACCTCGTCGATGGTCGATCCACAGCAAGACCTTCGTCTGAACGCGCTTGACCACGCGCTCTTTCTTGAGACGCTGCGTCGTGTGAACCCCACTGCGCGAATCGTGCATGCCTCAACTCGTCAGGTCTATGGCCGTGTCGATCGCCAACCGGTCGATGAGACAACTGCAGCGAACCCGGTTGATGTCAACGGCGTCGCCAAGTTGGCCGGCGAGCAACTGCACATGGTGTACGCACAGGCCTACGGCATGGCGACGACCTCGTTGCGGCTCACCAATGTCTACGGGCCGCGCCAGCGACTCACCAGTGACGAGCTCGGGTTCCTGCCCGTGTTCATGCGTAAGGCGCTGCTTAACGAAACCATTCGTATCTTTGGCGATGGCAGCCAACGACGCGATTGCGTGCATGTTGCAGATGTTGTGGCCTGCCTTCGAGCGGCCACGGACGACGCAGCCGTCGGGCGGATCTACAACGTGGGTCACCCACAGGATCATTCGTTGGCTGAGATCGCTGCACTCATCACGGCGGCCACAAGCAGCGGCGGCGGGCTTGAGTTTGTTCCTTGGCCCAGCGATCATCAACGCATCGACATCGGTTCGTTTCATACCGATAGCACCCGAATCAACAACGAACTTGGGTGGACGCCAGCGATGAGTCTCGCTGATGGCATCGCTCACACGGTGGCCTTCTATCGTGGAGACCCGTGGTACCTGTCGTAGATCTCAGTCGAAGGGGCCAACGAGTCGCGTCTGAATTCGGCGTGGCCGCGCAACGAATCGCAGCCAACGGCATTTTCCTACTTGGCGCTGAGACGGCTGCGTTCGAGCGCGAGTTCGCGCACTGGATCGGCATGCCAGATGCAGTCGCTGTCTCATCGGGCGCAGCAGCATTGCAGTTGGCCCTCGTTGGCCTTGGCGTTGGGCCAGGCGACGAGGTGATCTTGCCTGCGTTTACCGCAGTGCCAACAGCGTCGGCGGTGTGCGCCGTGGGCGCCGTACCCGTGCTGGTCGATGTCGAGCGCGCTACGGGTTTGCTCGATCTTGGCCTCATCGAGTCGGCGCGTACAGATCGCACCAAAGCGGTCATTGTCGTGCACCTCTACGGGCGCCCCGCCGAACTTCCGCACACCGATCTACTCGTCATCGAAGACGCTGCGCAGGCGCACGGAGCGCTGGTTGCCCCGCGCAGTTCTGATGCGGTGGCCTACAGCTTTTATCCCACGAAGAACCTCGGTGGCATTGGCGACGGCGGGGTAGTGGCCATCGATAACGAAATGCTCGGCGCCTATCTTCGTCGTCTTCGAGTACATGGCATGACCGAGATGTATGCGCACGCACACGTGTCGCAGAACTTTCGCATGTCAGAGGTTGAAGCTGCTTGGTTGAGGCTGTTGTTGTCATCGCTTCACGATGACAACAACAGGCGTCGCGATATTGCTGGCCGATATCGCGAAGCGGCGCCGCATCTTGCGTGGCAGCAATCTCACCCAGATCACGTTTTTCACCAGTGCGTGTTTCGTTCTCTGCGTCGCGACGATGTTCGCACCGACCTCGCTGCAGCTGGAGTAGCGACCGGTGTCCATTATCCGTTCGCTGTCACGCAGCAGGTTGCCTACAAACAGTTTGCTCGTACAGCATGCCCGCAGGCCGAGGCGTGGGCCGCCGAGTGCATCAGCGTGCCATGCTTTCCTGAACTCACCGATGTCGAGGTTGATCAGGTGGCCTCTGAACTTGCCAAGGTTGCTCCATGACGATCAGCAGCGTGTCTGCGATGTTCCCCTGTTACAACGACATGCACAGCATCAGTGGGTTGGTTGACAACGTGTACGACGCGCTGTCGCCGTTGGTCGCCGAGGTCGAGGTCATCGTTGTCAACGATGGTTCTAGCGATGGCTCTCGCAATGTGCTCGACACACTCGCCGCCGCCCGCCCGTGGTTGCGGGTGATTCATCATGAGGTCAACCGCGGCTACGGCGGAGCCCTGATCACTGGTTTCTCAGCGGCCAGACACGAGTGGATCTTTTACACCGACGGCGACGCGCAATACGACGCTCGTGAAGCAGCGCTGCTGGTGCCACTCGCATCCGACGGTGTCGACATCGTGCAGGGCTTCAAGATCGGGCGCGGCGATGCGATGCATCGCCGCATCATCGGGCGCTGCTATCACCATGTGGTGAAGCTTCTGTTCCGCTTGCCCGGACGTGACACCGATTGCGACTTCCGGTTGTTCCGGCGTCAACTCATCATCGACACGCCGCTCACTTCAACGAGTGGGGTGATCTGCGTCGAGATGATGCGCAACTTCGCCGAGGCCAATGCTCGATTCGTTGAGACGGGTGTGCACCATTACTTCCGCCCGTCGGGCAAGTCTCAGTTCTTCCGTCTGCCGGCCATCAGCCGTAGCGCAGTTCAGTTGCTGCAACTGTGGTGGCGCAAGGTCGTGCGATGACACCTCGTTCCGAAAGGGCGCGCTCGTTCGTGGCGTATGCGGCCACCGATGACGGCGCAACGTGGGGCTTTCGAGCATCGATGGCGTTTGGTTTTCTGCTCATACTCCGCGCGGGTTGGCATCAGTGGTTCGTACGCGACGACTGGGCCGTGGTCATCACCCGAATGGTGACTCGCGACTCGCTGGGTTGGAAGCAGTGGTTGCTCAGCCCTCAAGACGGCCACTGGCTCACGATCCCAGTGCTTGCGTTTCGGGCTATTCAGAACACCTTTGGGTTGGACTCGTACTTGCCGTTCTTGGCGCTCGTTGTCGCAACCCATGTCGGTACGGTGTTGCTCGTTCGTGTTATCTGCCGCCGGTGCGGCGTCACGCCTTGGACAACAACGCTCATCTGTGCGGTGCTCTTGGTGTTCGGAGCCGGGTGGGAGAACATCATCTTCGCCATCCAGATTTCGTACAACTTGTCGCTGTTGGCATTTCTCGCGCAGGTGTTGCTGAGTGATCATGAGGGTGGCGTAGATCGGCGCGACTTTCTTGGCGCTGCCATCGCTGTGCTCGGAGTGATGTCGTCTGGTTTCGCTCCGATCTTTGTCACTGGCATCGCCTTGTTCCTTGGTCTTCGTCGGCGCTGGCGAGCTCTCGCAGTTGCCGTTGTGCCGCAAGGTCTGGTCTATGCGTGGTGGTATGTGGCGTGGGAATCGGGAAGCACTACATCAGTTCCCCCCGGTCCGAAATCGTTGATACCTAGCTTTGTGGTCCACGGAGTTGGTTCCGCGTTGCACAGCATGGTGGCGGTACCCGGACTCGGTGGCGTGGCTTTGATTGCGGTCATCGCAGTCGTTCTCTGGACCGGACCTGGATGGCGCACGCAGAGCACGTTGCTCGCGCTGAGCGGCACTGCAGTCGTGATGCTGAGTGCTATCGGCGTTGCCCGCATTGGCCTCGGTGTCGAGTCGGCCACTGCATCGAGGTATCAGTACATGACTGCAATGTTGCTCGCGCCTGCACTCGCGTTGGCCATCGACCAACTCGTGAAGGTGGCTCGCCAAGCGCAGTGGGCCGGGAGAATTGTGATCGCGGCGTCCATCGTTGTGAACGCAGGCATTCTGCTGAACTCTGGCAACGATTTGTCGAGGCGTGCCCAGCAACAGCGCGACACCTTTGAGTTAGTAGCCGGATCGGGTCTCATGGATCAGACCTTGCCAACGCAGGCTCCCGATTTGTTCAGCCCCGATGTGACCGTGCAGTGGCTGCCGTGGCTTGTTGATCAACATGCGATACGTCCGCGTGTGCCAGCCAACCAAGCCGAGATCGATCGCGTTCGTCAGGCGATTGGCTTGCCGTGATCACGCCGTTGGCGTGAACGTAACCGGAAGGTGTTCTGGGCCGAAGATGCCCACATTGCTGGGCTTCCAGGTGACGTCTCCGTCGATGCGCAGGTTGGGCATACGCCGGGCGAGAATCGGCAACGCCTCTTGCAATTCGGCTTTGGCCAGCGAAGCGCCGAGGCAATAGTGAATGCCGCTGCCCAAGGTGAGATGCGGCTGATTCGCTGGCTCGCGGGTGATGTCGAACGTGCCAGAGTCTGCAAACACGTTGTCATCGCGATTGGCCACGGCGAGCGATGGCATCAACATGGTGCCTGCGGGGAACACGATGTCTCGATACTCGATCTCTTCGGATGCAAATCGCCCAGTGCCGCGAACGGCGCCGAAGTAGCGCATCGTTTCGTCGACGGCGCGTGACGCGAGCTCGGGGCGATCGACCAGCATTGCCCACTGGTCGGGGTGCTCAGCGAACAACGCAACGCTGCAGCCGAGTTGGTTGCGCGTGGTGTCGGTGCCGCCAACGATGACCGCGCTGACCATCATCACGAGTTCTTCGGTGTCGAGTTTGTCGCCGGCCTCTTCGGCTGCGATGAGCGCGGTGATGAGGTCGTCGGCGGGCTTTGAGCGGCGCTCTGCAATGAGCTCGCGCGTATAGGCGTCGAGTTCGTCTTGAGCCTTCATGATGATGGGTAGCTCTTCGAGCACGTTGCCGTTGAAGATGCGGAGCACGTCCTCGGCGAGGCGGCTAAAGAGTTGCCAGTCGCTCTTTGGGGCACCGAGCAGTTCGCAGATAATCGGGATGGGGTATGGCTCGCAGATATCTCTCACGATGTCGGCGCGCCCGGTGGGAGCGACGGGGTCGACAAGGCTGTTGATGACCTCGCGCATGAATGGGCGCAGACGGTCGGCAGCGCGGGGAGAAAACGCAGGAGCTACAAGACGGCGCAGCCGGGTGTGCGTATCGCCCTCAGCGCTGAGAATGCTGACGCGGTCGCGTGCGAGAAACTCGGGGTCGGTGATGCCCATCATTTCTGGCAAGACTCCGGCGGCGTTGTGCCAGCGTTTGTCGCGCAGCACCGCAGCGACGTCGTCGTAGCGCAGCACGGTAAACCCAAACGGATTGCGCACGATCCAATGCTCGGCGGCCATGTCGCGCATAACGCTTTGTGCCTGATCGAAAGGAACGTCAAGCAGATCAAGCGTTGGTAGATCAAGGTCGAAAACGGAAACTGACATATCGACGACGCTAGTCGTCCTCGCTGGCAGAGGCTTCGTTGGCCGGTTGCTTATCGTGCGAGCAGTACCACTGGGTCGCCGTAGCTCATGCCTAACGCTTCGGCTGCTGGCCCATTGGTGATCTGACCTGCGACCGTGTTGATCCCGTGGGCGAGGGCCGCATCGCGGCGCGCCGCGCCGCCAGCGCCGAACATCGCGACCTCAAGTTGATAGGGCAGCGTCGCGTTGGTGAGCGCGTAGGTGCTCGTGTGCGGAACAGCGCCGGGCATGTTGCCAACCCCGTAATGAAGCACCCCATGCAGGTTGTACACCGGGTCGTTGTGTGTGGTCTCGTGGATTGTCTCGACGCAGCCACCCTGATCAATCGCGACGTCGACGATGACGGCACCAGGTTTCATGCTGCGCACCATGTCTTCACTCACGACAACCGGAGCGCGACCGCCCGCGACGAGCACCGCGCCGATCACCAAGTCGGCATCTGCGATGTTGCGTTCAATCGCCCCCCGGTTCGAGGCCAACGTGACCACGCGACCTTTCTGAATCTGGTCAACCCAGCGGAGGCGATCGATGTTCTTATCGAACAGCACGACCTCGGCCTCCATCCCTGCTGCAATCCACGCAGCGTTCCAGCCAACGTTGCCGGCTCCGAGCACCACGACCTTGGCGGGCCGCACGCCGGGCGCGCCACCCATCAATACACCGCGGCCGCCGTTGTGCCGCTCGAGATAATGCGCACCCAACTGTGGTGCTAGGCGACCTGCTACTTCGCTCATCGGAGCAAGCAACGGCAGCGCGCCATTTTCGGTTTGCACCGTTTCGTAGGCGATGCCCGTGGTGCCTGCAGCCAACAGCGCCGACGCCACTTCGGGATACGCAGCCAGATGCAAGTACGTGAACAGCGTGAGGTCGGATCGCAAGAACTGAAACTCTTCGGCCTTTGGCTCTTTGACCTTGACGACCATCTCTTGCGCCCATGCATCGGCCGCGCTGGGGACGATGGTTGCGCCAGCAGCGACATAGTCGGCATCGGCAATGCTGGCACCCTCGCCGGCATGAGTTTCGATGAACACATCAATGCCGTGACGTTCGAACTCGCGCACACCATCGGGGGTCATCGCCACTCTGTATTCAGCGGTCTTGATCTCGCGCGGTACTCCAACGGTACGTAGGCCGGACGGAACGACTGGGGGAGTGGTCATAGGAACATACTGCCAACTTCTGCAGAGGTGCTGTGACGCGTTGTGTTGAGCGCTGCGCCTCGGTGATCTAGATTTCTGCCGGATCTCGTCGATGCGCAGATCCGATATTCACGAGAGGACCAAGCCCATGCAGGGTTTCCAGAACTTCATCAATGGTCAGCATGCTGATGCGGCCGATGGTCGCACCACCGCAATCATCAATCCGTCAACCGGGCAGCAGTACGCAACAGCTGCGTTGTCGGGCGAAGCCGATGTGCATCACGCCATGACCGTTGCCGCTGCAGCGTTTGAAGACTGGAAAGACAGCACGCCGTCAGAGCGGTCGCTGGCGTTGTTCCGAATCGCCGATGCTGTCGAGGCTCGCGCCGATGAGCTCATTGCGCTCGAGGTCGAAAACACCGGCAAGCCCATCGGGCTTACCCGCAGCGAAGAGATTCCGCCGATGGTCGATCAGATTCGCTTCTTTGCAGCTGCGGCACGCAACCTTGATGGCAAGTCTGCTGGCGAATACATGCGCGGCATGACCAGCTACATCCGCCGGGAGCCGGTTGGCGTGTGCGCGCAAGTGGCGCCGTGGAACTATCCGATGATGATGGCGGTGTGGAAGTTTGCGCCAGCTCTGGCTGCGGGTAACACCGTGGTGCTCAAGCCCAGCGACACCACACCCGCGAGTGCAACGCTGCTCGCTGAGATCGCCGCCGAGTTCTTGCCAGCTGGCGTGTTCAACGTGATTTGCGGCGACCGCGATACCGGCCGCTCAATGGTCGTGCACGACATCCCCTCTATGGTCAGCATCACAGGCTCTGTGCGCGCCGGCATGGAAGTTGCCGAGGCCGCCTCGCACAGTCTCAAGCGTCTTCACCTTGAGCTTGGCGGCAAGGCTCCGGTGGTCGTGTTCGACGACGCCGACATTGAGGCCGCGGTTGAAGGCATCTCTACTGCCGGGTTCTTCAACGCCGGCCAAGACTGCACTGCCGCAACGAGGGTGCTCGTTGCTCCAGGTGTGTACGACGAGTTCGTTGCTGCACTCGGCGCCGCTGCGGCTGGCATCAAGACCGGCATGCCCGACGACGAAGACGTGCTCTACGGTCCCGTGAACAATGCCAATCAACTGGCCCGGGTCAGCGGCTTCCTCGATCGTGCTCCCGATCACGCCAACGTTGTTGCGGGCGGCGCTCGTGTTGGTGCGTCGGGCTACTTCTACGCCCCAACGGTTGTGGCCAACCTTCGTCAGAACGACGAAATGGTGCAGAACGAAATGTTCGGCCCGGTCATCACCGTGCAGAAGTTCACCGACGAAGACGAGGCTGTGCGTTGGGCCAACGGTGTCGAGTACGGCCTTGCCTCATCGGTATGGACACGCGATTTTGGTCGGGCGATGCGCATGTCGAAGCGCCTCGATTTCGGATGCGTGTGGATTAACACTCACATTCCACTCGTGGCCGAGATGCCACACGGCGGCTACAAGAAGAGTGGCTATGGCAAAGACCTGTCGGCCTACGCGCTCGACGACTACACGCGCATCAAGCACGTGATGGCCAACATCAACAGTTGAGGCCGATCACGAGGCTTCGCTTTCAAGCTGTTCTTGAGACGCAGCGATCGCCCGTTGCACAAGTTCTTCCACGTGTTGTAGGTCGATCTTGAGAGCTGTACCGATGTGCACCGACCAGATCTCTGAACGCAGGTTGGCCTCAAAGTCGAGACGACTGCGAATATCGGAGCGGGCGGCCTGACGGTTCTGGCTGATCATCACAAATGTGGCTAAGAAGATGGCCTCAAGCGACACGATCATTGTGAGCAAGCCAAAGGGAAACTTGTCGAACTTGGCGCCTGCACCAATGAGGCCGACGTTGAGGGCGACCCAAATTCCAAACCAGATGCCGTGGATATACACGAACTTCATTGATCCAGCGAAAGCGGTGACCCCATCGGCAATTGAGCCTTCCGCCTTGCGAAGCGTGGTGAACAGCGTTCGTTCGTCGAGGATTTTGTAGTGGCCGGGCTTTCCGAGTTGGCCATCCTCAATGCCATCGAAACGGTCAACGATTCGACAGGCCTCGCAACTGTGATCAAAGGTTTGGTGATCGGTGTTCGACATAGCACCTCAGCTCTGTTGTTGAATTGTGAACTTGTACCGAGCGAATGCTTAGCGCTCGCGCGCTACGCCAAGTGGTGATGGTCAGCGCCCTTGAAATGCTTCCCACGCGTTGTTGAACACCTCAACGACCGTGTCGCCGATGAAGCGCAACTCGTCGGGCCCGCATGTGAGCGGCGGCGAGAGCACCACTACCGGATCGGCTCGATCGTCGGCGCGGCAAAAGAGTCCGGCCTTGTACAGCATTGGTGAGAGATAGCCGCGCAGCAGCCAGTCGCATTCGTCGTCGGTGAACGTGGTCTTGCTCTGCTTGTCCTTCACGAGTTCGGCAACACGGAAATAGCCGCAGCCGCGAACCTCGCCAACAATTGGAGTCTCGGCGATGCGAGCCATCACGTCGTCGAAGATTGCTTCGTTACGCAACACATTTCCGGGTAGGTCTTCGCGTTCGAGAATGTCGAGGTTGGCAAGGGCTACAGCGCAACTCACCGGGTGGCCACCAAAGGTGAGACCATGCAGAAAGGTGCGGCCCTCTTCAAGAAACGGGGCAGCGATTCGGTCGCTCACGATCACGCCGCCCAATGGGGCATAGCCGCTCGTGACGCCCTTTGCGAAGGTGATCATGTCGGGCTGATAGGAGAAACGCTCGCAACCGAACCAATGTCCGAGGCGACCAAACGCGCAGATCACTTCGTCGCTGATGAGCAGAACGCCGTAGCGATCGCATATTTCGCGCACCCGCTTCCAATATCCCGGGGGAGGCACGAGCGCTCCGCCAGTGTTCTGCACCGGTTCGAGGATGACGCAAGCAACCGAATCAGGGCCTTCCATGATGATGCGCGTCTCGATGTCGTCGGCGCAGGCCAAGGTGCATGATCCGGCAGCGGCGCACATTCCGCAGCGATAGCTATTGGTGTTCACTACCTTCACGGTGCCCGGTAGCAGCGGCTCCCACGGATTCTTGATGGCTGGAATACCCGTGATCGAAAGCGCTCCGAGCGTGGTGCCGTGGTATGCGTAGTGCCGGCTGATGATTTTGCGACGCATCGGTTGGCCAATCTCGGCGAAGTATTGCACCGCCAATTTCCATGCGCTTTCGACAGCCTCGCTTCCGCTTGATGTGAAGAACACACGGTTCAAATCGCCGGGAGCCAGCTCGGCAAGACGAGCAGCGAGCCGAATGCCGGGCTCGTGACCGAAACTCCATAACGGGAAATAGGCCAGGGTGGCCGCTTGTTGCGTTGCTGCCTCGGCGAGCTCGCGGCGCCCGTGGCCTACCTGCACTGTGAACAGTCCCGAGAGTCCGTCGAGCAGCCGATGGCCGTGCTGATCAAAAACGTAGTTGCCCTCGCCGCGCACGATGATGGGCAGCGGTTCTGTCTGGAATCCACTGAGTTGGGTGAAGTGTCCCCACAAATGGCGTCGCGCTGCTTGCTGCAATGCCTCAACGCTGTCTGCGGCGGGAACGTTTTGTTGGTCCATGAGTGTCGATACTGCACCTCTGCTCGTGGAAGGGCAAACGAATTGAGTTGTTTCGGCAGCGTGAAATGGTCCGGCACGAGACGTAGCTGGTTCGTTTGCCGTTGAGCGCGGTGTCTACACTAACGACACCGTAAAGATGGGGGTTCGAGGGTATGAGTCAAGACCGCGGCAGCGTCGAACTCGTCGACGTCACCAAGCGCTTTGGCTCGATGGTGGCCGTCGACAAGCTCAACCTTGACATTCGTGCAGGCGAGTTCCTGTCGTTGTTAGGCCCTAGCGGCTGTGGCAAGACCACAACCCTTCGCATGCTCGCTGGCTTTGAGCAACCCGACGAAGGTCACATTCGCATCAGCGGCGAATTCGTGCAGGGTGTTCCGCCCTACAAGCGAGACGTGAACACCGTCTTTCAGCAGTACGCATTGTTTCCCCACATGTCAGTGTCCGAGAACGTGGCATACGGCCTGCGTCAACGCCACGTCTCTAAAGCCGACATCGCCGTTCGGGTGGCCGAAGCGCTCGACATGGTGAAGATGACCAAGCTTGCCGATCGCAAGCCTCGCCAAATGTCTGGTGGCCAGCAGCAGCGCGTTGCGCTGGCCCGTGCGCTGGTGAACCGACCCAGTGTGCTGTTGCTCGACGAGCCGCTTGGCGCGCTCGACCGCAAGCTTCGCGAAGAAATGCAGATAGAGCTCAAGCTGCTTCAGAGCCAACTGGGCATCACCTTCGTCTTCGTTACGCACGACCAAGAAGAGGCGATGGGTATGAGCGATCGCATTGCGATCATGCTCGACGGTCACATCGAACAACTCGCCGATCCAGAGACCGTCTACGAGCGGCCATCGTCGGCATTTGTTGCTGGCTTCATTGGTCGCAACAACTTCTGGCGCGGTGTCTCTACCGGCCAAGGTGTACGCGCGAACGACGGCACCATCTTCGTGTCATCAACTCCCGAACAGCGCGTTGCGCAAGGCCAGCCAGCGCTGGCCGCTATCCGCCCCGAATGCATTCAGCTCAGCAGCGCCGATCCCGGCCGCGCTCACAACGTGATTGCGGGCACTGTTGCGGGTGTCTCGCATTATGGCGATGTGCTGCAATACGTGGTTCGCACCGCCGAGCGCGATGTGCTCTCGATGCTTCCCCGCCAAGGCGCGCCGCGCTTGGCTCCCGGCGATCCAGTGTTTTGTCACTGGGACGACTCCGAGGTGTATCAATTCTCCGCCGAGCAGGCCGATCTGGTGCTGCCCGATCCAGCTGAGGAAATTGCTCTCGAATAGTCGTCGGGTTCGCCGACAATCCTGTCAACTCACCTACATTCCACACTTGGCCGCACGTGCCGAAGAGGTCTCCAGAAAGGGCCATACGCAATGAATCACTCAGACGACACCACTCGAATTCTGATTTCGAAACAGGCAGCTCAGCGCGTGGCTGCCACCATCAACCGTCGCCGATTCTTGGCACTCGGCGGTGGAGCCGCTGCACTCGCTGCGCTCGCTGCATGTGGCAGTAGCTCAAGCTCGAATACCAATGCTTCGCAGAATTCGGGCGGCACGGAGCCGAAGAAGTTCGCCAAGAATCTCAACATGTTTACGTGGGCCGAGTACGACGATCCCGATCTGTTGAAGAGCTGGGGCAACATCAGCCTCACCATCTTCAACTCAAACGAAGAGGCCATTCAGAAGCTGGTTCAGGGCGGCGGCTCGTCGGGCTTCGACATGGTGGTTCCTACTGGCGTGTACATCCCGCAACTGGCCAAAGCCGGCATGCTTGCTGAGCTCGACAAGACAAGAATTCCTAACTTCTCGAATCTCGATCCTGCCTATGCGAACCAGACATGGGACCCAGGCAATAAATACAGCGTCTGTAAGAACTGGGGCACCACTGGTTGGATCTATGACACCACCATTGTGAAGACCGAGATCAAGACGTGGGCCGACTTCATCAAGGTGGCCCAGACCGAAGCCAGCGGCAAGACCAGCGTGATCGATACGCCGCCAAACCTTGCTGGCATCTACTTCTGGGCCAACGGCATCGACTGGACCACCGAGAAGACCGAAGACCTCGATGCGTGTGCAAAGTTCATGGTGAACGAGTTTGCTCAGCACATCAAAGCCTTCGACTCGTACCCAGGCGTGAACCTCACCACCGGCAGCTACGCGTTGTCGCAGGTGTGGAACGGCGACGCTCGTCAGGGTCTGCTCAGCGTTAAAGAGGCCAAGGACGACCCAAGTCGTTACAAGTGGGGCATCGGCACTCCAGTGACCGAACTCTGGATGGACAACTGGTGCATCCTCAAGAGCGCGAAGAACGTCGATGCTGCATACGACTTCATCAACTTCATCCTTGATCCCGCCAACAGCGTGAAAGATCTCAACTTCCATGGCTACAACACCGGCATCAAAGGCGTCGATGCCCTTGCGGCCGACATCGATTTCAAAGACATGGTCTTCTTCGACGATGCGCAAGTGGCAACCATGCGTTCGGGCGCAGTGAACTCGGCGCAGGAGAAGATTGTGAAGATCTACAGCGATGTGAAAGCCAAGGCTGGCGGCTGACCCATGGCGGCAACACTCGGAGCGCAGCCACGGCAGCAACGCACGTGGCTGCGCGCCCCGAAGTTCCTTCTCGCGATTCCATCGTTTGTCTGGTACGTGTTTCTCTTTGTCGTGCCGGTGTGCCTTGTCATCGTCAATAGCTTCGGCCGCAAAGTCACCGGCTCGCCCGGCAAGGTTGATCTCAGTTCGCCCAGCCTCGATCGCTATCACGAGGTTGTCAGCGGTTCATTTGCGTCGCTGCTCAAGCAGACGATGTTCACATCGATTCTCGGCACGGTGCTGTGTCTGCTGATCAGCCTGCCGGTGGCCTATTTGCTTGCATTCAAAGTTGGCCCGAAGGCAAAGACAGCGGTGCTGGCGTTGCTGATGGTTCCGTTCTTCGCCAACTTTTTGTTGCGCACCCTTGCGTGGCGAATCGTGCTGCAGCCGCGTGGTTTCGTGTCTAACTTTTTGCAGTCGGGTCATTGGTTCACGTTCGGTCAAGCATTGCGCAGCGGACCGATTCAGATTCTTGATACGCGTACTGCGGTACAGATCGCCATTGTCTACAACTACTTGCCGTTGATGATCTTCCCGCTGTGGGTGGCTCTCGACCGGGTCGAGTTGCACCTGCGCGAAGCCTCGAAAGATCTCGGCGCCAATCGCATTCGAACGTTCCTTCAAGTAACCCTGCCGTTGGCTGGGCCCGGAATCGTTGCTGGTTTGATCTTGGTGTTTGTGCCGTTGTCGGGCGACTACGTCACAGCGGCGCTGCTTGGTGGAGCCAAGGGCAACATGATCGGAGCCGAGGTTGCCAACCAGTACTTCAAGGCGCAAGACGCGGCCTCTGGCTCTGCAATCGCAGTGTCACTGATTATTTCGATCCTTCTGGTGCTCGGTGTGCTGGCTACCTGCTTCTGGTTCATCTCAAAACTGCTCAAAGCAAACCGAGCAGTAGCCGTGGTTGCGCGATGAAGAAGTACTTCAGCATCACCAACGCGCTCGGCGCATGGGCTGCGGTTGTCATCGCGTTTTTGTTCACGCCCATTTTGTTTCTTGTGGCGATGTCGTTCAACGAGTTCAAGAGCATCTTCAAATGGACTGGCTTCTCCACCGTGTGGTGGTCGCGCATGCTCGACAACACCACGCTCACGAGTTCAGTGAAGGTGTCCATTGAGGTAGCGGTCATCAGCACGTTGCTTGCGTTAGTGCTCGGCACGTTGGCCGGACTCACGCTCGCCCGAAAGCCGGGCAAGTGGACCGCTGGCTTCGTTGGAGTCATCCTGCTCATCTTGGTCACCCCCGAGATCGTCGATGGCGCTGGGCAGCTCAGTTGGTTCGTGCGTCTCGGTGGCCCGTTCCGCGAAGGCCTCTTGCCGATTGTGCTGGTGCATACGGTGTTCAGCTCTGCTGTGGTCACGCTCATCGTTCGTGCTCGCGTTTCGGGGCTCGATGCTCGCCTCGAAGAAGCAGCCGCCGACCTGTTCGCTACTCCCACACGCGCCTTCTGGCAGATCACCTTGCCGCTGGTGATGCCCGCTGTGTTGTCGGGCGGAATGCTCGCCTTCACGCTTAGCCTCGACAACGTTGTGTCCACCAGCTTCGTGAGTCCTGCCGGTGTCACAACGTTCCCCAACTATGTCTTTGGCTTGTCGGGTGGAATCATTCGCCCCGAGGTCGCGGCAATGGCCACGCTGTTTATTGGCGCCACCTTGATGGCGGTCGCGATTGTTGCTCTGGTGCTTCGTCGGGGCGGCCAATCGGGCTCCGAAATCGCCGCTACCTTCACCGGCAACTGATCCGCCAACATCATGCGAATTGTTGTTGTGGGCGCAGGGCTCGCTGGCCTGACGGCCGCCGAGCTGCTGCACAACGCCGGATGCGAAGTCACCGTGCTCGAAGCCTCGAACCGAGTGGGCGGTCGCGCCTTCACCCGTAGCGCCGAGTTCATCAATGGGCAATGTGCTGAGGCGGGTGCCGAATGGGTCGACAACGTGCATTCGCGTATGCGTGGCCTCGTCGATCGGTTCGGCCTGCGCATGGACGACAACGCCACCGCTTGGACAACCATTCGGCGCTGGTTGTTCCGCGACGGAGCGCTGCTCGGCCCAGCAGACCTCGCTCGCATTGACTCACAGTTAGGCGATGAACTCGATCGCCTCGAGGACTTCTTTGCCTCGGTAGCGGTGGGTATACATGACCCCGCCCAGCCTGGGCTGCATCCGCAGGCGGCGCACTTCGATGCGTTGTCGGCAGCCGACATCATCGATCAGCTCGAACTCGGCGAACTGGCCCGGCTATTCGCAGCACGCAATATGCAGGGCGAGTTTGCGGCTGAGCCACGCGAGGTGTCGGCGCTGTTTATTGCTCAGCAGCGAGCGCTCTACGAAGCGGCTGCCACACCGCATCACGAGGTGGTGGCGCAGCGCATTGTTGGGGGAGTCAGCGGTGTTACGGCTGGGCTCGCTTCGGCGTTGCCGGCGGGAATGATTCGGTTTGGCCAGCCGGTCGAAGCAATCACCATCGACGAAACCGGGGCTCACGTGCGCTCGGTTGCGAACACATATCACGCAGATCAGGTGGTGCTTGCTTGCTCGCTGGTGCCGCTGCGCTCTGTGTTGTTCGACCCGCCGTTGCCTCAGGCGCTCGCAGCGGCCGTGCACGGTCTTGGCTACGGCCGTGTCACCAAGACAGCGTTGCAATATCCAGAGCGCGTGTGGCCCGCCGGCTACGCCACAACAACTGGTCGGGCGCAGCGCGTGTATGAGCCAACCGTTGGTGATCCGGCCGAGTCCGGAATCTTGATGGGCTACACCGGTGGCGATGGCGGAACGCGTTTGGCCGAGCTCACCGAGAGCGAGCGCATGAGCGCGATAGAGCTCAGCCAACGCGAGATGTACCCAGTACTGCCGCCGCCGCTGGGTGGCTTCTCGCAAGCATGGTCGGGGCTGCCGCTGTTTGGCGGCAGCTATTGCGTGTACCGCCCTGGCGAAGTCACTCGTTTTTGGGATCTACTGCGACAGCCTCACGGATGCATTCACTTTGCTGGTGAGCACACGGCAACCTGGACGGGCTACCTCGAGGGAGCGGTCGAGAGCGGCGAGACAGTTGCGTCGCGACTCCTCGCGAACCGCTAGCGTTTCGGC
Organism: Actinomycetota bacterium; assembly: GCA_037139095.1. Classification (GTDB taxonomy): domain Bacteria; phylum Actinomycetota; class Acidimicrobiia; order Acidimicrobiales; family Ilumatobacteraceae; genus WLMZ01. The sequence continues at coordinate 109,899 of JBAXHD010000004.1, forward strand.
ATCATGCCAAGTACCAACGCGCCCCGTGTCGCGCTCGGGCCCTCGTTCGCTCCGTCTTGGATGGCCGATGCCATCGTCGCCGGCGGCGGAGAAGTTGTTGATCTTGCCGATGCCGAGGCATTGGTCTGGGCGAGTGGCAAAGATGCCAATCTTCTTGCCGACACGCTCGCCGATGCCGATCACATTCGGTGGGTGCAGTTGCCCTTTGCTGGCATTGAGCCCTTTGTCCATCTGATCGACCACGATCGCCTCTGGACCTGCGCCAAGGGTGTCTTCGCCGAACCCTGCGCCGAGATGGCGCTCACGCTGGCGTTGGCGGGCATGCGCGGCCTCAGCACCTATTCGCGAGCCGCCTCGTGGGGTCGCCCACAGGGCACCAACCTCACGGGTGCCCGTGTCACCGTGTTGGGCGGCGGCGGCATTGCCGAAGCGTTCCTGCGTCTCATCAAGCCGTTCGATTGTCACGTCACTGTTGTGCGCAACACGGTGCAAGAGATGGATGGCGCCGACATCGTGGTCGAGCCCGACCAGTATGCGCATTGCTTACCCGGCGCCGACCTTGTGGTGCTTGCGCTAGCCCTCACCCCCGATACTGAGGGCATGATCTCGCGCAGCGAGCTTGAGATGATGGAGCCGCATGCGTGGCTCATCAACGTGGCGCGTGGCCGGCACGTTGTCACCGACGATCTCGTGTGGGCGTTGCAGAACAACATCATCGGCGGCGCTGGTCTCGATGTCACCGACCCTGAGCCGCTTCCCGAGGGGCACCCGTTGTGGTCGCTGCCGAACTGCATCATCACGCCGCATGTGGCCAACACTCCAGAGATGGCTGTGCCGTTGCTGTCGGCACGCATTACCCAAAACGTGCGGCTATATGCCGAGGGTGCCGAGCTCATCGGTCCGGTTCATCTCGATCGCGGTTACTAGTCCACTCAGCGATGCGCTCGATGCGTTGCCTGTCTAACGTAGGCGCATCGTCAACCATTACGAATGCCTCGGAGTATCGCCTGCAGCAAGTCGCGAAGACATTCGCGTTGCGTATCGCACTCTCGCGCGGCGGTTTCACCCAGATGCCAAAGGCGAGTCATCGGCCGTTCGGATGGCTGAGATTAACAACGCATGGAGGGTGCTCTCTGACCCCGCTTCACGTGCTGCCTACGACCTGAGCCTCGACCGTGCTCGTCGGGCCGCCTATGGCAGCGCTGCGCAAGCAGGTGGGGCGACCCCTCGGTCTGGGTACAACGCTGCCTCGGCGGCGCAGCACGTAGTGATTGCGCCGACGCCATCAAAGTTTCCTTGGCGGTTCATGGCAGTGATGGGTGTGCTCGGAATTGCCTTCGTGTTGGTGAATGCAGCGTTCACAAAGCCAGGTTCTCCGATCAAACCCGACAACCTCATCGAGGCCGGCTCGTGTGTTGATATCGCCGACAACGGCGATGCCATTGAGGTGCTGTGCAATGGTGCCAACGACGGCGTTGTGCAGTCGCTGATCTCATTCGATGCGGTGTGCACCCAAGGAACCGAGTCTCACCGAGACCGTCAAGGCATGGGGCAGGTGTGCGTGCGGTTGGCTCAGTCGCGATGATCGAATCAACGAACGCGGCGTTGGTCAACGAGTAGGCGCTGCGGCTGTGCGCTGCTACCATACGAGCGCCTTCGGGCGATTAGCTCAGTTGGTAGAGCGCTACGTTCACACCGTAGAGGTCATCGGTTCGAGACCGGTATCGCCCACAAACAAAGCCGCATATTCTTGCGGTTACGACGCTTCAGCGGCCCGTACTTCGGTGGCCAAATCGGCTCGAGCTCGGGCCACGCGTGAGCGCACTGTTCCTACCGGGCAGCCAATCGCGGCTGCGGCTTCGTCGTACGACAGTCCCGCCACTTGGGTGAGCACGAATGCTTCTTGGCGGTCGGGATCTAGGCGCTGAAGAATCTCCCAAACGGCAGGGTCTGAGTTGGCGAAGACGATGTCGGTGGCGTTGGTCGTGAGGGCATCGACCAAGCGGCGATGGCGCTTGCGTGAACGAATATGGTCGGCGCACACTCGCCGACCGATCACCAGCATCCAACCAGTTACCGAGGCCTCGCCTCGGTAAGTCGGTAGCGAACGAAGCACTCGGATAAACGTCTCTTGAACGAGGTCGTCTTCTTCGCCGGGCGAACCAAGTGCTGAGCACATCCGCCAGATGATGGGCTGGGTGGCGCGGACCAACTCGCGAATGGCCACGTCGTCGCCTTCAATTGCTGCAGCCACATAGCGGCGTAGGCGCTGGTCCAGATCGCTCATCGGCGTCAAGTTTGGCACATGGCGCTCTGATCGCAACTCCTTTCGCGCAAATTGGTTCGATCGGCCCACGTCATGAAAAGTTTGTACCCTCGTGAACGCAACGTTCTACGATGGCCCGATGAGCAACGACGTCATTCAGCGGGTCACAGGTCTTCTCCAGGGTTTCGACGCACGAGTGCGCGCAACCGACTCAAGCGCCTGGGGCAATCAGTCGCCGTGTGGCGACTGGACTGCTCGCGATGTTGTGGTACATGTGGCCAACAACCTCAGCCGCATCGGCGCGCTGCTCTCCAGCGGCGCTCCGGTTGAGGTTGCTGCTGACGCAGATATCGCGGCCGCATGGTCAAGCGCACAGGCTCAGTTCATCTCTGGCCTCAGCACCGGCGATCTCAGCCAGAACGTGCCGGGCCCGTTTGGTCCGATGCCTGCCGAGCAACTCATCGGCCGACTGATCTGCAACGACGTGTTGGTGCACACCTGGGATCTGGCCCGCGCCGTGGGTGGCGACGAGTCGCTCGATCCCGCGGCGGTCGAAGGCGCGTTGTCGGGTCTCCTTCCGCTCGACGCAGCGATTCGCCAGCCCGGCGTGTTCGGTGCCAAGGTCGAAGCGCCCGCCGGAGCCGATGCGCAGACTCAGTTGCTCTGCTTCCTCGGCCGCCAGGTCTAAGCACTTCACGACCGAGCGTCGATGAAACTCATTCCGGCTACGGCGCAGTAGTACGTTTGTCGTCATGGGTCGCCTCTGTGAACGTCCAGGATGCTCCGCGCCGGCTGGCGTTGCGTATGGCATGGATCCCGATCGCCTCTTGGTTTGGCTCGATACCGTGCCCGATGGTGCACCGCCGCTTCGCGCTGGCGTTGTGTGCCGTCGCCATGCCGATGCAATGGTGGTGCCACGCGGGTGGACTCTCGACGATCGCCGCGAGCCGCGCCCGCGCTTGTTCAGAGTGGCCGACCGTGATGCCACCAGCGAACTGCGCCGCATTCGTCGACCAGTTCGTAAGCCCAACGATGTAGTGGCGGTCGAGCCGCAACTGGCTTTTCACGCTGAGGCCTCATCAGACGAAACCGAAGTCCCCGACGCGCCGGCCGTTGAGCGTGTCTTGCCCGAAGAACTCCCACCGCTGACTCCGGTGTTGGTTGGCGACTTCGTGCCGCTCGTGTCATCTGACCCCGACGAGACTCGGGCAATGCCGTGG